>CAXSZW010000006.1:265749-282807 GCA_964242025.1 uncultured Acidobacteriaceae bacterium
GGGAAAGGAGAGCGGTCGGGCTTGCGCCCGATACCCCACCCTATTCGCGATGAGACCGCGAAAAGGATGGGGCACCCGACGTGGTGGATTGAGGGTTAGAAGTTGATGCGGCCGGAGAACTCCATCTGGCGCATGTCGCCGGCGCCGGTCGCGTATCCGAAGCTGGAGGCGTTGGTGGCTGCGCTGTTGCTGAAGGTGCTGCCGACGGAGGTGATGTTGGGGTGGTTGAAGACGTTGAAGGCTTCCGCGCGGAGCTGGACGCCGATGCGCTCCGTGATGGGGAAGGTCTTGTTGACGGCGGTGGCGAAGTTGATCTCACGGGGTCCGCGGATGTTGCCGACGTGGGCGTTTCCGAAGTAACCGAATGCGGGAAGCTGGAAGACGTTATAGCCGTACAGCGGGGCCTGGCCGAGCGCCTTCTTACCGCTGGTGTGGCTCATCTTGGGGACGGGGGCGAACTGGTTGGGACGGCTGGTGAGGCCGGAGGTGGAGGAGCTGAGACCGACGGTGGCGGCGAAGCCGCTTTCCAGAGTGGCCAGGCCGGAGGTTCCCCAATGTGAGAGCAGCTCACGGGCGAGGAGGTGATTGGAGTGGGCGAAGAAGGGAAGCTCATACACGTACGCACCGGTGAAGACGTGGGTGCGGTCGTAGTTGGGCAGGCCGTAGTCCGCCTTGGGGTTGTAAGGCTGGGTGAAGCCGGTGGCTGAATCGTACCCGGTGCCTGCGCCGGTGGGGTTCTGATCGCCGAGCGACTTGGACCAGGTGTACGCGAGGTTGAGCTGGAGGGCGTGGAGGCGATAGACGAAGCCGGTCTGGAGGGCGTTGTAGTTGGCGAGGCCTTCCGAGTGGCCGGCGGAGAGGCCGCCGTAACCCTGGTAGGGACGGTAGTAGTTGGCGTTGGTCTGCTTGGCGTTGACGTTGTAACCGGGGCCGGTGGCGACGGTGTTGTTGCCGGAGTTGAGGCAGGGGTCGAAGTCGTACGAGTGGTTGGGAACGATGCTTCCGGTGGTGGCCGGGTTGGCGGAGTTGGCGGCGCAGTTGGCGGTGTACGTGGTGGCTTTGAAGACGGGGTAGTTGTCATCCACGTTGCTGGAGAAGATGTGATCCGTCTTGTTGCCGGCGTATGCGATGGCAAGGACGCCGTGAGGGACGATCTCATTTTCCAGCGTGAGCGACCAGGACTGGATCATGGCCGGACGGTAGGTGCTATCGAGCGGCGTGGCCGAGGCGAAGCTGGGTGCGTTGGCATTGCCCGCGGCGGGATTGGAGAACTGGGTGTTGGAGTAGTTGGCGGTGGTGACGAAGGGGGCGTTGGAGAGGAGACCGGAGGTCTGGAACATGCCGACCTGGGTGTATCCAACGCCGTAACCGCCGTGGAGGGAGAGGGTGCCGCGATCGTTGATGCGGTATGCGAAGCCGAGGCGCGGAGAGACGAGACCCTTCTTTGGCGTGGTGATGCCGCAGGGGATACCGTTGCAGGCGGAGACGATGCCGTTGGTGGCGAGGTTGGCCGGCGAACCAGAGGCGGTGACAGGAGCGGCGGGGTTGGAGAAGGCGCCGTATGGGGTGACGACCGGGGCCATGGAAGGATCGAAGGCGGAGGCGACGAAGTTGGAGATGTCGTTTCCTTCCTTGGTGGTGGGGGAGTAGAAGCTGTAGCGGAGGCCGTAGTTGAGGGTCAGGCGCGGGGTGGCCTTCCAATCGTCCTGGGCATAGAACTCAAACCAGTGCTGGTGGAAGACGCCGGAGCGCTGGATGCTGGCCTGGGAGTAAGAGCTGAGGGTACCGAGGAGGAAGTCGCCCGCGACGTCTCCGGTGTGGGTGCTGCCGAAGGAGAAGTTTCCCTGGCCGAAGGAGGAGGCGTTGAGGCGGATGATGTTCCACATGTAAAAGCCGCCGCCGGAGATGACGTGGCGACCCTTGACGTAGCTGACGTCATCCGAGACGATGCCATCGCCGGATTTGGAGTAGTTGGGCTGAGCGCCGACGCCGAGCCAGGAGTAATACCCGCCGATGCCGATGCCGGGGAGACGATTGTCGCCGTTGGAGAAGGCCTGTTTGATGAGGCCATTGGGAATGAAGTAGTTGCCGGTGGGGTTGAGGACGACCTTCTGGTAGGTGTATGCGAGCGAGGCGGTGTTGATGATGGTGGGAGTGACGTTGTAATTCCAGCGGGCGAGCATGTTGGCCGCGGGGGTGTACACGGTGGCGCCGGGGTTGGGGGCGGGGTCGTTGTAGTTGCGGGCAGGGCGGATGTCATTGACCTCCTCATGCATGTAACGGAGGGTGACGAGGTGCTTGTCGCCGATGTGCTGGTCTATGCGGTAGAAGGTGTCGTTTTGATTGTCGAGCTCCGGGTTGGTGTTGACGTAGTTGGCAAAGCTGCTGTAGTTGTTGCCGGGGACGTTGGGGAGCGGGAGGAAGTTGTTGGCGGGGTTGATGAAGTAGGCGGACGCGGGATCGAAGCAGGCGGGGTTGATGTGGTTGGTGACGCCGCTGGCGTCCTTGGTGAAGCAGGTTGCGGGGGTGAGGTTGCGGGCCGCGAGGAGGCTGGAGCAGTAGCTATCGCAGGTGAGGAAGCGGGTGACGTTATTGGTGGCCGCGGTGCATCCGGCGGCGGCGGATGCGGCTGCGTTGGCTCCGGAGCCGGTGCAGACGGTGCCGGGGTAGCTCTGGCTGAGATCGCCGAGGCGCTGGGTGGCGGTGAGTTCGGAACGGCTGTTGAGGAGGGAGGCGTAGTGATTGGTCTTGAACTCGGCGCCGGTGAAGAAGAAGGTCTTGAAGCGATCTGAGTGGTAGACCTTGGGGATCTGGATGGGACCGCCGAAGGTAAAGCCGTAGATGTTGAGGTGGAGCGAGCTGCTGGTGACGGGGATGCCGGAGATGGAGTATGGGCGCGCGACGGCGAAGCTGTTGTTGCGGATGTACTCGTAGCCGGTGCCGTGAAACTCCCTGGTGCCGGATTTGGTGTCAATGAGGATCTGTCCGGAGCCGGCGTAGCCATACTTGGCGGAGTATGCGTTTTTGAGGACGCGCATCTCGTTGATGACGTCGATGGAGGGGGTGATGTTGACGTTGATGAGGGCCGAGGGCGTCATGTTGTAGACGCCGTCGATGGTGTAGGTGGTCTGCTCGACGGAGGAGCCGCCGACGATGAGGTTGGTCTGGCCGAGGTAGCCTTCATCGACCTGGGAGTTTGCGCCCTTGATGGAAGAGACACCGGGGACGAGGGTGGCGAGCTGCTGGAAGTTTCGCCCGTTGAGCATGAGGTTGGCGACTTCCTTGGCGGAGATGGTGCCGCCGGATTCGGCGGACTCGGTCTGGACGGCGAGGGTGTCTGCCTGGACATCAACCTTGGTGTCAATGTTGCCGATGGCGAGCTTGACGTCCTGGCCGCGGCGCTGGCCGGGATCGAGGTGGATGTCCTTGATGGTGAGCTCTGAGAAGCCGGCGAGGGTGGTGGTGAGGGTGTAGTCGCCGCCGGGGAGGTTTTCGACGTCGTACGAGCCCTTGGAGGTGGAGACGCCGTTGGCGATGGCGCCGGTGCCCTGGTTGGTGACCTTGACGGCCGCGCCGGGGATGGCGGCGCCGGTGGGATCGGTGATGGTGCCGATGAGGGCTCCGGCGGTGGTGTTCTGGGCAGGGAGGAGGACCGCGGCGAAGAGCAGCAGGAAGAGTGCGGAGAGGTGGATGAGGAGATTGCGGACTTGCGAGCGGGGCTGAGTGGTGGTCATTGCGAAGGTCTCCGAAGCCGTGCGGTGAGGCGTAGGTGTCAATTGAATTTGGGGCCAACGTACGGAGTGCGATGGGGAGTGTCAACAGAGAACTTGTTTGTGGGTCGGAACGGAAGAGGAGGGGACGCGACGGTTCCGCGAGGCGGACGGGAGGATGGGCGCAAGGGGGCTGCGGGGCTTGCGCGCCGGGTGAGGTGTGCGGGAATTCGGGATTTATTGGGAAGAAACGGGGGTTGGGGGTGCAGGGGCGAGGACGTTGGGGTCCGGGATGGCGTCTCCGTAGGCGACGGAGCCGGCGGAGGGCTCGATGCCCGCGTTCCGCATGACGGACTGGGCTTCAGCGGGCCACTGATTGACTGGCGTGTTGGGGGGGATCAGGTGATCGTCCAGGATGAGGTTGTTTTCGTAGTTGGTCCAGAGGCCGCCAATCTTGGTGCCATCATGCCAGTTGCCGGTGGCGATGTTGTCCGTGGAGATGCGCAAGGGGAGGGCGCTGTGGGCGGTGTTGACGTTGAGCCACTCGCTGCCGGGGTCCTGCACGACGTTGCGGCGAACGGTGATGAAGCGGGAGCCCTCGTCAAGGTAGAGGCCGATCTGGGCGGAGTTATCGAAGATGTAATTTTCCGTGATGAGGGTGTTGGGGCTGGCGGAGAGGTTGTAGATGGCGCCACCGTCATGGAAGAAGTGCTTGGCGCCGTGGACGCGGTTGCTGGCGACGACGACGTCATGATGCGTGGTGGGTGTGCGGTAGACGAGGTTCTGGGGCGCGTCGTAGCCGTGCATGCGGACGCGGTAGTTGGGGTTGCCGCCGGCGTCATGCATGCCCCAGCCGTAGCCCACGTCGATGGCGTCGTACGGGACGTCCGCGATGTCGTTATGGAGGATGAGCGCGCCCTCGTCATAGGTGCTGAGGATGGCGGAGTGGTCGCGGTAGTCGCGGGCGACGGACTGGATGCGGTTGTTGGTCACGGCGAGCTGGCGGTTGATGAGGCGCGCGTCCAGGCCGGGGTAGCCGGGGTGGTGGGCGTCGCGGCGGACGCCTCCGGCGAGGACGGCTCCGCCGGCGTCATCCGTAAAGACGCTGCGGGTGACGGTGATGTCGGAGGTGGCGAGGCCGACCTTGGCGAGGAGGTTGGGGGCGTCGTTGCCGATGCCGAGGGCGTACTGGCCGAGGTGCGCGAAGACGCAGGAGGTGAAGGAGATGAGGTTGGCGGCGGAGACCTGGATGGAGGCGGGGATCTGGGTCCACTCGTTGCGCACGGTTTCAAAGGCGGGGCAGCCTTCATCGCAGGTGGCAATGGGGTCTGCGGGGAAGGCAGCCGCGTGGCCGGTCAGGAACGACCCGCTCTGCTGGCTGGCGTAGCCCTCCGGGCCGGACGGGCCGAGCCAGGTGGTGTGGGAGAAGCGGATGCCTTCGAAGTGGAGGTTTTCTATCGGCTTGTCGAGGCTGCCCGCGATGGAGACGAGGACCTCAACGACCGGGAGTTCGACGTCAAGGGTGTTGGGGTCGGCATCGCCTTCGGGGCGGAGGTAGAGCTTGCCCTCTGCGGGAGCGATGGCCCACTGGCCGGGGGAGCGGATGAGGCGCGGGGAGTTGGCGAGGATGAGGTGCGCGGACTCGGGGTGGTAGGGCTTCTCGATGGTGTCATAGCCCCAAAGGTTGTTGTCCCAGGCGGGCTGGCGCATGGTGATTTCTTTGGCGGTGAGGCGCTCGACGGGAGCGACGCGCTCGGTGAAGAAGCCGGTGGCGCGGAGTTCGAGGCGGGTATCGTTGGCCAGCTCCGGGAACGTCGGGGCGGAAGGTTTAGGCGTCAGGCCGGCGCGGGTGAAGGTGTAGTCGGCGCGCTTGAGCTCAAGCTGGGCCATGGGGGCGAGGTGGTCGTTGACCCAGAGCTGGCGGGTGTCTTGTCCCTTGGTGGTCTCGGCAGACCAGATGTGTTTGGCGGGGTCGCTCAGGGTCCAGTGGGTGACGCGGACGGCGCCGGAGAGGACGGGGTGGACGTTGGGCGCGGCAGCCCAGGTGACCGTGTAATGCCCGGTGGGGCCGCCGGGCTGGCCGCCATCGGCCGAGGCGAAGCGCAGCGGCGCTGTAAGCCTCCAGGTGCCGTCCGCGAGCTGCACGACGACGTTGCCTGTGGTGTTGTGCTCGCGGACGGCTTGCTGGGCACGCTGCAGCGTCTGGAAGGGGTGTGCGGGCGTGCCGTCTGCCGCGTCCGAGCCGGTAGGGGAGACGGCGATGGTGTATGCCTCAATGGGCTTGCGGGCGGCGAGAGCTGCGGCGGGAACGAGTGAGAGGGCGATGAGGGCGGTCTTGATGGAAGTCGTCATAAGGGTTTGCGCAGGGTGAGGAGACTACCGTTGTAGCGTGCTGTTTGGGTGGCATGAGAGGTGGCGGAGAGGAAGTGGAGGTGGAGCTGGCGGGTGGCGGTGAGCTCCGGGAAAGAACCGGTGCGGGCGGAGAGGGTAAGGGTCTGGGTGGACTCCTGCCAGGCGATTTCGACGGTGGCGTAAGCGCCTTGCTCATAGGCGTAGGTGGTGCCGTCGTCTTCGTAAAGGGTGAAGTGCGCGTCGGCGCCGGTGTAGATGCGGAGCTCGAGCGAAGCCGAGGGGGCTTCCGCAACGTGCTGGCGAGGGGGGCCGAGGGGGAGGATGGATCCGACGCGGAGATAGAGGGGAATGCGTTCGAGTGGGGCGTCGGCCGTGATGGTCTGGCCGCCGGGGTATGGGGTGTTGGTCCAGAAGTCAAACCATGCCGCGCCGGCGGGGAGGTAGACGGGGCGGGTCTCGCGGATGCCGTTGAGGGGCGTGGATTCGGGGCCGAAGTACATGGGGCTGGTGACGGGGCAGACGAGGAGGTTGGGGCCGAGGAGGAACTGGTCGAGGAGGTCGTGGGTGCGCGGGTCCTGCGGGAACTGGAGGGCGACGGCGCGGATCATGGGGCGGGCGTGGAGGGTGACCTGCGCGGCGAGCGAGTAGAGGAACGGCACCAGGCGGGCGCGGAGGCGGATGAAGGCGGCGAGGACGTCGTACACGCGGGTGCCGGGCGCGCCGAAGCGCCAGATCTCGCGGGCGGCGTCGGTGCCGTGCGAACGCATCATCGGTAGAAACGTGGCGTACTGGAGCCAGCGGGTGTAGAGCTCGTGAAAGCCGAGGTCGGTCGAGCCGGTATCGGCGGGGTCCGGGGCGAGGGCGTCCGCGGGGGTGAGGCCGCGGGTTCCGGCGTTCGAGTCGCCGCGCCAGAACCAGAGCGCGGGGTTGTGCGCGAGGAAGAAGCCGCCGATATCGACGGTCCAGAAGGGCTCTCCGGTGGCGCAGAAGTTGATGCCCTCCGGGATGCATCGGCGAAGGGTCTCCCAGGTGGCGGAGATGTCGCCGTTCCAGGTGACGGTCGCGTAGCGGTGCTGGCCGGCGTAGGACGAGCGGGTGAGGTTGAGGACGCGCTTCGGGGAGTCTGTGGCGCGTTGGCCTTCGTAGATGCCTTGCGAGTGGGCGAGGGAGTAGGTGTTGATCTGGGCGGGGTCGAGGTACCGCTTGGACTGGGCGGTGTTGAGCGCGAGGCGGGCGTGGGGCTCGGGCTTGACTGCGCCGGACCAGTCAGCTTCAAAGGGCTCGGTGCAGTCGCACCACCAGGCGTCTACGCCGTGAGCGAAGAGGCCGCGGTTGGCTTGCTGGAAGTAGAGGGTGCGGGCTTCCGGGGAGAAGGCGTCATAGGTGCTCTGGTTGCCGAGCATGTGGTTTGCCGCTACTAGCTCCCGCTGGTCTTCGCAGCCCCCGGTCATGATGGGCCAGATGGAGATCATCAGGTGGGCGCCTTCGGCGTGGAGGGCCTGGGTGAGGGCGGCGGGGTCGGGGAAGCGGGCGGGGTCGAACGACTTCTGGCCCCAGCCTGCGCCGTTGGGCCAAGACTTCCAGTCGAGCACGATTCCGTCCAGCGGAACTTGCAGGCGGCGGTACTCGCGGACGACGCCGAGGAGTTCTTGGGCGGTGACGTAACGCTCCTTGGACTGGAGGAAGCCGAAGGCCCAGCGGGGGAGCATGGGGGCGGGGCCGGTGAGGTGGTGGAGACCGCCGTGGAGTGAGTCGAGCGTGGAGCCGGCGAGGAAGTAGAAGTCGAGTTCGTCGACGCAGTCGGCCCAGAGATAGCTGCCCAAGGCGTCGTCGTGGAAGGTCATCAGCGAGCCGCAGTCCAGGAGCAGCGCATAGCCCCGGGTGGAGACGAGGACAGGGACGACGGCCTTCATGTTTTGTTGGTAGAGCTCGACCGAGCGGCCGCGGAGGTTGCCGTAGCCTTCCTCGTGCGAGCCAAGGCCGAAGAGCGCTTCTTCCGCGGGGTTCGCGAAGACGAGGTCGAGGCGGGCTTCGTAGGCGGTGCGGTCGAAGACGGTGGTGCAGGTGGCGGCGTCGGCGCGGGCTCCGTCCACGGAGTCGCCGGAGTTGGCGGTGAAGGCGGCTTCCGGGTTTGGGGTGAAGATGTTGCGGTAGACGGGCTTGGCGGTGAGGTGCTTCCCTCCCCTGGCGGGTTCGCGGAGGAGGACGTTGCCCGTGGCGTCGAGGTACTGGATGGCTGCGGTGTGTTTATCGAGGACGAGGCGGAGGGCGGGCGTGGTGAGGGTGAAGTGCGTGGGTGAGTCTTCGAGTTCGAACGCGGTGAAGCGGGATGCGGCGGTGACGATCAGGCTTGGGGTTTGCGAGAACGCGGGGGCTTCCGTGTACGTGATGCGGGCGATGGCGGGAGTGATGAAGGAGATGCGGAGGCGGCGATGCTCGTGGATGAAGACGGCTTCGCCGGCGTGCGATTCAAGTGAGAGCATGACGTCCTATGTGCTGGAGCTGAGGGTCGCGGCTAGGGCGCGGCGTTCGGTGAGTTGCTGACGAATGGTGTGCTCGGCACGCTCGTAGCGGTGATAGAAGAGCACCGGCAGGATGGCAAGGGCGTAGCCGAGCGCGGGAAGCCAGATGAAGCTGAGCTGGATGCCAAGGAGTGCGTGCGGGGTTTGCACGGCGTTGGGGACGTAGGCGAAGCGGCTGAGGATCATGGCCGGGATGGCCCCGCCGAGGCCGCTGCCGGCCTTGAGGCAAAAGGCCGCGCCGATGGCGGTGAGCAGGCCCGCGGCTCGGATGCCGGAGCGCCACTCGCCGTAGTCCACCGCGTCCGAAAGCAGCGTGAAGGGCATGGCCATGGCGACGCCGCTGGCGAGAATGCCCGCGACCCACGCGACCATGACCAGGACAATCGAGTTGCTGCGAACTCCCGCAAACAGCAGGAACTGCGCCAGCGCGGAGCCGGCCAAAGCAAGCGCCCACACGTTCCGCTTCGAAGCAACGCGGCAGAAGAAGGGAATGAACAGAATGGTCGCGAGCGAGGCGAAGTCCAGGCTGTTCGCGATCGGCGTCAGGTCCGGCCGGTGCAGCAGGTACTCAAAGAAGTACGGCGCGGTGGAGATGCGCGCGATGAACGCCACCCAGAAGCAGAGGCTGCTCAAAAAGATGATCCACCACGGCCCGTTGCCGCGCAGCGCCCGTAGGCTGTCGCGGATGGCGAGGTGCTGGCGTTGTTCCGGCACCACCTCCCGCAGGTTGCGGAACGCGAAAAGGTACAGCGCCACGCTGGCCAGCGCATAGAACGGCATCACCCGCATAAACCCGAGCCGATCATTCCCATGCCCGAAGATCTGCACAAACTTCAACACCGAAAGGTTCACCACCAGCACGCCCAGCTTGGACCCAAACATCCGGAAGCTCGTCAGCGTCAGCCGCTCCTGCGAGCTCGGCGAAAGCGCCGACAGGATGGACGTCACCGGCGTATTGATGCCCGTGTACAGCACGCTGCACAGCACATACGTCACGGCCGCGTAGACGATCTTCGCCGTCGGCCCCAGGCTCGGCGTCAGAAACGTCATCGTGCCGAAGAGCGCGAACGGCACGCAGAGCCACAGGAACCACGGCCTGCTCTTGCCCCAGCGGCTATGCGTCTTGTCAAAGACGATGCCCCAGACCGGCGCATCGAACGCATCGACGAACCGCGCCAGCAGCAGGATGGACCCCGCCGCCGCAGCCGAAATCCCATACACATCCGTATAAAACTTGAGCAGGTAAAAAGAGATGACGCAGAAGATCAGCTGCCCGCCAATCTCAGACGACGCATAGCTCAGCCGCCCAGTCAGCAGCGACGGCCCTCTCACAGAGTCGCTCGTCGTGGGCGCGGGGGCCAGAGTTTCCATGCTCACAGTAACTGTCTCCGGCCTGATGCCACGGCCGCGGAGAAGACTACACGCTTGACGCGATGCTTCTCCACGGCCACTTCCCTGCCCTGCCGCCCAGACTGCTTACGCCGCTTCTTCCTTCTTCGCTTCCGGGAACGGACCCCAGTGTTCCTTGGTGTCTTCGGCATGGTTGTAGACGTTCTTGCCGTCCTTCAGGAACGGCGTCGCAATCGCCCACGCCTGCCCGTCCGGCCGCAGGATGGGCGCGGCGCTGTACTGCGGCAGATAGATCCGGCGCATGTTCTCCGTCTTGTTCGGCCCGGAGCGATGGAACACCGTCGAATCGAACGCCACGATCGAGCCCGCCGGCACCACCACCGCATCGCCCGGGTCAGAGCCCGTATACCCGATCAGATCGTTCGTCCCCTCTTCCTTGAAGTGGTCGATGATCGTCCCGCGCGTATTCGCCCGCGAGTGCGGCAGCAGGTACACCGTGCCGTTCTCTTCGCTCACATCGTCCAGCGTGCACCAGCACGTCACGTACGGCTTATGGTTGGTCTTCGGGTCATACCACTTCACGTAGCCGCTGTCCTGGTGCCACGCGAACTTCATCCCCTGCTCCGCACCCTTTACCACCCACTGCTCGTGGAACAGATACGCATCATCGCCCACGGTCGCGCGCGCCACCTCCGCCATCAGGTCGGAGAAGATGAACTTGTACAGGCGATTGCTCAGCCGGTAGCGGTTGTTGATGAAGTAGCGCTTGCCGCGGTGGCTCAGGTTCTCCGTCTGCACGCCCTTCGCGTCCATAATCGAGTCGTAGTACCCGAGGTAGTAGGAGCAATCCTCGCGCAGCATGTTCAACATGGCTGGAGGAATGACGGCGGGCAGGATCAGGTAACCCTCTGTCCGGTAGAGTTCACGCTGCTGTTCAGAGATAACGAAGCTCATGGACGGCATAGTAGGAGTGCGCGGATACGACTGGCTTCTCATTTCCGCGCCGACTTGTTATCGTTTTTTGTCGCCCATGCGAGAACACCTCAACATCCCGAACGCGCTGAACGGATACCTCTGGCGCTACCGCAATCCGGGCTACAGCAACCAGCAGCATCGCCATGCGGAGCTGGAGCTGAACCTGGTCACGCAGGGGACCGGAACCTATCTGCTCGCCAACCGGCGCTACCAGATCCGGCGCGGCGACCTGGTCTGGCTCTTCCCCGCGCAGGAGCATGTGCTGCTGGAGCTCACGGCTGACTTTGAGATGTGGGTCGGGGTCTTCCGGCGCAAGGCCATCCGCCGCGTGGCTGATGACCCGGCCGCGAAGCTGCTGCTCGCCGACGATTCCGACGAGGCCTGCTGCAGGCGGCTCGCGATGGCCGAGCATAAGCGGCTCGACGGAGCCCTGACGGAACTGGCCGCGAACGAAGGCCGTGCCGCAATGTTCAACGCCGGCTTGAGCTATGTGCTGCTGCAGGCGTGGCGCTGCTTTGAAGGCGCGGCAGAGATCGCAGTCAAGGATGTCCATCCGGCGGTCGAACGCGCGGCGCGGCTGATCTCGGACGATGCCGAGGCCATGAGCCTGGAGGCCATGGCCGAACGTGCAGGCTTGAGCTCAGGCCGCCTCAGCCGGCTGTTCCATCAGCAGACCGGCATGACCATGGTGGAGTTTCGCAACCGCCAGCGAGTCTCGCGGTTTCTGGAGCTCTACGGTACCGGTGCGAGGCAGACCATGCTCAACGCCGCACTGGACGCGGGCTTCGGCAGCTACGCGCAATTTCACCGCGTCTTCCGCAGCGTCCTGGGATGCTCGCCCGGGGACTACCGGCGGCGGGAGTCGGACGGTTAGGCCGTCACGCTCCGCCAAAGCTTGTCGAGCTCACCGCGCAGGATCTTGGCGTCTTCCCAGGAGTTCGGGAACGTCGACAGCCGGTAGCCGCCGGGCAGCGGGCCAAGCTCCGGGCAAAGGAAGATCTCCTGGTCCGCGTTGGCGCTGGTCCGCAGCCAGCAGCGAAGCAGGTCTTCGGCGAAGGGCAGCCACTCGTGGACCTCGCGGGTCAGCTCGCCGTGCGTGTCCGTAATGGCGACCTGTGCGTGGTGGCCATTGAACGGCCGGAAATGAAACTGCTGCGCGTGCTGGATCAGCTCCGGGCGGGTCAGCAGGCGCTTGGAGAAGAGGTCCGGCGTCAGGTGCTTGACGACGGCGTGGTGGGACGGGTCAATGGACAGGCGAAGCAGCTCGCCGGTGGCCTGCTGGTAGGCATCGGCAAGTGCGTAGGTCTTCTCCGGGGTCTCGGTGCAGGTGCCGCGGTGGGTTTCGACCGCAGGCAACAAGCCAAGGCGTCTGCCGTGCTCCATCAGCGTCAGCGTCATTCGCAGTGCCTCTGGCAGCAAGGTATCGTCTGCGCCCAGCTGCACGTTCACCTGCTTCGCGCCGTGCCGGGCTTCGTTTTCAAGCAGCGCCGGGATGGCGGACTCATCCGCCGTGGCCATGCCGCCGACGAAGATCAGCTTGTTGCGGTCCAGCTCTTCGGCCAGCTCAGGGCTGCCCGCCCAGCAGACGCCATCGAAGCCCGCATCCGCAAGGGCTAGGACCTTGTCGCGAAGGGTCCACTCGGAAGAGGGTGTGGGATGCTCCCAGAAGGTCCAGAGGTTGGCGATGTGGCGGAGAACGGACATTGCGTTGAGGATATCGTCTTCGCGTGGGTCCTGCGAAGACTGGCTTGAAGTAGCCGGCGTTCATAGAAAAGCTACGGAGTGTAAAGGCAGAAGCTAAAGGCAAAAACTATAGGCTTCCTTTAAGCAGCAGACGATCGACTACTGTTTCGGCGTGGAAGGCGTACCGTTTCAGCGTGGAGACGCTTCCGTTTTGGCGTGGAAAGGCTACCGTTTCGGCTTGGAGGCGGTGAGTTCCCTGCCATTTCTCCGCTACCGATGCAGCGTGGATGAAATTCAGCCCTTTTCAGGCTCAACGAAGGATATTTGGGAGCTTGCCGGAGCGATTGGCGCAGTGATGAGTGCATTCTTTGGCTCAACTACCGTTTCAGCGACGTGAATCGGACACTGGCTGGACCTGTAAGGTGCGACTTGCTACCGTTTCAGCGTGGCCAGCGGGGACTCGAGGGTGGATGACCAGTGGGACTGCTACCGTTTCAGCGCATTTTGCGCGCAGTGGAAGCAGTACCGCCGCTGAAACGGTAGCAGAAGAGGGGTCCGGGTCGGAGTTGCACCAAGAGCGGTGCAGAGGAACGGCGTCTGCTACCGTTTCAGCGTAACTCGCCGGTCTGGGGCGCTACCGTTTCAGCGTATGCCGTCCCGATTGCATCGCGGCCCTCACACCATCCTTAGATGCTGTTCCTTGTCCACCTTAGCCATACCAAACTCCACAACTTCAACGTAATTCACCACAGGCGTGCGCGTGGTCGCGCCTGGGAACTGCTACCGTTTCAGCGCATTCTTCCCTGCCCCTTGGCCCCGCGTCTAGCGACTGATGCGGCGGCGAGGACGTGGAATCTCGGCTTCAATGGTGGGAAAAGCCTCCGTCCCGGCGCGCTCCGGGATGGCAAGGGGGGCGGGGTGAATGTGCATCCCGGTCTCGGAGAGGTCGACCTTCATCTGCGGGTACACCAGGCGTATCTTGCGGACGGTGGCGACGACCTTCTGCTTGAAGTTCCTAAGTTCTTTGTATTCAGCGCCCATCTGCCGATGCAGGCCCTCCCAGGGGATGGTCTTGGTGTCGTTATCCTTGCGGGCGCTGTAGGTCTTGTGGCAGATGAGGGAGTAAAGGTCCAGCGAAAGCGGCGATTTGCGAAGGGCCCGCAGAGCCCGCAGGTCGAGCGGAATGGGGCTGGAGGTGATGGCGCTGTAGAACTTTTCGCTCAGCTCAATGTAGCTTTCAAAGAGCGAGTTCTGCGAGTCCTTGTCGAAGTTCCACCACAAAACCGCCTCCGGCCCAATCTGCATATCCAGCCACGCATCGCCGGTTTTCCCGTCTTTTTTGAAGGTCTGCTTGAAGCTGATGGTGGCCCGCAGCATCCGTTCTATCTGGTCCTTAAGTCGCCTGGAATCACTGCGAACCCCCCCATTTGCAGGGTTTAACCCCAGCTTCCGCATAAAATCCGGATACGTCTGCCCCAGGTAAAGCCGCCGCTTTTTGGTCCGCGCCGCCTCCGTCACCATCCAGTACAAAAAAAGTCGCGGAATAGTCCCATACGGATACTTATGGGCGGCTTTTTCTTCGTCGTACAAGGGGCGAATGGAAAGAGTGAGATTGCCGTTCGTGCGGCTCCAGATGGGAATATTGCCGGGGTCGGAGTGCGGGAAGGTGCACTGGATCAGCTGGCGTGCGAGGAAGGCTCGCTCGTAGGAGTCGGGCGACTGCTTCATGTCGGTCGCGGCCTGGAGGAGGCGCATGGCGACGGGAGAGAGGCCTTCAACCTCGTCCGGGACGGGCTCGGAGGTGAGGGTGAGTTGCTCGGAGGGCATGCTGAAGTTGTCGTCCTGCTGGTGGGGATCGACGTAAGGTTCGGGCACTGGTTTTGATGCTTTGGGCGTACGACGGCTGGCGGGACGCTTACTTGTTGTTGGTTTGGCGAAGCTGTCGGAGGCTTTTGGCATTCGTGGTCCGGGATTATCGAAGATGATTCTTGATTTGTATTAGCGAAGCTTACACCCGGAAGACCGCGGGTGTTTTCGCGACAAGCGATATCGCAGCACTTGAGTCGCAATATGCGATATTGCAATTAGCCTATTTACTTCTGCGATACCGCAACGATAAATAAGCGATATCGCAGGCGCGTGCGGTATTGTTGCGATATCGCAGTAAGAAAGAGTGAGTGTTGATGCCAGTTATCGCAGTTTCAAATCCTAAAGGGGGGGCGGGTAAGAGTACGACGACCCTGCTGCTCGCAACGTATCTGGCGCAGCAGGGCGCAAGCGTTAGTGTGCTTGACGCGGATCCCAACCAGCCGATTATGGACTGGAAGAAGAACGGACAATCGAAGACGACGCTGCAAGTCGTTGGCGGAGTGCGGGAATCGAACCTGATGGAGGTGCTGGAAGCACAGCCACACCAATTTGTTTTTATTGACCTGGAGGGAACGGCAAGTCTCTTGGTTTCACGGTCGATTGCGATGGCCGACTTTGTCATTGTTCCGGTGCAGGCGAGTGCGGTGGATGTGCGGCAGGCCGGGAAGGCCATTCGAGCGGTTCGAGATGAAGAAAAGGTGGCGCAGCGGTCAAACTCGGCTCGGCGCATCCCGTTTCGGGTGCTGATGACGCGAACGCCTGCGCCCGGGGCTCCGGTTTCTTCCGTGCAGCGGCAGCTGGAGGCGGAGATTGAGGCTTCCGGTATTCCTCGCTTCCGGACAAACTTGGCAGAACGAATGGCGTTTAAAGCGCTCTTTGTGGAGCGACTGACCTTAGGAGAGATGACGGACCTAAAAGTGGGGAACTTGGACGCGGCGTACGAAAATGTTCACGAGCTGGCGGAGGAACTGATTGGGTTGCTGCAGGAGATTGAGAAGGGGAGGGTTGCGTGAATAAATTTGGGCTGGTGGAGGAGGAGGAGGAAGGGGGGTCTTTGACGGACCGGCTTGCTACCTTTTCAGCGGTGCGGCCGCGGCTGGCGGTGGATTTAGCCGCGATTGACGCGGCTGCGGCACCGCATGGGTTTATCAGCCGGGAGAGCGGGGGCGGCGGGGAAGGGACGCGACCAGCGGGACGGCGGCGGCGTGCGGTTCCGAGCGAACCGACGCGGCATCTGGCGATCCGGCTGACGGAGAGCGGGTATAACCGCTTTGTTGCCTTCGCGGACCGCAAAAAGTTGACGTATCACGAGGCGCTGCTGCAGTTGCTGGAGCAGGCGGGTGAGTAGAAAGCCGGTGGTGGTGGATGGTGCGCTGCAACGGTAGTTTGGATGGTCAGACGTGGCCAAGAAACAGCAACTAAAAACGCTGAAACGGTAGTCCAGGGCGGGTGGGACGCTCCTGTGAAGCCTGGGGGATGAGTGCCAGATCGCGCACTAACCCCTTAGAAACGGGGGGACATGGGCTCAGGGTATGGGATCGAAGTGGAAGACTTCGTCCATCTGGGACCATTTCTCGTGCGGCTCGGCGTCAGCAAAGATGCGCTGCATGGGGTCCATGATGGACCACCAGCGCTGGGTGTGGGGGCAGGCGGCCATCTGGCGCATGTCTGCGGCGTAGTCCGTGCCGTGGTATTCGAAGTAGGCGAAGAGGGTGCCTTTGCGGAGGAAGATGCTGTAGTTGCGGATGTTGCAGGCTTCGATGGTCTTGAGGACCTCCGGCCAGACCTGAGCGTGGTGGCGGATGTACGCGGCCTCATGCTCGGGGCGGAGGTGAATGACTTCGGCATAACGCTTCATGGGGGAGAATCCTAGGGGCAGGGAAGTGGTCCAGCCATGATCCTACCGTATGGGTTGCTACCGTTTCAGCGAGGGTACTTTTCCAGAAGCCGACTTGAGCATCGATCTCTCACGCATGCTGGGCGATTCTGGTTCGAGAGGGCGGATGGGATGGCTGAGGGACCGGGGACGTGAAAAACTCAGTAGGGCTGCAGATGAATCCCTTGGACGTGGGTAGTTCCGTCTCTCCACCGAGGTCCATCTGCATTCGTGGGGGGCATTCCATAGGAATCGTGCTGGGAGGATTGAGATGCGGAAGGGATTTACGAGAGAACCGCAGCGGGACGACCCCGGGACGCGCGTCACGAACTACATTACGCCGAGCGGGCTGCAGCGTTTGAAAGCGGAGCACCAGTTCCTGCTGACACGGGAACGCCCGGCGATGGTGGCGGTGGTGGCGTGGGCTGCCAGCAACGGCGATCGCAGTGAAAACGCCGATTATCAGTATGGCAAACGGCGGTTGCGGCAGATCGATGGGCGAATTCGCTTTCTTGCGAACCGGATTGAAGCCGCGCAGGTGGTGGACCCGGAGGCTCCGAGAGCGGGACAGCTTAAGGAGAGGGCATTCTTCGGGGCGACGATTCGGTATGAGACTGCTGCGGGAGCGGAGCGCGTGGTGAGCATCGTCGGCACCGACGAGATCGATCTGGACCGCAACCACATCAGTTGGGAGTCGCCGCTGGGGCGTGCCTTGATGAAA
>CAXSZW010000007.1:0-222386 GCA_964242025.1 uncultured Acidobacteriaceae bacterium
CGCTCAGATGCGGGTGGTTTTTTCTCGTCGAACATCCAGACCTCCAAGTACGTGAGTTGAAGGTGAAGGTTTTCGAGATCGAAGTCCAATGAGTTTGCCGCCCCGTCTTATGCAGCGGATGCATAAGGCCGTCTTCGACTGGCGAAACTTTGGTTCAGCTCCGCTTCCGCAGGGTTAAAGCAGAGTGGAACCAAAGTTGATACTAGCTACGTCTAAGGTACTAGCGGCGGTGGAGAACGTCGCCATTCTGCTGCTGGATTGTTGATCCCTCTTTTGGAGAAATTGGGGATAGGCCATGCAGCAGAGGTTCAAAACAAGGCATTTAGAAGCGGTTATCACCCTGGCCGAGGAGATGCACTTCGGGCGCGCGGCGGAGCGAGTCGGCCTGTCCCAATCGGGCCTTTCCCGGTGCATTCAGAGCGCAGAACGCGAGGCGAACGCCAAGCTATTCGAGCGCGATCGACGTTCCATCGAAATCACAGACGCTGGCCGATCCTACGTGGAGCACGCACGTATCTCTCTCGCCCATGGGGAGAGGGCAATTCGGTCGGCTAAAGAGACAAAGGATAGGGCCGGTCATTTTCTGGAGATCGGAAAGTCGCCGGATGTGGACCCCGTCCTGGTAGAGGTTCTCTAATCCATCAGATTGCCCCTGTACTCTGACCTGGAAATCAGCATACACAGTGAGCCTTCGTCCGATCTGGCACACGGGCTGATGAGCGCTGACCTTGATGTAGCGCTCATCACGCAGCCGGAGCGAAACCCAAAACTGACGATGACCAAGCTGGCGGAGACGCCGCTTCATATAGTCGTGCCACGCGAACATAACCTCGCATCGAAGAGCGCAATCAAGCTTGCAGACCTTCGTGACGAGCGGTGGATCATCTACCAGCAGCGCACACATCCGTTGCTTTACGAGAGGATTGTGAAGCTGATGCGGATGAGCATATCCATCCGAAGCACATTGACCGGATACTCTACCCGGACGAGGCGGAGCACCTGCTGATGGCTAGCCGTGGAGTTGCGCTACTGACCCAGGGGAAGCGGCTTGTCGCCAAACCTCTGGAGGAGGATTCGCTGTGCCTGGACGAGTGGATCGCTGCGCGCGTCGACGATAATTCACGGCTCGTCAGCGAGTTCGTTCGCGCATTTGTCACCCGTTCGACAATCGTGCTGCAACCATCGCAGATGATCCTGCCGATTGAGAAGAACGGCTCGCCGTCCGCAACGTGCTCACCGTCGTAGCTTGTTCAAAGCTCGTCGGGTGCAAAAAAGCTCATTGGCTTTTTATAAATCTTGCAGATAGCCCAGAGCTCGGCCACGTCGATCGTTCGTTCCCCGGATTCACACTTATACAGGTAGGAATGGTCCATGCCTAACTTGAGCGAAACTTCCCGCTGGGTCAGGCCGGCTTCCTGCCGCGCAGAAATTAGCCTGGACAAGACTCTGTCGTAGTAATCTCTCATCGCGGGACTGCGCCCCTTCCGAGATTTCCGAGCCTCCGGTTTCGCTTTTCCTGCCACATTGGAAGTGTGGTGAACGGTTGACCCGATCCCCTAATAAGGGACATTATGGATTGATCGAAGCGAGGCGAGAGGATGTCGGAGTCGAAGCTGGAATCGCTCGTCTCCGTGCTGAGGTGTCAAGGGATGGCTGCCCATTTGCAACAATGGTTTGAGAAACCAAGAGATCGGATAGTCGTGCCAGCCAAATGTCTGGTCGATGGTGCGCGTCTCGCCGTCCATCGCCTCCGTCATTTGCCAGAGCGCATCCAGTAATTGCTTGGAGGAAGTTGTTGCTGCACTTGCAAGGCCGTCGTGCGTAACGAACTTCGCCTCCGTCACAATGATGTCAAGATGCATCTTGCCATCGGGATTAGTCCTAGGCGTGAGGACGAGCAGGTCGGCAATGTTGGCTCCTTCTTTTTTGCCAGCCATTCGCTGTAATCGTCAAGGAAGCACCATACAAGTGGCCGTGAGTTACCGAGTTCTGACAGGATCAAGTATCGCGACAGCACCATACCCAGGAGTTCATTGGTATTGTTTGCTCGACGCGCTGCCCGCAGTACGAGCCCACCTGAGAGCTTGTTCGCGTCCTGCAAGATACGCGTCCACAGCTGCTTCAATGAAATCATCCGGTGTGCCGGATGCCAGAAGAACTCTAAGCTTTTTCCTCAACGGTCGAAGCGGTCGGCGACGATGTACGAAACTTCGGGCGCGGCGATGAGGTGTACGGTATGACCGGCGGCGTCGCAGGGCTGCAAGGTTCACTTGCAGAGTTTCAGGTGGTCGATTCCTCGCTACTAGCGCGTAAACCGGGCAGTCTATCCATGGTGGAAGCAGCAGCCCTGCCATTGGCAACCATCACCTCTTGGGAAGGACTAGTCGATCGAGCAAAGGTTCACACTGGGCACTCAGTGCTGATCCACGGCGGCGCAGGTGGCGTTGGACACCTTGCGGTTCAGATAGCAACAGCGTTCGGCGCCCACGTCCATGCGACAGTGTCGCCGGAGAAAGCCACCATCGTCGAGGGATATGGTGCTACTCCCATCAACTATCTGAAGCACACGCCGGAGGAGTACCTTTCAATGTCACCCGACGGTCAAGGCTGGGACATCGTATACGACACGGTGGGTGAAAGTGCCCTCGACGCGTCGTTCAAGCTTGTGAAGAAGTACACCGGTCACGCGCTCAGTTGTTTGGGCTGGGGCAATCACTCCCTGGCGCCACTCTCATTTCGTGGCGCGTCCTACTCGGGCGTCTTTACGCTTATGCCCCTCCTCACCGGTGAAGGCCGCCTTCATCACGGCGAGATCCTCGCCCGTGCAACGGAACTCGTGGAAGCCGGAAAGTTGCGCCCTCTTCTTGCTACGAAGGTTTTTAGGCCATCGGACATTGATGCTGCCCACGAGGCGGTAGTCCGGGGCAGCCTTGGCAAGGTCGTCGTTCAGATCCATTCATAGCAGGTGGAATAACCCTTGCAAAAGAAACGAAGAACTAACGTCGGTTCCTCGTGTGTATGCTCTGACGCTTTTAAATCGTTATCGATGCAGGCACTTAGAGGAAACAGATGCATCGAGTACCTCCCGTAGAGGTCATGCCGACTCCTCAATCGCCTGAGACAAGCGCACCAGGATGTCCCCCAGGGCATGCCGCACATCTTTCAGACTGACACCCGGAAAGAGTGCCTTCTCCGCAATGCATTTGCTCTCCTTGATACTGTGAAGAAGCTTCTCGCAGGGTCGCGTTTCCTCTTCAGTTTTCATTTTTAGGAGCTGTCTGTACTCCACGCCCATTTTGTTGGAAATGTGAGCGATGCGAAGCTTGTAGCCAAGCAATACGAGAGCCGACATGAGAAGAAAGAACATGCCCGACGGGTGCGGCGTTGGCTTAATCGATGTCACCCGAAGTCTCAATCCAACCGGGAATCGAATGCGGTTGGCCACTCATTCAGGATCGTAATGCCGAAGCTAGGAGCCGCATATCTCATCCGCTCAATGTCTTTTTCTGACAAGGGTGCAGGCTCTGAACCGGGCGAGAGAAGCGATCCTCCTGCCGCCAGGAATCCCTCAAAGCCGCTGGGGGTGCACAGCAGCAAATAACGTGCGGAGTCAGCACTCTTATTGATAAGTTGATGTGGAATGAGGCGCGGCAGGAAGATCGATTCTCCTACGCGCAGCAACCGCTCCTCGCCCTTGACCACTGCAGTCATCTCCCCTTCAAGCATGAAAAATGTCTCGTCGTCGTTGGTGTGAACGTGGATGGGTGTTCGCGACTTTGATGGCGCGACGTTCTCAAACAAGGAGAAGAGGCCATGCGTATCGAGACCGCACAGGTGCTGGTCCATCACAGTGGTGCCCAGAACATAGCGTGGTCTTGACGCCGCATGAGGTAGGTTGCTTTCGTTCGTCATGCTCTGGAGGTTAGCGGTTCCTTAGGCGTTCTAACACCCTGAAACAAACAGATGACCTACTGTAGATTTCTCTAGCTGACGGCAGCATCTCTGGGATGTAGAACTAAGCATGTAAACATGAGTGGTTGTTTGACCCCCAAAGGGGCAGTGGAGCGGGATATGGCCGGATCATGGCTGCGAAATGCCTTATTGCTGTGTCTCTGCATGATGGCCATAGACACTGCATGGTCGGTGAATCCGAACAGTCGCATCACGCAGTACGGCCACACCGCGTGGAGATCGTCCGACGGCGACTTTGAGAGCTCTCCATACACGCTTGCACAAACGCAAGACGGCTACCTCTGGATAGGTTCTACGGCGGGCCTGCTGCGATTCGATGGTGTTCGCTTTACGAAATTCATCTCAACCAAGGGTGTCCAACTGCCTGTGGCAGCCGTCTACGCCCTGTTTACAGATCGCGACGGCACCCTATGGATTGGCACGGCAGCGGGCCTTTTTCATTGGAAGGATGGCACCTTGACAGCTATCAAAAGCAGTCCTGCCGGTATTCGACAAGTCATTCAGGATGACGCAGGAACGATCTGGGTAGCTCGCGCAAATATGCGCATACCGGGCGGAGCACTCTGCAAGGTCGCAGGTATAGACCTTCAATGTCTTGATACCGCGCACGGCTTTCCGCTGCCCTTGGCGAAAACACTCGCCGCTGACCATCAAGGCAATATTTGGGTTGGGGGAACCACCTCTTACATTCGCTGGAGCCCGACGTCCCAGACGGTGTATGCGCCGGACGCGTTTAAGAACAACAACAGTATGGCTGCGATTGGGGCAATCAATCTGAATCCCGAGGGCCATCCTCTCATCGGAATGGAAAAGAACGGTCCTGGATTAGGTTTGGAGGAGATGCGTGACGGCAAACCTCGGCCCTACGGTCCATTCTCGGGTTTCAAAGCAGAAGATACCGACATCGGTGTAATCCGGACCGATTCACATGGTGCGGTGTGGATCGGAAGTACGAAGGGCCTCATCCGCCTATATAAGGGAGTTGCCGATCGATACGACGAGGCCGATGGACTCTCTTCGCGCAACATCAATGATGTTCTCGAAGACCGCGAGGGAAACATATGGGTCGCAACGACGGGAGGCCTTGATCGGCTGCGCGACCTCCCAATAAAGGCCTTCGACGAACACGAGGGCTTAAGGGTCACTTCGTCTTCCAGTCTCCTGGCGGAACGAGGTGGCCGGTTATGGATTCAAGATGGTTTTGAGCTGAGCTTCATGGACCCCAGTATCCCGGACGCCATTCGTCGAGAAGGAGCTCTCCACGATCGGGGTTATGTAAGCGTCATGTTCCAGGCTACCGATGGCAGCGTGTGGATCAGTCCGGGAGAAGACATTGTCCGATATGACCACGGAAAAGTAGAGACGATTGCACGTCCGCCAGGCGCTCCGGAACACACTTCGACGTATGCATTTGCGGAAGATGCGAATCACGACATATTCGCCCTGCAAGCTCTCACGCCCGACCTTTGGAAAATTCATAACGCTACTGCAACCCGAGTCGTGACCACGCCAGCGCTTCCGCGTGCTTACACAATGGCAATCGATCATCAGGGCGTCTTCTGGTTCGCGCTTGTCGACGGGAGGTTAGGTAGGCTTGCGGGAACCCGTCTCCAACTGCTTTCCGTGCAGCCATCGACCCAACCGGCACTGATCAAACAGCTTTCGGTCACGCCCGACAACGCCGTACTCGGTGCCGGCGACGGACTGATCCTTATCAAAGACGGGAAGACGACAATCTTGGGGAAGAATGCAGGACTTCCTTGTGAGCAGGTGACCTCGTTCACGTTCGACCACCAGGGAGATCTCTGGATGTTTACTAACCGCGGCACGATAGAGATCAGACGCGAAGATTGGCAGAGATGGAGAAGCGATCCGAGCACGATGGTGAAGCCCGTCGTCTTGGACACGCTGGATGGAAACAACTCCGCAGCCGGACTGTTTCAACACGCAGCTGATGTAACCCCTGACGGCAGAGTCTGGTTTGCGAATGGCAAAGGTGTACAGATGATCGAGCCCAGCCAACTTGCGGTCAACCGGATGGTGCCACCTGTGCACATCGAGAGCATGGTCGCGGATGGCACAGTGGTCGATGCCGATACGTCCCCGCGTCTCGCGCCACTCACTCGACAAATTCAGATCGACTACACGGCCACAAGCCTCACGCTTCCTCAGCGGGTGCTCTTCCGTTACAAGCTGGAAGGCCAGGATAGAGATTGGCAGGCTGTAGGAACTCGCCGCCAGGCCTTCTACAACGACTTGAAGCCCGGAACCTATCGCTTCACGGTCTTGGCTAGCAATAACTCCGGTTTGTGGAATGAAGTTGGCTCGAGCATCACATTCACAGTCCCACCAGCATGGTTTCAAACCCGGTGGTTCATTGGAGTAGGTGTACTGTTTGCGGCAGCAATTCTATACGGTCTGTATTGGCTTCGAGTTCGGCAAGTTCGTACCCGACTCCAGCTCCAGTACGAAACACGGCTTGAAGAACGCACTCGCGTCGCGCGTGATTTGCATGACACCCTCCTCCAGACCATCCAGGGAACCAAGCTTGTAGCTGAGGAAGCACTTCAAGGCAGTGAGGATCCGACTCAGCTACACAATGTGGTCACTAAAATCCACGAATGGCTTTCGAGAGCCGTCATCGAGGGGCGTGCTGCGCTCACCGCGCTGCGTACCGGCTCCAACACCGCAGATCTAGCAGAGAATCTTCGTAGTGCCGCGAAAGAATGCTCAGAAGCTAGCGGGATGAAGCTACATTTCGAAGCCATCGGAAAGCTAGCGGACCTTCCATCCGGTATCTCGGAGGAAATCTTCCGCATCGGCTACGAAGCCATTCGCAACGCCTGCTCGCATTCTCACGGGTCCATTCTGGCTGTGCAGCTGACCTATGGCAAACTCTTGACGCTGACGGTTAAAGATAACGGCATCGGCTTCGACTCGGCCGGTGTTGCCGGCCGTGCTGCTGGCCATTATGGCTTGGATGGCATGCGGGAGAGAGCAAGGCAGCTAGACGGTTCGCTTTCCATACACAGCACACAAAACGGTGGCACGGAGATCGTGCTGTCGGTGAAAGTATCCCTACCCTGATCGATCGAATTCATCGTTGCCATATATGTCATCGAGCCACAGAGCCCTCGTGCTCCAGAGCACCTCAACCGCCTTAGACTCAATACTCCCGTAGATCGCGCATCTCCACAAATCTCACTGCATCTTCAGCAGTCCCGCCGCTCTCGTCCTCACCCGCTCCAGCACATCCCCATCATCCACCAGCGACCGCAGCACCCCCGCGATATTCCCCACCTCAATCGCCCGTCCCATCTTCACCGCCTCCACCAGGCTCGTCATCTCGTCGTTCAATCCCAGCCGGTCGTACCTGTGTTTGAAGGCAAGCCGTTCCCCGGCCTCCAGCGTCGCTGCCATCGCCTGGAATGTATCCGTCAGCCCAGCCACCGCTTTGTTCTCCGAGTAATCATACGTACACGCCCCACCGCCAAACTCCAGCACCTTCACCCCCATGTGCGCAATCCCCTTCGCCTTGCTCGCGCAATCGAACCCACCCTCCTTCGCTGCCGCAGCCCCCGCAAAAATCGCCGCCGCAGTCTTCGCTGAAATCGTCAGCGGCCGCTTCACCTCCTGCGTCGACCCGTCCCCCGCCACCTTCGTCGATTCAAAGCTGCCCGACCCATCCTCACGCACCTTGAACACATAGCTCGGCAACGAAGAGATCGTAGCCGTAAACCGAAATACCACCTCCGCCCCCGCAGCCGGTGCCCCTCGATCCACCATCACCGCTGGCATCGCCTGCCCCCACGCCGCCCCACCCATCATCACCGCCGCCGCAAACATCCACGCAGCCCTCAACGCCCCGCCCCTGCCGTCGCCACGCCTGTCTGCGCGGTATGCAGGTGGCAGATCGCAATCGCCAGCGCATCCGCCGCATCGGCTGAATCGGGTGCCGTCTTCAACTCCAGCAGCCGCATCACCATAAACTGCACCTGCTCCTTGGCCGCTAAGCCATACCCCACCACCGCGCTCTTAATAGAAAGCGGCGCATACTCGACCACGGGCCGTTCGCACATCGCCGCCGCCAGCATCGCCACCCCGCGCACCTGTCCCAGCTTCAGCGCGCTCTTCGCATTCGCGGAAAAAAACACCTCTTCAATCGCCACCACATCCGGCTCATACACCGCCAGCAGCCCGGTCAATTCCCGAAACACCTGTGCCAGCCTCACCGCCGTTACCTCTTTCTTTTTCAGCCGGATCGTCCCCGCCCCCACGTGAACTAGCCGCGACTTCCGCGCCCCCGCGTCCAGTTCCACCACCCCATACCCCGTAAACTCTGTCCCACAATCAATCCCAAACACCCGCATGGCCGAAGTCTACCCCAAGCCTGTGGCACAAACTGTTCTATGAGCTGAGATAAGCGTCGTCACGCTAAATTCACCCTCCCTACAACCTTCCTTCCGCCAAACGGAACGCCCCATAACTCTCCCGCTATACTGCAATCACAAATCCATTTTCAGGCCACCCATGAGACTAGCTTCCGCTGCCCTCTTGTTCTCCCTTGCCGCCGCGCTCCCCGCCGCAGCCCAGTCCCCCGCAGCCCTCAAGCAGGCCGAATCCGTCATCACCGCCCCCAACCTCCTCCGCCACATCCAGGAGCTCTCCTCCGACGCCTACACCGGACGCGCCCCCGGCACTGAAGGCGAAGCCAAGTCCGTCGCCTACATCATCGCCCAGTGCAAAGCCATCGGCCTTCAACCCGGCAACCCGGACGGCTCATGGGTCCAGAAAGCCGAGCTCTGGGGCATGCTCTCGCAAGGCACCCTCGCCCTCAGCGCCCGCGGCAAGTCCATCCCCGTCACCCCCGGCGACTACGTCGTCTTCTCGTCCCTGCCCGACCCCAAGGTCAACCTCGCCTCCACCGGAGTCGTCTTCGCCGGCTACGGCGTCGTCGCCCCGGAATACCACTGGGACGACTACGCCAACCTCGACGTCCGCGGCAAAACCGTCATCCTCCTCAACGGCGACCCCGCCGTAGCCGACCCAAACGACCCCTCCAAGCTCGACGAACACATGTTCCTCGGCCGCGCCCTCACCATCTACGGCCGCACCGGCACCAAGTACGACACCGCCTTCAGACACGGCGCAGCCGCCGTCATCCTGCTCTCCGGCGCACGCACCATGAGCCCCTCCATGCTCCAGAATTACAGCCGAGAGATCGAAACCCTGCGCGGCCTCACCGAGCGCAAACATGTCCAGGCCCAGGCCATGCTCAGCCTAGACCGTGTCCAGGAGTTCTTCACCGCAGCCGGAGCCGACTTCCCTGCCCTCCGCGCTGCAGCCGCCAAACCCGGCTTCCACGGCGTCTCCCTCGACGGCACCGCCTCCTTTGACATCACCACCAAAGTCCGCAAAGTCGACTCGGCCAACGTCATCGCCAAAATTCCCGGCTCCGACCCCAGGCTCAAAAACGAGTACGTTATCTATAGCGGCCACTGGGACCACCACGGCCAGGTCGGCGACAAAATCTATCATGGTGCCAGTGACAACGCCGCCGGAACCGCCGGCGTCCTTGAGCTCGCCCGCGCCTTCAAGAGCATGTCCCCTGCCCCCCGCCGCACCATGCTCTTCCTCTGGCCCACCGCGGAAGAGAAAGGCCTTCTCGGAGCCCGCTACTACGTCGAGCACCCCCTCTACCCCCTCGCCCAGACCGTCGCCAACATCAACCTCGACTACTTCAGCAACTGGGGCTGGGGACTCACCCATGACTTCAGCATCGTCGGCATCGGCAACTCCACCCTGGACGACATCACCACCTCCGTCGTCCAGTCCCAGGGCCGCGTCGTCACCGGCGACACCGCCCCCGAACAAGGCTTCTACTTCCGCTCAGACCACTATGAGTTCGGCCGCGGCGGCGTCCCCTCCATCGAAACCAGCCCCGGAATCGACTACGTCGGCAAACCCGCAGACTTCGGCACCCGCATGCGCTCGGAGTACATCGCCCACGACTACCACCAACCCTCAGACGTGATCAAACCCGGCTGGGATCTCAGCGGCGCCGTCCAGGACCTGCAAGTCCTCCTCGACGTCGGCTACCAGGTCGCCCAGTCCCCCACCCGCCCCACCTGGAAACCCGACGCCATCTGGCGCCCCAAACCCGAATAGCTGGATCGATCAACGAGCTCTGAATCGGAATAATGTGTCATCCTGAGCGAAGTCTGACGCGGCTTGATCGCGTCAGACGCAGTCGAAGGACCCCGATGAAGCCCAAAGGCCATAGTCCTCAACAGGCTCGCGCGAAAAGGTCTGAGAAGGTGGGCCATGTCCTACTTCGAAATCCCCTCCATCGGCGAGCTAGCCGTCGCATACAGCTTCCTCGGCATCCTCCCCGCCAGAAACGCCTCCCGCCCCGCCTCTACCGCCTTCCCCATCGCCCGAGCCATTAATACCGGATCCTTCGCCCCCGCAATCGCCGTATTCAGCAGCACCGCGTCGAACCCCATCTCCATCGCTAGCGCCGCATCGCTCGCCGTCCCCAGCCCCGCATCCACCACCAGCGGCACCTCCGTAATAAGTTCCCGCATCATCCTTAACGAACTCGGATTCGCCACCCCAATCCCTGTCCCAATTGGCGCTCCCAGCGGCATCACCGCCGCCGCCCCCACATCGATCAACCGCTTCGCAAACACAATATCGTCAGACGTATACGGTAAAACCGTAAACCCTTCCTTCACCAACACTCGAGTCGCCTCCACAGTCGCCTGCACGTCCGGATACAGCGTCGGCAAATCTCCAATCACCTCAATCTTCACCCAATCCGAAAGCCCCACCTCCCGCCCCAGCCGCGCCGCCCGCATCGCCTCCTCCGCCGTGTAGCACCCCGCCGTATTCGGCAGCAAAAAGTACTTCGCCGGATCGATAAAATCCAGCAGCGACTCGCTCCTCCGGTCCAGATTCACCCGCCGCACCGCAACCGTCACCATCTCCGCGCCTGAAGCTTCAATCGCCGCCCGCGTCTCCGCCCCATCCTTATACTTCCCAGTCCCCACGATCAGCCTTGACCCAAACCGCCGTCCCGCAATCACCAATTCATCCATGTCCTCATCCTAATCCCCAACCATCTGTGATCGTTCTGCCCGTACATCGGTTCAATCCACCTTGATCAGTGTTAAGCCTCTCGTCAAGGTCACCCCAAGACAAAAACCCCGCCACCCTGGTCGGGTAAGCGGGGCTTCTGCGGTGATCTGTTGAGATTGACCTGAGGCGTCCACACTCAAAGTGGGCCTCGGCGCATAACTTCTAAAAAACGCCAGGACTAGAGCGGGACGCTCTAAGCCTCAGTCACCTCACGTACATTGTTGATGCAACTATTACAGTCAATTTTCATAGGCTGGACCATCCTCCTTTCCCGTGTAAGAAGACAATAACGCCAACCCGGCCCTCGCGTCAAGCCGCCCACCCACCGATAACGCCTTCGCATCAGCAACACCCACCCCCTCAGTCACTTAGCAACATTTCACACCCTATTCACGCCCAATCCTGCAACAATACCCCTCAATGCCCTCAAACCTCCACCGTCTGCTCCTCGGCCTCCTCCTGCTCGCCGCGCCCCTCCCCGCCCAGCAAACCGAGCAGCCCGCCCAACCCGAGTCCTCCGAGCCCGCCACCCCCACCCTCCTCCCTCACTCCGGCACCTCCCGCTTCCTCATCACCGGCCAGGCCAACATCATCTTCCAGGCCCACGCCCCCTTCCACTCCCCTTACGCAGGCCCCAACTCCTTCCTCTCACGCGGCGAGTACAAAACCTCCCTCCTCGGCACCCTCTTCCTCGGCTTCCAGCTCAACCCCCACCCCCGCTTCGCCACGGACATCCTCTACGACGAAGAGTCCTCCGGCGGCCGCGGCATCTCGGAAGCCCTCGGCCTCGCCGGCTTCACCAACCTCGACGTCGTCCGCAACCCCTCCCTCGGCTCCGTCCCCTACCTCGCCCGCGTCCAGCTCCACCAGGTCATCGGCCTCACCAGCACCCTTTCCGACACCGCCCGCACCTCCTTCTCCCTCGCCACCCAGCTCCCCGCCCGCCGCCTCGACCTCCACGTCGGCAAGATGAGCCTCCCCGACTTCCTCGACATCAACGCCATCGGCACAGACTCCCACCTCCAGTTCATGAACTGGACCGTCGACAACAACGGCGCATGGGACTACGCCGCCGACACCCGCGGCTACACCTACGCCGCCGTCGCGGAGTACGTCGACACCGCCGTCTCCCTCCGCTACGCCCTCGCCCTCATGCCCACCGTCGCCAACGGCACCGACCTCCAGTGGAACCTCCACCGCGCCTCCGGCCAGAACTTCGAAGCCGAACTCCGCCCCACCCTCCTCCCCGGCCGCAAATCCACCTTCCGCGCCCTCGGCTTCATCAACCGCGCCAACATGGGCACCTACCGCGCCCAGAACCAGCTCGCCCTCGCCTCCCGAACCGCCCCCGTCATCACCGCCCACCCCACCACCGTCTCCACAAAATACGGCCTCGGCCTCAACCTCGAACAGGAACTCACCCCCACCCTCCGCGCCTATGGCCGTTTCGGCTGGAACGAGGGCCAGCACGAAAGCTACGCCTATACCGAAGTCGACCAGACCATCGCCGCCGGTTTCGACCTGAAAGCCACCGCCTTTTCGCACCGGAAGAACGACAAATTAGGACTCGCCTTCGTCTCCAACGCCATCAAGCGCGACCACCAGGCCTACCTCGCCCTCGGCGGCCAGGGCTTCCTCCTCGGTGACGGCCATCTCCAATACGCCCGCGAGGACATCCTGGAGGGCTACTACAATCTCCACGTCACCCACGGCATCTACTACGCCCTGGACGCCCAGTACATCAATCACCCCGGCTATAACGCGGCACGCGGCCCCATCCTCGTAGAATCCATCCGCATGCACGTCGATTTCTAATCCTTACGCGAAGCAATCAAAAGTCACGAAGTGACCGCCCCACGCGCAGTGGGCCCGTCCGGCAGGACAAATCTCTGCCATCATGAATCAAGGATCAGGCATGACCACCGACGACCCATCCGCCGCCCCCCGCAAGCTCACCCACGAGCAAGCCCGCATGGAGCAGGCTCTCTACTGGAGCAAAAAGACCATCCCCGAACGCCTCGCCGGCATGACCGCGCTCAACAGGAGCCTCTTGGCCATGAGAGGTATTGAAGACGATGAAGAAAAACCAGATTTCACTCCTAGCCGCGCTCCTCGCCGCCCACGTTGAGTACGCCGTCGTAGGCGGCGTCGCCGTCAACGCGTACGGCTACCAGCGCGCCACCAATGACCTCGACGTCTTCATCCGACCCATCCCCTTCATCTCCAAATCCGACCTCATCGAAAACAAGCGCCAGACCGGCCGCCTCCGCGACCTCGCCGACATCGAAGAACTCACCCGCCTCCCCGATACCGACCCCAGCCTCTAGTATCGCGAAGCAGCAGTTTGCCTGTCTTTCTTGTCCTCTCGATAGATGCGTCATCCTGAGCGAAGTCTGGCGCGTTCTTTGCGCCAGACGCAGTCGAAGGACCCCGAAGAGGTTTGTATCACCTCAATCATGTCCAGTTTCGCGCGAGAATCTTGTCCCCCTATACTCATCTCAATGCCTTTCGTCCTCCTCTTTGAGCTGCCAGCCTTCCTCCTCGCCCTCCTCTTCGGCAGCTTCCTCAACGTCTGCATCTCCCGCCTCCCCCACCACGAATCCATCGCGACCCCCCGCTCCCGCTGCCCCAACTGCCTCACCCCCATCCGCCCTTGGGACAACATCCCCCTCCTCAGCTGGCTCCTCCTCCGCACCCGCTGCCGCACCTGCAAAGAAAAGATCTCTTGGCGCTACCCCGCCGTCGAACTCGCCACCGCCCTCTGGTTCACCCTCATCACTTTCAAGCTCTTCGCGCAAGATCGCTTCATCACCAACGCTTACTTCTTCGTGGCGGTACTGCTTCAGAACCACACCCTTCCAGCGGGCTTTTATGGGGTGAGTCCTTTCGCTCCCAGCCAAGTTGCTGGCCATTCCATTGAGATCCTTTCCCTCGCCATCCTCGGCTTCCTCCTCATCGGCCTCATCGTCATGGACTGGCAGACCCAGCGCCTCCCCGATTCCTTCACCCTCACCGGCATTGCCATCGCCCTCTTCCTCGTCTGCACCCAGGCCATCTTCCTCGGCCCCAATGAAGCCGCCATCACCCTCTCCACCACCCACAAGCTCCGCATGTCCTCCCCCGGGTCCATGGCCGACCAGGGCAACATGTTCCTCACCGGCCCCGAACACCTCATCTTCGGCCGACTCCTCGCCGTCGCCGCCATCGCCCTCCTCCTTCTCGCCATCCGGGGGGCGTACAAGGCCGTCCGCCACCGCCAGGGCCTCGGTCTCGGCGACGTCAAGATGCTCGCCATGATCGCCGCCTTCCTCGGCTTCTGGCCCGCCATCCTCACCCTCTTCCTCGCCACTCTCCTCGCCACCCTCTACGCCCTCCCCCTCGTCCTCACCCGCCGCGCCAATCGCCTGACCAAGCTCCCCTTCGGCTCCTTCCTCGGCCTCGCCGGCCTCATCTCAGCCCTCGCCGCCGAACCCATGATCGCCTGGTACACCAACCTCCTCCGCTAGCACCCCATCCAATCCGGCACCCTCCGCCGGTGAGGATAAGTCCTCTCGAATGAATATTTTGCGCAACCACCCTACCGATAACAAAGAATTTAGCGATTCAAAAACACCTTGATACAGGCCTAACCATCATGGAATGAGTATTTTACACCCATCTGGTACAGGGTAGGGGCACCCCCGGTTTCCATCCCATCACCGCCAAAACCCTCGCGCCTTGACACCAACCCTCCCTCCTCCTACCCTCAAAGCAGTCATGCCGACAAACCCATACCTCTGGCAATACCTCCCGCTCGTCCTCCAGATTCTTGTCGCGCTCGCCCTTGCCGGCGGCATGGTCGGTGCATCGTTCTTCGTCGGCAAGCACAAAAACTCCCGCACCAAATCCGGCACCTACGAGTGCGGCATGGACCCCATCGGCGACGCCCGCGGACGCTTCTCCGTCCGTTTTTACATGGTCGCCATGTTGTTCATTCTGTTCGATGTGGAAGCGGTCTTCATGCTTCCCTGGGCCGTCATCTTCCGTCAACTTCCCCACATGGGTTACTCCCGTCTCTTCGGATTCTGGGAGATGTTTATCTATCTCGCCTTCGTTGCCGTCGGCCTCTTCTACGTCTGGAAGAAGGGCATCCTCAACTGGTCCAATGACAAAGGTGACCTCTAGTGTCTGAGTTCACCGCTGCATTCGCCGCGACTGTAGCCAAGGGAGATCTCTAAACCATGTACGATCCCGCCTCCGCCATCCTCGGCACCGAAGCCGTCTTCGCCGCCCTGCCTGAAAACGCCGCCGTCGTCGCCCTCACCAGCCTCGCGACAGACGCCAAATACGACCGCAATGAGCTCACCATCACCGTCCCCTCGGAGACCGTCGTAGCCGCCACCCAGACCCTCCAGGCTGCCGGCTACAACTTCCTGGAGGACGTCACCTGCGTCGATTGGTACCCCTCGGAGCCCCGCTTCCAGATCACCTACCACATCCTCTCCCACCGCATGAAGTCTCGGGTCCGCCTCATCGCCCTGCTCCCCAGCGAGTCTCCCGCCATCAACTCCATCACCTCCGTCTGGCCCTCCGCGAACTTTTACGAGCGCGAGATCTTTGATCTCTTCGGCGTTCACTTCGGCGGCCACCCCAATCTCAAACGCATCATGATGCCGGAAGACTGGCAAGGTCATCCCCTGCGCAAGGACTATCCCGTGGAGGGATATCGCTAATGGCAACTGCACCCCCAATCCCGGAAGAAGACCTCATCAACCCCTCCATCGACCAGGTCCTCGCCGACTCCGCCGCCCACAACCGGCAGGGCGACCCCAAAGACCACACCATGGTCATCAACATGGGCCCCCAGCACCCGTCCACCCACGGCGTGCTCCGCCTCGTACTGGAAATTGACGGCGAATCCGTCGTTTCCTGCGCCCCGGACATCGGCTACTTGCACACCGGAATCGAGAAGACCTGCGAGGCCAAGTTCTACCAGCAGGTCGTCCCCCTCACAGACCGCATTGACTACCTCTGTCCCATGACCAACAACCTCGCCTACTGCCTCGGCGTGGAGAAATTGCTGGGTCTCGAAATTCCCGAGCGCGCCATCTACCTCCGCGTCCTCCTGCAGGAGCTCACCCGCATCCAGTCGCACCTCGTTTGGCTCGGAACCCACGCTATGGACATCGGCGCGCTCACCGTCTTCCTCTACTGCTTCCGTGAGCGCGAGCAACTGCTCCGCATCTTTGAGAACCTCTCCGGACAGCGCATGATGACCAGCTATGTGCGCATCGGCGGTCTCTCGCTTGAGCCCCCCATGGACTTCTACCAGCAGGTGGAAGACTTCCTCCAGTCCTTCCCCTCCAAGATCGAGGAGTACGAAGGCCTGCTCAACGCGAACCCCATCTGGATGGGCCGTCTCAAGGGCGTAGGCTACCTCTCCGCAGCCGACGCGGTCGCCCTCGGCGTCACCGGCCCCCCCCTCCGCGCCAGCGGCGTCGACTGGGACCTCCGCCGCGACATGCCCTACGCCGGCTACGAGAAGTTCAAGTTCGACGTCCCCGTCTCCAACGTAGGCGACGTCTGGGCCCGCTACATCGTTCGCATGCAGGAGATGCGCGAGTCCCTCAAGATCTGCCGCCAGGCCTTGGACGGACTCCCTTCCGGTCGCATCGTCGCCGATGCCCCCAAGATCATCCTCCCCGACCGCGAGCAGATGAAGACCCAGATGGAGTCCCTCATCCATCACTTCAAGATCGTCACTGAAGGCTTCGGCGTGCCCGCCGGCCAGGTCTTCCAGGCCCTCGAAGCCCCCCGCGGCGAGATGGCCTACTTCATCGTCTCGGATGGCACCGCCAAGCCCTACCGCGTCCACATGCGCAACCCCGGCTTCGCTACCCTCCAGGCGCTCGAAACCATGTGCAAGGGCCGCCTCCTCGCTGACGTCGTCGCCGTCATCGGCTCCATCGACATCGTCCTCGGGGAGATCGACCGATAGTGCCTTTAGGTAAAAGGAGTTCGCGTTGAATCCAGTTCTTCACCGCGAACTCTGGACCTCCTGGGCCTCTCTCCTGCGCTCCTACGCCGCCATGCACGGCCTCAACTCCACCCACCACGCGGTTGTCGAAGTCTCCGCTGACTCCATCCTCCTCCGCGTCGATACCCGATGGCTCCGCTTTACCTCAGACCTCATGGAGTCCAGCGAAGGCCAGCACGTCTCCTTCGCCCTCAACGAGAATGGCACCGTTCGCCTCGACACCGCAACGGACGAGATGGACCTCACCGCCGAGCACCTGGCCCGCACCATGCTTCACCCCGCCTGATGCATCATTTCCCAATCAAAACGTGCCTTTCCTTCACCTCGTCCAATCCCACTCTCCGTTCGCGTCGCCAATGCGATAATCTAACCCCATAACCTACGTTCAACTCACGCGGGTTACTTGCCGTTACCGGAGAGCCATGGCCGCCATCGCCCAATCCATCTTTACCCCAGAGACCGCCGCCCGCTTTGACCATCTGGCGACCAAGTATCCGCTCAAGCGCTCGGCCCTCGTCCCTATGCTCCTGTACGCGCAGGACGAACTCGGTTACATCTCAGAACCTGCCATCACGGAGATCGCCCAGCGGCTCGACCTCTTCGACCTCGACGTCCGCAACGTCCTCAGCTACTACTCCATGCTCCGCACCAAGCCCGCCGGCAAGTACAACGTGCAGGTCTGCACCAACATCTCCTGCATGTTGCGCGGCGGATACGAGATACTCGACCATTGCCGCGCCAAGCTCGGCATCGGCCACAAACAGGTCACCCCGGACGGCATGTTCTCGCTTGAAGAAGTCGAGTGCATCGGCGCCTGCTGCTGGGCCCCCGCTCTCCAAGTCAACTACGACTTCCATGACGAACTCACCACCGTCAAGGTCGACGACATCCTCGCCGAGTACGCCGCAGGCCGCGGAAAGGACGTCAAGTAAATGCCGAAAAATGTGTCCCATCCCGATGAAGTCATCGTCCTGAAGCGCCGCTTCGGTCAGGGCGCAAAGAGCATCGACAAATACATCGAGCTAGACGGCTACAAGGCCGTTCAGCAGGCCATCGCCCAAGGCCCGGAGATGTCGAACTGGATCATCAACGTCATGAAGGCCTCAGGCCTCCGCGGACGCGGCGGCGCAGGCTTTCCTACCGGCATGAAGTGGAGCTTCGTCCCCAAGACCTCGGACAAGCCCAAGTACGTCCTCGTCAACGGCGACGAATCTGAGCCCGGCACCTGCAAGGACCACGTCATTTTCCTTGAAGACCCGCACGCCGTCATTGAAGGCACCATGATCGCCGGCCTCGCCATCGGCTCCAAGCTCGGCTTCATCTACCTCCGCGGCGAATACCGCTACCTCCTCAAGATCGTCGAAGACGCTGTCGCCGACGCCTACGCTAAAGGCTTCCTCGGCAAGAACATCTTCGGTTCCGGCATCGACTTCGACGTCATCACCCAGACCGGTGCAGGCGCCTACGAGGTCGGCGAAGAGTCCGCCCTCATGGAGTCCCTTGAAGGCAAGCGCGGTGTCCCACGCATCAAGCCCCCTTTCCCCGCTGTTGTCGGCCTGTACGGTGGCCCCACCGTCATCAACAACGCTGAGACCATCGCCAGCGTCCCTCACATCCTGCTTATGGGCGGCGAGGCCTATGCCAAGCTCGGCACGGAACGCAACGGCGGCACGCGCCTCTTCGGCATCAGCGGCCATGTAGAAAAGCCCGGCGTCTACGAACTCCCCATGGGCTACAACCTCAAGAAGGCCATCTACGAAGTCGCTGGCGGCGTCAAGGGCGGCAAAAAGCTCAAGGCCGTCGTCCCCGGCGGCAGCTCGTGTCCCGTCCTCACCGCGGACGAACTCGACGTCGGCCTCGACTTTGACCAGATGGGCAAGGCCGGCACCATGCTCGGCTCCGGCGGCATCGTCGTCTTGGACGAAACTGTCTCCATCGTCGAATTCGCTCTACGCGTCATCAGCTTTTACCAACATGAATCCTGCGGCTGGTGTATCCCTTGCCGCGAGGGCACGGATTGGATCAAGAAAACCCTCGCCCGCGTCTATGCCGGCGGTGGCAGCAGGAAGGACATCGACAATGTTCAGTACCTCGCCGACAACATGATGGGCCGTACGTTTTGTCCATTGGGCGACGCAGCCGCTATGCCAACGCTTGGCTTCGTAAAGAAATTTCGCAAAGAGTTTGAAGACTACGTGGACGGCCACCGAGCCGGCACCCCCGTCATGATCGAGCACGAACTCGCAGGCGCAGCCCATTGACCAACCAGAGGCTTATCGCGATCGCGGCCCTCGTGCTGCTCGTCGGGATTGGCCTTTGGTTTCTGACCCACACGCAGCACCGGAGTGAAGATCAGCAGATCCTGCTCCGCAAGGTAAAGTAGCACCTCTGGGCAGCAGTCAACGCTCAGGAAGGACCAAGATGCCAGACGTTACCCTTACCGTAGACGGAAAGCAGATTACCGCCCCCGCCGGCACGCTCCTCATCGACGCCTGCAAGACCGCCGGCATCAACATCCCGGCTTTCTGCTACTACCCCGGCCTCTCCCTCCAGGCCGCCTGCCGCATGTGCGTCGTGCGCATTGAAAAAGCTCCTAAACTCGCCACCGCCTGCACCACCACCATCGCGGAGGGCATGGTCGTCGCCACGGAAACGCCTGAGATCACCCAGGCGCGCAAGGCCACCCTGCAACTCCTCCTCGGCAACCACCCCCTCGATTGCCCCGTCTGCGATGCCGGTGGCGAGTGTGAGCTGCAGGACATGACCTTCAAGTACGGCGCGGCAGATAGCTTCTACGCTGAACCCAAGAACCACCGCGAAGAGCAGAAGTGGTCCCCCGTCGTCTACTTCGATCGCCCCCGCTGCATCCTCTGTTACCGCTGCGTCCGCATGTGCGGAGAGGGCATGGACGTCTTCGCTCTCGGCATCCAGAACCGCGGCTCCTCGGCGGTCATCGCGCCCAACTCCCCCGCCGCGCTCAACCCGGAAGATAACCTCGCTCACGTTGACTGTGAGCAGTGCGGCATGTGCATTGACGCCTGCCCCGTGGGAGCCCTCACCTCCGGCACCTACCGTTACAAAACTCGCCCCTGGGAGATGAACCACGTCTCCACCATCTGCACCCACTGCGGCGATGGCTGCAAAACCACGCTCGGCGTCCGCAGCACCTCCACTGGCTCGGAGATTGTTCGCGGCGACAATCGCGATAAGTCCGGCATGAACGGCGACTTCCTCTGCAACAAGGGCCGTTACGCCTTCGACTTCGCGAATCACGACGACCGCCTCACCAAGCCCCTCGTCCGCAACGCCCAAGGCAAGCTCGAGCCCGTCACCTGGGAGTTCGCCTTCGATCACATCGGCAAACGCCTCCGCGAGCTCCGCGATACCAAGGGCGGCGAGAGCATCGGCGTCATCGGCTCCAACCGTCTCACTAATGAGGAGTCGTACCTCCTCCAGAAGTTCGCCCGCACCGTCCTCCGCACCAATAACATCGACCATCATCGCACCGCAGACCACGTCGCCTTCGCCCAGGCGCTCGCTGGCCATACCAACCGCACCGCCAGCCTGCGCGACACCCTCACCGCTCCCTCTGTCCTCATCGTCGGCGGCGATCCCACCACCCAATCCCCCGCCACGGCCTGGAACCTGCGCACCAACGTCCGCAACAACGGCGCAAAGCTCTTCGTCGTCAATCATGAAGAGATCAAGCTCCGCCGCCAGGCCAAAGCCTTCGTTCGGCTCGCACCCTTCGGCTACGGACCCTTCGCCGCCTTCCTCGCCGGAGACGATGCCTCCGCCTCTCAGGCAGTCCAGAACACGGAAGCCCTGCACGGCTTCCGTGACACCCTACGCTCTACAGAAAACCTTCTCATCCTCATCGGCTCCGACCTTCGCGGCTCAGACCTCAAGCGTCTCATCGACTTCGGCCTCACCCTTCCCGGAGCCAAGTTCGCCCTGCTCTCGGACTATGTCAACAGCCGCGGCGCAGCGGACATGGGCGTCCTCCCGGACCTGCTCCCCGGCTATACCCCCATTGGCTCGGACTCCTTTGCCGAGTACGCCAACGCTCCCATTGCCAAGGGCCTCGACCTCCTCCAAATCGTTGATGCCGCAGCCGCCGGGTCCCTCTCCGCGCTGTACGTCGTCGGCGCCAACCCGGTCCTGCGCTACAACGTAGACCCCGCCACCCTCGCTAACACCTTCGTCGTCGTGCAGGACATGTTCATGACGGAGACCGCCGTCCTCGCTGATGTCGTCCTCCCCGCCGCCAACCTCTATGAGAAATCCGGCTCCGTAACCAACCACTACGGCGACCTCCAGCAGGTCAAGAAAGCCGCCGATCGCGCCGGCGTTCGGTCGGACTTCGAGATGATCGTCCGCATCGCGGACCGCATGGGCGCGAGCATGCAATCGCTCATCCCCTTCGGCAAAGGCTCCCGCGCCGACATGGGTCAGACCCGCGGCGCACAGTCGGGCGAGGCCGACCGGCACGCCGTCTGGCTCTCCGCCAACAACATGGAGCCCCGCCTCAGCCCCTTCGATCCCCTCGCGATCCTGGACGAGATCCAGCGCCTCGTTCCCGGCTACGACAAGCTGCTCCGTCTGCAACTCCTCAGCGGCAATGATCAGCACTTAGATATCGCCCAGCACCTCGAACCTGCCGCTCAGCAACTCGTTCAGATCGAGCCCCGTCGCGACCTCGTCCTTCCCTCCGGCGACACTCTCTTCACCTCCGGAACTCTCGGCCACTACAGCGCCATGCTCCTCGACCTGCAATCGAACGAGTCCCGTAAACTCGACGTCCTCAACCAAACCGCCGCCGACTAAAGGACCGAAGATCAATGCCCCATCTCACCGACTTCCAAATCTTCTTCCTCCTTACGGTCCTCAAGATCGTTGTCGTGCTCGTCATCACGCTGACAGCCGTCGCTTACACGGTCCTGCTGGAGCGCAAGGTCATCGGCCGCATGCAGAACCGCTGGGGACCCTCGCGCGTCGGTCCCTTCGGCCTCCTCCAGCCCCTCGCAGACGGCATCAAGCTCTTCCTCAAGGAAGACCTCACCCCGCTCCTTGTCGAGAAGCCACTTTTCCTCATCGCTCCAGTCATCGCCCTCGGCTGCGCCCTCACCTCGATCGCCGTCGTGCCCTTCGGTACCCTCACCACCTTCCACGGCGTGGACCTCTTTGAGATCGCCAACGTCAACATCGGTCTGCTCGTCATCCTCGGCATCACTTCAATCGGCGTCTACGGCATCGCCCTCTCCGGCTGGAGCTCCAACAACAAGTTCGCCCTCCTCGGTTCCCTCCGCGCCACCAGCCAGGTCATCTCATACGAGCTTGCCCTCGGCCTCTCCCTCGTCGGCGTCGTCCTCCGGGCCGGCTCGCTCAACCTCCGCACCATCGTGGACTCGCAATCCGCCCACGGCGCCCTCTCCTGGAACATCCTTGGTGGCTTCCAGATCGTCGGCTTCTTCATCTATCTCATGGCTGCCTACGCCGAGACCAACCGCTCCCCCTTCGACCTTCCCGAAGCCGAATCCGAGCTGGTCGCTGGCTACCATACCGAATACTCCTCCATGAAGTTCGCCATGTTCTTCATGGCCGAATACGCCAACATGATCACCGTTGCCTGCGTCGCCACCCTGCTCTTCTTTGGCGGCGCCTCCTCGCCCTTCGGTCACCTCATCCCGGACTTCGGTGGCATCTGGGTCCGCGCCGCCCTGAGCATCTTCTGGTTCGTCGTCAAAATCTTCGCGTTTCTCTTCCTTTACATCTGGGTCCGTTCCACCCTGCCCCGTTTCCGGTACGACCAGCTTATGAGCTTTGGCTGGACCTTCCTCATGCCTGTCGCCATCGTCAACATCCTCGCCACCTCGCTTGTCCTCGCCTTCAAAGGTTAGCGTTCTTCCACTGCATTACAATCGAGCGAAACCCGAATCAGCCGCAACGTAACCTGAGGGACCGCACAGAGCCCATGCAACTCGCACTCTTCATCATCTTCGCCGCGCTGGCCGTCGCAGGAGCACTCAATCTCCTGCTGCAGAAGCACCCCATCAACAGCGCCCTTTCGCTCGTCGTCGTCATGATGTCTTTGGCGGTCCTCTACTGGACCCTCGGCGCGGAGTTCCTCGCCGCTGCCCAGGTCATCGTCTACGCCGGCGCCATCATGGTCCTCTTCGTCTTTGTCGTCATGCTCCTCAACGCGGGTGAAGAAGAGCGCACCACAGGCAGCCGTGCCGCGTACTTCGCCGGCATCCCCGGCGCCACCGCCGTCTTCTGCCTCCTCAGCTTCGTCTTCCTCACGGAATCCAAGGCCATCGGCTACGCCCACCTCGGCGGCATGCTGGATAACGGCCTCTCGAACATCACCGAAATCTCCCGCGTCCTCTTCACACGCCTTCTGCTTCCATTTGAGGTCACGAGCGTCCTCATCCTCGTCGCCATCCTGGGAGCCGTCGTCCTCGCCCGCAAGGATGTCGACGCACCCGTCGAGCCCATCAGCAAACCCGTTACTCTAAAGACCGAAGAAGCCAAGGAAGAGGTGCATGCATGAGCATCCTCGACACGCAGGTTCCCCTCTCCGCCTATCTCATCCTCGCCGCGGTCCTCTTCTCCATCGGCGTAGCCGCCTTCCTCATCAAGCGCAACGTCATCTCGGTTTTCATGTCCATTGAGCTTATGCTCAACGCCGTAAACCTCACCTTCGTCGCCTTCGCGCATCGCTGGCATGCGCTCTCCGGACAGATCTTCGTCTTCTTCGTCATGGTCGTCGCAGCGGCGGAGGCCGCAGTCGGTCTCGCCATCATCATCGCCATCTTCCGCACACGCAAAACTCTCAACGTCGATCAGATCAACCTGATGAAGAACTAGGCCGCCACCAAACCATGAATCCAAACTCTCTCTGGCTTATCCCACTCAGCCCCTTCATCGGCTTCCTCATTAACGGAACCCTGGGCCGGCGCTTGCCTCGTCCCGCTGTCACCGCCATTGCCCTGCTCGCAACCGCCATCCCCGCGATAAAAGTCCTGCAACTCTGGCTTTTCATGCACTTCTCAAACGGCCCCCTCACCTTTGGCGTCAACTCCGGACCCTGGATCTCCGTTACCGGCCTCCACGTTGACTTCGCCCTCGCCGTCGATCACCTCACCCTCATCATGCTCGCCGTCGTCACCGGCGTCGGCTTCCTCATCCATCTCTACTCCGCCGGTTACATGGCGCATGAAGAAGGTTTCTGGCGTTTCTTCGCCTACCTCAACCTCTTCATGTTCTTCATGTCCATCCTCGTCCTCGCATCCAGCTTCCTGCTCCTCTTTGTGGGCTGGGAGGGCGTCGGTCTCGCCTCATACCTCCTCATCGGCTTCTACTTCACGCGAGACTCCGCCGCCGACGCCGGCAAGAAAGCCTTCATTGTCAACCGCATCGGCGACTTCGGCTTCCTTCTCGCCATGTTCCTGCTCATCGCACACTTCGGCACGCTGAGCTTCACAGACGTCTTCGCGAAAGCCGCCGCCACACCCGGCACCGGCGGCATCTTCACCGCTATCTGCCTCCTGCTCGTCGTCGGGGCCGCAGGCAAATCCGCCCAGATTCCCCTCTACGTCTGGCTCCCGGATGCCATGGAAGGCCCCACCCCGGTCTCCGCCCTCATCCATGCCGCGACCATGGTCACGGCCGGTATTTACATGGTCGCCCGCTGCCACTCGCTCTTCGACCGCAGCCCCGCGGCCCTCACCGTCGTCGCCCTCATCGGAGCCGCGACGGCCATCTTTGCCGCCTGCATCGGCATGGTGCAGAACGATATCAAGCGCGTCCTCGCCTACTCCACCGTCTCCCAGCTTGGCTACATGTTCCTCGCCTGCGGAGTCGCTGCCTACTCGGCCGCCATCTTCCACCTCGTCACCCACGCCTTCTTCAAGGCCCTCCTCTTTCTCGCCGCCGGTTCCGTCATCCACGCCCTCTCCGGCGAGCAGGACATGCGCGTCATGGGTGGCCTCCGCAGGCGCATCCCGGTCACCTTCTGGACCATGACGATGGGCGTCATCGCCATCGCCGGAATCTACCCCTTCGCCGGCTTCTTCTCCAAGGACGAAATCCTCTACCAGGCCTTCTCCAGCCACAACCCCATCGGCAAGCTGGTCTGGGCGGTTGGCCTCCTCACCGCCGGCATGACCTCTTTTTACATGTTCCGCCTCTGGTTCAAAACGTTCTTCGGTGAGGAGCGCTTTGACGAGCACCACCTCGGCGATCAGCACGCCGTCTCCCATCAAGATGAGCATGATCCCGGCCAGGCCGCCCACGCCCCTGGCGTACATGAGTCCCCTTGGATCATGCTCTTCCCTCTCGTCGTCCTCGCCATCCTCTCCGTAATCGGCGGTTGGGTAGGCATCCCCGCAGCGCTCGGTGGTCACAACGAAATCCAGCACTTCCTCGACCCGGTCTTCGCCTCCACGGCAAACCCTGAAGCCCTCAACGCTGACAACGTCTCCCACGGCCTGGAACGCGGTCTGGCAGCCATCTCGCTCCTCACCGCCTTCGCCGGATTCGGCCTCGCTTATCTCTGGTACTTCCGCAAACCCGGCACCGCCTCCGCGCTTGCCCAGAAGTTCCCCCCCATCTACGCCCTCGTCTCCAACAAATTCTACGTGGACGAGATCTACACCGCCATCTTCGTCACCGGACTCGCCATGCTCACCCGCGCCTTCCTCGCCGGCATAGGTGAGTTCCTCGTGGACGGCTTCGGCCACCTCACCCGCTGGATCGCGGTCGACCTCGGCGAGCTCACCCGCCGCGTCCAATCCGGAAACATTCGTTCTTACGCCGGCTGGCTCGCCCTTGGAGCCGCCGCTGTCATGGCCATCATGATCTTCGGCCGAGTCTGGATCCACGCATGAACATGAACGCCATCATCCTCTCGCTCATCGTCTTCACCCCGCTCGCGGGAGTCATCCTGCTCGCCTTCCTGCCAGACCGCGGCAAAACGATGCAGATCACAGCCCTGCTCGTCACCCTCCTCACCTTCCTCTTCACGCTTCACCTTCCCGCCTGGTATCACTCCAACGCGCCCGCCGCCTCCTTCCAGTTCGTCATCGATCACGACTGGATCGCCTTCCCCGCCATCCGTTATCACCTCGGTGTAGACGCCATGAGCATGTGGCTCGTCGTCCTCACCGGCCTCCTTGCCCCGCTCGGCGTCCTTGCCTCGTGGAACGTCCCCACCATCTCCTCCCGCGCCAAAACCTTTTACGTCCTCTTCCTGCTCCAGCAGGTCGCCATGCTTGGCCTCTTCGTCTCGCTGGACCTCTTCCTCTATTACGCCTTCTTCGAGCTCTCGCTCGTCCCCATGACGCTCCTCATCGCCACCTTCGGCCGCACCAAAGGCCGTCGTCCCGCGGCGTTCAAATACTTCGTCTATAACTTCGTCCCTTCGGCCCTCCTCTTGGTCGGAATGCTTTGGCTTTACGTCAAGACCGGCACCTTCCAGCTCCCTGCCCTCGCCGGCATGGCCGCCTCACACTCCATCTCTTCAAATTCCGCCGCTCTCTGGCTCTGCTCGCTCGTCTTCCTCCTCGCCTTCGCCGTCAAGGTCCCCATCTTCCCCCTGCACGGCTGGCTGAAGGACGCCATCTGCGAAGCCCCCACCGCAGCCGTCATGGTCCTCGCCGGCAAGACAGGCCTTTACAGCATCCTCCGCTTCTCCTTTGCCATCTTCCCCGACCAATCCCACCGCATCGCCCCCCTCATGCTCGCGCTCGGCGCTATCGGCATCGTCTATGGAGCCCTCATCGCTATGACCCGCAATGACATGAAGGAGCTCGCCGCCTACTCCACCCTCTCTCACCTCTCCTTCATTACCCTCGGCATCTTCACCTTCACCATCTCCGGGCTGGACGGCGGCATCTACCAGATCCTCAACCACGGTATCTCCGGCGGCGCCCTCTTCCTCCTCCTCGGCCTCCTCTATGAGCGCTACGGCACATACGATATGCGAGACCTCGGCGGCCTCGCCCAGAAGCTCCCTTGGATGGTCACGCTCTACGTCATCTGCACCCTCTCGCTCATCGGCCTCCCCGGCCTCAACTCCTTCGTCGGTGAGTTCCTCATCCTGGCCGGAACCATGCAGGCGGTCTTCGCGCATCACATCGTTTGGACTGTCCTCGCCACCACCGGCGTCATCCTATCCGCCGCATACATGCTTATCCTCATCCAGCGCGTCTTCTACGGTCACCTCGGCACAGACTCGCATCACAAGCCCGCCCCAGATCTTAACGCCCGCGAGCACGCCGCCCTCTGGCCCCTAGTAGCCTGCATGGTCCTCATGGGCATCTGCAGCCCATACTGGATGCGCACCATCGATACCAACGGCGTCTCCATCTCCCTCCAGACGATCCCAGCTCAAACAGTAATTGCTCCCACCCACGTCGAGGCAGAGTCCAACCCCGTCTTCGTGGACCCCGCCCTCGCCGCCGGAGCCCTCCACAAGCCCGCCCAGCCTGCCCTCAAGGGAGCCCGCTACTAATGAACCCCAACACCCTGGCCCTCCTCCCCGAGATCATCCTCACCATCGCCGGCGTCCTCGTCATGGTCACCGAGCCCTGTCTCGCCCCCACCGCCTCGCGCAAACCTCTAGGCTGGCTCGCCATCGTCGCCACCCTCTTCGCTGGAGCCGCCAGCTACTACCAACTCCTCTGGACCCGCACCTCCTCCCTCTCTGCTTTCTCGGGCACCATCCAGGTCGACGCCTTCTCCGTCTTCTTCCATCTCGTCATCGCCGCCATCGTGGTCGTCTCCCTCCTCGGCTCACTCGACTACTTTGACCGCCCGGACGGCCACGCCGGTGAGTACTTCGCCCTCGTGCTCTTCGGCGCTGTCGGCATGATGCTCATGTCCTGCTCCACAGAACTCCTCATGGTCTTCGTCGGCCTGGAGATCTCCTCCATCTCCTCGTACATCCTCTGCGGCTTCCGCAAAGGCAAGGCCACCGGCACCGAGTCCTCCATCAAGTACTTCCTCCTCGGCTCCTTTTCCACGGCCTTCTTCCTGTACGGCATCGCCCTCGCCTTCGGAGCCACTGGCAGCACCTCAATCGCCGCCATCGCTGCCTCACTGGACGCCGGAACCAACACTCCGCACTTGGCCTTCCTCGCCCTCGGCATGATCGTCATCGGCCTCGGCTTCAAGGTCTCCGCCGCTCCCTTCCACGTCTGGACCCCCGACGTCTACCAGGGCGCTCCCGCCCCCGTCGTCGGCCTCATGTCCACCGCGCCAAAGGCCGCCGCCTTCGCCGTTCTGCTCCGCATCACCTTCGTCAGCTTTGGCACCACGGGCATGTCGCACCGCTGGGCCGCCCTTCTCTGGATCATCGCCGCCCTCTCCATGACCGTCGGCAACCTCGGCGCGCTGCTCCAGAAGAACGTCAAGCGTATGCTCGCTTACAGCTCCATCGCCCACGCCGGCTACCTGCTCGCTGCCTTCACCGCCCTTCCCGGCCGCGGCATCTCCGCCGCCTGTTTCTATACCGCTACATACGCCGCCATGAACGTCGGAGCCTTCGCTGTCATCACCCAGCTCTCCGGTTACGACGAGCACCACCGCACCATAGAAGATTTTACCGGCGCAGCCCTCCGCCGCCCCTTCCTCGGCGCGCTCCTCGCCTTCTTCCTCCTGTCGCTCATCGGCATCCCCTTCACCGGCGGCTTCTTCAGCAAGTTTTACGTCTTCACCGCCGTCCTCGGCAGCGGCCACACTGCCCTCGCTGTCGTCGGCCTTCTCAACTCCGGCCTCGCCTGCATCTATTACCTCCGCCTCCTCGCCGCCCTCTACACCCGCCACGCACATGAGCGTGGTAACGACCGCGCCGTCTTCACCAGGATCAGCATCCCCGCCACCCTCGGCCTCGCCACCAGCGCCATCGCCACCCTCGCCCTCGGTGTCATCCCCGGCCATACCCTTGAGCTCACCAATCAGGCTGCAACCAGCCTCCTCACTCCCAGCACCGCTCCTTACACCAGCGCCAACTGCCCCACCGCCTCAACCGCCGCCGCCTGCCAGCCCGAGTAAGTCCCTGCGTCTGCTCACCGAAGGAAAGCCCCGCCTAGCGGTGTTCGCCAAGTGTCGCCGCAAAGTTCCGCAGTTCTTCGAAGCGGCGCGCGGTGTTCGTCGCGTATTCAGCGTAGCGCGGGTTTTCGAGAATAGCTTGAGTCAGTAACACCTCCCCACCCTGCATAGGAATTGCCCCCGTCTGTGACACCGCATCCGCCAACGAACTCAACTGCGTAGCCAGCTTCTGACGCATCTCCTTCAAGTTCGCATCGGTGAGAAAGTCTTCGTCCTCAGCCCTGTGCAGGATCACCAACTGATTCCAAAATAGCGCCGCAGAGGTCACCGCCGCCCGAATGATCCTGTCGCCTGTTAGAAGATGCGCCTCGCGATCGGGCCCAAAGTCATACGGAACGGAGCCATTTGCGCTTCGCAGGTTGGCGATGGTCGCTCCCAAACGGTCCCGCAGAATATCTGCATGATGCAGCAACTCCTGGCGCCGCACGGCACCCTCATGCGGAGTGTTCAGCGTGGTAAAAAGGTCCGCTCCAAGGTGGAGCAACGACGCCAGCCCCCGGCGCATGACGGTAGTGGTCCGCACCGGCCATAACTGGTCGAAGACCAGCAGCATGACGCCTAGCGCAATCATGATCCCAGCGAACCGGTCACGCGCAGGTGCAAGCTCAGTCGGCGCACTGAACCCTTCATACGCGACGATGTAGAACGAAAACGCAACCTGCAGCCCGATGTAGTTGAACTTCGGTCCCCCAGCAATCCAGGCCGCGATAAACGCGACGACCGCCTCCAGCGCGACCAGCGACGTGATCGAATCCATGTGCGGAAAAAGGAATACCGTCGCCCCAATGCCGAGGATCAGCCCCCCAAGTACAGACCCAGCCAGACGAAAGATCAGCCGCTGCTTGATCGCTCCCGTGCTGCTAAGCCCCGTGACCAGGACAGTTGTAACCGTCGTCGCAATCCCCGGCCAGGCCAGCGCATGGTAAAGGATGTAGCAAAAGGTGGCGCAAAGGCTGATCTTCAAACCGAAAGCAACGCTCTCCCGACTGCGCAGCGCACCGGGGACCAGGAAAGGAACCTCCTTGCTCGGCAACGCCACAAGTTCCCGGCGGCCGGTCGGGGTCTCATCCGTGGGCATCGTGAGGATGGCATGAAGCGCCCCCTCCACGCGATCCAGCAGCGTATAAGACTGCCCTGGTCCCAACAGCAGTCCTTCACTGGGAGATGCTGGAATGCCCGGAATCAATCGCCTGCACGCTTCTGCGATACGCCCGGCCCGCACCCGCGTGTCGGCATCCACCTCCGGTGAATTTTCCAACCCAAAGGCCGCGGAGACATCCATCACCTGTGCCAGCATGGTAATGCGTGGACGGATCGCGATGGGCAGCGTCCCGGTGTCAAGATTCTGTTCCACGATCGCGTTGTAAAGCGCCATCATGCCGGACTGCCCCGCCACCGCGATCCGCGAGACCTTGGTCGCCGCATCAAAACGCTCACGTTGCGAAGCATTGTCAGCATAGAGCCGGAAAAGATGTTCCAGAGCGGCATAGCGAAGCTGCCGCTGTTCCTGCAGCTTGGCGGCAGGTCGTCGCACGCCGAAGATATACTCCACAAGCACCGCGCTTCCCAGCGCAATCAAAAACGTCCCCACAAGATAAAGTGACGTCTTCACCAGCCGATCCGCCGGTGCATGAACCTCCCACAGGCTAATCACGGTGCAATAGATCAACCCAAAGCTGGACCCAAGCGCCGGTTGGCTCGTCGACACAACAATCATCCCCGCAATAAACGTGACGACCGCCACGCTGAGCAGGCGAGCGATAGGATCATTGTCACTGACGATCACCACCCCAAGCTCCAGGACAATCGCGAAGATCACAATGCCAAGAGAAAACAGCGCTGACCGCAGCGAGATCGCCGGACTGTCCCGGCCAATCAAAAAGATGAAGTACATGCCGATGGAGATGAACGGCATCTGCAGTGTCTCCATCAGCAGCAATGCGAGGACGGAGGCTAACACAATGCGCAATGCCCCGCTCAGCCTGCCTGGCGTAGGCTGTAGATCCTCAAGCAAAGCCGCAGTCCATGACCGGCGGGGAAGAGCCTGAGGCGGTGAAATCATTGCGCTGGCGGCCATGGTCTACCGCACAACCGTGACCGCAGTGGCCCCAATGCGGAAGAGATCCTGATCCGGATCCATCACGCGAATGCGCACCGGAAAGCGTGCTGAAAGATGAACCCAGTTCAAGGTCCGGTCGATGTTTGGCAAGCCCTGCGCAACCGCGCCGTCCTCAGGAAAGACGCCGTAGCCAACGCTCTCTACCGTTCCATTGAACCGCCGGTCCGGGTGCCCCATCAGAAAAACATCCACATGGTCCTTCAGGTGGATGTTCTTCAGCTTGGACTCACGATAGTTCGCAATCACATACCAGGTCCGCGTATCGATCAGCGTGAAGATGGCAACACCCGGCCGCGCATAAGCCCCAATCGAAAGGTTCAGATTCGTGACGTATGCATTGAACGGAGCCACAACCCGCGTCCGCTCCAGGTCAAGCCGCGCACTCTCCACCTTCGCAGCCTTGGCCGGTCGCTGCGAAACCAGCGTATCCACCGTGTCGATGGTATGGATCGCCTGCCCCAGCTTGGCCTGTTGTTCGGCCGCCAGTGACGCGGCCTCCATCTTGCGGAAGCCAGCCTGTTGCTGCGCAGCCTGAGCCTGCAGTAAGGCGGCCTGAGCTTCGTCATAGTTTCCCTGCGCCACCCGCACCGTCGTGTTGGACTGGTCAATCTGTTCCACCGTCACGTACTGCTTCTTCAGCAGCGGCTCAATGCGATGCAGGTTGTTCGTTGCCAGCTTCAACTGTGCCTCGGATGCGGCCACGGCGGCTTGCGCCCGTGTCACGGCCGCGGCGGAGACATCAATTTGACTTCCCGCCGTCTGGACTCCGGTCTGCGAGTTATACAGCCCGGCCCGCGCGGCATCTGCGGCACTCGCCTGCGCGGCAATGTGCCGGCGCGCGTCGATGATCTGCTGCTCCAGCGCCTCCTGGTCGGAGAGCGCCTGCTGCAGCGCATAATCGTAAGGACGAGGGTCGATGACGAACAGCGTGTCGCCCTGCTTGACGAACGCATTGTCCTTCACCGGCAGCTCCGTCAGGCGCCCACTCACCTCCGGCGCAATCTCAATGTAGTTGGCGCGAACGCTGGCATCGTCCGTACGGGGGTGCAGGTCCACTTGAAGCACCACAATGGCAAGCAGGATCAACGACACCACCACCACACCGATGCCGATCAAGCGGCCGGCGCGGCTTGGACCTGCAGGCGAAGCCGGAGCTTGGGTCGCTGTACTTGCTTGCTCCATCGAATTGCCTCCTAGCGGAACAAAATCAGCCAAAGCAGGCTGGTAAAGAGAAGAACGGTACACGGATAAAAAAGCGCCAGAGGACCTACGTCGTTCTCAAGATGAAACCGCACCAGCGCCATGCGTACGCCAAAAGTCAGCGGAACGGCAATGGCAAAGCAGAGCATCCACACCGGAAAAAACGAGCCGATGATATCGATGTTAGGCGCATGGCCGCAGCCTGCAAGCAAGAGACATGCCGCTGCAAGCACCACGTGGCTGCCTCGTACCTTCGTCATCGCGAGGCTCCTTGACTCTCAACTTTGGTGGCAGGCGGAAGACTTCGCAGAAGGTTCCCGGTGACAAACTCAAGATCGACCGCCTCAAGAAAAAGCTGTGACCGCGCAGACACGCCGGAGAGCCTCGCCTGCGCAAGCTGACGTTCAGCCGTGACCACATCAATCAGGTTTTTCACCCCATACTTATACGCCTCCAGTGAGGCCCCGTAAGACTCGTTCGCAGCCTCAAGCAGGGAGACCGACGCCTGCTGCTTCTTCAGCGCCGTGCGAAACGCGATATACGCCGACCATACCTGGCGCGTAGCCTGATCATGCTTCTCCGTCAGCTCATCCTGCGCTTCCCGCTTGCTGGACTGCGCCGCAGCAAGCTCATTGCGCCGCGCACCGCCATCGAAGACCTTCCACTCCAACCCGATATACGCGGTCCACGTGGGCTCGTTCGCATTGCCCAGCAAACCCGCGTCCGGGCTCGGCCAGATGGCGGTCTGCGCACCGCTGGCCGTGATGCTTACACGCGGAAGATACTCAGCCCTCGCCACCCGAATGCGATCGTCCGCCGCACGAATCTCCGCCGCCTGCGCCGCCAGGTCAGGCCGGTTCGCAATCGCCCGTTCAATCAACTCATCGATGGAAGCAGTCAACGACTCCGGCAGCGGTGCGTTCGTCATCGCATCGATCTTCACGTACGGCGAAGGTTCCGCACCTACCTCTTCTGCCAGGTTCACGCGCGAAATCTTCTCATCCCCATCAGCGGACTCCATGTCGAACGCCGCCTGCGCCGTCTCGGACTTCGCGTTGTAAAGATCGGGTAGCGTGGAGCGCCCATTCGCGAGCTGTGCCTCGGCTGCGTCCTGCGTCGTCTGTGCGGTTTTCAATGTCTCTTGCGTAGCTTGCAGCCGCTCCTGCGCCGTCAGCAGTCGGTAGTATGCCGTCGCGACCCGAAACGCCACATCCTGGTTCGCCTGCACGAAGCCCGCCCCGGCAGCAATCTTCTCCGCAAGCGCTGCATCCACCCGCGCACTTCGCCTCCCTGGATCGAACAGCAGGTACTGCAGCGAAAGCTGCGGCTGAATAATCGGAATAGTCACCGAGTTATAGCCCCGCGCCTCCAGCGCCACCGGAAACGGGCTGATCGTCTTCTGATCACCCCCAATCGCTTGAAAGACGAGCAGTGGGAAGTACGCGCTCTTCTCCACGCCTAGCGCATTCGCACGCTGTCTTGCACGCTCCCACGCAATGCGCGTCCTCGGATTATTGTGCTCCGCCAAGTCAATCAGTTCCGTCACCGTGTACGCCCGGTTCGGATCGAGCTTCGCCACCGTCGAGACAGGAATGTGGTTGGCCGCGCAGTCCGCCGCCACATCAGGTGAGGGCGCCAGGCCATAACAAGATGACTGCGCCCACAGCGCCGGCCCGGCCAGCAAAAGCAACAGAGGCATCGCGCGCAACGTTCCGGACCAGACCCTCCGGCCGCGTACAAGTCGCGCGTCATCGCATCTGGATGAGACATTCAGTGTCAGAACGGGGCCTCATGAGTGCTTCAACGTAAGAGCATCAAAGTTCGTCCTGCCCGCAGGATCGGCCGGATGGGTTTGTGGGATTGTCGTCTAAAAATACAGCACAAAACACATGCGAACAAGCTCCATTTCAAAGCCGCTCACAGCCACCCTCGCTCCACCCAACCAGCGCCGCCAAACGAACATCGCCTGCCGCCAAACCCACTTACTGCCAGAAATCCGGCTACTTCGGCTGAGGCGCAAGATCCAGCGTATACACCCGGCCGTTCTTCATCCCACTCCCGGTCAAAATCACTCGTATCGCCTGCGCGGTACGTCCTTTTCTGCCGATCACCTTACCCGCGTCATCGGGCGCCGTGCGGGCTTGGAAGGCCACATGATTGCCCTCAGCCACATGCACCAGCACCACCTTCTCCGGCTCGTCCACAAGCGAACAGATAATCGCGAACAGCGTCTCCCGAATCCGGGCATCGGCCGGCTGCAGCAGCGAATCGTGGTGTATCTCGTATCGATCCAGAATCTCTGTCATGAAAGCAAATTGTAGGTTGAATTGTTGCCTATTCGCAACGATGAACAAAATTATCCGGTATTTCCGGGCCAATTCCCACTTCCAATTTCCCAGCGAATGACGCCCTTAACGAGAACCTTTTCTCATAAGCAAACTGCCCCGAAATCGGACAGAAAAGCTAACCCGCGTCCCTAGTCTCCGGCCAGCGCACCAAGCGCCTCAAGGAGACTTCACCGTGATCAAGAAAGCCTTTCGCCCCTCCATCGTCCTCCTCGCCCTCACCCTCTTCATCACCCCGGTCAGCAGGATGTATGCGGACGGCCCCTGCAGCGTCGTAACCGGTTGCGACCCCGTCCCCCCGCCCTCCAAGCTCATCCCCACCATCATCACTACCGTTCTTTCCATGATGGGTTTGTCGTAAACTAACCGTGATTAATCAGAATTGCCCAAAGGAGAACGACAGTGCAGCTCACCGGCCTCGACCGTCTCCTTTGGGCTTCATCTTTTCTCGGCCACTGCGGCCTCCTTGCTGTCCTTCTTATACGCCGCAGAGCTACATCATTTCCGGCATTTACCTCCCTCATCGCGCTCAATATCCTAAGAACGATCGTGCTCTACTTCACCAGCACTCACGCATCGAGCGACGCATACTTCTATACCTACTGGACGCTCGGGTTTGCCGATGTGGCTTTGCAACTCGTCATCGCCTATGAACTTGCGACTCATGTCTTCCGGCCCCTCGGAATCTGGGCGCCCGACGTGCGTCGCAGCTTCGCCATCATCCTTCCCGGTAGCCTCATCGTTGCCGCCTTGCTGACCGCCCTTGCCTCTCCGGTCACGCGCTCCGTTCGCCAGGCCATCGTCACTCGAGGCGACTTCTTCGCGTCTGCCCTCATGGGAGAGCTCTTCGTCGCCATGGTCGCGCTATCGGTCACCATCGGCTTGCCATGGCGAACCCACGTCGCAAGACTTGCGCAGGGACTTGGCATCTACTCCATCGTAGGAATCATCCTGGACGCGGCACACAGCCACTTCGCCTCCGGCACCACCAATGAAACCTTCAAGCTGCTCTCGCACATTCAGATGGTCCTCTACCTCACCTGCCTGACCTACTGGATCGTCACCCTCACCCTGCCGGAACCCGCGCCACGCAGAATGCCGGCACATCTTCACCAGGAGCTCGTCGCGCTTCAGAGACGAGCCGCGCTCACCTTACAACTTCTTCGCACAACAGGCACACCCTCATGACAGAGCTTCCCTTCCTCCTTGCCGTTGCAGTCTTTGTAGTGATCCTCGTTGGCGTCGCCAGCTATTTCATGCTCCGCGCTCGTCGCATCGCGAAAGGGACATGGATCACCCTCTTGAAAAGATTGAAGCGCATCGATCGTGAAAACTTCGCCGCCGTTGCGCTAGACCTCCTTGAGGATCAGGACGGACGTCCGCAGCTTGATCCGGACCGGATCTTCACCATGATCGGTGGCATGGACGGACTCGCCGCGTTGGAACAGAACTGCGACGTCCTTGTCGATCTCGCCACCTACGTGCAGCGCTGGTATCCAGAAGCGCTGGAGCTGGCCGAGGACCTCCGTCTCAACTCACGCGAAATCAAGTGGCATATCGGCCGCCTGCGCGGAGCTTCGCAGACCGGTCATCTTCGCGAGCAGTTCCCCCTGTACGCACAGCGCGCCGTTGCCACCTATTACCTCATGACCCGCAGCCTGCTCGTGCTCTATGAAGGCGTGCAGGTGCCCGAGTTTGCCGAGCTTCAACTCGCCCTCTAATCCTTCGGACTGATCCGCCGGATCATCGTGGCGACCACCGTTCCCACCACTTCAATATCCCTCTTATACCGCCAGCGCTTGTTGGATTCAAACGACAGCGCATGAGGGATCACGGTCAGCCAGTCCGTCTCCCGGTCCAGATCGCAGAACCCGCACACATACCCATCTCGCGTCATCAAAAAGTAAATCGGCCGGTCAAACTCATGGTTCCACTCCCGCCGCCCCGCAATCACCTTCCTCCGCGTATCGATCAATACAATCGACCCCGCCGGCATCATCGGCTCGAGCGTCCGGTCCTGCCTTCCAATAATCCCTCGACGATAATGCTCCGGCAGATCTGGCTCAGGCGGCAGCAGTTTGGTCACCTCAGGCGGAACGTCCGTCACCATACCCTCCGGAAGCCAGAACTTCGCATGCTCCTCCAGCCGCCCGGACGCCAGAATGGTGCCGTTCGGAGCCGCAGCCTCGTCCAGGGTCTGGGTCATCGGCCCCGCCGGAGGACACAGTGCAAGCATCTGCTCCGCGGTCAGGCTATACACGCTCGCCAGCACAATCAGCTTCGTTGCGGAAAGCCCACGGTTCTCCCGCTCCACCCGGTCCAGCCAGCTCGCTGAGATGCGATATGCAGGATTGCCCCATTGCTGGGCCAGCAGCAGGCTTCGCCGCTCCACTTCTCTCAGGGTTAGCTTCCAGGTCTGGCGTGTCACCCGAAGCTTTCCACCGATATTTTCCATGCAATTTTGCCCCTGAGACTCAGCGGATTAAATAAGGCAGCCAGCCAGCAATCATAGTTCTCCTGCGCTGAGATGTTTGCTTTGTTTTAATGCTACAACAACGTTCTTGCTGTTGCGTCAAGACAACGGTTCTAATGTGGGAAAGACATCAAACTCACATTTGTTCCTCTGCAGCGGCCACTTTGCTCGGAATAAAGGACTTACGAATAAGAACACCGCGTATAAGCAACAAGATTGAAAGGTGATCGCCGTCAACCGCCCGCTCTGTCATCCTCACATTCAGCCACTCTTCATCCAGTCGAGCAGTTCACGAGGAAGAGCAGGCGGGGGCACAGTCGAGGAGAAATGGAACGGCAGCCAAGCGCAAGGCGCGGGCTGACCCGTTCCGCTGCTCCTTAACCCTCTCTCCATCCCCTGGATCCGCTACCGCGCCCCACCCAGCTTAGCCCCACTCAACTGCCCCACGGCTCCCAGCGTCGTCTGCGCCGCATTCAACCCCAGCCGAAAATCGTCATCCGTGTAAAACGAATACACATCGGTCGGCTGATGATGCTGCGGATCCCATCCAGCTCCCATCTGCGCCCCCCGCTCCACCTCACGCAGGCTCAGCGAAGGCGTATAGTCCATAAACGGCGTCGAATCCGTATTCGTCATATGCGGTCCCACATTCGCCGGATAATCGCTGGCGTACTTGTCGTCTGCCAGTTGAAACCTCTGTGCCAGCGCCATCGCCGCATCCGCAAACTTCGAAGTCACCTGGTACTCGATATTCACATCCGCCTCCGGCCGCTGCTGCTGACTCATCGTGCCGTCCTTATGCGGCATCCCGTGGTCGAACATCATCATGTCGTGCTGAATCATTCCCAGCCACTTAGGCTCCGGATACTTCCCAGACCCCGTCGGCGATTCGATCCCCTGCAGGCCCTTGCGCTGTTCCGCATACGCCCGCGCGCCGTTCAGCCCCGTCTCCTCGTTGTTCCACAGCGCAAACCGGATCGATACATCCGTCGTCACATCCGGGCTGCTGAAGATCCGCGCCAACTCCATCACCAGCGCCGTCCCCGACCCATCATCATTCGCCGCCTCACCCCACCCAATCCCGTCCATATGCGCGCCCAGAATGTACATCTGGTCCGGATGCTTCGATCCAATCTTCGTGCAGTACACCTCTTCCCTCGCGCCCGGCACAGAAGGCGGCGTATCCAACGCCCGTAGCTTCGCATCCGGCTGCTTCATCGGGTCATTGTTTACCGTGTCCGGATAGATATTCCCCCGCTTCCGCGATCCCCCCGGCCCCACCGAAGGATCCACCGTCCTCCCCGCCCCCGTCCTTGGCGCAGCCGGAGCAGGCAGCTGATAGTCGTAGTGAATCCGCTCCGTATTCGTGCATCCATAGCTCTTCAACTGCGCTTCAATCCAGTCGATCGCCGCACGGTTCCGCTCCGTTCCCTGCCGCCGGTCGCCAAACTGCGTCAGCCCCTTGATCGTTGCCTTATACCGCTCCAGACTCAACCGCCCCACCATCACAGCCACAGGATCAGACGAAGCAGCAGCAGGCGTCTGCTGAGCCCAGCACACAGAGGCAAACAGGCACACGAACAACGAGCGAGAGACGCGAACGAGCATGAGGATTCTCCCAGAAAGCGCAAATTGTATTGAAGGTCAGACTCTTCCGGTCATCCTACCACCCACACCCGCCGGAGAGCCCACCCAGGCTCATCCGGCCACCCTGAATCTCACGTCTAGTCCAGCTTCTCCGGCACAATCTGGATATTCTTCTCTCCAGCCGCCTTCTTCTCCCAGTACTTCTTCACCCACGCCTCAAACGTCTTCCCCGCAGCCGTATCGCGCCCGGAAAACACCAGCGCCGCAATCTCGCTGTAAGCCACATTCACCTTCGTCTTCTCATTCGTCGGCATAATCCGCACAAACGAGTCCGTCAGTGAAGACCCCGACCGCCGGTCAAACAAATATCCAACCACCGTAGACCCGTCCTTCTTCGTAATCGTCACATCCCCGCGATAGTCGAACGCCTTCTCCAGCGCCTCACGAACTTCAGCGTCGGTCGCCAACTCCGGCACCCAACCCTCAAGCTGCTCCCGCTCGCGCCCTTCCGCATGTTCCATCTCATCCGGAGCCATATGCGCCAGCTGTTCAATCTTCAAATGTTCCTGCTGATCCGTAGCCATCGTTCTCCCTCTCAGTTCTTAGTCGGAGTAAGTGCTTTAATCCCCCGCGACACTCTGCAGTTCACTGCTCTTGGCTGCCGTCTCCGTCGCGCCAATTTGCACCAGCGGACCGTGCTGTGCCGGCTTCCATTCATTCAGAATCTTCTCCGCGCCCTCATCGTCGTAGCGAGAGAACATCGCCTTCGCCGTCTGCAGCAACCCCTTCAGCGACCCAAACGTGTAGTTCACCCCACTCGCCTCATAGCCCGAATGCACCATGCAATTCGCGCACCGAGGATTCCCGCTCTCGGTCCCATAGTTCTGCCACTCCACGGTCTCCATCAGCTCCTTGAAGCTGTCGGCGTACCCATCCTGCAGCAGGTAACATGGCTTCTGCCACCCAAAGATCGAAAATGTCGGCATCCCCCATGGTGTGCAGGTCAAATCCTTCTTACCCATCAAAAATTCCATAAACATGGGCGAAGCGTTGAACCGCCACGTCTTCTTCCGGTTAGACAAAATCGCGCGAAACATCTTCTTCGACTTCGCCCGCCCCAGAAAGTGCTGCTGGTCCGGAGCCTTGTCATACGTATACCCAGGCGAGACCATCATGCTCTCCACGCCCGCCACCATCAGCTCATCGAAGTGCTTCCGAACGCTATTCGGGTCCGCGCCGTCGAACAGCGTCGTATTCGTCGTAACGCGAAAACCCGCGTCCACCGCAGCCTTCACGCCCGCCATCGCAATGTCGTACCCACCCTCGCGGCAAACCGCAAAGTCATGGTGCTCGCGCTGCCCATCCACATGCACGGAAAACGAAAGATACTTGCTCGGCTTGAACAGATGCAGCTTCTCTTTCAGCAGCAGCGCGTTCGTGCACATGTACACGTACTTCTTCCGCGCCACCAACCCAGCCACAATCTCCGGCATCTGCGGATGCAGCAGCGGCTCGCCACCCGGAATCGCGACCATCGGCGTCCCGCACTCCTCCACTGCCCTGAAGCAATCCTCAGGCGTAAGCTCCGCCTTTAGGATGTGCGCAGGATACTGGATTTTGCCGCATCCAGCGCACGCAAGGTTGCACCGGAACAGCGGCTCCAGCATCAGCACCAGCGGATACTTCTTCCGCCCGCTCAGCTTCTGCTTCAACACATACGTCGCAACCGTCAATGCCTGCGATACGGGAACCGCCATGTCTCGTCTCCTAAAAACTTAGTAACTACGTTACTCGCTACCCTTTTCCATCGCCCGCTTATACGTCGTCAAAGCCAGCAACGGAAAGTAATCCCGGTACATGTGATACCCCAGGTAAAACACTCTCGGAAAGCCGGTTCCGGTATAAACCGATTCCCCATTTCGCCCCTCAGCCCACTCTGTCCAGGTCCCTTCAGCCGTCTGCCGTTCCACCAGCCACCGGATGCCCTTCGCCACGGAGTCAGACCGCGTATCGTTCGCCGCCAGCAGCCCCAACAGCGCCCAAGCCGTCTGCGAAGGAGTCGAAGGCCCAACCCCGCGCTTGCTCGGATCGTCATACGTGCCGCACGTCTCGCCCCAGCCGCCGTCCGGATTCTGCACCATCCGGATCCACTCCGCAGCCTGCTGCACAGAGGGCTCAAACGAGTCATACTCCACCGCATGAAGTCCGCGCAGCACCAGGAACGTCCCGTATAGATAGTTCACGCCCCACCGGCCAAACCAGCTTCCATCGGTCTCCTGCTCGCGCAGAATAAACTGCACCGCCTTCTCCACGCGCTCGTCACGCCGCGTGTAGCCATAGCTTGCCAGCATCTCCAGAATGCGCCCCGTAATGTCCACCGTCGGCGGATCGATCATCGCATTATGATCGGCAAACGGGATCGACTCGAAGATCTTCTTCGTATTGTCCTTGTCGAACGACGCCCACCCGCCGCTCTTGCACTGCATCGCAAACACCCACTCAATCGCGCGCTGCGTCGTCTCGTGCTGAAACCGCTCCCGAGGATTATCGACCGCCTTCAGCGCCAGCAGCACCTCACCCGTATCATCCACATCCGGCTGATGGTCATTGTTGAAGAAGAAGCACCAGCAGCTCGCCTCCACATTCTTCACATTGTGCGACCAGTCGCCCTTATACCGGATCTCCTTCGAAAGCAGCCAATCGGCCGCCTTCACCAGTCGTTCATCCGTGCGCGGCAACCCGCACTCGCCCAGCGTCGAAAGCACCTGCGCCGTATCCCACACCGGAGAAAAACACGGCTGCATCCGGAACGTCGGCGTCGGATACTCCTTCGTCCCCTCCGGACAATCGATCCCCAGCCGCTCAAATTCATCCATCGCCCGGATCACCTGCGGGTCGTCAGCCGAGTAGCCCAGGCACCGCAGCGCCACAATCGCATTCAACATCGCCGGATAAATCGCGCCCAGACCATCCGAGCGCTCGAAGTGCTCCAGCATCCACTGCTCGGCCTTCTTCAACGCCATCTTCCGCAGCGGCCGTATATGCACCCGTTCCGCCAGGTGCGCCACCCGGTCCGCAAGCAGAAACACATTCCGCCACGAGAACAGATGCTTACCATCCCAGCGCAACCGCAGATTAGCCTTCTCGCGCCCGCCCACAAACAGCTCGTCGATCCCCTGCTCGGGCGTCAGCTTCTTGAACGGCTTCTTCGCATAAATAATCGAGAGCGGCACCAGGATCGCCCGCGACCACGCGCTGATCTCATAGATGTTGAAGTAAAACCAGTCCGGAAACAGCACAATCTCCGGTGGCACCGCGGGCACCGCGTCGTAGTCGTACTGCCCCAGCGCACACAGGTAGATCTTGGTAAATGTGTTGCACTCCGTCACGCCACCCAGGCTCAGCACGTTCTCCCGTGCCTTCACCAGCAGCGGATGATCCGCCGTATAGCCCATCAGCTTCAGCGCCAGATAGCCCTTCACGCCGTAGTTCACGTTGGAAGGCCCACCCGGATACAGACTCCATCCACCATCCACATTCTGATGGCGAAGAATCTCATTCAGCGCCCGCTCCATCTTCCCGCGATCGCCCGTACCCAGCAGCGTATGCATAAAGATGTAGTCGGCCTCCAGCATGGAGTCCGCTTCCAACTCCCCACACCAGTACCCATCCGGGTGCTGCAGGCTCAGCAGCCACTCAACCGAGCCTGCAATCGCGCGCTCGACGTGCTCCAGCGCAAGGTCCATACGACCAAAGCGCGGCTGAGCCGGCCGTCTGCCCGCCTCCGGATTGATAGGAACTGCTGCACTCATGAAAGACAAACTCTCCGCACCCACGGCCCATAAGCCGCCCGGATGCCAGGCCCGCGAACGCCCACCCTCGGGGCGTCCGGCTTAGCCAGCAATAGGTTCAGCCGGAGCCTTCGGAGCAGACGCAATCGCCTGCACAATCTCCGGGGGAAGTCCAAACCGCACGTTCTCCGGCATCACCTCAACCTCATCCACGTCGCCAAAACCCACGCTCTGCAGGTACTCAACCACGTCCTTCACCAGCACCTCAGGCGCGGACGCACCCGCCGTCACAGCCACCGTCTTCACGCCATCCAGCCACTCCGGCTGAATCGCATCCGCGCTGTCGATCAGGTAAGAATTCGTATCCAGATTCTTCGAAACCTCAACCAGCCGGTTCGAGTTCGAGCTGTTCCGCGACCCCACCACCAGCACCAGGTCCGCGCCATGCGCCACATTCTTCACCGCAACCTGACGATTCTCGGTCGCATAGCAAATATCCTGCGCATGAGGCCCCACGATGTTCGGAAACTTTACCTTCAGCGCGTCGATCATCGTCCGCGCCTCATCCAGAGACAACGTCGTCTGCGTCAGGTACGCCACCTTGTTCGGGTCCGGCACAATCAGTGCATCCACTTCGGCCGGCGTTGAAACCACCTGCGTCACATCCGGAGCCTCGCCTTGCGTCCCCTCAACCTCTTCATGGTCGCGATGCCCCACCAGCACCAGCGAATACCCCTGCTTGGCGAACTTGATCGCCTCCACATGCACCTTCGTCACCAGCGGACACGTCGCGTCCACCACCTTCAACCCGCGCTCTTTGGCCCGCGCACGAACCGCCGGACTTACACCATGCGCCGAGTAGATCACCCGCGCACCCTCCGGCACCTCATCCAGCTCATTGACGAAGATCGCGCCCTTCTTGGCCAGATCGTTCACCACATAGCTGTTGTGCACAATCTCCTTACGCACATAAATCGGCGCGCCAAACGTCTCCAGCGCAATCTGCACAATGTCGATAGCGCGTACAACGCCCGCGCAGAAGCCACGCGGCTTCAGCAGCAGAACGCGCTTGGTTGCAGGATCGTTGCCAATCCCGTCTTGCTGGTCGTTGATGACGTGGTCAAGTGTAGAAGTGCTCACCTGCCAAGTATACCGCTTCCCACCCAAAGTGTGCCGAAATTGAACCACAGATGGTGCAATCCTCAACAGCTATACCCACGCAGAAACAGGCGGAACACGATGGCGTCCAGCCCACCGCGCCCATTCCCAGCCCTAAACGATCACCGCACATCCCGGGTGCTTGCAATCGCAAACCAGCGTTGTCGTCCCCGCCGAATCCTCACAATAGGTCGAGCAGTACTTCGATCCCTCAGCCGCAATACAGCTACAACCCGTGTGCGCACATTTCTTTACGTCAGACATAAGAACCTCCGCCCAGCATCTTCCTGCGCACATAGATGCCCCGCCGCACTTCTCAGGATGTACGCCAACCTCACCGGCTAGCCTCCATCAAACTCCTCGCATGGAGCAGGCTCGTCTCCGTCAGCTTCGCCCCGCTCAGCATCCTGGCAATCTCCTGCACCCGCTCCTCCTCCGCCATCGCCCGAATCGCCGTCTGCGTCCGCCCCTTCGCCTCACTCTTCTCAATCAAAAAGTGCTGATCCCCAAACGCCGCAATCTGCGGCAGATGCGTAATGCACAGCACCTGCTGCGTCTGCGAAAGCTTCTTCAGCTTCTGCCCCACCGCCTCTGCCGCCCGCCCGCCAATCCCAATATCGATCTCGTCAAACACCAGCGTCCGCGGCAGCGCCGCCCTCTTCTTCCCCCCACGCCCTGCGACACCCTCCTCTACCGTCACCTTCAACGCCAGCATCACCCGGCTCATCTCACCGCCCGAAGCAATCTCATCCAGCGGCTTCATCGGCTCCCCCGCATTCGTCGCAATCCGATACTCCACCTCATCCCACCCCGCCGCCGTCCAGTTCCCCCGCTCCCGCCGACCCGTCACCCCAATCGCAAACTTCACCTGCATCGCCAGCTCATTAATCTGCTTTTCCGCCAGCTTTTCGAGCCTCTTCGCCGCTTCCGTCCGCTCCCCCGTCAACACCCCCGCCGCAGCCTCATACCGCCCCGCCGCCTCAGCCTCCTTCACCCGCAACTCCGCCATCAGCGCATCCCGATTCTCCACCTCCGCCAACTGCCTCGCGCTCTCCGCCCCAAACGCCATCACCTCCTTGAGCGTCTTGCCATACTTCCGCTTCAGCCGGTCCAACGTCGCCAGCCGCTCCTCAATCTCTCCCAGCTGCTCCGGCCCCGCCTGCACATTGTCCGCAAACTCCCGCACCGTCGCGCTCACATCCTCCACCGTCGCCTTCGCCGCCGCCAGTTGCTCCGCCGCCCCCGCAAACCGCCCGTCATACCGAGCCAACTCCTCCACCAGCTTCAACGCCCCACCCAACGTCGTCTCCGCACTCTCCTCCGCCTCATACAGCAGCTCATGCGCCCCCATCGCCGCCGCATACAGCTTCTCCGCATTCGCAAGCACCCGTTTCTCGGCCTCCAACCCCGCGTCCTCGTCCTCCCCCGCAATCCCCGCCTGATCGATCTCCTTACTCTGAAACCGCCACAGGTCCGCCATCCGCAGCCGATCCTGCTCCGCCGCGCTCATCTCCTCCAGCCGCGCCTGCACCTCCCGCCACCCCGCATACGCCGCCCCCACCGCCTCGCTCGAAAGCCCCGCAAACCGGTCCACCAGCGCACGCTGCTGCGCCTGGTCGAAACTCCCCAGCGTCTCACCCTGCGCATGAACCAGAGCCAGTTCCGGAGCCAGCGCACGCAGCACCCCAACCGTCGCCGGCTGATTATTCACAAACACCCGACCCTTGCCATTCACCAGAATCTCCCGCCTCAGCAGAATCCCCTCACTCTCCGCATCCGCGTCGATCCCATTCGCCTCCAGCACCGCCACCGCCCCCGGCGTCGCCTCGAAGACGCACCCCACCACCGCCTTCTCCGCCCCGTGCCGCACAAAATCCGCCGTCGCCCGTCCCCCCAGCAACAGCACCAGCGCGTCAATCAGGATCGACTTCCCCGCCCCCGTCTCGCCCGTCAGCAGATTGAGCCCACGCCCAAACCGCGCCGCCGCCCGGTCGATCACCGCATAGTTCTCCGCCCTCAACTCAAGCAGCATCGCGCTCCGTTCGCCTCACCTTCGCTCTCGCAAAGCGTAGCACGACACGCCCCACATCAGTGCAAAACGCGAAGCGTCCAAAACCCCACGAAGTGGCGCCCGCCCGGCGCAAGGGCGCCTTTGCCGTTGCCTCTAAATAGACGTCTCCCTACCCGCGCCCCCACAACCCCGCTACACTCATACCTGATGACTCTGCCCGCTCTCCTCGCCACCTTCCTGCTCCAGGACGTCCCCGCCTCGGTCGCCACCGCCCCGCCCGCAGCCGCGCACTCCAGCGCTCTCGGCGAAATCCTCCACAACTCCGGCCCCGTCGCCTTCGCCGTCCTCCTGCTCCTCGCCATCCTCAGCGTCTTCTCCTGGACCATCATGCTCGCCAAGTTCCGCTCCTTCTCGAGCGCCCGCACCCAGAGCATCCGCTTCCTCCGAGCCTTCCGCAAATCCGGCCGCCTCAGTGAAATCGCAGCCGTCACCGAGCAGTTCCAACCCTCCCCCCTCGTCGCCGTCTTCTCAGAAATCAACGACGAGTACCTCCGCCAGACCAACGGCCGCGGCCTCCCGCGCAACTCCGTCGGCCTTGAGCGCGCCGCAGCCACCGCCTCCAGCGAAGCCCTTACCCTCATGGAAGAGCGCATCACCTGGCTCGCCACCATCGCCAACATCAGCCCCTTCATCGGCCTCTTCGGCACCGTCATGGGCATCATCGACGCCTTCCACGGTCTCGGCACCGCAGGCGCGGCCACCCTCCGCGCCGTCGCCCCCGGCATCTCCGAAGCCCTCATCACCACCGCCGCCGGCATCCTCGTGGCCATCCCCGCCGTCGTCGGTTACAACCAGCTCACCGCCCAGCTCCGTGACTTCGCCTCCCGCATGGACGACTTCGGCCGCGAGCTCCTCAACGCCATCGAAAACGCCGCCGCCTTCACCCCGCCGCCCCCCACCGGCAGCCTCCAATCCAGCCTTCAGGCCGAAGAACGGCGGAGGACCAGCTAGCCATGGCCTTCTCCTCCCGCCAAGCCAACGGCTCCCGCCGCACCCAGACCGCCCTCGCGGACATCAACATCACCCCGCTCGTCGACGTCGTCCTCGTCCTGCTGCTCATCTTCATGCTCACCGCCCCCGTCCTCCAGTCCGGCATCGACGTCGCCATCCCCCACACCCGCTCCACCTCCACCCTCACGGAAGAACGCATGGTCGTCACCATCGACAAGGACCAGAACGTCTACCTCCAGGCCAACGGAGCCGATAAAGCCATCAACGTCGCCAACCTCGCCGCCCTCCTGAAACCCACGGTCTCCGGCAAGGAGCCCACCAGCAAAACCGTCTACGTCCGCGCCGACGAGCGCGTCCCTTTCGGCGCCTTCGCCTCCGTCATGGAAGAAGTCAAACGCTCCGGCATCACCAACATCTCCATCGTCACCCAACCCTACGAAAAATAACGCCGTCTGTCCGTAGAGTCGTCATTCCTGAGAGTCGTCATTCTGGCGCACCCAGACTCTCCGTATTGTCTTTTGCCGTTGCCGTTGCTTTTGCCGTTGCCGTTGCTTTTGCCGTTGCCGTTGCTTTTGCCGTAGCCGTAGCCGTTGCCGTTGCTTCTGAGATAGGTCCGGGCTTCAGCCCGGACATCAAGCCCCACCACAGAACCGGGCTTTACCCCCCGGGACACGCTTCCAACCGCCATGCCCACCGAACTCCTCCCAACCCGCAAACAAGACACCCGAGAGTCCGTCTCCCGCGGCTTCGTCGCCTCCATCCTCCTCCACGCCATCATCGGCGGCGGCCTCATCGGTTACGCCTACGTCCACTTCGCCTCCCGCCACAACTGGGGCGACCAGAACCCCCTCGCCGGCTCCATCCAGGCCACCATGGTCAACTCCCTGCCGCTCCCCCCGCGCCAGTTGACCAAAGAAGACGCCGTCCTCACCAGCGAAAAACCCTCCATTGCCCCCACCCCGCCCCCGCCGACACCCGAGCCCCCCAAGTCCAAAGCCGAACCCGTCAAACCCAAGGCCGAGCCACCCCCCAAACCCAACGAAGTCCTCATCCCCACCAAGGTCCAGCCCAAGCCCACCCCCAAACCCGCCGAGCGCGAGCAGCCCGACACCACCCGCCGCCCCCCCGCGCCCACCCCTCCCCCCACCCCCAAAGCCACCACCGGCGAAACCGCCGGCGTCCGCATCCCTGAATCTGTCACCGAGCTCAAAAACGGCACCGCCACCATCACCGTCGAAGAAAAAGCCTTCGGCGACCGCTACGCCTACTACATCGCCCTCATCAGCCGCAAGGTCAACCAGGCCCGCGCCCAGCAGGATCCTGACCCACCGGACGCCCGCGGCAAACGCACCGCCATCCTCTTCACCATCGCCCGCGACGGCACGGTAGAAGACGCCCAGGTCCTCACCCGCTCTGGCTCCTCCGCCCTGGACACAAGCGCCCTCCGCTGCATCCAGCGAATAGACACCTTCGGCCCCCTCCCCGCCGGCGACCACCTGGTAGTCACCTTCGGCTTCACCGACCGCTAATCATCACCACGCGCAGCGTCTAACACCGTGCAAAGCACCGCCCGCCCGGCGCAAGGGCGGCTTGCCGTTGTCTCTATCGTTACCCACTCGTACGACCCACCATATCCACACCCCAAAGCGTCTACCATAAAGTGGAGATGCCATTGCCCCGACCCATCCGCCCATTCGCACTCGTCATAATCCTCTTCTGCCTCGCCATCGCCAGTCTCCGAGCCCAAGACCAGGGCGGCGTCAAGCTCGAACTCTCCTCCAACGCCGCCGACCGCACCCGCCTCGCCGCAGCCGACTTCCACCCCGGCTCCCAAGACCCCCGCACCTCCGCCCTCAAACACACCTTCGACACCGTCCTCTTCGCCGACCTCGCCAACGCCGGCATCTTTGACATGGTCTCGAAATCCATGGCACCCCAGGCCCAGCCCTCCGGCCCCGGCGACATCAACCTCCCCCAGTGGTCCTCCGCCCCCGCCTCCGCCTCCATGGTCGCCTTCGGAACCCTCGGCGTCACGGTCGGAGCCCAAGGCTCCCGCCTCGCCGTCAACGGATTCCTCTTCGACACCAAAAACACCCAGTTCCCCCAGGTCCTCGCCAAACAATACGCCGAAGACGCCTCCGAAGACTCCGCCCGCCAGATCGCCCACCGCTTCGCAGACGAGATCATCCTCCGCCTCGGCGGCGGTCTCAACGGCATCGCCGAAACCAAGATCTACTACGTCCACCTCGGCGGCGGCACCAAGGAAATCTGGGAGATGGACTACGACGGCGCCAACCAGCACCCCGTCACCCACCTCGGAGCCATCTCGCTCTCCCCCCGCGTCTCCCCGGACAACTCCCGCCTCGCCTTCACCACGCTCGATAAATCCGGCTTCCACGTCCGCATGTTCTCGCTCCTCCTCGGCCGCCTCGTCGCCTTCAACTCCGCCGCCGGCACCAGCGAGTCCGCCGCCTGGGCACCCGGCGGCAACACCCTCGCCTACGCCGCCTCCCCCGCCGGCGACTTCGACATCTTCCTCTCCGGCCTCGATGGCGTCGGCGCCCACCGCATCACCAACTTCCGCGGCCCGGACGTCTCCCCCACCTTCAACCCCCGTTCCGGCTCCCAGATCGCCTGGATCAGCGGCCGCACCGGCCTCCCCCAGCTCTACATCATGGAATCCGACGGCTCCAACGTCCAGCGCCTCACCGACGGCGGCTACGCCAGCTCCCCCTCCTGGTCCCCCAACGGCCAGTTCGTCGCCTACGCCTGGAACCGCAAGTACGGCCCCGGCGCTCCCGGCGGCCAGGACATTTACGTCATGGAGATCGCCACCCACAAGTGGATCCAGCTCACCCATGAAATCGGCCCCTGCGACTTCCCTTCCTGGTCCCCCGACGGCCGCCACATCGTCTTCGCCAACTCCCCCGGCCGCGACTCCCAGGTCCGCATCATGACCATGCTCGCTGACGGCACGGAACGCAAAGCCCTCACCTCTGCCGGCAACGACATGCCAAACTGGAGCTGGAAATAACTCCCCGCCTTAAAACATGCGAAGCGTCGAGCACCGTGCGAAGCACCTCCGTAGCGGTCTTTGCACTTGTTGTTGCCGGTTCTTTTAGTTGTCATTCCGCAGCGAAGCGGAGGAATCTGCTTCTGTCTTCGCCGTTGTCGTTGTCGTTGTTTTAGCTTCTAGGTACCCCAAGGCTTTAGCCTTGGGTCTCACAGCCCCGCAACGAACCGGGCTTTAGCCCCTGGGGTAGGCATTCTTTTCCAAGCCAATGCATTTTCGCTTCATTGCAACCTTCACGCAGGAGAAAATAACACCATGACGACCGCACAACCCCGCCTCCGCACCCTCCTCCTCACCACCGCCGCCAGCCTCATCCTGATGACCGGCTGCCACAAAAAAACCAGCGGCATCGACCCCAACGCCCTCGGCCCCGCCCCCCTCCCGCCCGCCGCCGCGCCCACCGCCACCCTCACCGCGGACCCCCTCGCCATCGAGCTTGGCCAGACCGTCGTCCTCAACTGGCGCACCACCAATGCCACCACCGTCACCATTGACGGCATCGGCCAGGTCAACGTCAACGGCACCCAGTCCGTCTCCCCCGCCAACTCCACCAACTTCCACCTCACCGCCAAAGGCGAAGGCGGCTCCACGGAAGCCAACGTCCGCGTCACCGTCCGCGCCGCCGCCCCGCCGCCCGTCGGCAACACCACCGTCTCGGACGCCAACGCGGAAGCCGTCTCGGACGCCGCCTTCCACGCCGCCGTCCAGGACGTCTTCTTCGGGTACGACTCCTTTGACGTCGACGCCACCGGCCAGCAGGCCGTAGCTCAGGCCGCCGCATACCTCGTCCAGCACCCCGGCATCAAGGTCCTCATCGGCGGCTACTGTGACGAACGCGGCTCCGCAGAATACAACCTCGCCCTCGGTGAAAACCGCGCTAACTCCACCCGCACCGCACTGACAGAGGCCGGCATCGCTCCCGCCCGCATCAAGACCGTCAGCTACGGCAAGGAAAAGCAGTTCTGCCAGGAAGCCAACGAAGCCTGCTGGCAGCAAAACCGCCGCGCCCAGTTCACCATCGACCGATAATGCTGTTGAGCAAAGTCAGTTGCGGTTGTTCTTGCCGTTGCCTGTTTCGGGTGCCCCATCCTCGGACGACAGTCTCATCGTCGGACAGGGTGGGGTATCGGGCGAAAGCCCGACCGCTCTCCCTTCCATCCTTTTCCGGTGGAAGCGTGGGGCTTTAGCCCCACGAACAAACGTCTTACATGCAAAGGGGCTTTAGCCCCAGGGCATCTTCACAGCCCACCCAATCTGTACCCTAGCCGGAGCCCCGCCACCCATGCTCAAGCCCATCCGTCTCACCGCCGCCCTCCTCCTCTTCTCGGTCCCCGCCTCCCCGGCCTTCGCGGTCAACAAAGACATGGTCCAGCTCCAGACTCAGGTCCAGCAGCTCCTCGACGCCGTCGCCCGCCTCCAGCAATCCAATGACGAGCGCATGGGCGTCCTCAAAGACCTCGTCCAGCAATCCGCCGACTCCGTCAACCGCCTCTCCGTCAACGTTGACGTCCTCCAGAAGCAGCTCGCCGCTCAGCAAACCGCCTCCGGCACCCGCTCCGAGCAGGTCTCCGGCCAGGTCCAGGCCCTCAACGACTCCCTGGACGAGATCAAGGCCCGCATGATCCGGCTTGAAAAGACCCTCAACGACGTTCAGGGCCAGCAGCAGTCCATGTCCGCCACCATCCAGAACCTCCCCAGCTCCGGCGGCGTCACCCCGTCTACCACTGCGCCCGTCAACCCCTCCTCCGGCCCATCCACCTACATGCCCGGTCCTTCCGCAATCCCGGACAGCCCTTCCTCCACCCGTGCCGGATCCCCGGCCTCACTACCACCCGCCCGCACCGCCGCACCACCCACCGCAGCCGCCTCCAACGCCGCCCCGGTCACTGACCTCTACCGCTCCGCCTACACCGACTACATGGCCGCGAAATACCCCATCGCTACCTCGGAGTTCCAGGACATCATCAAGGCCTATCCAGACGATACCCTCACCGGCAACGCCTACTACTACCTCGGCGAAATCGACTACCGCGCCGGCAAGTTCGCCAACGCCGCCCACGACTACGACAAGGTCCTAGAGCAGTTCCCGGACAACAATAAAATCCCCGCCGCCCACCTCCACAAAGGCCAGGCCCTCATCGAGCTCAAGCAACAGGACGCCGGCATCCGAGAGCTCCGCACCCTCATCCAGCGCTTCCCCACCTCCCCGGAAGCCACCCAGGCCCGCGCCAAACTCAACGCCCTGGGCGTCCCCCTCAAACCCCGCGCCTAACCAGCCACGACGGGTGCCCCGTTCTTTGACAGTTTCATCGTCGAAGAATGGGGGTATCGGGCGAAGCCCGACCGCATTTCGTCCCACCCTATTGCACACTCTTTGGTGCAACCGAAACAGAGGTCCACTCCTAAAGTCTCTCGTTCGAAGACTTTGCACACATCCAGGGGAGGGGCACTAATTCCTCAACTCCCACATCTCCCCCTCCAAAATCTCCCTCTCAGCCGCAGTCAATCCCAACAGCGGCAGCCTCGGCCGCCCTCCGTAATACCCATTCAAATCACACCCATACTTGCTCCAGGCCACGCCACGAACTCCCTCCATCCGCTCCGCCGCCGCCCGCACCCGCACCTGCTTCTCCTCGGAGAGCCCCAAATCCCCATCCCGGAACGCCTGATACACCTCGCAGCAAGCCTGCGGAGCCGCCGCCCCTAGCCGCGGCGCCGCCCCACTCGCCCCGCTCGTCAGAGCCCCATAGATCCCTGTCGTACTCCCACAAAGCACCTGGAACCCCACCGTCTTCACCCTGGTTCGGACCACCCCGGAAAGCACCGGCATCGGCCCCGCCGCCGCCACATTCGCCGCCGCCATCCGCCCCGTCACCGCCGCAAACACCGTCGTCACCGTCGTCTCCCGCCTCACCCCCGCAGTCGCGGCCCTCAGCTCCGCCACCCGCGCCGCAGCTAGCTCATCCACCACCCCAATCACGTTCCCATGCCCCGCCAGTTCCACCAGCACCTCCGTCCCCAGCGACCGCCCCGCCTCGCTCACCAGCACCACCGGCAGCGCCGCCCTGTCCGCCACCGCCTGGAAGTACGTCACCGTCTCCAGCCGCATCCCAGCATCCCCCGCAAACCCCGGAGCCCTCACAGCCACGGCGTCATACCCCGCCTTGGCCGCCGCCTCCGCCAGCCCCAGCGTAGCTCTCACACTCTCCCTCCCCACCCCGGCCACCATCACCTTCTCCCGAGCTGCCGCCCCAATCGCCACCCGCAGCACCTCCCCAGCCTCCGCCTCGGTCAGCCCATCCGCCTCCCCCCCCGCCCCCAGCACCCACATCCCCGCCGCCGGCGTCCGCGAGTAGCGATCCACGTTATGTTCCAGCTTCTTCAAAAACACGCGCCCGTCCGCATGGAACGGCGTAGTCAACGGCAGAAAGATTCCTTCAAGCAGCATCTTCCTATTCTATGAGCGAACAGGTACCCTGTTGCTGGCCCCGTCACACTTCATAATCTCCACACCAAATCCGCACCGCGTATCGTATAAACACACCATGACCGAAGAGTTCGAACTTTCCCAAGGCAAATCCCCCGGCGACCTCGGCCGCGAGGCTCTCTGGTTCTTTGCCCATACCCTCATCGCCGTCGCCTTGCTTGTCCTCATGGTGTTCGCCGTCTCGCTCACCCACCCGGACATCGACGCCACCGGCCCCAAGATCCTCGGCACCCTCCTCGCCTTCCTCGTCCCCATGATCGGCGGCTTCATCGTCGCAAAAAGCAATCACGAACCCACCGCCCGCTATGTCTGGGTCGCTGGCCTCGTCTTCTTCGCTCTCGTCTGCGTCTGGGTCCTCGATCTACCCACCGGCACCGGCCTCTGCGAAAAGTGCCTTGCCTTGGAGAAACTCTTCCGCACCTTCTTCGATATCAACCATGGCTCCGGCCTCATGGGTGGCGACGGCCTCCTCGTCGGCACCTGGATCCCCCTCAGCATGATCGGATACTCCATCGGAGCCCGCTTCGGCTTGGTCGACTAGCCCTCACTCCACACACCAAACAAAAACGCCGATCTCAAAGAGATCGGCGTCATCATTTACCCCTGAACACAGGCCGAGCAACGCTCGGACCAAGCGAAGCCCAATACAAGTCACGAAGTGACCGCCGCCCGCGCAGGGCGCCTTAAGCCTTTGCCAACTCCCGTTCCGCATGCAACGTCTGCAGCGCAATCACGCTCAGCGTCCCATCCTGCAGAGCCGAGATCCCTTCCGCCGCAGCCCTGGCTGCGGCCAGCGTCGTAATCGTCGGAATCCTCGCCAGCACCGCCGCCCGTCGAATCGCCTTCTCATCGAAAAACGTATCCTGCCCGCGCGGCGTGTTGATGATCAGGTGAATCCGATCGCCCTTGATCAGGTCGACCACATTCGGACGCCCTTCTTTGACCTTATAGACCCGCTCCGGCTGCAGCCCCGCCTCTTCGAGCACCGCCGCCGTCCCATGCGTTGCAACCACATGGAACCCCATCTCCGTAAACTGCCGAGCCAACGCGACCAACCCATCCTTGTCATGGTCGTTGACGCTCAAGAAGACCGTCCCCTCGGTCGGCAGCACCTGTCCCGCGGCAATCTGCGCCTTGGCAAACGCTTCGCCAAAGTTATCCGCCACCCCCATCACCTCGCCCGTCGACTTCATCTCCGGCCCCAGCACCGTATCCACGCCCGGGAACTTGCCCCACGGAAACACCGGCGACTTCACAAAGAAGTGCGACCCCGTCCCCAGGTCCTGCCCGCTCGCCACATACTCCGGCAGCAACTCCTTCAGCTTCCGCCCCACCATAATCCGCGAAGCAATCTTCGCCAGCGGCACGCCGGTGGCCTTCGAAACATAAGGCACCGTGCGCGAAGCCCGCGGATTCACCTCAATCACGTAGACCTTCCCATGCTGAATCGCAAACTGGATATTCACCAACCCGCGCACGCTCAAAGCCGTCGCCAGCTTCCGCGTGTACGCCCGAATCGTCTCCTTCACCTCAGCCGAAAGATCCACCGACGGCAGCACACAAGAAGAATCACCGGAATGCACCCCAGCCTCCTCGATATGCTCCATGATCCCCGCAATGACTACATTATCGCCATCGCAGAGCGCGTCGACATCGCACTCCGTCGCATCCTCCAGGAAGTGGTCAATCAGCACCGGCCGCTCCTGCGAGTACTCAATCGCCGTGCTCATATACTTCAGCACCGCCTCATCGTCATACGCGATGACCATCGCCCGCCCACCCAGCACATAGCTCGGCCGCACTAGCACCGGATACCCAACCTTATTAGCTCCAGCGACAGCCTCTTCCACACTCGTCGCCAGCACCCCCGCCGGCTGCGGAATCCCCAGATCCTCAATCAACTTCCCAAATCGCTTCCGATCCTCTGCCAGGTCAATCGACTCCGGCGAAGTCCCAATGATCGGCACCCCGGCTTTTTTGAGCGGCAGCGACAAGTTCAGCGGAGTCTGCCCGCCGAACTGCACAATCATCCCAATCTCCGCGCCGCTCGCGGCCTCATGCTCATACACGCCCAGCACGTCTTCCAAGGTCAAAGGCTCGAAATAGAGCCGATCCGAAGTGTCATAGTCCGTCGACACCGTCTCCGGATTGCAGTTCACCATGATCGTCTCGTAGCCGTCCTCGCGCAACGCAAACGCCGCATGGCAGCAGCAATAATCGAACTCAATCCCCTGCCCAATCCGGTTCGGCCCGCTCCCCAGAATCATGACCTTCTTCTTCGCCGTCGGAGCCGCCTCATCCTCCTCGTCGTAGCAACTGTACAGATACGGCGTAAAGCTCTCGAACTCACCTGCGCACGTATCCACCATCTTGTACACCGGCATCACGTTCAGCTTCTTGCGCAGCGCCCTTACCGCAGCCGTGCCTTCCGCACCTGTGAGTCCCCAGCCCGCCGCCAGCCGCTCATCGGAGATCCCCATCCGCTTCGCCGTCCGCAACTGCTCCGCCGTCACATCCTCAATCGCAACCCCACCCACAGCCTTGATCTCATCCGTAATCTGCTTCATCTGGTGCAGGAACCACGGGTCCATCCCCGTCATCCTGGACACCTCCCGCACCGTCATCCCGCGCTCAAACGCATACCGCACATAACTCAGCCGCTCCGGGTGCGGCGTCACCAGCCGCTGCGTCAAACGCCTCGGCTCAATATCATCCGCCGTCGCCTTCTTGCCCGTCTCCAGCGACCGCACCGCCTTCATCATCGCTTCCTTGAAGGTCCGTCCAATCGCCATCACCTCGCCCACAGACTTCATCTGAACAGACAGGTTTTCGTCCGCTCCGGGAAATTTCTCGAACTGCCACTTGGGAATCTTGACGACGACATAGTCGATGGTGGGCTCGAAGCAGGCGGGCGTAGCCTTGGTGATGTCGTTCTGCAACTCATCCAGCGTGTACCCGACGGCAAGCCGGGCAGCGATCTTCGCGATGGGAAACCCGGTGGCTTTGCTGGCAAGCGCGGAGGACCGCGAAACGCGCGGATTCATCTCAATAACCGTCATGCGGCCGTTTTGCGGATTGACGGCGAACTGCACGTTGCTGCCGCCGGTCTCCACGCCGATCTCACGGATCACAGCGATGGCAGCGTCGCGCATCGCCTGATACTCGCGGTCGGTAAGGGTTTGGGCGGGAGCCACAGTGATGGAGTCGCCAGTGTGGACACCCATGGGATCAAAGTTTTCAATCGAACAGATGATGATGACGTTATCTTTGAGGTCGCGTACGACCTCAAGCTCGTACTCCTTCCACCCCAGCACACTCTCTTCAATCAGGCACTCACTCACCGGTGAAAGATCGATCCCGCGCGAAAGAATCTCCGTCATCTCCTGACGGTTATAAGCAATGCCCCCGCCCGAACCACCCAGCGTAAAGCTAGGCCGAATCACTGCCGGAAACCCGATCTTCGCCGCAAACGCCAGCCCATCGCTCACATTGTTCACCAGTTGCGACTTCGGCATGTCCAGCCCGATCTTGTTCATCGCATCCTTGAACAGCAGCCGGTCTTCCGCCTTCTTGATCGCCTCCAGCTTCGCCCCAATCAGCTCCACCCTAAACTTATCCAGCACCCCAGAATCAGCCAGATCCACCGCCAGGTTCAAAGCCGTCTGCCCCCCCACCGTAGGCAGCACCGCAAACACACCCTTCGCGCCGGACTCGACCAACATCTCCGACTCCACTCGCAGAATCTCCTCAACATAAGCCGCCGTCAGAGGCTCAATGTAGGTCCGGTCCGCCACCTCAGGGTCCGTCATAATGGACGCCGGGTTCGAGTTCACCAGTACCACCTCGTACCCCTCGGCCTTCAGCGCCTTGCATGCCTGCGTCCCGGAGTAATCAAACTCCGCCGACTGCCCAATCACAATCGGCCCAGAGCCGATCACCAGAATCTTCGCAATGTCATTCCTACGCGGCATGTCTCTTCTTTCTCTCTCTCTTGGCTTAGCTCACAAGGGAAAGGGCGCCCTAAACCGCGCCCTCCGAAACTATTTCTTCCACTCTTCCATCATCTTCCGAAAATCCCTGAACAGATAATGCGAGTCATGCGGCCCCGGGCTAGCCTCCGGGTGATACTGCACGCTGAACATGGGGTCCGTCTTATGCCTCAACCCCGCCAGCGTCTGATCGTTCAAATTCGTATGCGTCTGCTCCACGTCGGCAGGCAGCGAGCCCGGATCGACGTTGTAGTTATGATTCTGCGCCGTAATCTCCACCTTGCCCGTCGCATGGTTCATGATCGGGTGATTCCCGCCATGATGCCCAAACTTCAGCTTGTAGGTCTTTCCCCCCAGCGCCAGCCCAAAGATCTGGTGCCCCAAACAGATCCCGAACAGCGGAGCCTTCCCCTGCAGCGCCTGAACGTTCGAAACCGCATAATCCAGCGGCTCCGGATCCCCCGGCCCATTGCTGAAAAACACCCCATCCGGCTTCATCGCCAGCACATCCGCCGCAGGCGTCGTCGCCGGCACCACGGTTACGCGACACCCTTCGCGCGTCAGCATCCTCAGAATATTTTCCTTGATCCCAAAGTCATACGCCACCACATGCATCTCGGCCTTGTCGGAAGTGACGCCAAGAAACTTGTCCCCCGTCTGATTCTTAGCCTCGGCACTGGACCACTCATAAGCGACCTTCGTCGTCACCACCGAAGCAAGGTCCGTCCCATCCATCCTCTTGATCGCCTTCGCCTTCGCGACCAGCGCCGACTCATCCAAATTCTCGCCGCTCGCAATCACGCCGCGCATCACGCCATTGGCCCGCAGGTGCCGCACCACCGCCCGCGTATCAATCTCCGCCACCACCGGAATCCCGCTGCGCTCCAGATACTCATCCGCAACCTCGGTGCTGCGCCAGTTCGAGCTCATCGGCGAAAACTCCCGCACCACCAGCCCTTCAATCATCGGCCGCGCACTCTCCGCATCGCTCGGCGTCGTCCCATAATTCCCAATGTGAGGATTCGTCAGAACCACAATCTGCCCCGCATACGAGGGATCCGTAAAGATCTCCTGGTAGCCGGTCAGCGATGTATTGAAAACCACCTCGCCCGAGCACTCGGTCTGCGCCCCGAAGCCCTTGCCACGAAAGATGCGCCCATCCTCAAGCGCCAGCATTGCCTGCATCACCCCTCCTGCACGTTCAAGTGATTCATCTTTTCGGAGGAATCACTTGATTCTATCAGGCCAAAGCCCTCCGCATCGTCCTCCTCTGCGTTCATATCCAGACAAAGAAAAGCCCGGCACAGTGGCCGGGCCTTCTCTCGCGGTAGAGCCTGCGCTCTAGCGATGGTGATGATGACGGTGGTGATGACGATGACCCGCAGCCTGCGCCGGCACAACCGCGCCTGCCAGAACAACGAGCCCAACAAGGGCGAGCATAAGATTGCGAAGCTTCATGGGCGTTACCTCTTGACGATCCCCACCGGTCGATCTTCCGCCGGTCTGACCCTGCCCCAAGCATACGCCCCCACACGAACGCACGGCGAACAAATCATTTTCCACAGCGCACCTGCCCGGTACCTTCGTCACCCCTCATCGGCTGCCCCATCCATCGAGTCCAAGCTCACCCCGCATCCACCAGCACATCCTCCCCCTCCACCTTCACCGCAAACACCACCACCCGTTCGTTCTCCGGATACTCCGCCACTCCCGTCTTCAAATCGAACGCCCACGAATGCCACGGACACACCACCGCCCCACCCTCAATCCACCCCTGCCCCAGCGGCCCCCGACGATGCGGACACCAGTTATCCACCGCGCACAACTCCCCATTCAGCCGCGCGACACAAATCTCCAACCCGCCCGCCTCAGCCTCCATCACCTTGCCTTCTTCCGGCGCATCCGCCACATCACAAACCTTCACCCACTGCTCCATCCGCTCATCACCTCTCCCCTCAATCGTAACCGCCGCCTCCCTCCCGTCCACGATGGGTGCCATCCTTTTTCGCCGTCTCATCGCGAAATAGGTGGGGTATCGGGCCAGAGCCCGACCGTCTTCCTCTCCCACGGCTTCGGTTCGTCCGGAATAAGAAACCTGCGTCATCCTGAGCGAAGGCTGACGCGCTTTCGCGTCGGCCCAAGTCGAAGGACCCCGAAGAAACCAATCCTGCCGACACCTGAACAGGCTCACGCAAGAATCTCTTTTGCCCTTGTCTCTGCTACCCTCACCCTTGAACCTGATGGCTTCCCCTACCCCAAAACGCGCCCCTACCCCTCGCCAGCACCCCCCTCGTCCTCCCGCTTCCCCATCCGAGATCATCGACCCCCGCTGGCTCCTCAAAGCCATCGCCCTCGTCATCGTCGCCGCCATCGTCTGCGCCTGGCTCACCCTTTGCCTCCTCGTCTACCAAGGCCAGTGGCAGCTCCTCCTCCACCCTGACCAAAACCCCAAACTCACCACCACCCTCCCCGCCACCCCTGTCCGCTTCGGTGCAACCGAAACCGGCCAGCCCCGCCTCGCCGGCCTCTGGCTCCCCGCCGACAACACCCCCATCGCCACCATCCTCTATCTCCCAGACGGCAACGGCCGCCTCGCCGATGACCTCCCCACCCTCGCCCAACTCCACCAGCTCCCCCTCAACGTCTTCGCCTTCGACTACCGCGGCTTCGGCGCCTCCGACTTCTCCCAGCACCCAACCCAGGCCCGCATGGCAGAGGACGCCACCGCCGCCCTCGACTACCTCCTCACCACCCGCCACATCCCCGCCTTGACCATCATCCCCTACGGCGCAGGCCTCGGAGCCTCCCTCGCCACCGCCCTCGCCGCCGCCCACCCGGACCTCCCCGCCCTCATCCTCGAATCCCCCATCCCCAACCCCACCGCCTTCGCCCTCCAGGACAGCAGAGCCAACTTCGTCCCCCTCCACCTCTTCTTCCACGAGCGCTTCGAAATCGCTCCCACCCTGACCACCCTCAAAACTCCCAAACTCCTCCTCACCACCGGCCCCAGCCACGTCGCACACCCTCCCAACCTAACCGCCATCGACACCCTCTACAAATCCGCCCAAACCCCCAGCTTCACCGCCCACCTCACCCCTTGGAACCCGGCGAACGAAGCCGCCTCCACCGGCCCCACCCGCGCCTACCGCGAAACCATTCTCCGCTTCCTCCACGAGTACATCGCCTCCCCACCAACCGCCTTGAGACCCCTCCCATGATCCGCACCCTAGCCCGCCTCCAGCCCACGGCCATCTGTCTCGTCCGCCTCGTCCTCGGCCTCTCCATGCTCATCCACGGCTATGAGAAAATCATGCCCTACGGCTTCCACACCGCCCACCCCCTCGCCGGCGTCGAATCCTTCTGCCAGCACGTCGCCTCCCTCGGCCTCCCCCGCCAACTCGGCTACGTCTCCGTCGCCACCGAGTTCTTCGGCGGCATCTTCCTTCTCCTCGGCCTCCTCACCCGATTCTCCGCCTTCATGGTCGCCGGCAACATGCTCGTCGCCATCGCCTTCGTCACCCTCCGCCGCGGCTACTCCCCCTCCGAGTACCCCCTGGCCCTCCTGGTCATAGCCCTGTTGCTCGTCACCACCGGCGCCGGCTCCTTCTCCCTAGACCGCCGCCAGGGCATCGCCTAACCGTCCTTCTCAGCCACCCCAAATGCGTCATCCTGAGCGAACGCAGTGAATCGAAGGACCCCGAAACACTCTCCCAGCCTCCGGCCCATCCGGCTCGCGCGAGGATGCGCTCCAGCACGTACTGCCTTTCACTGCCTCACACTGCTCCATCGCTGCCTCACCACTGTCGTTAAGAAGTGAAGGCGCCCGGTGTTCAGGGCGCCTTACATAGAAGGTGGGGAGTGGTCTTGCGGATAGGGGAAGCCCAAACCGAGGGAACTGATAGTCGGGCACTTGCTTGGTACAGTTGATAAGACGCAGATTACACGGAATAGTTGTTCTAAAAGATAACCCTTTCGGATCATTCCGTTACTACGACTGGGGCATCCTAACACAACTTCCCTACGACTGGCCTCCATCGGCCCCAAATCCGCTCCATTACACCAGCCCCAGAAACCCCGCCGGCTCAACCTCCGCCCCCGGAAACACCGCCGCCAGGTTCTTAGCCCCCAGCGTCTTATACGCCGCCTCACCCAGAACCCTCCTGAAATCAGTCGTTACCGCCAAATCCCGCCCCTCGTTTAGCTGCCCGTCGCTCAACCCCGGCCACCTCCCGTACACCTTCCCACCCTTCACCGTGCCACCCAGCACGAACATCACATTCGCGTGCCCATGGTCCGTTCCACCCGTCCCATTTTGGCGCGCCGTCCGTCCAAACTCACTCATCGTCACCAGCGTAACGCTCTCAGCGTCCGTCCCCATGTCCTTCCAGAACGCCGCAATACCATTCGAAAACTCCGTCAGCCGATTCGCTAGCTGCCCGTTCGCCGCCCCCTGATTCACATGCGTATCCCACCCGCCAATATCGGAAAACGCCGCCTCCACCCCCAGGTTCGCCTTCAAAAGCTGCGCAATCTGCTTCAAGCTGTTCCCAAACGGCGTATTCGGATACACCGCCCCATTCGCCGGCGCATACTTCGCCGGGTCAGCCGATTTCAACATCTTCACCGCCTCAAACGTCTCCTGCCCCGTCCCGTGCAGCACCGCGTCGGAGCTCTCGTCGTACATCGCCTGAAACGCATTGCTGATCGCTGAAGTCTGCGGCCCCTTGCCCCCCACGGAAAAATCCGCCAGATTCGACACCGCAATCGCCGGCATCTTCCCCTGTAGCGTCCTTGGCACCTGCGTCCCCAGCGCCACCGCCCGGAACGCACTCGGCTTCCCGCCCGGCCCATTCGGAGCCGGCCCCACCCGCAAAGCCCGGTTCAACCACCCATCCTCAGTCGATTTCACCCCCGGCGTCCCGCTCTCCATAAAATCCTGCGCATCAAAATGACTTCGCGTTGTATCCGGCGACCCCGCCGCATGAACCACCGCCAGATGCCCGTCCTTGAACAGAGGCTTGAACGCAGCCATCGCCGGATGCAGCCCAAACTGTCCATCCAGGTCCAGCACATCCTTCTGCTGAATCGCAATCGAGGGCCTCATCGCGTAATAATTCTTCTCCTGGTACGGCACCACAATATTCAACCCATCCGCCGCTCCCCGCTGAAACAACACCACCAGCTTCTTCCCACTCGCAGCCGCGGTCGTCGTCTCCGCCATCACACTCCGCATCAGGAACCCCGGAATCACGCTCGTCCCCACCAGCGCCAGCGCCCCACCCTTCATAAACCCACGCCTGGACGGCCCGCCCGTCCCGCCCCGCCGCCCCCCGTCCCGCCCCCGCAGATCGCATCCCCAATCGCTCCGGTCCATCATCCCCTTGCCAAATCCAGCCATCGTCATCTCCTCCATCGCCACCGGCCAAGCCTCGGCCCCTGCAGGATCAAACTCCGCTCCAGCCCGTAAGTTGTCCATCCCCCACCCGATCGCCCCTTTTACTTCGGTACCAGCCTTACCGTCATCTCCGGCTTCCGAAAGTTCGCCGGCAAAACCTTCGAAATCTGCGGCGGAATCCGGCTGATCGAACTCGGCGGCACCGCCGTCGGTCCCGCCGGAGCCGGAGGCGTCCCCCCACTCGCCACCGCATCGTGGGTCAGCTTGATCGGCACATAGTTATCCCCCGTCGTCAGCGAAAGCGCCGCCGACCGGTAGTACGGATACCCTCCCGCCACAATATCCACCGTCGCGCTCTGCATCCCCGTCGCCGTCCCCGCCAGCGTAAACGAGTACCTCCCCTGGCTATCCGTCTTCACATTCGCCAGGCTCGTCCCCGCCGCCGCCGTCACCAGCGCATCCACCACCGGCGCCTGGGTCGACCCGTCCAAAATCGTCCCCGTCAGCCCAATCTGCGGATACGTCGGCGCCACCGGCGTCCGCGTCAAGTACCAGATCAGCACCGCCGTCGCCACCGTGCTCACCACCGCACCCAGCCCCTTGGAAAACGTCCAGAACTTGCTCTCCGAATCCGCCATGCTTCCCCCTGTACGGATCAAGCATACCGTCCAGCCCTCACCGCCGCTGAAACTCCGGACTCCCCAGCAGCAACCCCGCCATCACCGCAGCCTGCGGATCATCTGTCCCACCCGCCGCCACCGCCCCACCCGCTCTCCCCCGTGCATACTTCGTCCCCTTCCTGCCACTCACTTCGAACTCCGTAGCCGCCTGCTCCGCCATGGTCGTATCCTTCGCCTGCTCCAGGACCGTTGCCCGAGTCCTCTCGCTCACCGCCGCCCCCAGCAGCACCGCCTCCAGTCTCCGTTCCTTCCCAACCTCCGCCCCGGAAGCCTCATACGAAACCCCCTTCACCCCCGGACCACCCGACCCCAGCACCCCACCCCAATCCGTCCTCGTCCCAGCCAGCCGTCCATCCGCCAGCACCAGCGCAAAGTTCATCCGGCTCACCAGCGCCCCCGTCCCCACCCATCCATCCTGCTTCCAGCTATACCCGTTCGGCGTCTGCATCCCATACAGCGGCATCCCCAGCTTGTCTAAACTCTGCACCAGCGCCAGAGGATTCTTCACCTCCGCCCCACTCGCACGCACGGCAGAGATCACAAACTCCTCCGGCGTCTTCACCTTTGCCCGCTCCATGCTCGTACTCCAGAACTCCGGCGACCGCCACATCGTCCGCAGCACCGCCCTCATATCTCCATCCAACTTCAAGAAACTCCCCACCATCCGCTCCACCAGCGCCGCCGGAGGCGTATCGCTCACAAACCGCACCGCCAGCTTCTCGCACACAAAGTGCGCCGTGGCCGGACTCTTCGCCAGCATGTGCAACACCTCGAGCCCCTCCTCCTCCCCACCCTCCTGAATCGTCCTCCCCATCACCACCTTTGGTCCCGGCTCATGCCGCCGCTCATCGAACTGAAACTCACCCCCTTGATACGGTTTATCCACCGTCCACCCCGTAAACACCTTCGCCACGTTCGTCACATCCGCCTGCGTATACCCGCCGTTCACCCCCAGCGTATGCAGCTCCATCAGCTCCCGCCCATAGTTCTCGTTCAACCCCGCACTCGCCGCCTTCGCAATCCGCCCGTCAGGCCGTAGCGCCTTCACTCGCTTCACCCGTTCCGCCGCCGCCGAATCCGGCCCCACACTCCTGAAGTTATCCAGGTACACCAGCATCGCCGGACTCTTCGCCGTGGCCACCAGCAGGTCCTCAAACCTCCCCAGCGCGTGCGGCCGAATCGTATCCCGCTCATAGCTCGGAATCAGGTACGGCTCCACCTGGTTCTTCCGCAGATACACATTAAAGTGGTTCAGCCAGAAGTCAGTCATCACCGCCTCCAACTGCCGCTCGCTGTACACATCCCGTAGCACCCGGCTCTCCATCGCCTCCGCCGCCACCATCCGGATCGCTCCCGGCAGCGCCACCAGCGTCTCCTTCTCCACCGGACTCATCCCCTCCACCAGCGCCACCACCTCACGCGGCTTCAGGCTCTGCCGAAACCGCACCACATCCCCCGCCGGCATCCCCAGCACCGTCCGGTACCGCTCCTCCGGCTCCTGCGCCAGAATCGTCTTCACCTCCTCCGGCGCAAACCTCCGCTCCACCGGCGCACCCCCCACAGGTGCATCCGGAGCAATCTCACTCGCCGCCAGCGGCTTCCCCGGCCCCATCCCCCCCGCCTCTTCCAACGCATCGAACCCAGCCTGAACCGTCCTCTTGCCGCCCTTCGCCACAGCCGGAGCCGGAGCCCCCGCCATCGAACCCGCCCCCTCCGCCACCGCCAAATCCCCCGCCGCAGTCCCCTTCACCTCCGCCTTCTTCGCCTGCTGCACCTTATAAAACGCAAGCTCATCCACCGCAATCGCCCGAGCCGCAGTATCGCTCGGCAGCGCCACCCTCCCACTCGCCATCGCCTTCATCGCCTGCGGCCCCGGATACCGCGCCTCCAGCTCCGCAATCGAAAGCCCCATCGCCGGATACTCCCCCAGCCTCTCTTCCAACTTGGAGTCGTCCATCCTCTCCGGCTCCAACTGCCCCTCAAACCACCGCTCGAGCCCCATCCGCTCCACCGCCGCCACATCCCCCGGCCTCGGCCCAAACGTCAGCCGGTTCAGCGCATGAACCACCCGCGCCTCCCCCCGCATCTCCCCAGCCCCACCCCCCGGCCCCGCCGTCATCACCCCATACCCCGGCTGCCCCACCATCGCCCCACACAAAACCGCCGCCACCAGACTCCGCATAAGCACCTCCAACCCTGATACAGAACTAAACCCAGCCTTCACTGCAAGTTGCTCTTACTCAACCCGACTCGTTGCTGTCGTCCGCGAACGAGCCTATGCTGAAGCCATGACCCATCTCCAGGCAAGCCCCGTCGTCGATTGGACAGATTGCCCTCTGGTTGAAGTGGTTCCCGGTAAGCTGAGCGGCGTTCCGCTCCTCCGAGGGACGCGCCTGCCTGCAGACACGGTGCTGAGTAACGATGAATCCGGATCGCCGGTCGAAGAGATCGCCGACAACTTGGACATGCCGGAACAGATCATCCGCGACCTCCTAATCTTCGCGGCCAGCAAGCAGAAGTAGCCGCCTCCATGAACGTCTTGTTCGACCACAATGTCCCGAAGAAACTGCGTTCCTTATTGCCAGGACATAAAGTCGCGACCTCACGCGAACTTGCCCTGATCATCCTCGCTGATACCGACCGACCCGCGATCAAATGCAATCCCGATCCCATTGCCGCCGCACTGGATAAAGCCAGGCCAGGCGGCTTCAAACTGCTGACCGAGCCCACCCAGCCTCGCCGCGAAGCCCTCTGATTTGCCCTACCCCCATGCACACTTCTTGGTGCAATGAAAACCAAGGTCCACCCCTAAAGTCTCTGAATCGAAGACTTTACACACATTCCAGGGAGGGGCAGGTTAGCCCTCGTTGTCAGTAAGCAGTCAGTTCCTTCATCGCCCAATGGCCGAATGACCCGCGCCGTCAAAGAGCACCCTAGAACGCCGCCAACTCCCGCATCGCCCGGTACAAATCCTCCGGCTGCGGCAGGATCGCATCCTCCAGCACCGGCTGATACGCCACAAACGTATCCATCGCCGCCACCCGCTTTACCGGCGCATCCAGGTCGTGGAACAGCTCCTCACCAATCCGAGCCGCGATCTCCGCCCCATACCCCCAGCTCTTCATATCCTCATGCGCCACCATCACCTTGCTCGTCTTGCGCACAGAGGTCGCAATCGCCTCCCAGTCATACGGCGCCAGGCTCCGCAGATCGATCAACTCCACATCAATGCCCGTCTCCCGGTGCAGCTTCACCGCCGCCTGCAGCGCCCTCGGCACCACCGCGCCGTACGTGATCACGGTCAGATCCTTCCCCGCCCGCACCACCTTCGCCTTGCCGAACGGAATCGCATACTCCGCCCCCGGATACACTGCCCGCCCGAACGTCTCCCGGTACAGCCGCTTATGCTCCAGAAAGAGCACCGGGTCGTCGCACCGAATCGCCGTCCGCAGCAGCCCCATCGCATCCAGCGCATTCGACGGCATCACCACCCGCACCCCCGGCGTATGCGTAAAAATCGACTCCCCTGACTGCGAGTGGTAGATCGACCCACCCGTCAAATACCCCCCAATCGGCACCCGCATCACCAGCGGACAGGAAAAATCCCCGTTGGACCGCCACCGGATCACCGAAAGCTCGTTCCGCATCTGGTGCATCGCCGGCCAGATGTAGTCGAAGAACTGAATCTCCACCACCGGCTTCAGCCCGCGCACTGCCATCCCAATCGCCCGCCCCACAATATTCGCCTCGGCCAGCGGCGAGTTCCACACCCGCTCACTCCCAAACTCCGTCTGCAGCCCATGCGTCAGCTTGAAGACCCCGCCCTTTCCCTTCACCTTCGGGTCCTTCATCGCGTCCACACGCGTCGCATCCGCCACATCCTCGCCAAACACGACAATCCGCTCGTCCCGCCGCATCTCGTCCTTCAGGCACGCGTTGATCAGGTCCGCCATCGTCCGTTCGGACTTGTCCGCATTCGCCACCGGCTCCGTCGCAAACCGCGCATCCGTAACGCTCAAATCCTCCGAGTACTGGTGCGTCAGGATGGTCTCAACCCCAGGCAGCCGCGCCGCCACCGCCCGATCCGCTGCCGCCTGCACCTCCTCATCCGCCGTCTTCTCCAGCGCGTCGATCCCATCCGCATCCAGGATCCCCTCGCGCATCAGCCACACCTGCATCCGCGAGATCGGATCCCGCAGAGCATCCGCCTCCAGCTCCGCCGCACTCCGGTACAGCCGCTCATCATCGCTCAACGAGTGCGAATAAGGCCGCACCACGTGCCCATGCACGAGCGCCGGCCCGCGCCCCGACCGCGCATACGCCACCGCCTCCGTCATCGCCCGGTAGCACGCAATCGGGTCCGTCCCGTCGATCTCCGCAAAGTGAAAGTTCGGAAAATTGGCGACCAGCCGGGAGATGTTCCCCCCCGGCGTATTCGCCTCCACCGGCGTCGAGATCGCATACCCGTTATCCTCCACCACATACACCACCGGCAGCTTCCCGTTGCTCGCCGTGTTCAGCGACTCCCAGAACTCCCCCTGGCTCGTCGACCCCTCCCCAATCGACACATAAACAACCTCATCCCCTTGGAACTTCACATCCTTATAAGCCCGATAATCCGCGCCCCCCGCCTCCGCCTTCTCCGCCGCCTCCGGCCGCCGCGCAAAGTACCGCCCCGCCTCCGCGCACCCAATCGCATGCAGGCACTGCGTCGCCGTCGAGCTCGACGGCGTCACGATATTCAGCCTGCTGCTACTCCAGTGCGAAGGCATCTGCCGCCCCCCGCTCGCCGGATCATCCGCCGCTCCCACCGCCTGCAGCAACTGCTCCTCAACCGTATTCCCCAGCGCCAGGCAAATCGCCCGGTCCCGATAATAGGGAAAGAACCAGTCATACCCGGGCCGCATCGCCATCCCCGCCGCCACCAGCAGCGCCTCATGCCCTGCGCAGCTGATCTGGAAGTAGATCTTCTGCTGCCGCTTCAGCACAATCTCACGGTCGTCCGTTCGCCGCGAAAGATACATCAGCCGGTAGAACTCGATGAGCTGTTCGCCGCTCAGGCCGGCTTCCGCAGCCTCGGCCCGTCCCAGCCCATTCGCAACCTCGGTCCCAGCCTGACGCACCATGCCGCAAATCTCCTTCCCAGATTATCTACCACTTGGACCCCACGGTTGTCCCCGCCCCATGCCTCAGAAATGCACAGGCGACCCCTTCACCACCTGCTCCAGCACATCGTGGATCTGGATCAGCGGCCACTCCTTGCTCACCACATCCCCCGAACTCTGCCCCGGTTGATGAATCACCAGCGCCGGCCGCGGATCGAACCCGCCCCTTGACGCCGCGTCATCCTCATCCGTCCACGCCGGCAGCCCATCCCATATCTCCGTCCGCCAGCTGTGGTCCCCCTCCACAATCAGCGTCGTATCCTTCCACCTCGGCGAGGCCTGCAGCGTCGCCATGATCTGCCCCAGCACCTTGTCCACCAGCGCCAGATTGTCCAGGTACGAACTATCGCAGAACCGCGTAAAGTTGTCGTCGATCCGGCTCCAGATATTCGGGCTGTGCGGAATCCCCAGGTGGACATACATGAAATCCGCCTGGTCCGTCTTCAGCATCTTCAGCGTGTGCTCCGCCAAGTCGATGTGCGTCTTGTACCGGTTCCTCACGTCGAACGTACACAAATCATGGTCAGCCTTCGCTGGCGACCGGATCTCCCGCCACATCTGCGCCAGCGGCGAGTACACATTCCGCTCAAAGCTCGCACTCGGACTCATCGGCCCGTCGAACCGGTCCCAGTTCGTCCAGTAGCAATCGTCCAGCGCATCCCCGTAAATCGTGCAGTACGGGTTGTACCACCCCACCACAGACGTCCTCCACCCATTCGCCTGCGCATCTGCAAACACTGTATCCTTCCCCGTCAACCGGTCCCACGCCCTCAGCCCATCACCCTCATGATGTACCCAGAACCGGTTCTTCACGCTGTAGTGAAAGTCATCCACCTTCCGCCCCGTAAACAGCGAGGGCACAATCTTCACCGTCTTATACCCAACCGGCTGCACGTTGCTGAACACCGTGCTCTCCGCCTTCAGCTTGTCGAAGTTTGGCATCGCCAGGTCCTTCGCCCGCTTCTCATACACCTGCGCGTAGGACAGCTCATCGAACAATACCCACACCACCCGCTGATGCTCCCTCGGAGGCTGTGCCGTTGTCGCCCAGACCGCTGCCTTCTCATGCGGCGCCGGCTTCCATCCCGCCACCCAGATCAGCTGCCCAATGCTTGATACCGCGAACAGCGCAAAGAAGGCGCACAGCCCGCTCGCAAACCGAAGCACTCTCCTGTGCCACAGCGGAAACCGCAGCAACAGTGCCAGCAAAATCGCCGCCCACACCACCGTCAGCACCGTCACCCAGCCCTCCAGCGTCCCCGCCGGAAACAGGCTCTGGCTCCGTTCAATCACATACGGCGGAATCACAATCGCCAGCACCAGCCGAGCCCACCGGTACCACGTCGTCCGCCGCAGCCAAAGCAGCAGCCCGAACAGCACCAGCGTCACAATCAGGATGTCCGTCATCTGCGCCAGGCAAATCGCCGTCAACGCCACCGGCGTATGCATCCGAGCGTCGGACCCGCCCCCAAGAAACTGCCCGTAGTTCGTCACCAGGATCAGCGACGCAATCCCGATGCATTGGGCAAACTTCTTCGCAATCAGATACTTTCGCGCCGCCCGCAGACGGCTCGTATCCGGAAACTTCTTCAACATGGGCACCCGCGGACTACTCTGGGATAATTACCGGACCGCCTCAAACAGCAGAAGGATCCGTCCGTTGTCCAGTGTAAGCCGCTTCATCATATGGAAGCGACCCTCGCACGCATCCAGCAGGTGATACTCCGTAATCCCGCCGTACAGCTCATCCCGCCCCCGCATCAGGCTCTTGTACATCGGATCCGTCGCCGGCACCCACTCAATCACCAGGTACCGCTTCGTCAGCCGCGCACACAACGCGACGATATCCCCCAACGGAATCTGTTCCAGCAGCAGCAGATGGTGGATCACCGCCAGCATCATCACCAGCTCGAACCGCCCCTCCAGCCTCGCCAACAGCGCACTGGACTCGTCATTCTCCCACCCAACTGCCGGGGTAGGCCGAGCCAGGTCCGCATGAATCGCCTGAATCTTTAACCCATCCTTCGCCTTCGCCACGGACATCCGGTACAGCCGCTCAGCCGCCGCCTCATCCCGTTCGAGCGCCACCACCTCCGAGCCCTTCTCTGCCGCCAGCACGCTGTACTCGCCCGTGTTCGCGCCCACGTCCAGCACCCTCACCGGCCGCAACTCCTCCAGCACCTCACTCAGCCACGCATTCTTCGCCGCCACCTGTTCGGCCGTATAGTGCGTCAGCGACCCCGCATACTCACTCCACTCGGAAGCCGCCTCACTCCCCACCGCCTTCCGCGTCCGCGCCCGCAAATCCGCCAGGCTCTTCCGCAGAATATGCAGCGCCAGCTCCGGATCCTTCGGCGCCGGCTTCGCTCCAGCCGTCCCGCCCTTACCCTCCAGCTTGCCTTCCATCCATGTCGGCAACGAGATCGGCCACAGCGCCGCCCGCGAAAACCTCTGTCCCCACCCCAGCGACTTGTACAGCTCCACCGGCTCATAGCCATCGCGCTTGAACAGCGTCAGCGTCAGCGGCCAGCTCAGCATCTTGTTCATCAGCAGCGGCAGCAGAAACGTCCGCACATACTGCCCATACGCCAGCCACACCGCGTCGCCCGGCACCCTCCGCTCGAACGACAGAATATCCACCAACACTGGCCTTGACCCCACAAACAGAATGTTGTGCGGCGTAGCATCCTTCAGGATCCACCCGTCCGTCAGCGCCTCATCCCCCAGCCGCAGCGTCAACTCTGCCGCCGCGAGCCACTGGCCCGGAGTCCACTCCCACGGATAAGTCGGAATGGGGACCCTCGGATGCGTCAGCGTCAGGCCCTCCGCCGCATCGTTCACTGCCGCAGCAATAAGGTCCCCACGCTCCTGCATCCGCTTACAAAACGGAGAAGCTAAGAACGCAAGCACGGCCTCCCGCGAAGATCCATGGATCGTTCGCACCGCACTGTCTTCTTGTAGCTGAAGCGATCCCGCTGGGTCGCGGAACGTCGCTCGGGGATTCGCCACGCTCATGCGGCGTTAGCTGAATCCGTCTTCTCAGCAACAGCCGTGGGCTCTGCCTGGCTCTTGATTCCGAACATACCTTTGAACCGTTTGCGCAGAAAGAATCCGCACGCCGCCATCACGGACGCAAACGTCTGCAGCGCAAGCAGGCCCGAGCCCGGATCGACATAGCCGTATGCACTCTTGCTGGTGGCCACAAGCACGAAGAAGAACGTGAACGCTGCCAGCGAAATGGAAATGAATCGATTCATCGTCAAGAATTTCACTATAAAACCACCGTCTCTGCGAAATGCCGCAATGTGTAGGATGCAACGAGGAAAAATCTAGTCATTTCGGCTGGGTTCGAATTCCTACGCCCCGGCCGACGGGATAAGTTGCAAAACGAAAACAAGCCAACCAAATCGCAAAAAGTTTGCGGCAATCAAACCTGTAGACGATGAATCTTTCATGAAAGATTCAACCTGGACCGCCTTTCTTCTGTCTTTTCAGACGCAAAGGCACCCTCTCATTTTTCGCCAAGTGGAAACTTTTTTCAACCGTTTGATTCCCGCACCCAAATACCCCTTTCCCCTCGGCCAGACGAAACTTTTTTCTTCGCAAGGCCATCCATCTACACAGCAACGTTCGCCTCTTGGCCTACCACTCGCTTCCTGGACGCGCAGCCAACCCCAGCACAGCCGGCGCTCAGGCCGCAGCCGTCACTGAAAGAGTCATGGATGAATCAGCACCAAATCAGCGCCAACGCCCCCGCCAACGAAGACCTCGGCGCATCGTTTGAAGCACAGAACTCCTCCTCGGATGACCGGGCCCTCGGTTCCCTCTTCGAAAGCCACAACTCCGTCTCCCCGGAAGAACATGAAGCCATCTTGGAGAAGCGTAACCGCCGCTCTCACACCTGGCTCTGGATCACTCTGGGCGCCATCCTCCTCCTTGCCCTCTTCCTCGTCTACCGTTCCCACTCCAAAAAACCCGCCGCATCCGGCGCCGGAGCAGCCGCGGGCGGCGGAGGCGCTCGCAGCGGCCGCGGCCAGCAGGGTCCCGCCACCATCACCGTAGCCCAATCCAAAACGGGAAACATCAACGTCTACGTCGACGCCCTCGGCACCGTCACCCCCGTCTTCACCACCACCATCTACAGCCAGATCACCGGCCGCGTCCTCTCCGTTCATTACCGCGAAGGCCAGATCGTCCACAAAGGAGATCCCCTCGTCGATATTGACCCACGCCCCTACCAGGCCACACTCGATCAAGCTCAGGGCACCCTCGAGCGTGACCGCGCCGTCCTCGCCGAAGCCAAAATCGACCTCGACCGTTACCAGCAAGCCTTCGCCCGCAACGCCATCGCCCGCCAGCAGCTTGAGGACCAGCAGCAGGTCGTCCTTCAGGACCAGGGCACCGTCAAAACCGACGAGGGCACCGTCGCCTACGATCAGGTCCAGCTCTCCTACTGCCACATCGTCGCCCCCATCACCGGCAAGGTCGGCCTACGCCTCGTGGACCCCGGTAATACCGTCTTCTCCGGCACCGGCAGCACCCTCGTTGTCATCACCCAGCTCCAGCCCATCACCGTCGTCTTCAACGTCTCGGAAGACAACCTCCCGCAAGTTCAGGCCCAGCTCAAATCCGGCCACACCCCCCAGGTCGACGCCTACGACCGCGCCGACGACAAGCTCCTTGAATCCGGCAAGCTCACCTCTCTCGACAACCAGATCGACACCACCACCGGTACCATCAAATTCCGCGCCACCTTCCCCAACCCCGACCTCGGCCTCACCCCCAACCAGTTCGTCAACGCCCGCCTCCTCCTCAAGACCCTCCAGAACGCTACCCTCGTCCCCACTGCAGCCGTCCAGCAAAACGGCACCCAGGCCTTCGTCTACGTCGTGAAGCAGGGCGCACCCCAGCAGAACCAGCCCAAGCAGAACGAAGAGAAACCCGGAAAGGAAAAGCCCGGCCAGCCTAAGCAGCCCCCGCCGGACGCCACTGTAGTCGTACAGAACGTCACCACCCAGACCAGCAACGAGAACGTCACCGCCGTCCAGGGCCTCGCCCCCAACACCCCCCTCGCCACCAGCGGCTTCGACCGCCTTGAAAATAACGCACCCGTCTCCACCAAATCACCTGGCAGCGGCAAGCAGGACGATTCCAAAGAGGACGACTCCAAGAAAGACCCGTCCAAATCCAACACCCCAGCCGGCGGCAGCAAGGATTCAGGAAGTAAGGCCCAATGAGTCCGTCCCGCCCCTTCATCCTGCGCCCCGTCGCCACCGCTCTCCTCATGGTGGCCATCTTCCTCGCCGGAGCCGTCGCGTACCTGCAGCTCCCCGTCTCCGCCCTGCCGGAAGTCGATTACCCCACCATCCAGGTCCTCACCTTCTACCCCGGAGCCAGCCCGGAGGTCGTCGCCTCAGCCGTCACCGCCCCACTCGAACGCCAGTTCGGCGAGGTCGCCGGCCTCAGCCAGATGACCTCCACCTCCTCCGGTGGCTCCTCCGTTATCGTCATGCAGTTCCAGCTTTCGCTCAACATCGACGTCGCCGAGCAGGAAGTCCAGGCTGCCATCAACGCCGCCCAGAGCTTCCTCCCCGCCGGCCTCCCCACCCCACCCGTCTACAGCAAGTCCAATCCCGCCGACGCCCCCGTCCTCACCCTCGCCCTCACCTCCAACGAGCTCCCCCTCTCCCAGGTAGAAGACCTCGCCGACACCCGCCTCGCTCCCAAGATCTCCCAGATCACCGGCGTCGGCCTCGTCAGCATCTCCGGCGGCCAGAAGCCCGCCGTCCGCATCCAGGCCAACCCCACCGCCCTCTCGTCCTACGGCCTCAACCTCGAAGACGTCCGCACCTCCCTCGTCGGCAACAGCCTCAACTCCGCCAAGGGAAACTTCGATGGTCCCGCCCAGGACTACACCATCAACGCCAACGACCAGCTCCTCACCAGCGCCCAGTACAAATCCGTCGTCGTCGCCTACCGCAACGGCGCGCCCGTCATGCTCACGGACATCGCCCGCGTCGTGGACGGCGTGGAAAATAACAAGCTCGCCGCCTGGGTCGATAAAACTCCCGCCGTCATCCTCAACATCCAGCGCCAGCCCGGCGCCAATACCATCGCCGTCGTGGAAAGCATCCAGCGCCTCCTCCCCCAGCTTGAATCCACCCTCCCTCAGGCCGTCCACGTCCAGATCGTCACAGACCGTACCACCGCCATCCGCGCCTCCGTCAAAGACGTTCAGTTCGAGCTCCTCCTCACCATCGGTCTCGTCATCATGGTGATCTTCCTCTTCCTCCGCAGCATCCCCGCCACCATTATCCCTTCGGTCGCAGTGCCCATCTCGCTCGTCGGCACCCTCGGCGTCATGTACCTCGCCGGCTACTCGCTCAATAACCTCACCATGATGGCCCTCACCATCTCCACCGGCTTCGTCGTAGACGACGCCATCGTCATGATCGAGAACATCGCCCGTTACATCGAAGAAGGCGAAGAGCCCATGGAGGCCACCCTCAAGGGGGCCGAGCAGATCGGCTTCACCATCCTCTCGCTCACCGTCTCCCTCATCGCCGTCCTCATCCCCTTGCTCTTCATGGGCGATATCGCCGGACGCCTCTTCCGCCAGTTCGCCGTCACCCTCGCCGTTACCATCGTCATCTCCGCCTTCGTCTCTCTCACCCTCACCCCCATGATGTCGGCTCGCCTTCTCAAGTACACGCCGCCAGAGAAACAAGGCCGCTTCTACCACATCTCAGAGCGCATCTTTGAAGACATCATCGCCTTCTATGGCCGCACCCTGCGCTTCGTCCTCCGCTTCCAGACCCTTACCCTCCTCGTCGCCGTCGCCACCCTCATCCTCACCGCAGTCCTGTACATCACCATCCCCAAGGGCTTCTTTCCCACCCAGGACACGGGCATCATTCAGGCCATCTCGCAGGCCTCCCCCTCCGTCTCCTTCTCGGCCATGACGGAAAAGCAGCAGGAGCTCGCCGGCGTCCTCCTCGCCGACCCCGCCGTCGACAGCATCTCCTCCTTCATCGGGGCCGATGGCACCAACACCACCCTCAACAGCGGCCGCATCCAGATCAACCTCAAAGACCTTGACGTCCGCGGCATCTCCGCCACGGACGTCATCGACCGCCTCGGCCCCAAGCTCGAAAAAGTCGCCGGCATCAAGCTCTACATGCAGCCCGTGCAGGACCTCACCGTAGACGACCGCGTCTCCCGCACCGAGTACCAGTACACCCTCGAAGACCCCAACCAGGCCGAGCTCGACCAGGTCACCCACTCGCTCGTCGCCAAACTCCAAAAACTCCCCGAGCTCTCAGACGTCGTCACCGACCAGCAACTCGGCGGCGCCGCCACCTCCCTCGTCATCGATCGCGCCACCGCCTCCCGCTTCGGCATCACGCCTGAATCCATTGACAACACCCTCTACGACGCCTTCGGCCAGCGCCAGATCAACACCATGTACACGCAGCTCAACCAGTACCACGTCATCCTGGAAACCGACCCCAAATTCCAGCTCTCGCCGGAGCGCCTCAAGGACATCTACATTCAGTCCTCGCAGTCCAGCTCCACCTCAGGCCAGACCGCCTCCACCGTCACCGGCTCCTCCTCCGGCGCGGGCAACGGAGCCAGTGCCGCCTCCACCTCCACGTACACTCCGTCCCAGACCACCGGCGTCTCCACCGGCTCCAACCCCACCTCCGCCCTCTCCTCCTCGACCGCCGGCACCACCGCAACCTCCTCCGTCAGCTCCACCTCTGCCCTCAACACCACGTCCAGCTCTTCCGTCCTCTCCACCTCCAGCACCTCCGGCGCATCATCCTCATCCGCCAACACCTCGGCCGGCGGAACCACCCGCGCCGCTGCGGGAGGCTCCTCGGGCGGCTCCTCCAGCGGCTCCACTACGACCCCCTCCGCCACCCCAATCCCTCTCAGCGTCTTCACCCACCTGGAGCCCTCCTCCGAATCCCTCTCCATCAATCACCAGGGCCAGTTCCCCGCCGTCACCATCTCCTTCAACCTCGGCACCGGCTACTCCCTCGGCCAGGCCCTCAACTCCATTGACAAGGTCATCGCCAAAGCCGATCTCCCCCAGTCCGTCGTGGCCGACTACCAGGGCACCGCCTCCGCCTTCAAATCCTCAGAGTCCAACGAGGGCCTGCTCATCCTCGCCGCCCTCGTCACCGTGTACATCGTCCTCGGCGTCCTGTACGAATCCTTCGTCCACCCCATCACCATCCTCTCCACCCTTCCCTCCGCCGGCGTCGGCGCCCTCCTCGCCCTGCGCCTCTTCTCGCTTGATCTCGACATCGTCGCCATCATCGGCATCATCCTCCTCATCGGAATCGTAAAAAAGAACGGCATCATGATGGTGGACTTCGCCCTTGAAGCCGAACGCCACCACGGCATGAACGCCACGGAGGCCATCTACCAGGCCTCCCTCCTCCGCTTCCGTCCCATCATGATGACCACCATGGCCGCTCTGCTCAGCGGCATCCCGCTCGCCTTCGGCTCTGGCATCGGGTCTGAACTCCGCAAGCCCCTCGGCGTCGCCATGGTCGGCGGCCTGCTCTTCTCGCAGGTCCTCACCCTGTACACCACCCCCGTCATCTACATCTTCTTCGACAACCTCGGAGCCCGCCTCACCGGCCGCCGCCCCACTAAGAACACCCTCGAACAAGGCGAACCCGCACAGCAGGAGGCGCACGCATGAACCCCTCCCGCCTCTTCATTGAGCGGCCCGTCGCCACCACCCTCCTCACCCTCGCCGTAGCCATCGCCGGCGCCATCGCCTTCGTCGTCCTGCCAGTCTCCCCGCTCCCACAAGTCGATTTTCCCACCATCACCGTCGCCGCCTCGCTCCCCGGAGCCAGCCCGGACATCATGGCCTCCTCCGTCGCCACCCCACTCGAACGCCAGTTCGGCCACATCGCCGGCGTCACCGAGATGACCTCCTCCTCCTCCATCGGAACCTCCAGCATCACCCTCCAGTTCGATCTCTCCCGCAACATCGATGGCGCCGCCCGCGACGTCGAGGCCGGCATCAACGCCGCCCGCTCCTACCTCCCCGCCAATCTCCCCGCCAACCCCACCTACCGCAAGGTCAACCCCGCCGACTCCCCCATCATGGTCCTCGGCCTCCAGTCCGACGTCTACGACGTCCCCGCCCTCTATGACGAAGCCTCCACCGTCATCGAGCAGCGCATCTCCCAGATTACCGGCGTCGGCCAGGTCAACGCCGTCGGTGCATCCCTCCCCGCCGTCCGCGTGGAAATCAACCCGAACCTCCTCAACAGCTTCGGCATCAGCCTCCCCCAGGTCCAGACCGTCATCGCCGGCCAGAACTCCAACCTCGCCAAGGGCCAGGTTGCCAACGGCGACCAGACCTCCGACATCGTCGCCAACGACCAGATCTCCAAAGCCGCCCTCTACAAGCCCATCATCGTCGGCTACCACAACGGCGGAGCCGTCCGCCTTCAGGATATCGCGGACGTCGTCGACTCCCAGCAAACCATCCGTCAGGCCGGCTTCCTCAACGGCAAGCCCTCCGTCAACATGATCATCTTCCGCCAGCCCGGCGCGAACATCATCCAGACCGTCGACGCCGTCAAGGCCTCCATCCCCTCGCTCCAGGCCACCATCCCCAGGGGCATGCACCTCGTCACCATCCTGGATCGAACCCTCACCATCCGCGCCTCCGTCAAAGACATCGAGCGCACCCTCGTCATCAGCGTCTTCCTCGTCATCGGCGTCGTCTTCTTCTTCCTCCGCAATGGCCCCGCGACGCTCGTCCCCGCCGTCGCCGTCCCCGTCTCGCTCATCGGCACCTGCGCCATCATGTACCTCTGCGGCTTCTCGCTGGACAACCTCTCCCTCATGGCCCTCGCCATCGCCAGCGGCTTCGTCGTAGACGACGCCATCGTCGTCATGGAGAACATCGCCCGCCACCTGGAACAGGGCCTCACCCCCATCGACGCCGCCCTCAAAGGCGCATCCGAGATCGGCTTCACCGTCTTCTCCATCTCCGTCTCGCTCATCGCCGTCTTCATCCCCCTGCTCTTCATGGGCGGCATCATCGGCCGCCTCTTCCGCGAGTTCGCCATCACCCTCTCCACCGCCATCCTCGTCTCGATGGTCATCTCCCTCACCACCACCCCCATGATGTGCTCCCTCGTCCTCAAGTCGGAGCACGAGATCACCCATGGCCGCCTCTACAACTGGTCCGAGCGCGGCTTCGACTTCGTCCTCAACGGCTACCGCCGCACCCTCAACTGGACCCTCGATCACCCCGCCCTCATCCTCATCGTCTTCCTCTGCACCGTCGGCCTCAACGTCTTCCTCATCGCCGTCATCCCCTCCGGCTTCTTCCCCCAGCAGGACACCGGCGTCGCCACCGGAGGCATGCAGGGCCCGCAGGATACCTCCTTCTACGCCATGCGCACCGCCGTCCAGCAAGCCACGGAGATCATCAAGTCAGACCCCGGCGTCGCCAACGTCATGTCCTTCACCGGCGGCCAGGGCTCCACTAACGGCGGCTTCACCTTCATCGCCCTCAAAACCCTCGGCTCCGGCCCAAGCGACCGCACCGACTCCGCCACCACCATCATCAATCGCCTCCGCCCCAAACTCGCCCGCGTCCAGGGCGCTCAAACCTTCCTCCAGCCCGTCCAGGACATCCGCATCGGCGGCCGCCAATCCTCCGCCCAGTACCAATACACCATCACCGCGGAGACTACCGCCGACCTCCTCAAATACGGGCCGCCCCTCCTCTCCGCCCTCCGTAAAGCCCCCGGCTTTCAGGACGCCAACAGCGACCAGCAAAACAACGGCCTCCAGGTCCTCCTCAACTACGACCGCCCCACCGCCGCCCGCCTCGGCGTGACCCCCCAGCTCCTCGATACCACCCTCTACGCCTCCTTCGGCCAGGCTGAAGTCTCCACCATCTACTCCGAACTCAACCAGTACTACGTCATCATGGAAGTCGCCCCCAAGTACTGGCAATCCCCCGCCGGCCTCAAGGACACCTACGTCATCCCGACCCAGGGCGGCGGACCCATCCCTCTCGACTCCCTCCTCAAGTGGGCGCCCTCCACCTCGCCCCTCTCCGTCAATCACACCGGCCTCTTCCCCTCCGTCACCGTCAACTTCAACCTCGCCCCCGGCGTCGCCCTCGGCCAGGCCACCCAGGAGATCGATCAGATCAAGCAAAAGCTCGGCTTTCCTGAATCCGTCCGCGGCCAGTTCGCGGGAACCCTCTCGGCCTACAAGGACTCACTCTCCAGCGAGGGATATCTCATCGCCGTCGCCATCTTCGCTGTCTATATCGTCCTCGGCGTCCTGTACGAGTCCCTCATCCACCCCATCACCATCCTCTCCACCCTCCCCTCCGCCTCCGTCGGCGCCATGGTCGCCCTCCTCCTCACCGGAACCGAGCTCGACGTCATGTCCATCATCGGCATCATCCTGCTCATTGGCATCGTTAAAAAGAACGCCATCATGATGATCGACTTCGCCCTTAACGCCGAACGCAACGAAGGCAAAAACACCCGCGACTCCATCTTCGAAGCCTCCACCCTCCGCTTCCGCCCCATCCTCATGACCACCATGGCCGCCCTCTTCGGCGCCGTTCCCCTCGCCCTCGGCACCGGAATGGGCTCGGAGCTCCGCCGCCCCCTGGGCATCTCCATCATCGGCGGCCTCATCGTCAGCCAAATCCTCACCCTCTACACGACGCCCGTCATCTACCTCTTCATGGATAACCTCCGCCTCAAAGTCAAAGGCGATAAAGGAGCCCGCCTCTTCAGCCCCCGCACCACCCCCCAGCCCGAGGAGGCCCACGCCCATGCCTAAATTCACCACCAATCCGGGTGCCCCATCCTCGACCGGCAGTCTCATCGCCGGGCAGGGTAGGGTCTCGAGCGAGGCTCGACCGCTCTCCTCCAACCAGCCTCAACTCTTCGCTTCCAGGTATCCCATGCGCCGCCTTCTTCTCCTCTCCACCGCTCTCCTCCTCACCGGCTGCCGAGTCGGCCCCAAATACACCCAACCCGCCGTCCCCACCCCTCCCGCCTTCAAGGAGTCCGCCCCCGCCGCCTACTCAAACGCCACCCCCGGCACTTGGCAGCCCGCCTCCCCGCAGGACGCAGCCCTCAAGGGCAAATGGTGGGAAGCCTTCAACGAGCCCGAACTCAACACCCTGGAAGACTCCCTCAACATCGACAACCAGAACATCGCTCAGTACTTCCAGAACTTCATGGCCGCCCGTGCCCAGGTCCGTCAGGCCCGCTCTCAGTACTACCCCACCCTCACCACCTCCCCCTCGTACACCCGCACCAAGTCCCCCGGAACCCTCCGCGGCGTCGGCGTCACCAGCTCCGCCGGCACCGGAACCACCACCACAGGAACCGGCACAGGCACCACCGCCACCACCGCCAGCGGCAACACTTCAACCGACATGTCCCTCCCCTTCGACGTCTCCTGGGAGCCCGACCTCTGGGGCCGTGTCCGCAACACCGTCCGCGAATACCAGTACGCCACCCAGGTCTCCGCCGCCGACCTTGAAAACGAGCGCCTCACCGAGCAAGCCGCCCTCGCCCAGTTCTACTTCGAACTCCGCGGCCAGGACGCCCTCCAGGACCTCTATAACCGCACCATTGAAGCCGACCAGAAGTCCCTCGACCTCACCAGGGCCCTCGTAGAAACCGGCATCGATAGCCCGGAGGCCGTCGCCGAAGCCGAGGTCACCCTCGCCAACGCCCGCGAGGCCGGCACCGGCGTCGCCACCAACCGCGCCATCTACGAGCATGCCATCGCCACCCTCATCGGCAAGCCCGCCTCGGAGTTCTCGCTCCCCGTCAGGCCCCTCACCACCCCCGTCCCCGCCATCCCCGTCGGCGTTCCCTCCCAGCTCCTCCAACGCCGCCCGGATATCGCCGCCGCGGAGCGCACCATGGCGGAAGCCAACGCCCTCATCGGCGTCGAGCAAGCCGCCTACTACCCCAACCTCTCCCTCACCGGCTCCGGCGGACTCGAATCCTCCCAGATCTCCACCCTCTTCTCCGTTCCCGCCTTCTTCTGGTCCCTCGGCGCCTCAGCCTCCCAGACCATCTTTGACGCCGGCCTCCGCCGCGCCACCATCGCCCAGTACACCGCGCAGTTCAACGCGGACGTCGCCCTCTACCGCCAGTCCGTCCTCACCGCCTTCCAGCAGGTGGAGGACTACATCGCCACCCTCCGGATCACAAGCACCCAGATCACCCAGCAGCAGACCGCCGTAGACGCCGCCCAGCGCTACCTCAACATCGCCACCGCCCGGTACCAGACCGGCCTCGACCCCTACCTCGACGTCATCACCGCCCAGAACACCCTCCTCTCCGACCAGCAGACCGCAGTCACCCTCCGCGTCTCGGAGATGACCGCTGCCGTCGAACTCATCCAGGCTCTCGGCGGCGGCTGGGACAGCACCCAGCTTCCCACCCCCGCCTCCTCCAACCACGCCACCCTCACACCACCAACCACCCCGTAAAGCAGCGCGCCACCTCCACGATCCACCCTTCCGCCTCCCTAAGCGGTCATCCTTCCGCGAAGCGGGGAGGACCTGCTCTGCCCTTGTCGTTGCCTGTTCTGGCTTCCTCATCCCTCGCAGCTTCTTCGCGAGGGGATACAGTATCGGGCTTATCCAAGGCACTCACACCCCGGAAAAAGTGCGTCCGCCGTACCGGACAACCCTCATCGAATGAAGACTTTGCAGCCACCCCCCACAGCAAACAAAGAACTTACCCGCCAAATCAAGCCAGGTCCAACCCTAACCCCAATGTTCTGAAGACTTTGCACACAACCGCCGGGGGAGCCACCCCACCTACTTCGTCTTCGCCCGAGCCTCACCCATCAAAGCCAGGCCCGGATCCGCATCCCGCCAAAGCCCCAGAAACTGCCGGTAGGCCCCCGCGCTATTCGCCATATCCCCCGTATCCGCAAACGCCCGTGCCACCCCAATCTCCGCGACCGGATACACATCCGTCCCCACAATAAACGTGATCCCCCGGTGCGACAGCACCGTCTGAAAATCCACAATACCAATCTGCACCTGCCGCATCGCCACATGCGCCCGCCCGCGCAGATACGGCGTCAGCGAAACCAGGTCATACTGCCGAGCCGCCTTCAACTCCTCCAGCGCCGCCGCCGGGTCATTCGCCTCCAGTGCCAGAGCCGCCTTCAGATCCGCCACCAGATACCCATTCACCTCGGTACTCTGCGGATACACCCTCCGCAGCTCCTCCACCACTCGCCGAGCCCCCGCCGCATCCCCGCACAGCGCCTCCGCCATCCCCGTATTGAACTCCCCCATCACACCCCGCGGCTTCCCCTCCGCCTCCCTTGCCAGCGCCAGCCCGTTCCCGCAGTCGCTCACCAGTGCCCGGTCCAGCGCCCCCTGCGCCAGCAGGTACCCCGCCGCCCCGGCCAGCCCCTTAACCCTGTCCGACTCCGCCGCATTCCCCCGCCACACCGCCAGCCCATCCGCCAGCCGCCCCGCATTGTCCAGGTAGAGCCCATACACCCACTTGGACCGATACTCCGGCCGGTCCGCCGCATACGCCCCCGTCATCCTCTCCAGCACATCCTGCCGGTCCCCCAGGTACGCCCCAATCAGCACCCCACCCAGGGGAGGCAGCCCCTGCCGCTCCGCCTGCTGCAACACCTGCAGGGCAGCGTCGTACCGGTCCAGCCCAATCAACGAGCTTGAAGTCTGAATGTACGCATCCACATGGAACGGATCCTCCCGCGTCGCCTGCTCCCCCGCCTGCACCGCCTCCGTCAGCTTGCCTTCCAGCCGCAGCACCCGCGTCAGATCCGCCAGCGCCTCCGCGTCATGCGGATGATCCATCACCAGCCGCCGGATCAGCTCCGTCGCCCGCCCAAAGTCGCCGCTCGCGTTCATCTCGTACTCGTACTGCGCCAGCGTCCGCGTCCGCTCGGACGTCGTATCCGAAGCCGCAAGCGCCGCCCTCGCCGCCTCCGCCGCCGCCACCTCCGCCTTCTGCTTCCGGTAGATCACCGCCAGCCTCAGCTGCGCCTGCACAAACCGAGGGTCCAGCGTCACCGCCTGCTGATACTGCTGTAGCGCATCCATCCCGCGTCCTTCCGCCTGCGCCACCTCCCCCAGCGTAAAGGCGTGCAGTGCCTCCATGCTCCCCGTCGCCTCGCGGTTCAGCGGATTATGCCTTGCCCCAATCGAATCGCTATCCTCCCCCGCGCTTGCTCTCACCTCATCCGCCAGCCGGTCGATCGTCCCCAGAAGCTGCTGCAGGCTCACCGCATGCTCCTCATAAGACCCCAGCACATCGTTCGTGGACACACTCATCAGGTCCACATGCAGCGTGTACGCCGCTGAGGTCCCCCGCAGCTTCTCGTCGGTCACATCCCCGTCCACCACACTGCCATACAAATACGCCTTCGCCCCCAGCCGCTGCGCCGCTGTCCGCGCCCGGATCGCATTCATCCCCTCGTCCCCGCCCGCATGACGAGCCGCAAGGAAGGCCTCCGTACTCGCCATTCTCAGGTAAGGACTCTGCGCCAGCGCCATCTGCAATCCCTGCGCCACGCTCCCGTCCAGCATCTTGTCGCCCGTCCTGTTCTCGATCCCCGTCAGCACCACCTCGTCGTGCTCGGCCAGCAGCGTCGCCCCAAAGTGACCCCGGTTGACCACAAAGACCACCCCCAGCGCCACCGCCGCCAGCGCCACCCCCACCCCAATCCAACGGATGGAGTTCCGCCGCTGCCTCCCCCGAAACGGCGCCACTGCCCACTCCCGATACACCGGCGCCCCCGCCTCCGCGGAAAACACATCGTCCTCCGTGTCAGGCTCTCCCACACCCTCGCGAAGATCCTCATCCTCCCCCCACGGCATCGCCGGAACAAACACAGCCGGCACCGCAGCCTCTGGCAGAGTCTGCCGCGAAGCGCTCTCCGTCGCATCGGCACTCTCGCTCCCCGCGCTCATCCCTTCCACTCGCGCCGAAGCCGAAACCGAACCCGGCCCACTCCGAGCCACATCCGTTGCTCTCCGGCTCGGCCGCTCGAAGATCTCGTCATGGTCCGGGTGGTACCGCATCCGCCGTGACTCCGGCGACCGCCGCTCCACAAAACCCTCCGGCAGCGGCAGCGGCGTCACCTCCCTCGCCTCAGGCGCCGGCACGGCACGTCCCGTTGAATCCTCTCGCGGCAGCCGCGTGATCGGCCGTAGCAACTGCGCCTCGCTGGAAGACGAGCTCTTCATCGGCGGCGGATCGCCCGCCTGACGATCCTCATCGTTCAGCGTCTCCGCAGCCTTCCGTATCCCAGTCCTCCGCTCCCGAACCACCGGGTCCGGTGCCCGCACCAGCGGCACCGTCGCCATCGCCTTCCGCAGCCACCCCCCGCCACCCGGCTTGTCCAGCTCCACCAGCGCCTGCTCCAGCTCACCCGCTGTCTGGAACCGGGCCGTCCGCTCCTTCGCCATCAGCTTCAGGATGATCTTCTCAAGCTCCCTTGAAACCTGGTCGTTCCACTCCCGCACCGGCTCCGGCGGATGATTCAGCAGCTTCACAAACACCAGCGCGCTCGTCGCTCCCTGGAACGGCGTCTGCCGCGTCGCCATCTCGTACATCACCACGCCGAAGCTGAACAGATCGGACCGCAGGTCCAGCACCTCGCCCCGCGCCTGCTCCGGAGACATATACGCCAGCGTCCCCACCGTCGACCCCGCCGACGTCAGATCCAGGTGACGCCCCCTCACCCCCAGCGGCCCATCGATCTTCGCCAGCCCGAAGTCCAGCACCTTCGCCTGCACCTTGCCGTTCGGCTTCCCCACCAGGAAGATATTCGCCGGCTTGATATCCCGGTGCACGATCCCCTTCGCATGAGCCGCCGCCAGCCCCTCCGCCACATCCTTCGCAACGCACACCAGGTCGTCCACCGGGATCGGCCCGCGCTGAATCCGATCCTTCAGCGTCTCGCCCTCCAGCAACTCCATCACCAGGTAAGGGTCGCCATCCTGCTCACCGATATCGAAGATCGTGCAGATATTCGGATGATTCAGCGCACTCGCTGCCCTCGCCTCGCGCAGGAACCGCTCTCGCATCCCCGGCATTGCAAACTCGTCGTGCAGCAACTTGATCGCCACATCCCGGTGCAGCCTTGCATCCCATGCCCGATAGACGTGGCCCATCCCTCCGCCGCCAAGGCGTTCTTGAATCTCATACGGTCCGAACCTCCGGCCTGCCTCCGGATTCATGATCTCCGCTCGCCTTCCCTCAATAGAGTCCCGTCCCCGCCTCAGCCCAGCTCCTGCTTCCAGCGGCCCCACCTCGCACATCTGCCGCTTGTAAACCTTATCGCATGGGCCGCTCATTCCCGCAAATATCCGCAGAGAACAGCCGCCCGGTTCAAACCCGGAACTCGCGAACCCTCCTGCATCCCCGCGCCGCATCCAGCCCGTCTTCGCCCGCTATACTTTCCTCAGGACCGAAGTCTTTCCGGCCCTGCACGCCCACTCCCGCACCACGTAAAGGCCGCCTCCGCCTTGAGCGAACCCACCGCACCCGAGACTCCCGCCCTCCCTCGCCCCGGCATCGCCGCCACCCTCCAGCGCATCTGCGACGCCCTGGAGCGCCGCCCCTGGCTCGCCATCCTCCTCTTCATCGTCATCTATCTCCCCTCCGCCTTCGAGGCCTCCCACACCCGCCTCCTCTGGCATGACGAGATCTACACCTACTGGATCGCCCAGGCTCCCACCTTCCGAGCCATGCTCGCGGACCTCCAGACCCTGGACCTCAACCCCCCGCTCCTCTACACCCTCACCCGCCTCAGCTTCCATCTCTTCGGCGTCAGCACCCTCTCCACCCGCCTCCCGGAGATCTTTTTCTTCCTCGTGGCCCTCCTCGCCATCTTCCGCTTCGTCCGCCTTCGCCTCGGCGTCACCTTCGCCCTCTTCGCCGTCGGCCTCCTCATGGAGTGCGATATCGCCTACCTCCGCGTCGAAGCCCGCCCATACGCCATCCTGCTCGGCTGCCTCGCCGTGGCCATGGTCGGCTGGCAGCAGGCCGCCAGCCCGGAACTCTCCCCCACTCGCCGCCACCGTGCCCTCGCCCTCACCATCATCTTCCTCGGCGTCCTCGGCATGATGTTCTCGCACATCTTCGCCATCCTCTCCGTCTCCGCCCTCATCGCCGCGGAGCTCTGGCGCCAGCTCCGCCAGCGCAAGCTCGATCTCCCCATCCTCCTCGCCCTCTCCCTCCCCCTCCTCGCCGTCGTCACCTACGTCCCCATGCTCCGCAACCACGGCGCCGCCATCTTCCCCGCGGCCTTCCAGCCCACCGGGGAAAAAATCTTCTTCTTTTACATCGACGCCATCAACCGTGAGCTCGTCGTCCTCTGCCTCGCCGCCTTCAGCGCCCTCCTCTTCCTGCGCCTCGGCCTCCTCAAACCCGCGCCGCCCGCCCGCGGCCCCCGATGGTTCTTCACCCAGTCCGAGTGGGTCCTCCTCATCCTCCTCCTCGCCTCTCCCCTCGTCATCATGGTGGAGCTCCTGCTCACCCACGGCGCCTTCTGGGAGCGCTACGGCGCGCCCGCCAGCTTCGCCGTCGTCATGCTCACCGCCGCCCTCCTCGCCCGGTGGACCATCCGTAACGGCCGCCCGGACCCCCGCGCCGCCTTCCTCGGCTTCGGCATCGTCATCCTCATGTCCGGCCTCTGGACCGCCATTCCCCGTCAAATTGCCGCCCACCGCCTCATCCCCACCGCCGCCAACATGGAGCCCATCCACAAGCCCTGCCAATCCTGCGCCCAGACCCTCGCCCTCAACCCCACCCTCCCCCTCGTCGACGCCAGCGGCCTCGCCTTCGTCGAGATGAATCTCCGCGAGTCCCCAGAAACCCTCTCCCGCGTCTTCTACCTCACCGACAAGGAAGCCAGCACCTCCATCGCCCACGCCAACATGTTTGAGCCCATGCCCCGCCTCGCCACCCGCTTCCACTTCCACGGCCACATCCAGCCCTACCCCGCCTTCATCGCACAGCACCCTCACTTCTTCGTCCTTGGCACCTACGACTACCCCGAAGACTGGCTCCTCACCAAACTCATCCAGGACCACGCCAACCTCCGCGTCATCGGCCGCGTCAACGACTCTTACATGAACACCGAGCTCTACGAGGTCCAGCTTGCCCAGTAGCCCCCGCCTCACAGCCCAGACCCTCCTCTTCGACGCCGACGACACCCTCTGGGAAAACAACATCTACTTCGAACGCGCCATCGCCGCGTTCATCTCTTACCTCGACCACAGCATCCACACTCCGGACGAAGTCCGCGAGCACCTCAATCACTGCGAACGCCTCACCACCGCGCAGCTCGGCTACGGCCTCAAAAGCTTCCGCATCTCCCTCATCCGCTGCTTTGAGGAGCTCACCCTTGCCCCCGTCACCCCGGACAAGCACGACCGCATCGTTGCCTTCGCCAACTCCATCGCAGAGCAGCAGATCGAGCTCCTCCCCAGCGTCGCCGAAACCCTCGCCACCCTCGCCCAGCGCCACCGCCTCATCCTCGTCACCAAGGGCGACCTCGCCGAGCAGACCGAAAAGCTCACCCGCTCAGGCCTCGCCCCTCACTTCACCGCCGTAGAGGTCCTCAAGGAAAAAAATCCCGCCGCCTACCGCGAGATCATCCACCACCACGCCTGCCCGCCCGCCGTCACTTGGATGATCGGCAACTCCCCCAAGTCTGATATCAACCCCGCCCTCGCGGCCGGCCTCAACGCCATCTTTATCCCACATGACTTCACCTGGGTCCTTGAGCACGAAACGGTCACCCCACCACCCCCAAACCAGCACCTCCTGGAACTCGCCGCCTTCGCCGATCTCCTCCAGCACTTCTAGCGAACGCCCTACTTCAGCGACGTCTTCGCCCCAGGCCCTTCCGTCATCGGCTCACCGCTCTTCGCATGAATCACAAGCCCCTGCGACGTCACATTCGCCTGCTGAATCACCGCCCCCTTATCCGCCTCGATCACCACATTCTTCAGCCGCACCCCCTGGATCGGAGCCTCCGGCAACCCGTCTATTACCATCGCCGTCTTCGCACTCAGCACCTTCACGTTCTCAATCCAAATGTCATGGAAGTGCGGCGTCAACCGCGTCACCGCCTCCGCCGTCGCATTCGCCCCGCTCACCCCCTTCGGCGAGCCATAGTATTCCGTGATCTGAATCGCGATCCCCACGCCTTCCATCGTGATGTCCTTGTAGCTCAGGTCGCCGATATCGTTACCCCGATCCCGCCCGCTCTTGATCCGGATCCCCTGTGTCGTGCCCTTGAACGTCACACGTTCTACCCGCACATGACGAACCCCACCCGCCACCTCGCTCCCGATGCTGAGCCCATGCCCATGCAGAAACGTGCAGTCCGTAATGCGAATGTCTTCGCTCGCATCGTCCGGCCCCGCGCTCTTCGGCTGACCGCTCTTGATCGCCACATCGTCGTCCCCGGTATCGATCGTCACGTGATCGATCACCACATGCTTGGAGCTGAACGGATCAATCCCGTCCGTATTGTGCCCCTGCGGCGTAGGCGCCAGAATCTTCATGTTGCGAAAGGTCACATCCTCTGAGTAATACGGCACAATCTGCCACATCGGCGAGTTCTGAACCGTCACGTTCTCCATCACCACATGCTTCGTATGGTCGAACACAATCAACCGTGGCCGTATATCGGGCTGCGACCGATGCTCCCACCACCCCTCGCCATGACCGTCGATCGTCCCTCCCCCGCGAATCGTAATGTCCTCCGCATTCTCAGACAGCAGCAGCGGCTGCTTGCCCTCCTCGCGGAAGATCTCCATCGCTGGATAGTCGTCGTGATTGCGGCTTCCCTCCAGCGTCGTGCCCGCGGCAATCTCAAGCGTCGTATGGCTCTTCAGCCGCAGCGGCCCACTCACAAAACTTGCCGCACCCGCCAGCCTCACAATGCCCTTGCCTGCGCAGTCGTCAATCGCCTTCTGGATCGCAGCCGTGTCCAGCGTCTGCCCATCCCCCGTGCTGTGCGGCGCACATACGGTCTGGGCGGAGCCCGTCGTTGACAGCGCGATAACAAAGAGAGAGCAGGCAAGCGGCGCGTACAAAATTTTCATTGTGGTCCTTTGGATGCTACTGTGACGTGCCGCCCACCCGCCGAGTTTCCCCCGTTCCTCCTCAGGTCCGCGAAGCGGAAAGACCGGAACCGTCGCGCATTACCCTTCAGCACCCCCACCTCATTTCCTTCTCAGCGCAGCACCTCAAAACCCGCACCGAAATGCTATACTCAACTTCGGATTGCACGTCACACCTGGCAGCAGCAAGTCAGGGCCTCAATGCGGAGGTGGCGAAATTGGCAGACGCACTAGCTTGAGGTGCTAGCGCCGCAAGGCATAGGGGTTCAAGTCCCCTCCTCCGCACCAATCCACACATTCTGCTCCAAAGAAGGCACACCCCAGCGCCATGCACTTTCTTCTCTATCCGCTCGTTGCCCTCTTCGTCATCGTCTGTCTCTTCCTCATCGGAGTCGTCCTCCTGCAGACCGGCAAATCGGCGGACCTCGCCGGAGCCTTCGGCGGCCAGGGTTCGCAGACCGCCTTCGGCCCCCGCGGAGCGGCCAACGTCCTCACCAAGCTCACCGCATACTCCGCCATCCTCTTCATGGTCCTGGCCTTCACCCTCACCGTCATCTTCTCCCGCACCTCCGGCAGCGCCCACTCCGTCCTCTCGGACTCCGCCACCCCGGCCAGCGCACCCGCAACTCCCGCCAAGAAGTAGGCGGAACACATCCTTACAACGCGCAGACCAAACGGTCTGCGCGTTTTTCATTCCCCGGAGCCCAGAGCAATGATCCGCGAGACCTTCCCCGTAGGCCCCATCGGCTGCAACTGCTCCATCCTCGGCGACGAAACCTCTCGCCAGGCCATCGTCGTCGACCCCGGCGACGACATCCCCCACATCATCGCCCTCCTCGCCAAACACCACCTCACCGTCAAGCAGATCGTCGTCACCCACGCCCACATCGACCACATCGCCGGTGCCCACCGCCTCAAAATCCTCACCGGCGCCCCCGTCTCCTACAACCAGAACGACCTCCCCCTCGTCGCCATGATGGACGTCCAGGCCTCCTGGTTCGGCATGGAGACCCCAGAGGTCCACGCCCCGGACAACGACCTCCCCGGAGCCTCCACCGTCGCCGTGGAAGGCATTGCCGCCACCGTCTTCCACACCCCCGGCCACACCCAGGGCAGCATCTGCCTCCACCTCCCGGACCACAACCTCCTCCTCGCCGGCGACACCCTCTTCGCCGGCTCCGTCGGCCGCACCGACCTCCCCGGCGGCAACGCCAAACAACTCATCCACTCCATCCACACCCACCTCATGCCCCTGCCCGAAACCACCCTCGTTATCCCCGGCCACGGCCCCACCACCTCCATCGGCGCCGAACGCGAATCCAACCCCTTCCTCAAGCCCTGACCCAGCCCACACCGCCGGTAAGTCATTCTGAGGGCAGCGAAGAACCTCCGCAGTTGCCATTGCAGTTGCTTCTGCGTTTGCTTTGTTTTTGCTGTTGCTGTCGTCCCTTCCGCAAAGCGGGGAGACCTGCTTTTTACCTTTGCCTTGTCCCCGTTAAACTCAGCAAGATCAACGATTTACAGCAAAAAGCGAATCGTTCGCTTCACCTGCCAACCACCCCTGTTAACTCCTTAGAGTCAATCCATCCCTTCAACTTCTGCACCCCCCTCGCAAACCCCTCCGCAGGCCCAATCAAGCTCACTACCACCCGATTCCTCCACCCCATCCCGTAAAACGACCCCGGATGCACCATCACCCCGGCCTCCCTCACCAGCCCCTCCCCCTCATCCTCCAGCCGAACCTTCAGCACCGCCGTCCACCCTGCCTCCACCGGCAACACCTCAATCCCCGCCTGCTCCAGCACCCCCAGGTTCCCCCGGACCCGCGCCACAATCTGCCGCACCACCTCCCCACTCCCTTCCAGCCACACCGGCAGCGCATACTGCGCCGGAGCGTTCATACTCAAGAACGTATCCGCAATCACCTCCAGCCGCCCCAGTGCCTCCCGCCTCAGCCCCTCCGGCCCAAAGCAAGCCAGCCACCCCACCTTCATCTGCGGCAGCGCCGCAATCTTGCTCAACCCGCTCACCACAAACGTCAGCGCCTTGTGCTCCCCACCCGCAAACGTCCTTACCTTCTCCCCCAGCCCATAATCCAGAAACACCTCATCCACCACCAGCGCCAGCCCGTGCCGAGCACAAATCTCTTCCAGCCTCTCGCGTTCCGCGCGTCCCGTGGAATGCCCCGTCGGATTATTCGGATGCACCAGCAGCACCGCCTTCGTCCGGGTCCCAATCCTCCGCTCCAATTCCGCAAAGTCGATCCACCATCCATAGTCATAAAACAGCGGATAGCTCTTCAACCTCACATCATCCAGATCCGCCAGAAACTCGAACAGCGGATAACTCGGCTGCGCCACCAGCACTTCATCCCCCGCATCGCACAGCAGCCGAAACAAAAAGCTGTACGCCTCGCTCGTACTCGTCGTCAGCACCACCGCCCCCGGGTCGACGCTCGCCCCATGCCCCGCATAATAAGCCGCAACCGCCTCCCGAGCGCTCCCAATCCCCCGCGGATCCGGGTCATACCGCATCGCCCTTTCATCCCGCAGCGCCCCCAGCACCCGCGCCTCATCGAACTTAAACCCACACACCGTAGGATTGGACACCGTCAGGTCGAACACCTCCAACCCACCCGCCCGCCGCTCCCGGATCGCCCCAGCCAGCCCACTCTCCCCCGTATCCCACCCCGTCCTGCTCGAAAACCTCGCCATCCCTCCATCCTATCGACTTACCTCCGCGCCCAATCTTCTCCTGATCAAAGAGAATCTGTCATCCTTCGACGGACCACAGCACGACCACCACCTTCTCCGGCTCGCGCGACGATCCTGCCACGTTCGCGCCCCATACAATAACCCTCATGCCCACCCCCATCCGCGGCGTTCTCTTCGACTACGGCCAAGTCCTCACCCTCCCCCCCGACCCCACCGCCTGGGCCGAAATGAAACGCATCCTGACCCTCGAAAAACCCGAAGACGAACCCACCTTCCACGCCGCCTACTGGCACCCCCGCACCCCATATGACCGTGGCGACCTCACCGGCACCGCCTACTGGCACGCCGTCGCCGCCCACGCCTCCCTCACCCTCACCCCCGCCCAGGTCGCCGCCCTCATCGCCGCCGACACCGCCCTCTGGACCCGTCCCAACCAGCCCATGGTCGCGTTCGCCGCCCGCCTCCAGGCCGCCGGAACCCCCACCGGCATCCTCTCCAACCTCGGCGACGAGATGCACCTCGGCGTCCTCGCCACCCTCCCCTGGATGACCGCCTTCAACCACAGCACCTACTCCCACCTCCTCAACATCGTCAAACCCCACCCCGCCATCTACGCCCACGCCGCCGCTGGCCTCACCCTCCCCCCGGCCAGCATCCTCTTCATCGACGACAAGGAAGAAAACATAGCCGGAGCCGAAGCCGCCGGCCTCCAGGCCATCCACTACCCCACCCACGACCACTTCCTCGCCGAACTAACCCGCCGCAACCTCACCCAACTCTGGCAAACCGGCACCCCCTCAGCCTGACCCATCCCGCCCGAGTGCCTCATTCATTGCAGTCCCACCGCAACCGGTGGGGACCCGCGCCGCCCCACCTCCCCAATCCAAAACGAAGGGCCTCGCAGCTTCACCGCAAGGCCCTTCGCTCACAGCAAACAATGTTCTAGTGAATGCTTGAAGCCACAATGGCCGAAGCGATAATCCCCGTCGCCACCGCTCCAAGCACATAGTTCCCATCCACCGATCTCCACTCGTAACCACGCGGCGGCGCATTCAAATGGTACGTGCGGTAGTCGATGCGTTGACCCCGCGCCCAGTCGTTCTGTGGCATCCGATACCCTTTTTTCCACTCGTTATGCCGCACAAAACCACCACCGCCATGGGCATCATGGTGATCCGCCGGGTGGTCCTCATGGCGGTCCGCCGGATGGTCCTCATGGCGCTCCTGCGCAAAAGACGAGGGCGCAGCGACGCACGCGCAAAGAGTTGCGACGGCAAGCATCCTAAGAGTCGTTTTCATCGTTCACCTCAAGCCATATCATCCGGCTTCCATGCAGACGACCCGCACACAGCCGGGGACGCAGACATCCTCATAGTCCCAAGGCAAATTGCCCCCCCCGGCCCCGGGTTGCCCGCGCCGCATAGTTTCCCCATCCAAAGTGCTCCGCAAAAAACCCATCTCTCGCATCGCACACCCAATCCCCTCCAATCACCCTTTGGCCTTCCAGTTAGTCCCAAATCGGAACCTAACCTCTCCTGTTTCCAACACTTTTCTCAAACACCCTCACCACACCCCCTCCTCTCCCTCCATCATGTTGAAAGGCGGGGACGGGCTACGCCCCAGAGCACCACGGTAGCCCCCTGCCAAGGGGAAAGCATTGAAGCGCCACGTCCTTCCGGCAGCGTTCCTGTTCCTGTTGTCGGCCCTCCAACTCACCGGCCAGACGACCGCCACCACGCCGGTCAACCAAACCCAGCAACTCGTCTTCGCCGGCCTCCGCACCGCCGCCGCACAAGGCCAGTTCACCGCCGTCCAGTCCGACCGCTCCGGCAACCTCTTCCTCCTCCTCAACCAGGGCGACGGCGTCCGCCTCCTCAAAACCGACGCCTCCGCCCAAACCCTCCTCGCCCAAACCCTCCTCGGCGCCACCGGCGATATCGGCCTCGCCCTCGCTCTCGACCCAGCCGGCAACGTCTTCGTCACCGGCACCACCTCTTCCACCGCGCTCACCGGAACCTCCGGCGCCGCCATCCCCACCCGCACCGACGCCTCCACCAACTCCTTCGTCGCCCGCTTCGACCCCTCCACCCTCGCCCCCGTCTTCGTCACCTTCACCGGCGGCAGCCGCATCGCCGCCTCCTCGCTCGCCGCCACCGCCGACGCCGTCTTCGTCACCGGCAGCCTCTTCACCTCCACCCTCCCCGTCACCGGCGACGGCATCCAGCAATCCCCCGCCCCCGGCAGCACCCAGAACGGCTTCGTCGAAAAATTCTCGTCCGATGGCGCCACCCTCCTCTACGCCACCTATCTCACCGGAGCTCAGGGCAACACCTCCCCCACCGCCATCGCGGCAGACGCCGCAGACAACGCCTACATCGTCGGCAGCACCACCGCCTCCGGTTACCCCACCGTCGCCGCCCTCGTCCCCAACACCCTCACCAGCCCCTCCGGCTTCCTCACCAAGCTCACCCCCGCCGGCGACGGCATCACCCTCTCCACCTTCATCCCCGGCCCGGGCCTCACCTCCATCGCCCTCAGCACCGACGCCCAATCTCTCCTCCTCACCGGCAGCATCGCCCCCGGCCAGTTCCCCATCCAGACCGTCCTCACCCCCCTCGCCGCCCCCCTCACCTACCAATCCCTCCTCCAACTCCCCCTCGACGCCTCCTCCGTCACCTCCTCCATCCTCCTTGCCCCCGGCAACACATCCTTAGCCACCCCCACCCCCTCCGGTGCCATCTGGGTCGCCGAAACCCTCACCGCCCCCCTTATCCCCACCCCAACCCTCGCCTCTCTCGGTACCGGGCTTGCCCTCCGCCTCACCCCCTCAACCACCGGCCAACTCGCAATCGACCAATCCGCCCGCTTCGGCGGTCTCCCCAACGCCAATCCCACCTTCGCCAGCATCCCCCTCACCCTCACCTCCATCGCCCTGGATACGAGCACAGACCCCTCAGGCGAACCCCTCATCGCCGGCGCCGCCCAACCCACCGCCTCCTCCACCCTCCTCGCCACCGAAACCTACGACCTCCCCCTCATCCCCACTCCCGTCCTCCCCTCTACCATCCACGCCGCCATCCCCACCGCCGCCTCCTGCACCGGCAGCCTCTGCCCCGGCTCCGCCGCTTACCTCGCCAAGCTCAATCCCGCAGTCTCCGCCCCCACCCTCGCCCTCTCAGCAGACGACAATCCCTTCCTCATCCTCCGCAACCTCGGCTCCGCCGCCGCCCAATCTCTCCAACTCACCGCCACCAACGCCACCCTCTCCACCAACTGCCCCACGAGCCTCCCCTCCGCAGCCGAATGCAACATCCTCCTAACCTCCGACACCTCCGGCAACCCCGCCACCCTCACCGCCTCCGCCGCCAACGCCTCCTCCCAATCCGTCACCGTCCCCACCCCACCCATCCCCGCCTCCACCATCGTCTTCTCCCCCAAGGAGCTCGACTACGGCATCCAGACCAGCACCAGCCCCGCCGCCCTCCGCACCGTCACCATCACCAACCTCGGCCCCACCCCCCAATCCTTCGCCTCCGGCATCCCCACCACCCCCAAATCCCCCACCCCGCCCTTCACCGAGTCCTCCACCGACTGCCCCGGCACCCCCACCCTCCACACCCTCGCCCCCGCCACCACCTGCCACATCACCATCGCCCTCACCGTCCCCTCCACTCCCTCGTCCGACGCCCTCCTCTCCCAGTACTGGCAAGTCGGCACCCGATCCCTCCTCCTCACCGCCTACACCCAGGCCGCCTCCCTCGCCCTCTCCTCCACTCAAATCGACTTCGGCACCCAGTTCCGATCCGGCCTCCGCCTCCCCCGCTTCCTTCATCTCTCGAACGCCTCCTCCACCCCCCTCGCCCACACCCCCCTCACCCTCCCCGCCTCCTCCCCCTTCACCCTCACCGACACCTGCCCCACCCTCATCCCCGCCCAATCCGTCTGCCCCATCCGCATAGACTACCTCTCCCCCACCGTCCCCTCCAAAGACTCCGTCCTCCTCTCCCTCGACCCCAACGGCCTCGGCCAGACCCTCACCGTCCTCGTCACCGGCCAATCCCTCCCCCAGCCCGGCGTCGGCGGCGCCACCGTCAATCCCAACCTCGCCTACTCCCCCACCTCCCTCACCTTCCCCACCCCCGTCCCCATCACCGGCGTCTCCGCCACCTCGCAGAACATCACCATCACCAACACCGGTGCGTCCCCCTTCTCACTCGCCCTCACCCTCACCGGCGATTTCACCTCCCAATCCTCCTGCCCCTCCGCCCTCCCCGGCGGCCAGACCTGCGCCGTCGCCCTCACCTTCATCCCCTCGCAGCCCGGCACCCGCCAAGGCCTGCTCTCGATCGCCGCCGGCGGCGCCACCTTCTCCCCCGCTTACGTCTCCCTCACCGGCACCGCCACCCCCATCCTCCCCGCCAATAACGGCACCCTCGATCAAGGCAGCACCACCCTCGGCGAACCCGTCACCCACCTCTATAAAATCGCCCAACCCTTCTCCACCCTCACCGCCACCGCCACCGGCCCATACTCCGTCGCCCTCCTTCCCGATACCGGCTTCACCCCCGCCGCCACCACCTTTACCCCGGCCACCACCTCCTCGTGCCCCAACTGTTACCTCGCCATCCACTTCAACCCCGCCGCCACCGGCCCCCAACCCGGCACCCTCACCCTCGCCAGCTCCCCTGCGGGCGCACCCTATACCCTCGTCCTCACCGGCACCGGCCTCGCCGCCTCCGGCCTCCAGCTCACCCCTCTCACCCCCTCCTTCGGCTCCATCCCGGTCAACTCCACCAGCCCCCCAACCCTCTTCACCCTCACCAACCTCACCCCCGGCGGCCAGGCCATCACCCTCCTCGCCCCCACCCTTACCGGCGATTACGCCCTCTCCCCCACCCCCACCGGCGGCCAATCCTGCACCCCCGGCACCCTCGCCTACTCCGCCTCCTGCCTCCTCAACGTCGTCTTCGCCCCCACCGCCACCGGCACCCGCCCCGGCACCCTCACCCTCACCACCGCCACCGGCGACTCCGTCACCGCCACCCTCACCGCCACCGCCACCCCAGACCCCGGCCTCTCCTTCAACCCCACCGCCCTCGTCTTCCAGAACGTTCCCGGCCCCTCCGCCACCCAGCAATCCATCACCCTCACCAACACCGGCACCGCCACCCTCACCCTCGCCCCACCCACCGTCACCTCCCCCGCCTTCGCCCCAATCAGCACCTGCACCACCCTCGCCCCCACCCAAACCTGCACCCTCACCGTCACCTTCACCCCCACCTCCGCCCTCATCTCGGACGTCCTATCGCTCCCAGTCACCGCCACCACCCCTGGCGGCACCATCACCTCCACCACCTACACCGTCCCCCTCACCGGCGCCTATACCAGCACCTCCGCCGGCCTCCTCATCACCCCCGCCCAATCCGACTTCGGCCCCACCCCCATCCTCACCCAGGGCGGCCTCCGCCAGTTCACCCTGCAAAACCTCACCCCCCACTCCTATACCCTCGCCCTCACCCTCCCCCGCCAGTTCGCCCTCATCGGCTCCCCCTGCACCGCCCTTGCCCCCACCTCCTCCTGCACCGTCACACTCGAGTTCACCCCCCTCACCAACGCCCAGATCACCGGATCCCTCATCGTCACCGCCACCCCATCCGACGCCAGCCCCACCCTCACCTCCATCGCCTACCTCCAGGGCTTCGGCACCCCATCCGCCGGCCCCCCCCCCCCCACCGCCCCCCCACAAACCCCCATCCAGTCCGGCGTCCTCAACTTCGGCCAGGTCACCTCCGGCCAGTCCGGCACCATCCCCCTCACCCTCGCCAACCGAAACCCCATCGGCTCCCCATCGATCACCATCCGCCGCGTCACCTCCGCCCCACCCTTCCTCTCCTCCACCGCCTGCCCCATCGCCCTCGCCCCCGCCCAATCCTGCACCGTCACCCTCACCTACGTCCCCACCAACCAGGTTCCCTCCGGCACCGCCTCCCCCGCCAGCACCTCGGACACCGGCCTCCTCACCCTTGAATCCGACGCCTCCTCGAGCCCCGACCTCCTCAACCTCTCCGGCCAGGCCGGCCCCCTCGCCGTCTCCAACCCCACCAACGCCTCCGCCCTCCGCACCTTCACCCTCTCCCAGGGCTCCCTCACCTTCCCCTCCACCCAGGTCGGCGACACCTCCTCCGCCCAGACCGTCACCCTCACTAACACCGGCCTCGTCACCCTCCACCTCGCCTCCCTCACCGTCCCGCCAGACTTCACCCTCGTCAACGCCTGCCCCGCCACCCTCCTAGCCGGCGCCTCCTGCACCCTCACCCTCACCGCGACCCCCCAATCCCCCGGCCCCCACCTCGCCGCCCTCCAAATCGCCTCAGACTCCACCTCCTCGCTCGACTTCCTCTCCCTCCTCGCCACCTCCACCGCCAACGCCCTCGCCATCTCCCCCTCCGCCCTCGATTTCGGCGGGCTCCAGCTCGGCCAGACCTCCACCCTCCCCGTCGATATCACCAACACCAGCGCCTCCCCCGTCCTCTTCACCTCCATCACCGCCACCGGCGATTACACCCCCACCGGCACCTGCCCCCCCGCCGGCTCGCCCCTCCCCGGCGGCGCAACCTGCACCGTCCAGGTCGCCTTCACCCCCTCCCAGACCGGCCCGCGCCCCGCCACCCTCTCCATCGCCTCCTCCGCCTCCACCAACCCCCTCACCGTGCCCCTCACCGGCATCGGCATGCAATCCCAACTCGTCGTCACCCCCTCCGCCCTCGCCTTCGGCTCCATCGTCCTCGGCGGCTCCGCCAACCAGACCCTCACCGTCACCAACTCCGGCTCCGCAGACATCACCCGCCTCGCCTTCACCCTCGACGCTCCCGACTACGCCCTCACCAACCCCTGCCCCCTCACCACCCTCCGCCCCGCCCAGAACTGCACCGCCCAAATCACCTTCACCCCCACCGCCCTCGGCCCCCGCCCCAGCACCCTCACCATCGCCTCTTCGGACAAATCCTCCCCGCTCACCATCCCCCTCACCGGCACCGGCCTCTCCGCCGGCTCCTTCACCCTCACCGTCAACGGAGCCGCATCCGCCACCGTCACCACCACCGCCCCCTACCCAGCCCACTACACCCTCACCCTCACCCCCACCGCCGGCTACTCCGGCACCGTCGCCCTCACCTGCGCCCCCGTCATCCCCGCCCCATACGGCTCCTGCTCCCTTCAGGCGAGCACCCTCACCCTCTCCGGTTCCCCCCTCACCTCCACCGCCACTCTCAACACCGTCACCGGCATCAAAACCTCCGCCATCCTCGCCCCCCTCACCCTCACCGCCCTCCTCCTCTGCACCCCGCTTTTCAGGATGAAGAGAAGAAGCGTCATCCTGAGCGAAGTCCGTCGCGCCTTTCGCTACGGACGTAGTCGAAGGACCCCGTTGAAGCCAATCCCGCCTCAACCCTCGACAGACTCGCGCGAGAATGCCCGCTCTTCCTTCTTCCTCATCCTGCTGTCGCTCACCACCCTCCTCACCCTCACTGCCTGCGGCGGAGGCCGAAACCCAAACGTCCAACTCACCCCACCCGGCACCTACCAATACACCGTCACCGCCTCCTCGACCTCCGGCCCCACCCTCACCCAAACCATCACCCTCACCCTCATCGTCCAATAGCCCCTACGGGTACCCGCCGTCCTTTCCTCACCAGACTGCCGGGTGCCCCATTCATCGCAGCCTCACCGCGATGAGTGGGACGTACATTCCAACCCGCCCCGAACAGGTGCCGCATTCTCCCCCCGCCCCAACCTTCCCGGCATCCCATTCCTCGTCGCGCCTTCGGCCCTTGGGATACACCATCTTCAACCCACCACAAGACCCGCTGCCCCTAACCCACCCTACCCACACCATTCACCACAACTTCACCATCACTCACCACAGAAACTATGATGGATGCCCCACATGCAAGAGGTCCCGCAACCCACTCCATCGAAACCCCTTACGCCAACCGAAAAACCAAATCCACCATAACGCAAGCTTTCATGGATGAACCCCTCTTACCTCCACCCCAACCTGCTCCACAATCTCAATCCCAAACCCCTGCAGCGCCGGCACATGCGTCGGCGTATTCGTCAGCAGCCGGATCCGCCGAATCCCCAAATCGGACAGGATCTGCCCCCCTAGCCCCACCTGCCTTAGCGTTCTCGTCGACCCATCCTCCCGCCGCGTATCTCGCTGATTCAAAATACGATGCGGCTCCACCGTCCGGTCAATCCCAAACCCCCGCGTCCCGTTATGCAGGTACAGCAGCGCCCCCCGCCCCGCCTCCGCAATCATCCGCAAAGACCCATCGATCACCCCATGATCCCCAAACACATCCTCTGCCAGCGAGTGCGTATGCACCCGCACCGGAACCACCTCCTCGCAGCTCACATCCCCTTTCAAAAGAACGACATGGCTCTCATTCGCATCCATCTCGTTCTCATACGCAATCATCCGGAACTCCCCATACACCGTGGGCAGCACCCCCTCCGCCACCCGCCGGATATACCGCTCATGCTGCAGCCGGTACCGGATCAAATCCGCCACCGTCACCATCACTAACCCATGTGTTTTGCAAAAGATAGCTAGGTCCGGCACCCGCGCCATGGTGCCGTCGTCGTTCATAATCTCGCAGATCACCCCCGCGCTCACCAGCCCCGCCATTCGCGCCAGGTCGACAGACGCCTCCGTCTGCCCCGCCCGCACCAAAACCCCGCCCTTTCTTGCTCTTAGCGGAAAAACATGACCCGGCCTCGCAAGATCCTGCGCCGTGCTCGCCGAATTGATCGCCACCTTGATCGTATGCGCCCGGTCCGCAGCCGAAATCCCCGTCGTAACCCCTTCTCTTGCTTCAATGGTCTCCGTAAACGCCGTCCCAAACCGCGACGTATTGTCCTGCGTCATCGGCCCCAGCCGCAGGTAATCCGCGCGCTCCTCCGTCAACGTCAGGCAGATCAGCCCCCGCCCAAACTTCGCCATGAAGTTGATGTCCTCCGGCGTACAAAACTCCGCCGCCATCGTCAGGTCGCCCTCGTTCTCCCGGTCCTCATCGTCCACCACCACAACCTGCCGGCCAGCCCGAATCTCTGCCACCGCCTGCTCAATCGTCGCAAACTTCGACTCCATCTCAGCCATAAATTCCTCACCTCACATCGTAGTCCCAAAGCAAAAACGCCGCCCCTGGATAGGAAGCGGCGTTTATTTTCAGCAACATACAACTACAGTGTCGACTCGATCTCGAATCCCCAGGCCTCCAGCAGCGCCTCCGGGATGTACTTCGAGTTCTTGTTCCGCCGTGCCCATTCCCGCAATCTCGTCGAGCGGATGTACTGATCGGGCGTCAGCTTGTACTCCTTCACCACCAGCTCAAATGAGGTGACAGTCGGCACCACCGGACCAATCGGCTCCGGCTTGCCCCAGTTCGGATTTCCACGACGCTTTGCCATAAAGTTCCTTTAGATAGAAGCTTTTACCAGTTCAACGCAACGTTCTATCTTACCCCGGTTTCACTCTAAAGATCAAGCTCTACCGGGCCGTAGCCTCCCCGTAGAACTTGGACATATCCCCCTTCAGCTCCTTCAGTGCCTCCACGTTCAGGTACACCATGTGCCCCGCCGGATAGTACCCAAACTGCACATTCCCCATGATCGAGGGAGGCAGCAGCATGTGGTGCAAGTCGTACTCAGTATTGAAGAAAGGCGTCGCCAGGTCGAAATATCCGTTCGCGCTGAACACCTTCAGCTTGGGGTTCTTCCGCATTGCATCCGCCAGGTCCATCGCCACATCCGGCTGTGGCTGGCCGCCTCGTCCGCCACCCCCGCCACCCTGCGCGCCGCTCGGCTGATGCATAAAGTTCCAGCTTCCACCCCCACCCGCGTGCAGCAGGTATGGTTCCTGGCTCATATACTTCAGCTCCTGCTCGATATACGTGTGGAACGCCCCCACATACACCCCGCTGATACCGGTATCGGACGGGTCAAACCCCGGGTTCTCCCCCGCTGAGTCCGCATCAAACGCCTCAAAGCGCGCGTCATACCGTCCCAGGATCTGCCCCTCATCCCGCAGCAATTCCTTCCGGAACCGAGTCGCAGGAATCCGCAGCTTGGACTCCTTCACGTACTCCACGCTCAGCCCCGTGAAACCCGCCACCTTCGCCGCAATCGCGTCAAACTCCGCCGGCGGCAGCTTATCGCCCTTATGCAGCGCGATCATATACGGCCCCCCCGCAAACTCCCGAGCCTGCTCCACCCACTCCGCAATCGTGCCCGTGTGCTTCACCTTGTTGTGCTGATACGCAATCGCCGCAAACGAAGGGAAGTACCCAATCGCCTCCGTGTCATAGCCCGCTGACCGCTCGCCATAGTTCAAAATCGACGACAGCAGCGTCACCCCATTGAACTCAATCCCGTCATTGTTCAACGAAGCCACCAGCCCCGCCGACCGCGTCGTCCCATAGCTCTCACCAAATAAGAACTTCGGCGAGTTCCACCGCTGATTCACCGTAATGTACCGCGTAATAAATTTATTGAACGCGTGGATATCCTCATCCACGCCCTGAAAGTCCTTCCCCGTCCCCTTGCCCACCGCCCGCGAGAAACCCGTCATCGGCGCATCGATAAACACCAGGTCGCTCTTATCGATCAGGCTGTACTCGTTCTGCACCCACTGAAACGGAGCCGGCCCCGTCGCCTTCGGACTCTCCGTAATCACCCGCACCGGACCCAGCGATCCCATGTGCAGCCAGATCGTCGCAGACCCCGGTCCACCATTATAAAAAAATGTCACCGGCCGGTTCTTCGCATCCACTCCGTCCTCGGTGTACGCGACATAGAAGATGCTCCCATTGGCCTTATCCTTGTCGTCCCGGATCAGCAGGTTCCCCGCCGTCGCCGTGTAGTGGATCGTGCGCCCGCCTGCGCTCCAGTCATGCTTGGTCACGCTGCTCGTCTCCGGCGGAATCGGCAAGGTCTGCTCCTCGCCACCCTCCATGCCGGCCGCGCCCGGAACCGGTGCGGCACCACGCCGCCCACCCGTTGACTGCCCCGGCATCGATGAACCCAATCCAGCCAAAACCACCAGCCCAAACGCACACGTACGAATGCCAGAAGCCATCAGCGACTCTCCTCAGGAAGCAAAATTGAAACGATGCACTCTGTACGATCCCGCCCGCTGAATTGTTTCAACGCGATACATTGAGCCACCCGCTACAATCGCCTCCATGAAGCTTCCTCTTCTCCTCGGCCTCATCATCGCCGCGGCTCTTCCCGCCCAAACGCCGGAGGCCACCGCGGTCCTCGCCCCCATCCAGGCCATGTTCGCCGGCATGACCGCGCGCGACCCCGCCGCCATCCGCGCGCCCTTCCTCCCCGGCGCCTCCATGGTCCTCATGCGGGACGGCAACCCTCCCAGCTCACCATCGAATCCTTCGCCGAGCGCGTCGGCAAGCCCGCCAAAACCGGCATTCAGGCGCACATTGAAGAGCGCATCCACGACCCCCTCATCCGCATCGACCACGACCTCGCCGTCGTCTGGGCCCCTTTCACCTTCCTCATCGACGGCAAGCCCGACCACTGTGGCACCGACCTCTTCAACCTCGTGCAGGTCAACGGCAAGTGGCTCATCGCCTCCGTCGCCGACACCGGATCCCCCACCTGCCCCACCCCCTGATCCCTCCCCATTCATCAGCGAACCGCCGTCTCGCAGTCTGAGCAAAAGGTGCCGGCACCCGCGCCGAGCCACGGAGATCCCGCTCGCAACTCTCCCGCCGACTCCAAAATGGTCCGCGGCTTATAAGAAAAACTCCTCAATTCCCTCTGAATCGCAACTTTGCACGCAGCTTCTGGTGTCTACTATCCCCACTGGCGCCCTGCGTGACGTGCTCTCACCATCCGGAGCCGATGCGACGCCAATCTGCACGGACGAACCGGCCCAACATCTGTGAGCCATCAGCCAAGAAGGTGACCGATGAACCAGACCTGCCCCAAATGCGGCACCCACGAAGCCCCCCGTCGTGCCCACAGACACTTCATGGAGTACGTCCTCAGCATCGTCAAGGTCTTCCCGTATCGCTGTTACTCCTGCGACGCTCGCTTCTACCGCATCGCGCGTCGGCACCAGCCGGCAATCGTCCGCGGCTCAACCCATCAACCCAAATCCTAGCCTCCCGCACCTCTCCTGATTCCACCCCTGCACCATCCGTCGGGCAAACAATATGCGAAACTAGCCTATAGACGCATCATGCCTGACCTCTCCGCCCTGCTCCAATCCACCTTCGGCTTCCCCGCCTTCCGCGCCAATCAGGAAGCCGTCTGCCGCGCCGCAACCGATGGCCGCGACGTCCTGCTCGTCATGCCCACCGGCGCCGGCAAAAGCCTCTGCTACCAGCTCCCCGCCATCGCCCGCCAGCAACAGGGACATGCCAGCGCCGCCCTCGTCGTCAGCCCGCTCATCGCCCTCATGGACGACCAGGCCCACAAGCTCTCCGCAGCCGGCCTCCGCGTCGCCCGCATCCACTCCGGCCTGCCCCGTGAGGACGCCCGCCAGGCCTGCCGCGACTACCTCGACGGCAAGCTCCAGTTCCTCTTCATCGCACCCGAGCGCATGCGCGTCCCCGGCTTCCCGGAGATGCTCGCCCGCCGCAAACCATCCCTCATCGCCATCGACGAGGCCCACTGCATCAGCGCCTGGGGCCATGACTTCCGCCCGGACTACCGTACCCTCGGCGACCATCTTCCCGCCCTTCGCCCCGCACCCATCATCGCCCTCACCGCCACCGCCACACCGCAAGTTCAGAAAGACATCGCCACCCAACTCGGCCTCCAAACCCCCGCCCTCTTCATCCACGGCTTCCGTCGCGACAACCTCCACATTGAAGTCCTCGAACTCTCGAAACCCCAGCGCACCGCCTTCATCGCCAAGTTTCTCTCGGACAAATCCCGCAAGCCCGCTATCGTCTACGCCCCCAGCCGCAAGGCCGCGGAAGAGCTCGCCGGCCAGCTCGGCGGAAGCGCCGCCGCCTATCACGCTGGCCTCGAACCCAGCGTCCGCGAACGCGTCCAGCGGCACTTTCTCTCCGGCAAGCTCGACGTCGTCGTCGCCACCATCGCCTTCGGCATGGGCATCGATAAAGCCGATGTCCGCACCGTCATCCACGCCGCCCTCCCCGCCTCGGTCGAGGCCTACTACCAGGAGATCGGACGCGCCGGCCGCGACGGCAAACCCTCCCGCACCGTCCTCCTTTACAGCTTTCAAGACCGCAAGATGCACGACTTCTTCCTCGACCGCGACTACCCCCCACCCACCGAGCTCGCCAAGGTCGCAGGCATCCTCGGCGAAGACTTCTACCCCCCGGACATCCTCGCCCTCAAGCTCCGCATGGACCGCGACACCTTCGTCAAGTCCGTCGAAAAACTCGCCGCCCACGGCGCCGCCCAGATCGACATGAACGGCCACGTCCGCTCCGCCGGCGCAGGCGCCGCGCCCGCCTCCTGGCACACCGGCTACGGGCAGCAGATCGCCTTTCGTCGCGCCCAGATTGACCGCGTCATGGACTTCGCCCAGACCCCGCAGTGCCGCATGACCGCCCTCATCCGCCACTTCGGAGACCTAGCCGACGCCCACACCCCCTGCGGTCATTGCGACGTCTGCGCCCCCGGCAACGTCACTGCCCAGTCCTTCGCCGAGCCCTCTGCCGCCGAAGACCGCGACCTCCGCCAGATCCTCCGCGAGCTTTCGAACGGCAATGCCCGCGCCACCGGCCGCCTCCACACCGAGCTCGACCTCTCCCCCGCCATCGCCAAAGACCGCAAGCTCTTCGACGCCCTCCTCGATGGCCTCGCCCGCGCCGCTCTCCTCCAGTACACCAACGACACCTTCACCGCCCCCGACGGCCGCGTTATCACCTACAAAAAAGCCTCCCTCACCTATGAAGGCCAGGAGCTAGCCCGCACCCTCTCCTCCGGCGTGCCCCTCGGCGTCGTGCTCAGCAACATCGCCGCCACCTCCGCATCCTCCTCCAAGACCCGCAAATCCAGGGTGCCCCATTCATCCGCAGCCTCATCGCGGATGAGTGGGATCTCAGAAATTCTCCTCACCCCCGCCCAGCAGCAGCTCGAAGAGACCCTCCGCGCCTGGCGCAAAGCCGAAGCCGCCAAGACCGGCAAACCCGCCTTCATCGTCCTCTCGGACGCCACCATCCGCGCCCTCGCCCAAGCCCAGCCCGCCACCCTCACCCAGCTCCAGCAAGTCTCCGGCATCGGCCCGGACAAATCCGAGCGCTACGGCCCGGCCCTCATCGCCCTCTGCGCCGGCTCCCCCGTCCCCGGCGACTTCGGCACCCCAACCCCCACCCCATCCAAGCCCAAGAAGACCCGCGTTCCCGCCCCAGAAGCCCGGGTGCCCCATTCATCGATAGCTTCTTCGTCGATGAGTGGGAGCTTCAAATCCCCCCCCGCCCTCTTCAGCCCGGCATCAGTCCCTCCCGTGCCCCATTCATCGACAGCCTCACCGTCGATGAGTGGGAACCACAACCCTCCACCCGCCCTCTTCAACCACCCTCAGAACCCCACCCCATCTCCACGCCCCGAGTCCCCCGGCGAAGTCTTCACCCCCGCCCAGGCCGCCCTCGAGCAGCGCCTCCGCGACTGGCGAAAATCCGAATCCGAACGCATGGGCCTCCCCCAGTTCTTCGTCCTCGGCACCACCGCCCTGCGCAGCATCGTCCTCTCGCAGCCCCGCACCCTCTCGCAACTTCAATCCATCCACGGCATCGGCCCGGACAAGGTCGAGCGCTTCGGCCCCTCCATCATCGCCCTCTGCAACGCCCCCGCCTAAGCCTTATTGGGCCACTGGAAGCAGAGGCAGTACCCATCCGGATCCCACAGGTACATCTGCCGCATCCCGTAATACGAATCCTTCGGCGGGTTCACCGCAATGCCCTTCGCCTTCAGCTCCGCATACGCCCCATCCACATCCCTGCACCCCACGTACAGCGTCGTATCCCCATGCGCCTCTTGCCTCGCCGCATCCCGCTCCAGCCGGACATTATCCTCGTACATGTTGTTCAGCATCAGCTCCACACCCTGCAACCGCAGCAGCGCCCACCCGTAGTCATCCTTCGCATCCGTAAACGGCGGCGAATGCATCACCACCTCGAATCCCAGCCCATCCCGATAAAACGCCACCGCCGTCGGCACGTCGTACACATGGAACATCGGCACCGCGCCCTTACCCTCAACCTGCATCGCACACCCTCCGGCAAAATTCTCTCACCCGCACGGTATCCTCAACTCGTGCCGACAGAATCCCACTCCCCAGATAAAACACTCGACGAGCAAGCCAACCACTGCTTCGGCTGCGGCCCGGACAATCCCCAGGGCCTCCACCTCACCTTCACCTACAACACAGACGACCCCGACAACATCACCGCCACAGCCACGGTCAACCTCACCCGCCTGCATGAAGGCCCGCCCGGCCACCTCCACGGCGGCATCATCGCCACCCTCATGGACGAGGCCATGTCCAAGCTCAACCGCCCCCTCGCCGTCCTCGCCATGACCCGCAATCTCACAGTCGATTACCTCCGCCCCAGCCCCCTCCACACGCCCCTCACCCTCACCGGCCGCCACCTCCGCCGCGAAGGCCGCAAGCTCTTCCACGCCGCCACCCTCCACCACCCGGACGGCACCCTCCTCGCCCAGGCCACCGGCCTCTTCCTCGCCATCGACCCCCGCCTCATCCCCGGCCGCCCTACCCGCGACCTCGCCTAAGTTACGGATGCGCGATCAGCCAGGCCGCCGCATGTTGCAGCGCCGGCAGGTTCTTCAACGCCCCAGCCGTTACCGGAACCGAAAACGTCACAAGCGTCCCCACCACCGTCGCATAGTGCGGCCTCCCCCTCGTCCACACATCGAACACGAACACCACCCCGCAAAGCGCCAGCATGTACAGCGGAATCCACCCGCCGCCCTTGTGCAGCCCAAAGATCACAAACCGCGTAATCGCCGGCGGCATAATCCCGATCGTCGCTAGCAGCATCAGCCGCTTGTGCGCCGCCCCATCCCGCCGCTTCACAATCCCCCACGCCACCATCGCCGCAAACAGAACGATTCCCCAGCAGTTCACCACCAGAAACTCTGCCGGCGTAAAGATTGGCGGCGTAGCCCCTCGCCGTACCGTCGCAATAGTCGCAGCCCAGCCCAGTCCCACCATCGCCGCCACCAGCAAGCCGCCAAACGTCCCCAGCGTCCGATGCCACTTGATCTTCTTCATCGCCACCAGCGCCGTCTGCACCACGTACAAAATCACCCAACTTGAAAACACCGCCCCATGCACGTGCACCAGCGCACTTGGCAGCTTGGCAAACACCGTCCCGCGATAAAAATATGTCGGCCCAAACCCCAGCACCACCGTCACCAGGATCGCCACTGACATCCCCACGAAGAACGCATCGTCATACCGCCGCGTCGTCACCCTTGGCCGCACCATCGTCGCCGCAGTCGCCATCGTCGTCATTCCTCGCCCGTCACGCACCTGTATTTCATACGCCCAACCGCAGGTCAACGGATTTGTAGCAACCGCCGCACACAGCGTCCTCAGCCCCCTGGAACTGCTAAACTGGTTCCCTCACCCCGGCACAACTGGCCTCGCAGCGCCCGGCTGAACGCAAGGAGAAGCACATGGCAACCCCCACTCACAACGGAAACTCCAACGGCCTCCGCCTCAAAACCGGCCTCGCCGAAATGCTCAAAGGCGGCGTCATCATGGACGTCATGGACGTCGATCAGGCCATCATCGCCGAAGCCGCCGGCGCCGTCGCCGTCATGGCCCTCGAGCGCGTGCCCGCCATGATCCGCGCCGAAGGCGGCGTAGCCCGCATGTCCCACCCCAAAATGATCAAGGAGATTCAGGCCGCCGTCTCCATCCCCGTCATGGCCAAGGTCCGCATCGGCCACTTCGTCGAAGCCCAGATCCTCGAGCATCTCGCCGTCGACTTCATCGACGAGTCCGAAGTCCTCACCCCCGCAGACGAACTCCACCACATCGACAAGCACAAGTTCAAAACCCCCTTCGTCTGCGGCGCAAAGGACCTCGGAGAAGCCCTCCGCCGCATCGCCGAAGGCGCAGCCATGATCCGCACCAAGGGCGAACCCGGCACCGGCGACGTCATCCACGCCGTCAAGCACATGCGCAAAATCACCTCGGAGATGAAAGCCCTCACCGTCCTCTCCGACCAGGAGCTCTACGCCGCCGCCAAAAACCTCCAGGCCCCGTACGAGCTCGTCCAGATGGTCGCCAAAACCGGCCAGCTCCCCGTCCCCAACTTCTCCGCCGGCGGCATCGCCACCCCCGCAGACGCCGCCCTCATGATGCAGCTCGGAGCCCAGACCGTCTTCGTCGGCTCCGGCATCTTCATGAAGGAGGGCAACATCCGCCTCAACGTCAGCCGTTACGACGCAGAGGAAGCCGAGCTCTTCGGCTCCAAACCCGGCGAGTTCAAAAACCCCGAAGAGCGCGCCGAAGCCGAATCCCGCGCCAAGGCCATCGTCCGCGCCGCCACCCACTTTGACAACCCGGCCATCCTCGCCGAAGCCTCCGAAGACTGTCTCGGAGCCATGAAGGGCCTCGCCGTAGCCAACATCGCCGAATCCGACATGATGCAAAACCGCGGCTGGTAATTCAGCCGCGATGCGGCTCGTCCTGGACACCTCCGTCCTCATCGCCCCCTCCGCTCCCCCAGCGGAGCCTCCGCACTGCTTGTCGAGCAGGTCCTGGACCGGCGCATAACTCTTCTCTTGAGTTTGGGTTTGGCATATGAATATCGGGACGTTGCCTTTCGCCCGGAGCAACTGGCTCGATTTAGTATTTCCATAGAACTCGTGGGAGAACTGATCGAGCAGTTGGAAGGCCTCTCGGAAGCAGTAGAAATCGACGTAAGACACCGTCCACTTTCCATTGATCCTAACGATGACCTGGTCCTGGAACTTGCGATCAACGGCAGAGCCGATACAATCGTAACCAACAACATACGTCACCTGCGCCCGCCAGCGGTCGCCTTTGGCATTGATGTTGTCGATGCGCGAACACTGCTCAAAAACCTCAAAGGAGGCTGAAGTGCAACTTCATGAAGCTAATCCTGAAGCAAGTCAGCAATTACCTATCGCCGAGGGTTTCTCCGCAAATCTGTCTCCCGCGGTACTCCAGCAGGTCGAGTCGATCTGCACCACGGAAGCGATAACCTTCGAAGAGTTCGTAAAATTTGCAATCGAGAGTCACAGGGCGCATCAGGCTCATCTAGGCTGGCTAAAGAGCCGCAAAAGTCCCACGGATGCCAGTATCGAAGCCGCTCGGAAGATTCTCCGCCGACCCAGCACCCGCCCACCCGATCCCGGAGACGAACTCCCCGAAGGCTGGTAAGAAACACTCTAGCCACAAAAAAAGAAGGACGGCGTCAGCCGTCCTTCTTTCGTCCCGCACTAAAGCTTAGAGAGGCTGAATATCGGCAGCCTGCCAGCCCTTGGGTCCCTTGACCACGTTGAACTGCACAGCCTGACCTTCTTGAAGGCTCTTGAATCCGCTGGAGGTGATCGCCGAGTAATGCGCGAACACATCCTCGCCGTTCTGCCTGCTGATAAACCCAAAGCCCTTCGCGTCGTTAAACCACTTCACTGTTCCCTGTTCCATAATGACTTCCTCGTACTGCTGAATTGACGTTCGGACGAATTGGACATCTACCAATAAGGCTACTGCAAGAACCAATCTGTTCAACCGACACCCTAAGCCTAGCACAAACACCCCAAATCCTCATCAAAAGTCGCACTTCACCCCAAAACGCACCTAAAAGCGTCTCATTTCGGACCTCCATGCAGCAAAAGACCGCCCAGCCTCGGGATGCGGCCTCACCCCTATTCACAACCGTTGCCTCTGAGAAAGGTCCGCTCGGCATGGAGGAAGACCCAGAAGGAGGAGAGCTGAGGATGACCTGCAAGCTCGAGACGAGATCCTCAGACCTGCGACGGCCTTGATCCCGCCTTCACCCCCGCAGGACCCCCTCCACCGCCTCCGCCACCACCCCCGGACTCTCCCCCGGCACGCAATGCCCCACCCCTCTCACCACCCGCCTCTCATACCGCCCCGTAAACCTCCCCTCCTGCCCCTCCGACCCCCTCGCCGGCGTTACCGCATCGTTCCCCCCATGCAGCACAATCGTTGGACACCCAATCGCCGGCCTCTCAGACAGCCGCTCCTCAAGCCCCTCGAGCGCCGGATCCCCCGCTGCGTTCCCATACCGGTGCCGGTACGACTGAATCGTCGTCGCCACAAAATCCGGGTTCTCAAACCCCCGCGCCGTCTCCGCAAACAGCTCCTCGCTGAAGTCCCACTCCGGAGACCACGTCCGCCAAAGCACCTCCGCCAGCGCCGCCCGGTTCGCCTCCAGCCCCGCCCGCCCGCGCTCCTGCTGAAAGTACCACTGGTACCAGAGCTGCCGTTCCTGCTCCACCTCCTTCGGCTCCCCCGCACCCGCAAGATCCTGCACCGTATACCCACCGCAGGCCACCAGGGCCTTCACCCGATCCGGCCAAAGCGCCGCCGCCACACACGCTCCGCGCCCACCCCAGTCATACCCCACCAGCGTCGCCCGCTCGATCCCCAGCGCATCCATCAGGTCCACCACATCCTTCCCCAGCGCCGCCTGCTGCCCGCTCCGCACCACCTCAGCACTTCGGTATCGCGTCTCCCCAAATCCCCGCAACTCCGGCACAACCACCCGCCGCCCCTCGTTCGCAATCCGATCCCTCACCCCGTCATACGTCCGCACCCCATACGGCCACCCATGCAGCAGCAGAATCGCCTCCCCCGCATCCGGCCCCGTCTGCTCGTACGCCACCACCAGGCTCTCCGTCTCCGCCGTCCGCATCACCGTCTCCATCCCCATCACCTCAGACTTCTCAGATGCACGTCCGCCCACCCTGCGAAACCGTCCCACCCGGGGGTAACTTTCCGCCGCTCAAAGGTAGAGGGTCGTCGTCTTTGATACAGACCTAAACCACTTCTTTTGAATATTTTGCACACAACGACCGGGAGGGGTGGGCCACACCTCCCACCATCCTCGGGTATCCTGAAGTTCAATGACCACGCCCCTCAAGATCGGCGTCCTCGCCCTGCAAGGCGCATACGCCAGACACGCCGAAGCCCTCATCGCTCTCGGCGCCGAAGCCATCCTCATCCGCCGCCCGGACCAGCTCGCCGGTCTCCACGGCCTCATCATCCCCGGCGGCGAATCCACCACCTTCCTCAAGCACCTGGAGCGCGACGGCTTCTACGACGCCCTCCACACCTTCGTCCGCCACACCCCAACCTTCGGCACCTGCGCCGGAGCCATCCTCTTAGCCACCCACGTCCAAAACCCCACCCAGCACTCCCTCGCGGCCATGGACATCACCGTAGAGCGGAACGCCTACGGCCGCCAGATCGACTCCACCGTCCTCCTCACCGAAACCGCCCTCCCCGGCGGCCCCCTCGAAATGGTCTTCATCCGCGCCCCCCGCATCGCCCAGACCGGTTCCGCAGTTGAAGTCCTCGCCCGCCGCGACGAGTCCCCCGTCCTCGTCCGCCAGGGTCACCTCCTCGCCGCCACCTTCCACCCGGAGCTCTCCCATGACACCCGCGTCCACGCCCTCTTCCTGGACATCGTGAATGAAGATATCGTCAGGCAGAATCTCGTACCCCAGCAAGCACCCGTCTCGTCCAACCCCATATGAAGCCCTTGCGCCTCCTGCTCTCCGCGATCCTCGCCGCCCCCCTGCTCGCCCAGCAGCCCGTCCCCGCCGCAACCCCCGGACCCCTCACCGCCCGCTTCACTGACCTCCTCACCCGCGCCTCCAACGGCCACTCCCCCTCCACCGACGACATCACCGACCTCACCAACCATCCCCTCTCCGTCACCGCCCCCGACCTCCAGACCGCCCTCCCCCTCATCCAGCGTGCCCTCGCCAACCCCGACACCCCCATCCGCACCTACACCCTCACCGCCCTCGTCACCCTGGAGGACGCCCCCGCCGCCGTCACCGACCCCGCCCCACCCACAGACTCCGCCACCCCCGAACCCGAGAAGACCGTCACCCCCCCACCCCCCGGCCCCCCCGCCTACAAACCCGACTTCGCCAAGCTCCTCACCCCCATCCTCCCCAAAATCACCCCCCACCTCACCGAGGAGTCCCAGCCCAACCGCCTCCTCACCGCAGCCATCCTCGGCGGCTTCACCCCCGCCCCACCCCCCGCCGTCTACCCCCCGCTCCTCGCCTTCCTCAAACGTGACGACGCCATCGGCCCCATCGGCCTCGCCGTCGTCCAGGACCTCCTCCAGCTCGCCCCCCTCACCCCGGAAGTCTCCGACGCCCTCGCCCGCTACCTCTCCCGCTCCGACCAGACCACCCTCACCCGCCCCAACCTCGTCGACGCCATCGCCTCCTCCCCCAACCAAAGCCCGTCCCTCAACAAGACCATGCTCGCCTTCCTCGACTCCGACGACACCAACCTCCGCGCCCGCGTCATCCTCTCCCTCCCCACCCTCGACCTCGCCCCCGACCTCTTCGCCGATACCAAAGCCCGCGTCACCGCCCTCGCCGCCAACGACCAGGAGAACCTCCAGGTCGTCAGCGCCGCCAAGGCCGTCGCCCCCTGCTGGACCGCCGTCAAGATGCCCACCGGCTGCCCCATCTACCAATAGCCATGCAATAAGATCGACATTGTCCCTGTTTCTATTCCCTATTCCCTATTCCCTGCTTTGCCCATCCTTCCCCATCTCGCCCCCCCAACCTGGCTCATGCCCCCCAACGCCTCCGCCCACGGCGCGTCCCTCGACCAGCACCTCCTCCTCAACCTCCTCATCGCCGCCGCTCTCCTCACTCTCGCCCACCTCCTCCTTTTCGTCGGCCTCGCCCTCCGCCGCCGCCCGGAAACCCGCAAAACCAGCCTCATCGAAACCCTCCCCGTAGCCGCATTCGCCCTTCTCCTCATCTTCCTCACCCTCCGCGCCGAGCGCCTCTGGGCCGCCTCCCGTTACACCGGCCCAGACCCCGCCGCCCTCCAGGTCGAAGCCACCGGCATGCAGTTCGCCTGGTACTTCCACTACCCCGGCCCCGATTACGCCTTCGGCCACACCCGCCCCGACCTCGTCGAACCCGGTGCCGGAAACCCCCTCGGCCTCGACCCCGCCGACCCCCACTCCACCGACGACTTCGTCACCTCCGAGCTCGTCCTCCCCGCCAATCGTGAAATCGACCTCCACCTCCGCGCCCAGGACGTCATCCACGGCTTTGCCATCCCCGCCCTCCGCCTCAAACAAAACGCCGTCCCCGGCCAGCTCATCCACATCCACTTCACCCCCACCGTCCCCGGCACCTACGCCATCCTCTGCACCCAGCTCTGCGGCCTCGGCCACTACCGCATGTCCGCCAACCTCCGCATCCTCCCCCCCGCGCAATACGCCCTCTGGTTCAATGCCCACACCCCACACCCTTGAGGAAGTGCCCGAGATTTAGATCGTCTCAGTTGTTCTCTTGATGAAGAAAGAATCTGTCATCCTGAGCGAAGTCCGTCAGCTTTACCGACGGACGCAGTCGAAGGACCCCGAAAAGGCCAATTTCACCTCCACATTCAGCAGACTCGCGCGAGAATAATAAGAACTCGACACAGCCGTCAGTGCAGCAACCGATCCGCCCCAGGCCAATCATGCCCACCTTCCCCACCCTCGTCCTCCTCGCCGCAACGGCAGCAGCCACCGTAGCCCCCGCAAACCTCCACACCCTCCCCCATCTCGGCGACCCGGTCCCCGCCGCCCTCCTCAAATCCAAATCCACCCGCACCTGCCCCACCGGAGCCTCCAAACCCGAACCCTGCGCCGACATCCGCATCCGCCGCGACCGCATCACCCTCGCCTGGGACCCCGCCACCCGCCTCGTCACCTACCTCTACTCCACCACCCTCCTCACCGATGGCGACCTCGCCACCGGAGGCTCCGGTCGCATCACCCGCGACGACCACCTCCTCCCCTTCCGCGCCGGCTTCATCTCCGCCGAGTGGTGCGACACCGACACCAAGCTCTCCGGCGACGCCCTCTGGTGCCCCGTCATGCGCCCAGAGCACGGCACCCACTTCGGCCGCGTGGTCGGCTTCGTCCAAAGCATCTACCTCGACCTCCCGGACCTCGACTCCCCCACCCGCGGCGTAGCCGAATGAGCTCCGTCTTCACAACCGGACACCGCCGCATCGGCCTCCAATACCTCGCCCTCTCGACCATCGCCGTCGTCCTCGGCACGTTGATGTCGCTCCTCATGCGCATCCATCTCGTCTGGCCGCAGCTTCCGCTCCCCCTCTTCGGCCTCATCAAGCCGGAAGACTACCTCGCTCTGGTCACCCTCCACGGCACCCTCATGCTCTTCTTCGTCCTCACCGTCGCCCCGCAAGCCGGCTTCGGCAACCTCATCCTCCCCGCCCAAATAGGCGCTAGCCGTATGGCCTTCCCCGCCCTCAACGCCCTCGGCCTCTGGTCCACAGCCTTCGGCCTCCTCGCCCTTATCTCCTCCAGCTTCGTCCAGGGAGGAGCCGCCATCTCCGGCTGGACCGCCTACCCCCCACTCTCCGCCGTCGCCTCTGCCGGTCCCGGCCAGGGCCTCGGGATGGATCTCTGGCTGCTCGCCATCGGCCTCTTCGCCATCGGCTCCATCGCAGGCTCGGTCAATACCCTCACCACCGTCGTCACCCGCCGCTGCCCCGGCATGACCTGGGACCGCCTCCCCCTCACCGTCTGGGGCTGGTTCACCGCCGCCATCCTCTCCGTCATCGCCTTCTCCGTCCTCCTCGCCGCGCTCCTCCTCCTCGTCGCCGACCGCCACTACGGCACCAGCTTCTTCCTCCCCGCCGGCGATCTCGTCAACGGCACCCTCCACACCTCGGGCAATGGCTCCCCTCTCCTCTGGCTACATCTCTTCTGGTTCTTCGGCCACCCGGAAGTCTATATCGCCATCCTCCCCGGCATGGGCCTCACCTCCATGCTCCTCGGCAACTTCGCCCGCCGCCCCGTCTTCGCCTACCGCACCATGATCACCACCACCCTGCTCATCGGCTTCCTCGGCATCCTCGTCTGGGGCCACCACATGTTCGTCGCCGGCCTCAACCCCTTCGCCGGAACCGCCTTTTCCATCTCCACCATGGCCATTGCGCTCCCCTCCGCCGCCAAAGTCTTCTCCTGGCTCGCCACCCTCTGGCGCTCCCGCCCCCAATACACCACCCCGATGCTCTTCGCCCTCGGCTTCGTCTCGCTCTTCGTCGCCGGAGGCCTCACCGGCCCCATCCTGGCCCAGCCCATCCTCGATCAGTACCTCCATAACACCTACTTCGTCGTCGCCCACTTCCACCTCATCATGGCTATGGCCGGCATCTTCGGCCTCTTCGCCGCTACCTACTACTGGTTCCCCCTGCTGTCCGGCCGGATGATGTCCGAACCCCTCGGTCGCTGGCACTTCTGGCTCACCATCACCTTCGCCTACCTCACCTTCCTCCCCATGCACCTCGCCGGCCTCCTCGGAGCCCCCCGTCACTACTCCGATTTTTCCGGCATCCACAACGCCGCCACCGACCTCCTCGCCCACACCCTCCCCTGGCAGCGCCACATCACCTACGCCGCCATCGTCCTCATCGCCGCCCAATTCCTCTTCCTCATCAACGTACTCCGCTCTTTCCGCAACGGCGCCATCGCTCCCGAGAACCCCTGGTCCGCCACCACCCTGGAATGGGCTCCACAATCTGCGCCGGATCAACAAATCACCGTCTCCCGCGGCCCATGCCGGTACTCGGACTCCACAAACGGCCCAGCTTTCGAACCCCAGTGGGACGAACAGCCAAAACCGGAGTAAGCTCGTCTCAGCACGCTCCAGTCTCACGGTCCCTCGCCCAGGTCGCCCCAAGGAGTCTCCATGCCGGCAGTCATCTCCCCCAATGAAACTGAGCGGAAACGGCGCGACCACGACCCCGGAGACGGCGATCACGGCGGCGGACGCCGCCCCCCCACAGACAAACGCACCGGCGGCGGCGGCGACCCAGACAACTGGAACCCGCGCCGCGGACGCCGTAACCCCCGTGAGCGCCTCGACCGTTACCGCCTCGGCCTCTTCTTTGCCCTCTCAGCCGTCTTCATGTTCTTCGTGGCCATCGTTAGCGTCTTCTTCGTCTCGCAAGGCTCCGGCCACTTCGACGCCAACGCCCGTTACATCAACGAGTGGCTCCCCACCGCCATCCCCCCCATCCTCTGGCTTAACACCGCCCTCCTCGTCCTCTCGTCCCTCACCGTCGAAATCGCCCGCCGTCACATGTTCCGCGAAATGCACGTCATGGACGAGTGGCTCGGCCTCGGCAAACCCACCAGCCGCGCCGCCCTTCCCTGGCTCATCGCCACCCTCGTCTTCGGCTGCCTCTTCCTCACCGGCCAGGTCGTCGCCTGGCGCCAACTCGCCGCCCAGCACGTCTTCTTTTATTCGAACCCCAGCAGCCACTCCTTCTTCCTCATCACCGGCATCCACGGAGCCCACCTCTTCCTCGGCGTAGCCGCCCTCATCGCTGCCCTCCTCGGCCTCGCCTTCTCCCGCGTCGTAGAAAACCGCCAAATTCTCGTCGATTGCGCCGCCTGGTACTGGCACTCCATGGGCGTCCTCTGGCTAGGCCTCTTCGCCCTCCTCGCCTTCTTCCAGTGACCCTACAAATCGGGTGCCCCATCCTCGGACGACGGTCTCATCGTCGGACAGCGTGGGTTCTCGGGCAAAGCCCAACCGCCCTTCTTTTCCTAGTCCTAGCTCTATCCCCACTGCCTACCCAAGCCCAGGGCTGCGCCCAATGCCGCGAAGCCCTCGGCCGAACCCCCGTCCGCACCCAGCAAGCCTACCGCCGAGCCATCATCGCCATGGTCCTAGCCGGAGCCACCGTGTTCACCGCGTCTTTCATCGCCCTGAAGCGTTTCCGATAGCCTTCACTTCGCCGCAATCGCATAGCTGAAATCATAGCTATGCTTCCCCTCCGCAAGACTGATCGCCATCGTCCCTGAAATCCCCGCCAGCTCCCCCGTCCCACTATCCGGCACCACGCTGATCGTCAGCCCCGGCACCCCTCGCGCCATCGTCCCCGTGTGCTGCAGATAAAAGCTCCCCGCCCTCCCGTCCAGCGTCCCCGTCACCCGTTCCATCGCCACATACCCAGCCGACCCCTTCACCTCGCCCCCCGCGCTCAAAAACTCCCCTTTGCTCGTCCCCTCCAGCCCCCCATGAAACACCTTGTCAATCGACATCCTCCCAATCTTCGACTCCGCCGCCGTCTCACTCAGCGCCTCCGGCTTCATCTTCACCTCAAACGCCCCTGTCGCATGATGCATCCCAACCCCCTCACTCTGTGCCGTCGTCCCCATCATCTGCCCCATCCCAACCGCACCCGCTCCAATCAGCAACGATAGAACCAACACCACAATTCTCATACCACCAACATACCCCACCGATCATTCGCTCCGAACACATGCCGTCGCTCGTCCTCCCGCGCCTTTGCCGTTGTCTGTTCTAAATCGGTTCAATCCGCACTGATCGGTGTTAAGCCTTGCTACTTCTTCCCCGGCACCCCAACCTTCCTCTCCGCCGCAAACGCCCGCATATACCACTCAAACTCATCGAAAAACTTCCCCGACTTCTCCGCCAGCTCCTGCGTCAGCGCCACCCCCTCCTCGCTGATCGCACTCCCCGCCGCCGGCACCGGCTGTAGGCTCGGAATCGACCCCATCCCCACCTCCGCCAGCAGCGACCGCAACCCCATCGCCGCCCTCACCCCGCCAAACGGCGTAGCCGAATAACAAACAATCGCCGACGGCCGATAAAAGTATTCCTCCAAAAAGTAGTCGATCAGATTCACGAGCCCCGGCGGCGCCGTATGGTTGTACTCCGCACTCACCACCGCGAACCCATCCGCCCGTTCATACAGCTCCGCCAGGGGCTTCAACTTCGCCTTCAGCGCGGCATGCTCCCCACCCTCTTCATCCTTCACTTCCTTCCACATCCGGTCGAGCACCGGTAAATTCAGCGCCTTCGCATCCACCAGCACCGCCTCATGCCCGCGCTTCTCCAGTTCCTTGGAAACCCACTTTGCCACCCGCTCGCCAACCCGATCCGACCGCACCGACCCCAACAAAACCGCAACCACCATCGCACTCACCTCTCCCCGGTAAGATGCGCCCGCCCGCCCAAACGAAGAGGCGGCAGCCCGTAAACCTCACGCGACCGCCGCCCCATTCTTCCGCTCAAACGTTTACCGCTTCTTCGCAACCTTCTTCGCCGGAGCCACGGCCTTCTTCGCCGGAGCAGCCTTAGCCGCCACCTTCTTCGCGGCCGCCTTCACCGGAGCCTTGGCCGCAACCTTCACCGCCTTCTTCGGCGCAGCCGCAGCAGGCACAGCCTTCTTTGCCGCAGCCGGAGCCGCAATCGCCTTCTTCGCCGGAGCCACAGCCTTCTTCGCCGCAACTGCAGCAACCGGAGCAGGAGCAGCCTTCTTCGCCGCCACCTTCACCGGAGCCTTGGCTGCAACCGCCTTCGCCGGAGCCTTAGCCGGAGCAGCCGGAACCGCAACAGCCTTCGCCGCCGCCTTCACCGGAGCCGCAGCCTTGGCAGGTTTCGCCGCAGGAACATCCTCCGCCTCATCCTCCTCGTCGGCCTCATCCTCCAGGTCCAGCTCCACCTCAGCCGCATCGTCGCCGTCCTCATCGTCTGCCGGAAGCGCCGCCTCCACCTCGTCCATCACCTCCGGATCGAGATCGTCTTCCTCAGCCTTCGCCGCCTTCTTCGCCCGGCCCTTGGAAGCCTTTGCCTCCTTCTTCGCAGCTCGCGGCCTCCGCATACTCACCGGAGGCGGCGGAGCCGGCGGCGAATACGGCTCCAGGAACGCCTTCATCTCCTCAGCCGTCCCCAGCTTCCCATCCATCAGCGCGAAGAACAGCTTCTCCAGCAGCTCGTCGTATCCCGCAAGCTCCGGCGTAATCCGCATCTCCTGCAGCGTCGTGTACGGAATCTTCGTCCGCGCCTGCGGCCACTCCGTATAAAAACTCTTCAGCTTCGCCTGCAGCGGCGCACTCTTGCTGGAAAACGCCGTCCAAAGCACAGCCTCCGGCCTCGCAGCCGTAATCAGCTTCCACGCATCGCTCGCAGCAGCCGCACCCTTACCCCCCAGCAGCGCTGCAAACTCCTTCGCCTCGCCCTCCAGCGCGTCGATCTCCGCCACAAAACCCTGTCGCGGAAATCCCTTCTTCAGCTCCCCAATCTCCTTGGCGGACAGCTTCGCGGTCAGCAGCGGAAAATTCGCCGCCGCAGCCTCCGGATGGATCCCCTGCACCTGGAGCTGTGTCTGCGCATCCCGCAGCCGCTCCAGCTCCGCCGTATTCACCTTCGCACTCGTCCAGTACGGCGCCAGGTGCTTCATCCACCCCTCCGCCTCCAGGCGCTTCAGCACCCGCAGCGGATCCTCTTCGTGGACAATCTCTTCCGTCTCATACCCCCGCTGATACTCGCTCAGCGCAGAGATGTACCCCTCAGAAACTCCGGTCTCGTACCGCCCCTGCGTCTTCTCATCCAGCGTCCAGCCCAGCCGCGCCATCAGCCGCGCCGCCCGCACCATCCGCACCGGGTCTTCAATGAAACCGTAGTTGCTCACCAGCCGCAGCTCACGGTTTTCAATATCCGCCACCCCGTTCAGCGGATCCATCAGCAGCCCATAGCTTCCCTCGTTCAACGAGATCGCCATCGCATTCGCTGTGAAATCACGCCGCCGCAGGTCTTCCAGAATCGTGGCCGGCTTCACCACCGGCTTGCCTGGCTTCGGGAACGTCACGCTCAGCGTGCTCCCCAACTCCATCCGGACGTTCCCCGGAAAGCGCAGGAACAGCGCCTGCCCAGCCTCCAGCTCACCGGTCACGACAGCCCCGGCTTTCTCCATATCTTTCTTCAACTTCAGGGCATTTCCCTGAACCACTACATCCAGATCCCGTACCGGCGATCCACTCGTCAGGTCTCTCACCGCGCCACCCACCAAAAACACGGTCAGACTCTTCGCTTTGGCAATCTCACGAACCAGCTTCAGCGCACCGCGCTGTCCAGCCGAGAGACGATGTTCCAGAAGGTAGATATAGTCGGCCATACCTCTGCATACGCTCCAAACCGGTCTCCCGGCGTCCGTAACCCATGTAGAATGAACACTTTACCTTCATCCTAAAGGCCCGGCACAAAGGCCAAATGTAACACAACCGCACATCCTTGACTACTGTTTTTGCACCTTTTCCGCTGCTATTTCTCCCAATTCGTGCGACAATCGCGCCTGTCTGCCAGAAGTGCCGGGTGCCCCATTCATCGCAGTCTCATCGCGATGAGTGGGTCGGCCCCCAAAGCAAGCCTACCCGCAATTCCATCACAAGGCACATCCACCCGGCCGCTCCCTTATGTCCTCCCGCAAGAAAGTCCTAGTCCGCACCCTCGCCAACCACATCCATGCAGGCTATCTCCCGCTCTCGGACCTCCTCTCCCACCAGACCACGGACTCCGTCAATCTCCTTGACCTCGACGGCCGCACCCACCCCATCGCCCTCGCCGAGATCCGCACCATCGCCTACGTCCGCGACTTCAACCTCGCCGACCTCCATAACCCGGAAAATCTCCTCCGCCGCACCTTCCTCGCCCGCCCCCGCACCGAAGGTCTCTGGCTCCGCCTTACCTTCGCCCCCGGCGACATCCTCGAAGGCCTCGCCCCCCTCGACCTCTCCCTTCTCGACGCCCTCGTCCACGACCGCGGCCTCTTCCTCATCCCTCCGGACATCCGCTCCAACACCCAGCGCCTCTACGTCCCCCGCACCGCCATCACTGCCCTCCAACTCCTCGCCGTCATCACCACCCCCTCCAAACCCAAACCCACCGCAAAACCCACCGACACCCCAACCCTCGACTTCTCCCTCCTCCCCCCCGAAGACCTCCACTAGTTCATCGCCGTCGTCTTCTACTCCCTATTCCCTATCTCTGTTCCTATCCTGTAGACGCCTTTCTCCCCGGCCACCCCAATTCGTCCACCCCCCGCCGCACCGAATAACCCTCTTATCCTCAATACTTTGCAGCCACCCGCGCGACAAACAAAGACTTTACCTGGCCAAAAAACCCGAAGTCCACCTCTAACCCCAATGTTGTGAATACTTTACACACACCACACCCGGGTACCCCCCACTCCACTACAATCCCCCCATGAAGCTCTCCGCACTCGCCGCCACCCTCGAAGCCACCCTGCAAGGCGGCGAGCACGACCCCGAAATCACCGGCATCGCCGGCATCGAAGAAGCCGAACCCGGCAAGATCACCTTCGTCGCCAACCCCAAATACGCCGCCCTCGCCCGTACCACCCGCGCCTCCGCTATCCTCGTCACCCCCGCCTTCCCCGAAATCCCCACCCCCACCCTCCGCCTCAAAGACCCCTACCTCGCCTTCGCCCGCGCCATCGAGCTCTTCTACACCCCTCCACCCACCCCACCCCACATCCACCCCACCGCCGTCATCTCCCCCACTGCAAAAATCGGAGCCCGCGCTCACATCGCCGCATACGTCGTCATCGGCGACCACGTCGTCCTCGGTGACGACGCCGTCCTTCACCCCCACGTCGTCCTCTACCCCCACGTCCAAGCCGGCCACCACCTCCTCGCCCACGCCCACGCCATCGTCCGCGAGCACTGCCGCCTCGGCGACCACGTCATCCTCCAGAACGGAGCCATCATCGGCGCCGACGGCTACGGCTTCGCCCGCATCCCCGCCCCTTCCGGCGAACACGCGTGGCACAAAATCGTCCAATCCGGCCCCGCCATCCTCGAAGCCCACGTAGAAGTCCAGGCCAACGCCTGCATCGACCGCGCCTCCATCGGCGAGACCCGCATCGGCCTCGGCACCAAGGTGGATAACCTCGTCCAGGTCGGCCACGGCTCCTCCGTCGGCCAGAACTCCCTCCTCTGCGCCCAGGTCGGCCTCGCCGGCTCGACCAGCGTCGGCCACAACGTCACTCTCGCCGGCCAGGTCGGCGTCGCCGGCCACTGCCACATCGGCGATGGCGCCATCGCCACCGCCCAGTCCGGCCTCCACGGCGACATCCCCCCCGGCAAGGTCATGTCCGGCTCCCCCGCCATCGAAAGCCGCGACTGGATGCGCAGCATAGCCCTCTTCAACCGCCTCCCGGAGATCATCCGCAACCTCCGCAGCCGCACTTGATCTGCGACCAACGGGAGCAGCCGATGCTTATCCCTACCAAGACAACGAGAACGGTACGAAGTACCCGCCCCGCGCGTAGCGGGCCCGTCCGGCAGGACAAGCTGTATCCTTGAGACTCATGCGTCTCTCCCTCATTCCAGCCGCCGCAGCCCTGCTCCTCGCGATCACCGGCTGCCACAGTGCCTACATCGAAGCCACCCTCCGCAACGCCACCCCTCACCTCATCACCCTGGTGGAGCTCGACTACCCCAGCGCCAGCTTCGGCACCCAGTCCCTCGCTCCCGGCCAGGACTTCCACTACCGCTTCAAGGTCCTCGGCTCCGGCGACCTCAAGCTCCTCTGGACCAACCCCGGCAACCAGGACCAGCACGCCGCCGGTCCCGCCCTCCGCGAAGGCGACGAGGGCACCCTCCTCGTCACTGTCACCCCCACCGGCCCCCAGTGGACCCCCACCCTACACCACCACTAGCCGCAAATCTTTCCTGCCGACCAACGGAAGGCCCTCAGTTCCCTAACCTGACTTGACCAGATCACCCGTTACGAAGTGACCCCCACGCGCAGTGGGCCCGTCCGGCAGTACCATCCGTTACACTCGATTTCATGCCCTCTGGCTACTTCATCACATTCGAAGGCCTTGACGGCTCCGGCAAGACCACCCAACTCCGCCGCCTCGCCGCGTCTCTCGAATCCGACGGCCACACCGTAGTCACCCTCCGCCAGCCCGGCGGCACCGCCTTGGGTGACCGCATCCGCGGCATCCTCCTTGACTCCCGCACCGAAAACGAGGTCGGCCAGATCGACCCCATCGCCGAACTCACCCTCATGTTCGCCGACCGCGCCCAGTCCATCGCCGAGATCATCCGCCCCGCACTCGCCGCCGGCTCCGTCGTCCTCTGCGACCGCTACACCGACTCGTCCGAGGCCTACCAGGGCGCAGGCCGCCAGCTCGGCTCCGCCCGAGTCCTCGCCCTCCACGCCGCTGTCTGCGACGACCTCCAGCCCGACCTGACCGTCCTCCTCCTCCCCTCCCTCTCCGCCTCCCTGCATCGAGCCCGCCGCCGCAACGTCCGCCACGTCATCCAGCACGGCACCGACGAAAATCGCTTCGAGCGCGAAGGCGACGCCTTCTACAAGCGCATCTACGAGGCCTATGAGACCATCGCCTCCCGCGATCCGCACCGCGTCGAAGCCATCCGCGACGACGCCTCGATTGATGAGATCGAAGACATCGTCCGCACCCTGGTTGCCCGGCGCCTCGCCGCAGCGCACAATCGGACCTGATGCCTCGCACCCACAAAGACCTTGGCCCCTGGCACATGCCGCCCGGCCTCAAGCGCAGCCTCCCCTTCTACGCCGCCAAGCCCTGGGTCAAACTCGGCAGCCCCATCCTCCTCTTCGAGCACCTCCATAAGACCTACGGCAACATCGCCCACTACCAGTTCATGGGCACCCCCATCGTCTTCGTCAACGACCCCGAATACATCAAGGAAATCCTCGTCACCCAGGGCTCGTCTTTCGTCAAAGAACGCACCGTCAAGCGCATGAAGATCCTCCTTGGCGAAGGTCTCATCACCTCAGAAGAGCCCTTCCACATGCGCCAGCGTCGCATCGCCGCGCCCGCCTTCCACCGCCAGCGCATCAACGCCTACGCCGACCAGATCGTCGCCTCCGCCGTCGCCGCCCGCGACCGCATGGTCCCAAGCCAGCCCTTCGACATCGCCTCCGCATCCATGGCGCTCTCGCTCGAAATCGTCGCCCGCACACTCTTCGACACCAACGTCGACGATGACATCCTCCGCATCAACGATGAGGTCAACCTCATCATGGACCTCTATAACTTCATCGTCGCCTTCCCCCGGATCGAGCTCTTCCTCCACCTCCCCATCCCCGGCATCACCAAATTCCGCAACTCCAAACGCCGCCTGGACGCTGTGGTCGACCGCCTCATCCACGAGCGCCGCACCTCCCTCGCCACCAACTCGCCCGACCGCGGCGACCTCCTTACTATGCTCCTCACCAGCCGCGACGAACTGCTGGATGCCGAAGGCAATCCAACCGGCGAATCCGTCGCTATGTCCGACGACCAAGTCCGCGACGAAGTTCTCACCATCTTCCTTGCCGGTTATGAGACCGTTGCGAACGGCCTCACCTGGACCTGGTACCTCCTCAGCCAGAACCCCCAGGTCGAAGCCCGCCTCCACGCCGAACTCGACGCAGTCTTAGGCGTCGGCGACGCCCGCCGTCTTCCCACCCTCGCCGACTACCCCGCCCTCCGTTATACCGAGCAGGTCTTTGCCGAATCCATGCGCCTCTACCCACCCGCCTGGGCCATGGGCCGCATGTCCACCAGACCCGTCACCCTCGGCCCCTACCGAATCCCCCCCGGTGCCCACTTCTTCTTCAGCCAGTACATGATGAGCCGCACTGAAGAATATTTCCCGGACCCCCTCACCTTCGACCCCGACCGCTTCACCCCCGAAGCGAAAGCCGCCCGCAACAAGTACACTTATTTTCCGTTTGGTGGTGGGTCGCGGCAGTGCATTGGGGAGAGTTTTGCTTGGATGGAGGGGGTCTTTTCTATCGCTACCTTGGCGCAGGCTTGGCGGCTGACGTATGCGGATGCGAAGCCGCCGGAGGTGCAGGCGAAGATTACGCTGCGGCCGAAGGACCCACTGATGATGGTGGCAGAGCGGCGCTAGTATCATGGTGCGGTGAGCCAGTTTCCAGCTACGTTCAATGATTTTATTGGCAATACGGCTGCCGTGGAGGGCTTGCGGACGGCCATCGCGGCGGGTAAACTGCCGCATTCTCTGATACTTGCGGGGCCGCAGGGGGCGGGTAAGTACACGCTTTCGCTGCTGCTCGCCATGGCGGTGGAGTGTGAGCGACAGCCGCGTGAGCTGTGGTCTACGGGGCAGTCGCTGGCTAGTTTCTGTGGGGTTTGCTCCAACTGCACCCGCATCGCGTCTTCGGCGGATCTCGCAAGTGCTGTCGATGCAGCAGTTACGGCTCGTGAGGAGCTTCGGGAGACCGATAAGAAAGAGACTCGCGTTCTAATCCAGCCGCATCCGGACGTACTGATCGTGCCGCCGGACCCGCCGCAGCTACTGATCAAACTCGGCCAGATCAGGACCGTCATTCAGCGGGCGCAGTACCTGCCGTCGGAGGGGCCGCGTAAGGTCTTTGTTTTCAGTGCGGCGAACTTCATGAAGGAGGCCGCCAACTCGCTGCTGAAGCTGCTGGAGGAGCCACCCGACTACGCGCACCTCATCATCTGCGCAGAAAACGTCGGGGAGTTGCTGCCCACCATTCGGTCCCGCTGTGCGACCGTCCGGCTTGGCGCGTTGCAGACAGAGGAGTTAGAGATGGTGCTCGCCGACCGCAAGCCGGAGTGGGAGCCGAAGCATCGCCGCCTGGTCAGCCGCCTGGCGCAGGGAGCGGTCGGCAAGGCATTAAGCTTTGATCTAGAAGGGTTTACGGCTGCCCGGGCGGATGCGATGCTGATGCTGCGAGGCGCGGAAAACGACCACACGGCCCTCTTCAAGTTGACGGAGACCTACCGGGCCGGCGCGGAGGGACAGGCGAAGACCTCTAACCTGCTCAGAACAATCGGCTTATTGCTGGAGGATGTGATGCTCCTGCAGGCCGGGACGCCAGAGCTGGTTCGCAACGTGGACATCCGCGAAAGTCTCGAGAAGATGGCGAAGACCACCACGTTCGCGTGGGTGGAAGCCGCAAGTCGCGGGCTTGACCAAGTGCAGAGCGGAATGCGGCGTAACCTGCTTAGGAATTTATCACTTGACTCCTATGCCGAGGAGCTGCTGGAGCGCGCCTGATCCGCTCACCTTGGGATGAACCGCATGGTGAATGACGCTCAACTTGTGGAGAAATGTGTGGCTAAGGTGGGTAAGGAACAGCAACTCGGCGGGGTTGAAAAGCTTAACACCGATCTTCACCGATTGAACCGATCAAGAGCGAAGACGAGAAGGCCGACCACGGATTCCACGGAGGAACGCGGATCAAATGGCTAGGGTTTCGCGGCCTTCTCCAGGCGGTCGCGGATGGCGGCTCCCAGACCTTCCGGTGACGGGAGGGGGCAGACGATAACCGTCGCACCAAGCTCATCCAGTGCGCGCAGACCCTCGAAGAGGCGTCGGGCCAGTTCGATCTTGTCGTCCCAGCGTCCCCACCGGAAGGAGACTCCGTATCCACGAGGAGCGGGCCAGCCGTCCGGTAGCATCACGCCGATGGTGTCTTTGGCAGTAAAGCCGATGGTGTCTTTGGCAGTAAAGAAGTTATCGACTACCAAGTCGAAGATTTCGCTCGCCTCCTCTGGCTCCCGAATGAGGATGAGTCGCGCATTGGGGGCGTAGTGGCGCAGGCCGACGCCGGGGGACGGCAGGCTCTCGGGTTTGGCTTCGGTGATAGCCGAGGTGAAGACTACGACCGATTCCCTGCCGAATTCGACTTCCAGCATGTGCTGGGTGACGGCCCCCTGGCGGTAGAGGACCATGGGCCATTGCGTGGGGTCGAGGACCGTGGACTCCACGCCCACCTTTGCGGAGCCGCCCTCCAGGACAGCATCGATTCGGCCGTCCAAGTCATCCAGGACGTGTTGGGCGCTGGTGGGGCTGGTGTGGCCGAAGCGGTTCGCGCTGGGGGCGGCTATGGGGACGCCAGCCTGCTCGATGAGGGCGTGGGCGATGGGATGGGCGGGCATACGCAGGCCGACGAGGGGGCGATTTGCAGTGACGGTGTCTGGGATAGCTCGAGTGCGTGGGAGCAGGAGGGTGAGCGGGCCGGGCCAGAACTTCCGAGCCAAAGCTTCTACTCTGCCCTTCGCGCTTCGGTCTTCCATGTTCCCCGAATCAAGCAAGACGACCTGCTTCAACATGGGACTATCCGCGATATGCACGATGAGCGGGTCCCACTGCGGGCGCTGCTTGGCGAGGAAGATCTTCTCCACCGCCGCCGCGTCCAGCGCGTTCGCGCCGAGGCCGTAGACGGTCTCCGTGGGAAAGGCGACGATGCCGCCGGATCGCAGAATCGCCGCGGCGCGGGCGACGTCCTGCGGCTTGCCGGCGCTGAGCCGTTCTGTCCTGACGGCACCTGCGGCGATGGCCTCGAGCGAGGCGACCGGAACGATTTCCGCAACTGAAGCTGCGGCGTCAGTTGACTCTGATTTGGGCGGGTAATCCACATCCCCATCGTATCGGTTCATGAAACGCTATGCCGCGCCGCCGTATACTGCAACCCATGCAGAACGCTGAAATCGAGCTGAAGTTTCCCGTCTCTGACCTTTCCGCACTGCAAGCCAAGCTCGCCGCCGCCGGCTACCGGGAGGACACGCCGCGGACGTTTGAGCAGAACACGCTCTTCGATACACCGGCGCGAACGCTGAAGGATTCCGGCCAGTTGCTGCGGGTGCGGCAGTATGGCGATAAGTACGTGGTCACGCACAAACGGCATCCGGATGACGAAGACGTGAACTCGCTGTACAAGGTGCGGATTGAGACCGAGTCCGAGGTGGCGGACGGGCCGACACTCGCGGACATCTTCACCCGGCTGGGGTATGGGCCGGTCTTCCGCTATGAAAAGTACCGCACCGAGTACAGCCGCGAGGACGCGCCGGGGGCGCACCTGGTCGTCGATGAGACGGCAATTGGCTGCTACGCGGAGCTCGAAGGGCCGACACACTGGATCGACCGGACGCTGCATGAACTGGGGGTAAGCCCCGGAGATTGCCTGACGCTGAGCTACGGCAAGCTGTTCCTGGAGTGGAAGGAACGGACGGGAAGCCCGGCGGAGAACCTGACGTTTGAGGAAGTCGGAGAGATGGTGCAAATTTCTGCCTGAGACGCAAAATCCCTCCACTGCGCGTGGGGCGGTCACTCCGTGACATGCAATTGCTTTGCGTGGCGGCTTGCGTTGGTCGCTTTTAGGCTCGATACGCCGTCTCGTTCGGGGAAGAAGTGCGTGTCAGTGGGGGCGGTTAGCCTGCACCGGTATTCCAAGCAGCTTCTGGACGAGTGTTGAAAGGCGGAGAACGTCGCCGGAGAGCTCCTGGCCCAGCGCGCGGATATCGAGCCCCGGCGCCCCTTCAGCCAGAATGTACGCGATGTTGGTGACGCTCTGGAGCGGGTTGTTGATCTCATGCGCGAGCTCGTGGGCCATGCTGGCGGCGGAGGCCAGGCGAACCTGCTCGAGGAGGCGCTGGTGCTGGCGCTGCTGACGGAAGCCCATGGCGGCGAGGTCGGCCAGCATCCGCATCAGGCGGGCGTCGTTGTCGTCAAACGCCTCCGTGCGGCCGTGCGCCATGACGAAGATGGTGCCGCGCGAGCCGTCGGCCTCCCACGGCAGCAGGATGCCGTCGGTGACAAGCGGAGCATCCACGCCGAGGATCTCAAAGAACTTGCGGTTGACGGTGAAGTGCTGGGCGTGTCCGCGCTCCAGGCACAGGCCGCAGGCGCTGGGGTGGCGCGGCAGCATTGCGTCCATGAAGCCGGAGTAGGCGCCGGCGGTGGCGATCCAGTGGTAAAACTCCGTATCCGTGCCGTCTTCGCGCTCGATGCTGATGCCGGCGCTGTCTGCTCCGCAGAGCTGGACGGCGGCATTCACAAGCTCCTGGAGGATGGTCTCGGGGTCCTCGACGAGCGCCTGCGAGAGGCGCTGCAGGCCCTCCATCTGGGTGGCGATGTCGCGGACGTGGAGCTGCCTCGCTGCGAAAGAGGAGTCGGTTCGCAGGTCGAGGACCTCAAGTCCGGTCTCTTCGAGGAGGATTTCCATGACAGATTCGATTATGGGGTCGGGAACCGAGGATGTCCATGCCCCGGAACGAGGCAGGCGGGGCTCGCCGCTGGTCGCCAGAAAAACTGTGCCGACCAACGGGAGCACCGCTCGAAGCGGTCTACAGCACGCAGTGCCTAGAAGATCTGGAAGTTGACTTCGACGTTCATCTCCACGGGAACGGGCCGGCCATTCTTCATCGCAGGCTTGAACTTGTACTGGCGGACGGCTTCGACGGCCTTTTCATCCAGGCCGAGGCCGATGCCGCGCAGAACGCGAACGTGCTGAGGACGGCCGTTTTCGTCGACCTGCAGGTAGACCAGGACGTTTCCGGCGACCTTCGCCTTGCGAGCCTCCTCGGAGAACTCCGGCTCGGGCTGGTAAAGGACCACAGGAGCGCTGACGCTGCCGCCAATGCGCTCCAGCCCGCCACCGGTGTTGCCGCCGCTGCCCGGGCCGATGCCGTTTCCATTGCCGCTTCCCAGGCCGGTGCCCTTGCCGTTGCCCATGCTCATGCCGACCAGCGGCGAGTTGGCGACGCCGATCTGCGGGATGTCGGACTTGGCCATCTTCAGGTCGGTCTGGACGTTGACCGTGACGGGAACGTTGATCTTGGGCTGCTCCAGCGGAGGAGCCTTGGGCGGGTTCAACTGCGTGGGCGCGAACTTGGGCGGATTGCCCTTGGTCACCGGCGTTGGGCCCTTCTGGCCTCCGCCTCCGCCCATCTGGACGGCCTTCGGCGGCGCTTTGACGGGGGGCGGTGGGGGCTCCACCAGCGAGATGGGCGTGACCGTGGGCGCGGTCATCACCTTCACCTGGTGCGCGACGAACCACGCGATCAGGCCAATGATGACGGCATGCAGCACGATGGCGATCCCGGTGGAGGTGGGATCGCGCTTGACGTCCATCTTGTACAGCGAGCCGAAGACGGGCTGGTCTTGTCCCGCGGGCGCCGGCGGAAGTGCGCCGGGCATACCGGGATTGGAAGGAATCGAGTTCATCGTTGCTGGCCCTCGGCGGTCCTGCGGGGCGAGAAATGTGTGTCAGCCATAAAAGTCCAATCACCTGTAAAGTGCAAAACCTGTGCGGCGCCGGAAGTCCGGGTGCTCGCCGGGTTTACGTTGCTGCGGGTGTTGCGGTTTCCCTGGATCTTGTGCCCGCCGGTCTGCGCCGGGTTGAAGGTAAGGCGATGCGACATCTGGCTTACCTCACATTCTACAAACTTTGCGGTGCAGTTACCGTCTTCCGTTTGACGCAAATCTGGCCCCAGGGGTCTCATGGGGTGTTTGACGAGGTACACAGCGCATGCAGTTTGACGGGATTGGGCCGGAAGTGGAGGACAACGGCTCGTTGAAGACCCTTGAATTGGCTCTCAGCTTTGTACCCGGACGGCGCTGCCAGGGGCAAGCAAGGAGCGCTCGCCAGCGCGGTTACAATCGAGAGATGTCCGAAGCAGCACAGAATAAGCCGCTCAAGAGTACGTTGAACCTGCCGGAGACGGCCTTCGCCATGAAGGCGAACCTGCCGCAGAACGAGCCGGCTCGCCTGGAAGCATGGCAGAAGGCAGGCCTGTATGACCAGATTCGCGCCGCCCGCGCGGGCTCGCCCAAGTTCCTGCTTCATGACGGACCGCCGTACGCAAACGGCGCCATCCACCTGGGCCACGCCCTGAACAAGTGCATCAAGGACTTCGTCGTCAAGACCAAGACGATGGCCGGCTTCGACGCCCCCTACATTCCCGGCTGGGACTGCCACGGACTCCCCATTGAGATCAAGGTGGATGAGCAGCTTGGCCGCAAGAAGCTGGAGATGCCCGCCAACAGCGTACGCCGCGCCTGCCGCGAGTACGCGGAGAAATATGTCGCGCTGCAGAAGAGCCAGTTTCAGCGGCTCGGCGTCTTCGGCCGCTGGGACGACCCCTACCTGACGATGTCGTTCGGCTACGAAGCCGCCATTCTCGAGACCTTCTACGACTTCTTCGAGCAGGGCTTCGTGTACAAGGGCCTGAAGCCTGTGTTCTGGTGCATCCACGACCAGACCGCCCTGGCCGAGGCAGAGGTCGAGTACGAGCAGCACACCTCGCCCAGCGTCTATGTGCGCTACAAGCTGGCCAGCGACGCGTCGGTCCTCGATCCGAAGCTCGCAGGCAAGAACGTCTACACCATCATCTGGACCACAACGCCGTGGACGATTCCCGCTTCACAGGCTGTCGCGTTCAACCCGGAGATGGAGTACGTCGCGGCCGGTACTGCCGACGGGACTGTCTACCTCGTAGCCGGTGCCCTGCTTGAGTCCGTCAGCGCCGCCTGCGGCTTCAAGGGCGCGGAGGTGATCGCCCGCTTTAATGGCGTACGGCTCGATGGTGCGACTTTTCAGCATCCGTTCTTCGACCGCACCATTCTCGGCGTGAACGCCACGTACGTCACTGCCGACCAGGGCACCGGCGCGGTCCACACCGCGCCCGCACACGGCGTGGACGACTTCTACACCGGCAAGCGCTACGACCTGCCCGAGATCCAATACGTCGATAACGCAGGCCGCCAACGCAACCTCCCCGATGGCCAGTGGACCTTCGAATCCCAGACCGTCTTCGAGTCCAACAAGGCCATCACCGAACTGTTACGTGAGCGCGGCGCGCTGCTCTCCGCGACCTTCTTCGAGCACAGCTACCCGCACTGCTGGCGCTGCCACAATCCCGTCATCGTTCGCGCGACGGAGCAGTGGTTCATCTCCATGGAAACCCCCATGCCGACCGTCGAGGCCGAGGTCGCAGCCGCCGCTGAGGTAGAAGATCTCCTCGCAGCCGACGGCGCAGAACTGCCCATGCAGGTCACGCTTGCAACACGACTCGACCCCGCACCGAAAGACGCAGCAGCCAGCGCGAACAACGCCGTCGTAAGCGGCACCACACCCCCCAACATGGAGGGCATGACCACCTTTCGCCAGCGCGCGTTGGATGAGATCAAGCGCGTCCAGTGGGACCCCGCCTGGGGCGAAGAGCGCATCTCCAACATGATCGCCACGCGGCCCGACTGGTGCATCTCGCGCCAGCGCATCTGGGGTGTGCCCATCGCCGTCTTCCTCTGCAACCAATGCCATGAGCCCCTGAACGATCCCGCCATCAGCAAGAGCATCGTCGAGCTCTTCAAACGCGAATCCGCCGACGCCTGGTACAAGTACACCCCCGCGGAACTGCTGCCGAAGACCGTGCTCTGCGGCTGCGGCAACGGCGACCCGAACGACTTCCGCAAGGAGATGGACATCCTCGACGTGTGGTTTGAGTCCGGCTCAAGCTGGCACGCTGTGCTGGACGCCGAACCCGACCTCCACTTCCCTGCCGACCTCTACACCGAGGGCGGCGATCAGCATCGCGGCTGGTTCCACTCGTCCCTGCTCACCAGCGTCGCGCTGCGTGGCGTCGCGCCGTATCGCATCGTCGCCACCTCCGGTTGGACGCTGGACGAACAAGGCCGCGCCTTCTCAAAATCCCTCGGCAACGGCGTGGATCCGGTCGACGTCGCCAAGCGTCTCGGCGCGGAGATCATCCGCCTCTGGGTCGCGTCCGTCGATTTCCGCGAGGACGTAGCCGCCAGCGAAAACCTGATGCAGCGCGTCAGCGATAACTACCGCAAGCTGCGCAACACGCTGCGCTTCCTGCTCGGCAACCTCCATGACTTCACCCCCGCGACAGACGCCATCGCCTTCGCGCAGATGGAGCCGCTGGACCAATACATCCTCGCCCGCACGGCGGAGCTCGACGCAAAGATCCGCGAAGCCTATGACGAGTTCGAGTTCCACCGTGCCTACCATGCGCTGAACGAGTTCGTGAACACGGACCTCTCCGCGCTGTACCTCGATGTCCTCAAGGACCGCCTCTACACCTTCGCCCCGAACCACGCCGCACGGCGCTCCGGCCAGACCGCGCTATGGCGCATCGCGGAGGCCCTGACGCGGCTCATCGCACCCATCCTCAGCTTCACGGCTGATGAAGTCTGGGGCTTTCTGCCCAGGGTCGAAGGCCGCGAGAACAGCGTTCACCTCGCACTCTTCCCCGACCTCGCGGAAATCATCCCCGGCAATGAAGCATCCATCGAAGCAGACTGGGCTCAGCTCCTCGCCATCCGCGAGCAGGTCCTGGCGAAGCTCGAACTCCTGCGTGCCGACAAGGTCATCGGCAAGTCGCTGGAGGCGGAGGTCACGTTGATGATCGCCATCGAGCATCAGCCGAATGAGTACAGAATCCTGAACAAATACGCCGGCGCCCTCGCAGAGCTGTTCAACGTCTCCCGCGCAGACCTGCAGATGGTCGAAAGCAAAGGTGGCGCAACCAGCCTGGTTATGGACGTCCGCCGCTCCGCCTCACCCAAGTGCGAACGCTGCTGGCGCTACGTGAATGAAGTCGGCGACGACGCCCGTTACCCCACCGTCTGCCTGCGCTGCGCGGACGCGCTGGAAGCCATCCACTTCGCTCCCTTTCCAACCGAAGCCATTACGATGGAGCCGAGCCGCTGATGTCCGACACGATCCCCATGCAACGCACCCGTGACGCGCGGCCGTACCTCATCCTCATCGCCGCCGTCGTCATCCTGCTGGACCGGCTCAGCAAAAACTGGATCAACGCAAACATTCCCAGCGGGCACTACCGCAACGTCATCCCAGGCATCTTCCGCCTCTCGCATGTGTACAACACCGGCGCGGCGTTTTCGCTCTTTGCGGAGTCGCTCTCACCCACGCTGGTGCGTAACTGCCTCATCGGCTTCTCCGTCGTTGCGGTCATCGTGGTCCTCGGGATGATCTGGCGCGTCGGCCGCGCCTTCTCCGCCACCGGCGTCGCGCTGGGGCTGATCCTTGGCGGTGCCATCGGCAACCTGTACGACCGCTGGAAGTTCTCGTACGTGATTGACTTCCTCGAAGTCAAAATCATCCATTACCACTGGCCGGACTTCAACATCGCGGACTCCTGCATCGTCGTCGGCGCGTGCCTGCTGCTGCTTGAAATCTTCCGCACCCAGCCCGCGGAGAAGTAAGCCCCCACTCGCAATCCCCCTCAATCTGTCCGACAATAGAGTTTGGCCATGAATGACTTGATGCTCGACTCCGAAGCTGCACGAACGACTGCGTCCCCGGACGCCTCCGCGCTGAACCAGATCACCATCCGCGGCGCCCGCACCCATAACCTCAAGGGCATTGACGTCGATATCCCGCACAACGCGCTCACCGTCGTCTCGGGCGTCAGCGGCTCCGGTAAAAGTTCGCTCGCCTTTGACACCGTGTACGCGGAAGGCCAGCGACGCTACGTCGAATCCCTCTCCGCCTACGCACGCCAGTTCCTCGAGCGGATTGAAAAGCCCGACGTCGATCACATGGACGGCCTCGCGCCCGCCATCGCCATCAAGCAAAAGAACCAGACGCGCAACCCGCGCTCCACCGTCGCCACCGCAACGGAAATTTACGATTATCTCCGCCTGCTCTACGCCCGCTGCGGCACCGTCACCTGCCTCCACTGCGGCGGCATCGTCAAGCGCGACTCTGTCGATGAGATCGTCGCGGTACTCTTTGCCATGGGCGGGCGGGAGGACGAACCAGCCACTCGCGTCAACGCCCTCTTCCCCATCGAGCGCGCCGTCATCAAGCTTGAACCCCTCCAGGCTGCAGCCGGCGAAGAGCCCACGCCCGAGCCCGTCAAGAAGCCCGCGAAGAAGGTCGCCAAGTCCACCAAGAAGACCCCGAACATCGCCGCCGCAACCCTCACCGATCCACTCAAGGATCGCCTGCTTGAACTCCGCCGCCGCGGCTACAACCGCCTCTATCAGAACGGCGCCATCGTCGAGTTCTCCACGCCGGAGTCTCTCCTTGAACTCGATTTCTCCCAGCCCATCTTCGTCCTCATCGACCGCCTCGCCCTCGGCCCGGACATCCGCAGCCGCCTGGTCGACGCCATCGAAACCGGCTACCGCGAATCCGGCGAAATCCGTTTCCACACCGTCCCGCGCGATGAAGAACCCGCTCAGCAGCTCCGCTTTTCTTCCGCCTTTGAATGCACCACCTGCCACCGCGCCTACCGCGAACCCGAGCCGCGCCTCTTCTCCTTCAACAATCCCTTCGGCGCATGCCCACGCTGCCAGGGTTTCGGCAATACCATCGACTTCGACCCCAACCTCATCGTGCCGGACCGCTCAAAGACCCTGAACGACGGCGCCATCGCACCCTGGGCCACAGGCAAGTACCGCCCCCACCACACGGACATGATGCGCTTCGCCCGCGCCGCGCACATCCCCACGGACGTCCCCTGGTTTGATCTCCCGGAGCAACAGCACCTCCTGCTCAACGAAGGCTCGGGCAGCTTCTCGGGCATCCGCGGCTTCTTCCAGGAGCTCGACCGCAAAAAGTACAAGCTCCACGTCCGTGTCTTCCTCTCCAAGTTCCGCGGCTACGCCACCTGTCCGGATTGCCGCGGCTCTCGCCTGCGCGCCGAAGCCCGCGCCGTCCTCCTCAGCGGGCGCAATATCTGCGAGGTCGCCGCCCTCACCATCACCGGCGCAACCCAGTTCTTCGACGCCCTCCAACTCACGCCCGCACAGGCTGAGATCGCCGGCAAGATCCTTGAAGAGGTCCGCCAGCGCACCCACTTCCTCCACCAGGTCGGCCTCGATTACCTCACCCTCGACCGCCTCTCCAGCACGCTTTCCGGCGGCGAATCACAACGCATCCAGCTCGCCACCTCGCTCGGCTCACGCCTCGTCGGCGCACTCTACGTCCTCGACGAGCCCTCCATCGGCCTCCATACCCGCGACACCGCCAAACTCATCCGCATCATGGAAGAACTCCGCGACCTCGGCAACACCATCCTCGTCGTCGAGCACGACCCAGACGTCATCCGCGCCGCAGACTACCTGCTCGATCTCGGCCCCGGAGCCGGCGAGCTCGGCGGCCAACTCCTTGCCGCGGGCACCGTCGCGGAGGTCACCGCCAACCCGCACTCCATCACCGGCAAGTACCTCTCCGGCCGCCTCACCATTCCCATCCCGCACGTCCGCCGCGAACCCGGCCGCGAAAAACTCAAGCTCACCAGCGCCCGCATCCACAACCTCCGCGGCGTCGATCTCGAAATCCCCCTCAACCTCCTCTGCTGCGTCACCGGCGTCTCCGGCTCCGGCAAATCGACCATCGTCCACCAGGTCCTCTACCGCGCCCTCCAACAAGCCCTTGGTCAGACAGAGTCCGGCGACGCCACCACCGGCCTCTACCGCGAACTCTCCGGCACGCAGCACCTGAACGAGGTCGTCCTCGTCGATCAATCCCCCATCGGCCGCACCCCGCGCTCCAACCCCGTCACCTATATCAAGGCCTTTGACGACATCCGCGCCCTCTTCGCCGCGCAGCCCGACGCCAAGCGCAAGAGCTTCGCCGCCGGCGCTTTCTCCTTCAACGTCCCCGGCGGACGCTGCGACGTCTGCGAAGGCGACGGCACCGTTACCGTAGAAATGCAATTCCTCGCCGACATCGAACTCCCCTGCGAGGAATGTAACGGAACCCGTTACAAATCCGCCATCCTCGACATCAAGTACAAGGGCAAAAATATCTTCGACGTCCTCAGCATGACCGTCAAGGAGGCCCTCGTCTACTTCGCCGGCCACCCCAAAATCGTCGACAAGCTCTACGTCCTCGACGAGGTCGGCCTCGGCTACGTCCGCCTCGGCCAGTCCGCCACCACGCTCTCCGGCGGCGAGGCCCAGCGCGTCAAACTCGCCTCCCACCTGGCCACGGCGCGCAGCATCACCGGCCGCTCCTCCTCCAGCGAGACCGCCGCCAAAGCCCGCAGCCGCACCCTCTACATCCTGGACGAGCCCACCACCGGCCTCCACTTTGACGATGTCGCCAAGCTCCTCGCAGCCTTCCGCAAGCTCATTGAAGGCGGCGGCTCTCTCCTCGTCATCGAACACAACCTCGACGTCATCAAGTCCGCTGACTGGGTCATCGACATGGGCCCCGAAGGCGGCAACGCCGGCGGCCAGATCGTCGCCGCGGGCACGCCGGAACAGATCGCCGCCAACCCACGCAGCCACACCGGCCACTGGCTCGCCCCCGTCCTCACCGCCACCGCACACCATGAAGCAATTCCATCCCTCGCGTAACAACTCCAACAGTCAGGCCCTCATGCAACGCACCCTCCTCGCCCTCGCCCTCCTCGCCGCACCCCTCGCTCACGCGCAGGACTTCGACACCCGCACCCACACCGCCGTCGACCCCCAGAACGCCGCTATCCAGGAGGCGCAGGCCGCCCTGGACGCCCACGACTACGCCAAGGCGATCACCCTCCTCACCCCCCTCTCCGCCGCCAACCCCAAAGACGCGAAGCTCCTCTACGACCTCGGCTCCGCGCACGATGCCCTCGATCAAACCGCCCCCGCCGAGTCCTCCTACAAGGCCGCCATCGCCGCCGAACCCAACCTCCTCGAGCCCCACCTCGCCCTCGGCCTCCTCTACGCCCGCGCCGGCAAAATGGACTCGGCCCGCACCGAACTCCTCGCCGCCACCGCCCTCCCCGAAGGCGACAAGCTCCTCAAGGCCCGCGCCTTCCGCACCCTCGCCCGCATCGACCAGGGCCCCCGCCCGGAGGACGCCCGCGACGAACTCCTCGCCGCCCTCAAGCTTTCACCCGAGACCCCGGACGACACCATCTTCGCCGCCGAGCTCTCCGCCAGGGCCGGCTCCGACACCCCCGCAGCCGAGTCCGCCCTGCGCAAGCTCCTCGCAGCCAACCCCCATGCGCCCGAACCCACCGCCGCGCTCGCCCGCCTGCTCATCCAACAAAAGCGCACGGACGAAGCCGAAAAGCTGCTCCATGACTCGCTTGAAGCCAATCCAAACGACCTCGTTCTGACCACGCAGCTCGCCACCCTGTACAACGCGGAGGGCAAACCCGCAGAAGCCCTCCCCCTCGTCGCCGCTCTCCACACCCGACACCCGGACGACCCCAACCTGACCCACCTGCTCGCCAGCCTCTACGCCCAGACCGGCGACTACGCCCACGCCGAGCCGCTCTACGCCGCCCTCCTGGCCCAGTCCCCCACCGACCCCACGCTCCTGGACGCCCGCGGCGATGCCCTCATCCACCTCAAGCGCTTTGCAGAGGCCCAGCAGGCGCTCACCCAAGCCGTCGCCCAGCCCGCTGCCAGCTTCCCCACTCCGGCTGATCTGGGCCATGCGGCCGAGCGTCTCGCCTTTGCATCCAGTGAAAACAATGACCCCTCCGGGGCCTTGCAAGCGTTGACGCTGCGTGCTACTGTTCTTCCACCGTCGGCCGGGGCCTTGTTTCTGGAAGCTATTTCGCAGGACAAACTCCACCACATCAAGCAAGCCCAGCAGGCGTATCGTAGCTTTCTCCAGTTGTCCAACGGCGCCCTACCCGATGAAGAGTTTGAAGCGAAGCACAGGCTCACCGCTCTCGAACACACCAGGTAGAGCCGATAGAATCAGCGAACCGTCTTGAAGCAGGTGCAACATGCGAAAGATGATCGTCCGGTCCCTCGTAGCATCCACCGTCGCCGTCCTCCTCCTCGCTCCCCCGGCCCACGCCTTCGCCAGCTCGGATGTCATCCCCGATGACGCCACCCTGGCCCAGCTTGACCAGCGCGCAGACCACGCCGACCCTCGCGAGCGTTGCTTCCTCTACACGGAACTCGCCCACTTTTACACCATCGCCGCCGGCCGCCAGCTCGCAGAGGGCGATACCGACCACGCCGCCGCCTCGCTCAAACGCATCCAGCACTACGCCGATCTCATCCACGTCGGCCTGGTCTCGGACGCCCGCAAGCTCAAAAACCTGAAGAACGCGGAGATGCTGATGCATGAGACCACCTTTCACCTGGGCGAGTATCTCCACCTCGTCTCGTCGGAAGACAAGGTTGAGGTGCAGGCCGCGCTCAAGCAGCTGGATAAGGTCAATGAAGAACTGCTGGCCCAGGTCTTCGCCCACTAACAGCTCAAAGCGAACCAGGAGTTCACCGAGCGTGCGTCTTCTCCTCCGCCTTTGCCCCTTGGTCCTCGCGCTGGCCGCGCCGTTCGCTCACGCGCAGATCAAGGACCGCGACTCCGCCCTCTCGGACGGCGAAGTCGAAAAGATCCGCGAGGCCGCCCCCCTCTTCGACCAGCGCGTCCTCCTCTTTTCCAGCATCCTGGACGAGCGCACCAAAGCCATCCTCGCCCTCACCACCGGCCGCAAAAAGCCCGGCCGCGACGAAGACATCCACGACCTCATGGAGCAGTTCACCTCCATCGCGGACGATCTCGAAGACAACCTCGCCGACTACGGCCCCCGCCACCGCGACCTCCGCAAAGCCCTGCCCAAGGTCCTCGCCGCCACCGAACGCTGGCAAAGCGCCCTCAAAACCCCACCCGAAAACCAAGCCTACGAGGTCTCCCGCAAGCTGGCCCTCGAAGCCGTCACCGACCTCCGCGAAGACCTCGCCAAACTCATCGACGAGCAAAAAGCCTGGTTCCTGGCTCACCCCCCAAACAAAGAAGACAAGAAATCCAACGAACGCGAACCCGGCTAATCCTCACACAAAAAGCACGTTATACTGAGCGCGGCAAAATGCTGTCCTTGCTTCGGACGGGTCGGACCAGCCGATAAGTCCGGTAACCGTCTGAACCTCCGTGGCCGCCCTTGCCTTTGCCTTCTATTCCCTTACTCCCTCTTCCCTCCCCTCCACCCCCCCCGCATGTTAACCTGAACCTAACGTGTCCGCCGCACTCATCCCCATCTTCGAGCACGAGTACCGCGAACTCCGTCCCCGCGCCCCAATCCCCACGCTCGACATCCGCTTCCGCCGCTTCACCTCCCTCAACACCACCATCCGCCTTCGCGAAGGCAAGCTCCACGTCCGCCTCTCCGATCTCCTCGAAGCCTCGCCTGAAAGCGTCCACCACGCCATCGCCCACATTCTCCTGGCCAAGCTCTACCGCCGCCCCATCGAGCCCGCCCACGCCGACCGCTACCGCCGTTACGTCTCGTCGGAACCCGTAGCCCGCCAGGCCGAGCACATCCGCCACACCCGCGGACGCAAGCGCATCTCCACCCCTCTCGGCCACCAGTATGACCTCGACGAGGTCTTCGAAACCCTCAACCGCCGCTTCTTCCACGGCCTCCTTGGCCGCCCCACCCTCACCTGGTCCGCCCACGCCGCCCGCCGCATGCTCGGCCATTACGACTCCGCCCACAACACCATCGTCGTCAGCCGCGTCTTCGACCGCCCCGACACCCCCCGCTGCGCCATCGAGTACCTGCTCTACCACGAGATGCTCCACCTCAAGCACCCCGTCCGCGTCAAAGCCGGCCGCCGCTGTGTCCACTCCCGCGAGTTCCAGGCCGAAGAGCGCCTCTTCCCCGAACTCGAAGCCGCCAAAGCCTACCTCAAACGCCTCTAAGCCGCACTCTCCTCCACCGGCAACTGCTCATTCCGCGGCACAATCCCCACCTCGCCCCCCACCTTGGGCATCCCGCTCACCATCACCACAATCACCACCCCCACAAACACGCTCCCCAGTGCCGCCACCTGCGCATTGCTGAAGTGCCCCCCAAAATAGATCTTCGGATTGATCCTCCAAAACTCCACCACAAACCGTGAAATCCCCGTCAGCACCAGGTACGCCCCCGTCAGCCAACCCAGCGGCCTCGCCCTCTTGCCCAGCCGCCAAAGCACCAGCGCCAGCACCACCGCAATCCCAAACTCCCAAAGTGGTGTCGCCAGCACCAGCGCGTTCGGAGGATTCGGCGGCACCAGCGCATCCGGCTTCATATGCACCCCCCAGAAAGACGAGTTCGTCACCCGACCATAGTCCCCATCCCCACTCGTCAGACACCCAATCCGCCCCACGCCATACCCCACCGCTGCCGCCGGAGCCGCCAGATCCAGCATCCTCACCCCAGCCCTCACCCCCCGCAGCCCATTCGGCCTCTCCGTCATCCCCTGCGCCACCAGCATCGCAATCCCCGCCAGCATCCCCCCAAACCACGCGAACCCGGCCTTGAACCACTCGAAAAAGCTCGTCACCACTCCCCACGGATGATGCCACCCCGGCAGCCCAATCTGCTTCAGCGACGCCCAAAGCTCCGCCGGATCCTGCAACTCATGCCATGCCTTCGCACCAATCACCCCTGCGATCACCACCATCGCCACAATGTTCAGCGCGTCCGCATCCACCCCATCCCGTTTGAAGTTCTTGTTCAACATCAACGCCGCCAGCACCGCCGCCAGCCACAGCAGCAATCCAAACGTCCCAGGGTTCCAGAAGCCAAGATGCAGATACGGGTACATACGCCTCACTCAGTCCGTCTTCGGACATCCCCCCAAGTATATCGTCACGCCTCATCCGTCTCCCTTCCCCGCACCCCCCCGCATGCGCTACCCTTGGGCTCATGCCCTCCACCAAGCCCGCCGCCCCGACGCTCACCTTCCCCCCTGCCGCCACCATGGACATCCTCTTCTCCCGGCAGCAGATCGCGGACCGCGTCGCCGCCATCGGTGCCCAAATCTCCACCGACTACGCCGGCCAGTCCATCGTCCTCATCGGCGTCCTCAAAGGCGCAGCCATCTTCCTCGCGGACCTCGCCCGAGCCATTACCGTAGACAACACCTTCGACTTCGTCGCCGTCTCCTCCTACGGCCGCGCCCGCGTCTCCTCCGGCGCCGTCAAGCTCATCAAGGACATCGACAACCCCATCGAAGGCAAGCACGTCATCCTCGTCGAAGACATCCTCGACACCGGCCTCACCCTCTCCTATCTCCGCGGCCTCATGCTCCAGCACAAGCCCGCCTCGCTCAAAATCGCCACCTGCCTCGACAAACCCGAGCGCCGCCTCGTCCCCATCGAAGCCGACTACACCGCCTTCTCCATCCCCAACCGCTTCGTCATCGGATACGGCATGGACTACGCCGAAATCTACCGCAACCTCCCAGACATCCGCCTCTTCCCCGAAGAAGTCGCCGGCCACTAGGCCACCATGCTCGCAGTCCTCCGCGCCATCATCCACGTCATCAACTCCATCCTCCACCTCGTCGCGATCACCCTCGTGACCGGCGGCTCCATCCTCATCTCCGCCCTCGTCATCCTCCTCATCGCCGCCGCCTTCCTGGGCCTCTCCAGCCTCGGCCTCTTCTCCTTCGCCCGCAGAAATCGCAACAAATAATCCCACCGGTCTAGCCGTTGTCTCAGGGCCATGGGCCCGTCCTATACCAGCCTGGGGTGAAGCCCCAGGTGCAGACCCTGCCATGGGTCCAGAGCGCTGAAGGCGCGACCTATCAGAGGAAGAGAAAAGAAGTCTTCTCCTTCGCCCGCAAAAACCGCAACCAATAATCCCACCGGTCTAGCCGTTGTCTTAGGGCCATGGGCCCGTCCTATACCAGCCTGGGGTGAAGCCCCAGGTGCAGACCCAGGTGCAGACCCAGGTGCAGACCCAGGTGCAGACCCCGCCACGGGTCCAGAGCGCTGAAGGCGCGACCTATAGGAGGCGGAACAACATTCACAGAACAACCACTTCAGCGTCCCAGTTCCTCGTCCTTCACCCTCAAAGCTCAGGAAGCCTCTTGCACCTCGCCAACGCCCATTCCGCGAGCGACCCTCCTGATCCGCACACCGGCGCCGCAGTCATTCCACCGAAGCTTCTACACCAGGTAGCCTCCCCATCAGCTCTTACTCGGCTCATTCTGACTCTTCTCCTGCGGCTTCACCGTACTCCGCACCACCATAAACTTGTTCAGCGTGTCGAACCAGAACGGCGCACCCGCACTGATCGCCATCCCCGTAATCAGCCATCCCAGCGCCAGTGCCAGGCACCTCCACGTCGCCGGCAGAATCACTGCCCACTGCCGTGCCGCCCGATGCCCCTCCGCATCCTTCGCCGGAAACAAATACCCCATTCCCCGATTCCAGTACTCACTCGGCGGCTGCTTCCACCCCACCGGCAACAGAGCCGCATTCGTCGCATCCGTAAACGTCTTCGCTGCGTCATCCAGCTTCGCTTTCAGACGCTTCGCCTCGGTCACCGCATCCCCACTGGATGCATCGGAAGCCGCCGCCGCGCTCGCATCGGGCCCGCTTGCAGGCGCGCCTGCCGCAGGATCCGTCTTCTCCTTGCCATCCGTCGCTTTCTCATCGGCCTTGCCCGGATGCGCCTTCTCATACTCGCTCGCCGCGTTCACCATCGCCTGCCGCGTATCCCGGTCAAACCACAGCGTCCGCGCCACCCGCACCGAATCCACGTTGAAGCACACCGCCAGCGCCAGCCCCACCACCAGCAGAATCTTCTGCGTATACCGCTTGTACCAGCCGGAAGCCCGGTCCATCGAGTCGTTGTACCAGCCCTCAAGCCCCTTCTTGAAGTTCTCCAGATCCTTCGTAGCATCCTTCCCCGCGTTCAACGCCAGCGTATAAATCGCCTCCACGGACTTGTCGCTTGGCACAGCCTTCCGCTGTGCCGCCAGCGCCGCCTTCACTTTCTCCATCACGTCCTCGGCAGCCGTGTCGGGCGGCGTCAGAATATCCACCATCGCCGCCGCAAACGTTCGCGAAGGAATGTACGCCGGCAGCACCCCGGCATTGGACACGCCGGCCGGAGGAATCGTCTGCGGGACCCGCACCACCCACCGCGCCACCGCTCGCAGAATCCCCTGCTGACTCCTCACCCATCGCTTCGCCTTCACCCACGCCTTGGCTCCTTTGTGCAGCTCGGCGGAGGCCATCACCTGCTCGCTGGCCTCCAGCAGCTCCATCCGAGCCTTGTTGTGGGCCTGCAGGCGGCTGTCCTGGTCTTGAGCCGTCCTGTCCTCCAGCGCAGCCTTCGTCGTCTTCACGGAGTGGTACGCCTGCTGCGCCTTACGCTCGGCCGCGGTCAGCGCCGCCGCCGCCTGCTTCAACGTCGCCTTCGCCTCCATTGGAGCTGCCGAACCTGAACTCCCCACCGCCGCAGCCTGCGGAGCCTCATCATGGTCCGGGTCCGCATATAGCCCGCGCACCAGCCCATGGTTGTACAGCCAGTCCGCCAGCGCCATCCCCTTCCACGTCCCGCCGGAAAACAAGCTCCGCACCCCACGCAGCAGGTTCGCCGGCCTCAACTGCAGGTAAGTCGCAATAATCTCCTGCACCACCGACGCAATCAGGCTCATCAGCAGGTACACAAACGCCATCCCAATGGCGACATCCAACACCGTCGATCCGAACATGGCAGACCCCCACCAACTTGTTTTTTGAAGATGTTCCCTTCTATCCGCCGTCACGCCGCAAGTCACGAAGTATTTTTCGCAAAAAATGGGCCAAACTCGCATGTCAAGCCCACATGGCCATCAAACATCGCGCAACTTACCTGTTATGAGCAACATAGCTCAAAAAATAAGTTGGCGTAACCACCCCGCTCAGTCCAGTAAAATAGAACCAGAGAGAAATCTCCATCCCCTCAACAAATCCATCTTCGCCATCCTTTCGTAGCCGCCCTTTGCGTCTAACATGAAGACGGGCGCATTTCGACGTCCACGTACCACGACTAAACCCTTTGCAATGAATATTTTGCAGGTCCTTCGCAAGCCAACCATCAATAGAATCAATGTGTTACGAAGTTCCACAAAGCCTGATACAGACCTAACTTCAATCGAATGAATATTTTGCACCATTTCCCCGGGGTGGGTGCACCATGACCACCCAGGAAAAACTCGAGATCCTCGCCGACGCCGCCAAGTACGACGCCTCCTGCGCCAGCTCCGGCGCAAAGCGCAAGGGCAACGGAGAAGGCATCGGCCACTCCGACGGCATGGGCATCTGCCACTCCTATACCCCCGACGGCCGCTGCGTCTCGCTCCTCAAAATCCTCCTCACCAACGTCTGCACCTACGACTGCGTCTTCTGCGTCAACCGCGTCTCGTCCGACATCCGCCGCGCCCGCTTCACGCCGGAAGAAGTCGTCACCCTCACCCTCGACTTCTACAAGCGCAACTACATCGAGGGTCTCTTCCTCTCCTCCGGCATCATCCAGTCACCCGACTACACCATGGAGCAACTCATCTCCGTGGCGAAGCAACTCCGCCAGGTCCATAAGTTCGGCGGCTACATCCACCTCAAAGCCATCCCCGGAGCCTCCCCCCTCCTCATCGCAGAAGCCGGCCTCCATGCCGACCGCCTCTCCGCCAACATCGAACTCCCCACCCAGGCCGACCTCGTTCAGCTAGCCCCCGAAAAAAAGTCCGCCATCATCGAATCCACCATGTCCCAGATCGCCGTCCGCAAGGACGAAGCCGATGAAGACCGCAAGAAGTCCACCCTAGCCCCCAAGTTCGCCGCCGCCGGCCAATCCACCCAGATGGTCATCGGTGCCACCCCCGCCACCGACCGCCAGATCCTTACCACCGCCACCCACCTCTACGGCCAGTACAAGCTCCGCCGCATCTACTACACCGGCTTCTCCCCCTACCCCGAAGCCGACGCCCGCCTCCCCCTCAGGCCCGCCCCCCTCATCCGCGAACACCGCCTCTACCAGTCCGACTGGCTCATGCGTTTTTACGGCTTCCAGGCCTCCGAACTCACCACCGACGCACAGCCCGAACTAAGCCTCACCGAAGACCCCAAAACCACCTGGGCCAAAACTCACCCCGAGTTCTTCCCCGTAGACGTCAACACCGCCCCGCGCGAGTCCCTCCTCCGCGTCCCCGGCATCGGCTACCGCAACGTGGAACGCATCCTCAACATCCGCCGCTACCACGCCCTCACCACCCAGGACCTCCGCAAGCTCAACGTCCGCCTCAAGCAGTCCCTCCCCTACCTCATCCTCCCCGACCACCTCCCATCCGCCATCATCCCCACCCCACCCCCACCACCCGAAGCCCAACTGGACCTCTTCGCCCCCCTCAGCGCCCTCACCGGCATACTCTGAGCGGCAATTGCATCCAACCGCGCAGTGAAACAAATTCCGGTCGAACCCGACTTCCACTCCTGGCGCGCCATCGCCCGGGACGCCCTGCGCGCCGGCTTTCTTCCCTCCCAACTCGACCTCCAGGACACCGCCGTCCCCACCCCACTCTCCCTCGCCCTCGCACCGGACGAGCCTCCCGCCGGCCCGCCAATCCCTCACCCCCACACCTCCCGCGCCTTCCTCTCCTCAGCCGAATACGTCGCCGTCCACCGCGACCCTCAGCGCTGGAATCTCCTCTACCGCATCCTCTTCCGCCTCCAGTCCGACCGCAACCTCCTCGCCCTCCAAACCGACGACGACATCCTCCTCTTCACCCGCCTCGAGTCCCAGGTCCGCCGCGATCTCCACAAGATGCACGCCTTCGTCCGCTTCCGCAAGGTCCTCGAACCCACCGACCCATCCGAGCGCCCCATCGTCCTCGACGAGCCCATCCCCATCTCCCTTGAAGCCCATCCCGGCCCACCCGAGCATCACCTCGTCCTCGAAACCCCCACCCCCTTCGGGCCCCTCAAAACCGACCTCGAATCCTGCCCGCCCGAAGACATCACCCCGGACAAGGATTGCGAGCACTTCATCGCCTGGTACCAGCCCGACCACCGCATCCTCCCCCTCGCCGCCCCCTTCTTCGCCGAGCGCTTCGCCATCATGCGCTGGACCATCCTCACCCCGGACGCCAGCGTCTCCTGGGACCCCATCGCCAAGCAGCTTGTCTTCGGCCCTGGCGTCCCCCGCGAGTCCGCGCCCCCCGAGGACGAACTCGAAGACCTCTGGCGCACCTACTACGCCTCCATCTTCAACCCCGCCCGCCTCAACCCCGCCGTCATGAAATCGGAGATGCCCGTCCGCTACTGGCAAAATCTCCCCGAGCTCACCCTCCTTCCCAACCTCATCACCCAATCCAAATCCCGAGTCGCCTCCATGGTCACCCGCCAGCAATCCCAGCCCACCGCCCAGCCCTTCGTCCCCCCGGAGCACACCCTCCCCGTCATCGCCGCCGCCCTACCCACCTGCCAGGGCTGCGACCTCTACCGCCACGCCACCCAGGTCGTCGGCGGCCGCGGCCCGGCTTCCGCCACCCTCATGCTCATCGGCGAGCAGCCCGGCGACCAGGAGGACCTCCAGGGCCTCCCCTTCATCGGCCCCGCCGGTAAAATCCTCGATCAAGCCCTGGAAGAACTCCGCATCCCCCGCGCCGAGCTCTACGTCACCAATGCCGTCAAGCACTTCAAATTCGTCCAGCGCGGCAAGCTCCGCCTCCACCAGAACCCCCGCATGTCGGAGATCTCCGCCTGCCGCCCCTGGCTCCTCGCTGAAATCGAAGCCGTTAAGCCCAAGGTCATCCTCTGCCTCGGCGCATCAGCCTCCAAGTCTCTCCTCGGCGGCACCTTCGCCCTCATGAAGGACCACGGCAAGCCCCTCCAGACCCCGCACGCCTCAGACGCCATCGTCATGGCCACCATCCATCCCAGCGCCGTCCTCCGCGCGCGCGACGAACCCAACCGCATCCAGCTCCGCCAGTTCCTCACCGACGATCTAGCCAAGGCCTGGCAAGCCGTCCCCCCCTCCAGATAACCGGCCTCACTTCCCGTGGCTCGCACCGCCGCCGCCCGAGGTCCCACCACCCCCACCTCCGCCGCCCGCATGACCACCGCCGCCACCGAACGACCCTCCCCCGCCACCTGAAGACCCGCCATGACTGAAGCTTCCGCCCCCGCCCCCCGCGGAGCCGCTATGACCGCCAGCCCCGCCGCCCCCACCGTTTACCCCGCCATGAAATCCACCCCCGCCATTCCCCGCGAAACCACCTCGCGTGGGCATCTCCGCATGACCGCCAATCCGCTCCGTCACCACATTATTTTTGCCCCCATCGGCATACCGCGTCGCCACCGTGAACCCCTGCGACCGATGGTCAAAGTGGATCGTGCTCACCGGCCGCGCCGGGTCCAGATGCCGTCCGCCCAGCAGCCCATCCTGCACCACATGAGCCGCCACCACCGGAGCCTCGGTCCTCGGTAGGGAAGGCACATCGCCCCGCCGAAACTCCTTCGGAGCCTGATCCAGCACCCGCACATGCGACCCCTCCTCACCCTCCACCCGCGCCACAAAGTGCGCCCCGCCCTTACCGTCTCCCGGCGTAAACATCCCATGCTTCAGGTTCACCGGCGTCTTCCCGGCCACATCCCGCGGATGGATCGGCACATACCCCACCGTCTTGCCGGACTTCACCCAATGCACCGGGCAATGATGATGCCGCCTCGTTCCAGCCACCCACGCATACCGGTGATCCCGGTAAATCCAGCTTCCGCTGTGGCACACCACCCAGTTGTAGTCGAACGGATCCAACGCCGCCTGCCGGTAGCCCACCACCGGGCAAGGAAAGATATCGTCATCCAGCGCAACCCCTCCCACCCCCGCAAACCGCTTCTTCTTCGTCGCGACCTGCATGCTCCCGCCTTGCGCCACCTGCAGCCCGTTGAACCCAGCCGCCAGACCGCCCCCGCCAGCCACCCCCACTCCCGCAATCTCCGTGCTGTCATCCCCTGCAGCAGCGCCAGGAACGTTAGGAGCGCCGTCAGGATTACTAGGAGCGCTCCACCCCTCCGTCGGCTGCCAGCACGTCCCATACGGCTCACAGGGAAAGAAACGTCCCTGCTCCTTCATATCCTCCAGCCCCGGCAGCGGCGTGGAAAGCTTCGCCTCGCTCATCACCTCGGACATCGCCGCCTCACGGTTCTCCACCCGCTCTGCCACCCACGCGTCCCACCCCTTGAACCGGTCCGGCGCCCGCGTCAGCGAAGCGTTCGTGTCCCCATACCGGTACGTCAGAATCTGTCCCTTCGTCGTCGCCTCCACCGCCCTATGGTTCGTCACCATCGACGCCTTTTCCATCGGAGTCGCCGTCGTCCCATCTAGGTAGCTGTTCACCCTCACATACGCCTTCGTCGGATAAATCACGGACATCTTCGTAGACGGCGTATCCAACTGGTAGCTCTCTCCAGCAATCGTCGGCTCAAGATGCAGCGTCACCATCCCGGACACCAGCTCCATCTTCGTCCGCGGCACACCCGCCTTGGTCGTTAGGTCATGCAGCACCAGCACCGAGTTCTCCCCCACGTACACCGTGGAAGCGTCCTCAAACTCGATCTCTGCACGTCCCTCCCCGGTTACCAGCTTGTAGCCGGACTCCAGCGGGAGATCCCCCGTTACCTTCTCCCACTCCGCGCCGGTCAGCTTCTCCGTCCGCTTTCCCCGCGCAATCCGCACGTCGCCCTCGGCCAGGCTGACCCGCACAATCTGCGGATAGGTGCCCGTGGACGGCTGATTCGCCGCCAGCGAAGCCTCCGCCGCAACCGGCTCCTGCGCATGAAGCCCAGCCATCAAACCACCCAGCGGCATCAACACAGCACACAGCAAGCATCCGGCAAATCGCATGGGGCGCCTCCACGGCTGGCCCTGTTTCCATCCATCGCATCCGTGGCGCGTTCCATCCAGCTCACGCCACAGCACACAACTCTACATTTCGATGCTGTACGCAGCCCGCACTACACGCGATCGAGAAAAGATTTCCCACTCCTTCCGCATCCTGCTACTTCAGTTCATGTCGTGTGCGGAAAGTAGCCCTGAATCCGACCCCCTCTCATGGTGAGAACAACTCCTTTTTTATGAATACTTTGCAACATCACATGACAGAAAACAAAGACTTTAGCAAACCGGTCCACCAATAACTCCTTTACCTTGAAGACTTTGCACACTTTCGGGGAGGGTCCCCCCACCCCCTGCAAGCCAGCCCAAACCCTCGTATGATAGACCTTGGTCACTGAGCCGCACCGTAGGAGAACCATGAACACTGACATCGCCGCATTTGACGCAGCCTCCTTTTCCGCTGCAGCCTTATCCTCCCCTTCAGCCTTGGCAGCAGTCCTGGACCACACCCTCCTAAAACCCGACGCCACCCGCGCCCAGGTCATCCAGATCTGCCATGAAGCCGCCGAGCACCGCTTCGCCTGCGCCATGGTCAACGCCACCTGGGTCGCCACCGCCGCCGAAACCCTCGCCGGAACCGGCATCCCCGTCGGCGTCGTCATCGGCTTCCCCCTGGGTGCCACCCTCTCCGGCAGCAAACGCGACGAAACCGTCCGCGTCCTCAAACACGGCGCGCACGACGTGGATATGGTCCTCAACATCGGCCTCCTCAAATCCGGCACCCGGGAGGACTACGAAGCGGTCAAGCAGGACATCCGAGGCGTCGTGGAGCTCGCCCACGCCGCCGGCGCCATCGTCAAGGTCATCCTCGAAACCTGCCTGCTCACCTTTGAGGAGAAGCTCCGCGCCTCGGAGCTCGCCCTCGCCGCTGGAGCTGACTTCATCAAGACCAGCACCGGCTTCTCCTCAGGCGGCGCAACCGTAGACGATATCGCCCTCATGCGCGGCGTCGCCGGCACCCGCGCCGGCGTCAAAGCCTCCGGCGGCATCCGCTCCCTCGCCGACGCCACCGCCATGCTCCACGCTGGAGCCACCCGCATCGGAGCCTCCGCCAGCGTCCGCATCCTCTCCGAGCTCGCCGGCCACTCCCCCTCCACCCCCGCCCCCACCGGCTACTAGAACCCCCTTTCCACGCCGGGCGGTAGTATCATCGCACCCAATGCCGCCCGCTGAAAACCCGCCTCAGGCCCACCCCCAAGCAGAGGATTCCCCCCGCGAAGGCGACTACGCCCCCGCCGGCACCGCACGCTTCCACGAGCACGCCCTTAACCCCAACATTCGCGTCGAGCCGCTCCAAATCGATTTCCTCCTCCGCCTCGCGGACGCCCTCAACAACACCCTCGATCTCAACACCCTCATGCACCGCGTCGCGGACCTCGTCCGCGCCGTCATCGACTATCGCATCTTCGCCATCCTCCTCATCAACGACCGCACCCACGAGCTCTGGATGCGGTTCCAGACCGGCCACACCGCGGAGATCGAGCGGATCCGCATCAAGCTCGGCCGCGGCATCACCGGCCAGGCCGCCCTCCACCGCAAATCCATTCTCGTCCACGACGTCCACCAGGTCGAAAACTACATCAACGCCAACCCCAACGTCCTCTCGGAACTAGCCGTCCCCCTCATCGTCAAAAACAAGGTCATCGGCGTCCTCGACCTCCAGTCCGAAGCCCCCGCCTTCTTCACCGAGGACCACCAGCGCCTCCTCGAGCTCACCGCCTCCCGCATGGCCATCGCCATCGAAAACGCCCGCCTCTACACCCGCGTCTCCCGCCAGGCCCAGACCCTCACCGTCCTTCACGAGATCTCCCGCGAGATCACCAGCATCCTGGACCCCGACGACCTCCTCGAGCGCATCGGCGCCCTCCTCAAGCGCGTCATCGACTTCCAGATGTTCACCATCCTCCTCTGGAACGACCGCACCGACCAACTCGAACACCGCTTCAGCACCCGTTACGGCGAACGCATCACCCGCGAACGCAACGTCCCCCTCGGCCATGGCATCATCGGCACCGCCGCCCGCGACCGCGTTCCCGTCCTCTCGCCGGACGTCCGCAAAGATACGCGATACATCGCCGAGAACCCCGAGACCCGCTCCGAGCTCTCCGTTCCCCTCATCTATAAAGGCCGCGTCATCGGCGTCATTGACCTCGAACACACCCGCGTCAACTACTACAACGAAGACCACCTCCGCACCCTCACCACCCTCGCCTCACAGGTCGCTATCTCCATCGTGAACGCCCGTCTTTACCAGCGCATCAACGAGGAAGAACAGCGCATGGAGCATGACCTCGAAATGGCCCGCGAGGTCCAGCTTCGCCTCATGCCCTCCTCCGCGCCCACCCCCGCCCACGCCGAGATCGCCACCAGCTTCCACGCCGCCCGCTCCATCGGCGGAGACGTCTATGACTTCCTCGACTACGGCCCAAGCTCCGAGCCCGAACCCGCAGATCCCTCCGAGCCCCACAATAGAGCCACCGGCTTCCCACAGCGCCGCCGCGGCGAAGGTGACGAAGCCCCCGACCTCTCCTTCCCCGGCGCACCCACCCGCATCCTTCTCGCGCTCGGCGATGTCTCCGGCAAGGCCGCCCCCGCCGCCCTCTATGCCGCCCTCGTCTCCGGCCTCCTACGCTCGCTCGGAGCCCGCCGCCTCGCGCCCGCGGACCTCCTCACGCTCCTCAACGCCCAGCTTCAGGAGCGCAAACTCGACTCCCAGTACGTCACCATGCTCGTCGCCCTATGGGACGATCGCACCCGCACCCTCCGCATCGCCAACGCCGGTTCCGTTCAGCCCATGATCGTCACTCGCGTCAAGGACGGCGCCCCGCACATCTCCGTGCAGGGCGAAGGCGAAGACCGCCCCCACGTCAGGTTGAACCCACAAGCCCACGCAGCAGCCATGACCAACGCCTTGCAGGTCCGCACCATTGAGTCCGAGGGCTTCCCGCTCGGCCTTTTCTCCGTCGCCACCTACGACGAAACCGTCCTCCACCTCGAGTCCGGCGACCTCGTCCTCTTCTTCTCAGACGGCATCCCCGACGCCATCAACTCTCACGGTGAGCAGTTCGGCTCCGAACGCCTCATCACCCTCTTCGAACACCACCCCACCGCCACCCACAGCGCCCAGCAAGCCGTCGACGCCATCCTCGAAGCCGTCAAAACGCATCAATCCGGCACAGACCACTTCGACGACGAAACCATCGTCGCCCTCAGAGTCCGTTAGAGAGGACCCGCTGCAAGAAACACCTCACTCTGTGCGCAGCGAAATGCTGCCCCTACTTAACATCGAGCGGACCCGTTTAGAAGCTCAGTAACCGTCCGAATCTCTGGAGTTGCTCTTGCCGTACTTGCTCTCCTAAAGCGTTGAAACCGCACCCATGGATTAACCACCACGCCTTACCCATGAATCAGCATGTAAGTCACTGCCAGCAGCACCGTCCCCACCACCGTAATCCCCATATCCACCATCTTCACGGAAGCCTTCTCCGTATTCTCAAACCGAGCCCAGCCACTCATTCCAGCCATCATCATCTTCATGCACAATCTCCAGGTTGATTAGGGTTTCGACCATTCTTCCGTCGATACTCAACCTATCGGCGTCGTCCTCCGCCATTCCACGATCAACCAGATCGATCCCGGAACTTAGGTCATCCCCCATCAGCGTCACTCCCTGATAGACGCCTCCTCCACCCCATCCGGTTACCTCAGCCCCACTAAGCCGCCCGCTGCTTCAGCCCCACCCGAAACAACACCTCCATAATCCTGACCGCCGCCTTCAGCGACGCCTTCCAATCCCCCGAAACCTTACTCACCCCACCGATTCGCCGCCGGTAGTCCACCGTAATCTCCTCAATCCGCAGCCCCATCTGCGCCGCCTTGATCTGCATCTCCAGGTTCCACCCGTACGTTAGCTCACTCATCTTCATCGCCTCCAGCGACGTCCTCCGAATCGCCCGGAACGGCCCCATATCCGTATACGTCACCCCTTGAAAAATCTTCAGCAGTGTCCCCACCAGATGCCCTGCAAATACCTGGCTTGGCAGCATGGACCCCGGCTCCCGGTTTCCCTTGATCCTCGATCCCAGCACAAAATCCGCTTGCCCCCGCGCAATCGGCTCCGTCAGCGCCCGCAGGTTCGCAATTACATCCGAACCATCCCCATCCATATAAACCAGAATGTCGCTCCCCGCCACAGCCGCATTCGACCCCGCCAGGCAAGCCGCCCCATACCCTCGCGGCGACGTGATCACCCGAGCCCCCGCAGCCCGGGCAATCTCCCCCGTCCCATCGGTCGAGCCGTTATCCACCACAATGCACTCCGCGATCAGCGCCCATGGCATCTCGCTGACCACATGCCCAATCGACTCAGCCTCATTCAGTGCCGGAATAATAATCGAAATCTGTGCCACGCCTCACAGACTCCAGCGCAAGCCGCAGTTCGCGCAAGCCGGCGGCGGCGCGCTTGAAAGCAGCCCATCCCGAAACCGCTGATACTCCCCGCCATTCCAAATCTCGCGCAGGCTATTCTGCGTCGCATCCCCCAGCGTGAAGCTCCCATACCCCTTCATCGAAAATGGCGCAATACAGCACGGCAGCACCCTTCCATTCGCTGTAATGTACATCAGCGACCAAGGTCTCCGGCACAGCGACCACGGCGCATCCGTCTGCTGCATCCGCATCGACTCCCCCGGATCCACCGCACCCGAAGCCGAGAACATCACCCCCAGCTCCGCCGCCACGCGCTCCGCCTCCGCGATCAGATCCTCCTCCGCCTTCGTCGTGTGTTCAAAGAGAGCACTCTCCGCCCGCGCCAGCCCATTGGATCCCTCATCGAAGAACACCAGCCGCTGCAGGTACACCTCAGTCACGCCCACATCATGCGCCAGCCGCACAAAATTCGGAAGCTGGTCCACTGTCTCACGCAGCCCCGTCAGCCAAAGGCTCACCCTCGGCTTCGGCGCATTCAGCTCCCGCTGCATCCGCGTAAAGGTCCGGACGTTCTCCACAATCTTCGCGAAGAAGTCCTTCCCGCGCACCATCTGATACACCTCGGACTCCGCCGCATCGAGCGACACCCTCAGCTCATCCAGCCCCGCCTCAATCAGCGCTCGCCCATTCTTCTCCGTCAGCAGCGTGCCATTCGTATTGAACAGCACATAGATATTCCGATCCTTCAGGTACTTCACCCGCTCCGCAATATCCTTCACCAGCATCGGCTCCCCGATCCCGTGCAGCACCACCCGCGCAATCTTCGGATACTGGTCAATCAGCGATGTAAACATCTCCCACGGCATGTCCGCCTCGGGCTCCAACTGCTCATAGGTCCGCGGACACGTCACACAAAGCAGGTTGCACCGATTCGTCGTCTCCAGGTACAGGCACACCGGCTCCTGCACGGCCACGGGAGTCAACTGCTCCTCCGGCTTCTGGAAGTACCGGCGCATCCGGTTCTTCTCCTCCTCCGCCGCCTTCGCAGCAGGAGTCAGTTCGTCGGAGGTTGTGTCCAGAAGGCTATCGGGCGGCAGTACAGGGAGGAGTGTGCTCATCGAGACCTCGAAGCGAAAATAGAAGGTTGTACAGATTCAGAAAGCGGCGGCTTAAACCACCCGCGCGTCTGCGGCAGCCTGCGCAGGACCAACTCCATGATAACGGCGATCCCAACCGCGGAATACAAATACTCGTTCAGCAGAAACTGCTTCGGCCCCGACCCCACCGCAATCGCCGTCGTACACAGATAAAAGAAAGCTCCCACATACACCAGCACCGGCAGGTTCGGCATCAGGCAAAGAAACGGGATCAGCCAAGCGATATACCAGGGATAATGTGGAGAAAACAGCAGCATCAGCGCCACCGCCACCCCAAACGCAGGAGCCAGAAACGCCCCAGGCTTCGCATCGAGCGGCGTAGCCACCCGCCACGTCCAAACCATCACCCCCGCACCCACCAATCCCGCAAACCCCAGAAACACCCAGTTCGGCGTCCCATGCAGCCCGGGCACATGCTGCAGTGCCTCCAGCAAAAAGTAACGCGTCCCGCTCGCCATCCCCTCTTCCTGCGCATACGCACCCAGAAACCCAAACACCATCTTCCCGGCTGAAAGATAGAGCGAATAGAACCCCACCGTCATCGCCGCAATCACCGCTGGCATCTTCCAATCCCCACGTCGCCACAGCGCTGGCAGCAGCACAATCGGATAAAGCTTTGTCAGAAAGGCCAGCCCAAGAAAGATTCCCACCAGCACCGGCCGCTCACGATACCGAAACAGAATCGCCAACACAATAAACGCCATCGCCACCGCATCCAGGTGTCCCGAGCTCCCAAACTCCCAGATCAGCAGCGGACACCACGCATACACCATCGCCTGCTCGCGCCGCAGCCCAAACTCCTTCAGCAGCACCATCAACCCATACAGCGTCAGCCCCTCGAACAGGACCATCGCCGTCTTCATCATCGTCACCGTCGGCGAAATCCACGTAATCAGGTAGAAGATCACCTGCGCCACCGGCGGATAGATCGTATGCGCATAGTCGCGCCGGTTCATGTTGTCATATAAGTCGATGTTTGGTGCCCGCAACGCAACCAGTGCCGGATCGTTCGCCACATACAAAAACGGGTTGTGATGCGAGTGCTGCACCACCCCATCCCACGCATACCGGTACACATCCGTAGAAAGAAACGGGTCCGGAAACAGCCCCACCAGCCTGCACGCCACCGCAAAAGTCAGAATAATTACAAACGTATAACGATCTACGTTAGACGGCTTGAGCCAAAGAATCAGCAACGCCGCCAGGTACAGTACCAGGCTCGCACTCGAGCACCCCGAAAGCCCAATCGTGAAGTGGTCGTTCTCACTGATCAACTGCCGCGTAAACCCGATCAGCCCAATCCCGATCCCAATCAGCGCCGCATTCGTCTGCCACGGCCGCGCCTCAAACCACCGCGCCTTCACTGTGCCGGTGCCACTCAACCCCGCTTCTCCGCCATACCCAGTCCTGCCACAGCCAGAGCCTCAAGAAACTCCTTCGTCCGCCCCGCCCCATACCCGGCCTGCGACGTAAACGCCGGCGCCCTTCCCTCCAGCAACTCCCCCATCAAAAGCTCCAGCGTCGCCTCATCATCCACGTCGTACCACGTCGGCAGCACCTCCACATCAAGCCCCGCCTCCGCACACCGCTCCATCGTCTCCTCAAACACCGAACCTGTACTCCAGGTAATCCGCTCAAACGGCTCCGCATGAGCCTGCTTCAACCCGATCAGGTAATAACCTCCATCATGCGAAGGCCCCAGCACCACCCGGTCCCCCGGCCGCGCAAGAGCCTCCACCGCCGCCTGAAACGCCGCCGCCGGCACCGTCGGCGAATCCGAATCGATCAGACACACCGCCCCATACCCTATCGCCAGAATGTCCTCAGCCGCATACAGCAGCCGCTCCCCAAACCCGTCCCCCCGCTGCGCCACCAGCCCAAACGTCTCCGGCAGCAGCCCATCGAACAGCGCCTCGTCCCCCACCGGCGTATAGCTGATCACCCCCGCCGACCCCGCAATCGTCGCCAGGTTCGCCGTCGTGTCCTTCAAGAAGCAGATGTTCAGCGCCGCCGTCTGCTCCAGCGTCAATGGCGGCGAAAGCCGCGTCTTCACCCGCCCCGCCCGTGGAGCCTTCGCCATCACCGCCAGCGCACACAGGTGCCCCAACGCCGGAATCGGATATGCAGGATCGAGAATCGGATAGCCCATAAATTATTCGTAACCCAACCAGTTACAACTTCGCCTTCTCACACACCGCGTACTGATACCACCCGTCGTACTCCATCTCAACCGAGCCCCACTTCTGCGTCTGCACCAGCGACTCAAACGCCTGCCGGCTCAACACATCCGCCTGCTGCGGCTCCCTGTACTTCCCTGCCGGCGTCGTCGTCAGCCGAGCCAGCGTCCACATCACCGCCAGCGGCAGCCTCGTCCGAAACCCGGAAGTCGGCTCCGCGATAAAGCACCGCCCCCCCGGCCGCAGCACCCGAAAAATCTCTCGCACAATCCCTTCCTTATCCGGCACAATCAAAAACAGCCGCGACACCACCACCGCGTCAATCGACCCCGTCATATATGGCAGCGCATGCGCATCCGCATGTTGAAAGCTGCAGTTCGAAAGCTGCCGGCTTCTCGCCCGCTCTGTAGCCCGTTCAATCAGCGCATGGCTCAGGTCCACCCCGGTCGTCTGCACCATCGGCAGCTCTTCGCTGATCCGGCACGCATAAAACCCCGGCCCACACCCCAACTCCAGCAACCGGGTCCCAGCCGCCGGCCGCTCCACCGGAAACAGCCCCTGCACAATCTCCGGCGTATGATCCCGAAACAGATACTCCCGGCAAAGCGCATAAAACCACGAACATCGTTCAAAGAGGCTGTCCGGCTGGTGCATCACGCTCCCACCGGCCACATTACAGTCGCTTTGTTCCATGCTCAAAACCCCAGGGCGGTAACGCCCAGCCGACCCTCAATTTACGTGCTCAGATAGCCAAGTGTACCCGAACACACCCCGCCACCACCCCAGAAATTACTCCGCTTCGCCCCATCAAACGTCACAACGATCAGCTCACATCTCTCCAGTCCAGCACCACCTTGCCGCTATTCCCGCTCCGCATCGCCGCAAATCCCTCCTCGTAGTCCTTCCAGTTCAGCCGGTGCGTAATCACCCCGGAAATATCCAGCCCACTCTCCAGCATCACCGTCATCTTGTACCAGGTCTCGTACATCTCCCGCCCATAAATCCCACGCAGCGTCAGCTGGTTGAAGATCACCTTGTTCCAATCGATCGCAATCTGCTCCGCCGGGATCCCCAGCATCGAAATCTTCCCGCCATGGCTCATGTTGTCGATCATGTCCCGGAACGCCCCCGGGTTCCCACTCATCTCCAGCCCCACGTCGAACCCCTCGCTCATGTGCAGCTTCGTCTGCACCTCCGCCAGCGTCGTCTCCCGGGGATTCACCGCCATCGTCACGCCCAGCTTCTCCGCCAGCTCCCGCCGGTAAGGATTCGGATCCGAAATCACCACATGCCGAGCCCCCGCATGTTTCGCCACCGCAGCCGCCATAATCCCGATCGGCCCCGCCCCCGTCACCAGCACATCCTCACCCAGCACCGGGAACGCCAGCGCCGTATGCACCGCATTGCCAAACGGATCGAAGATCGACGCCACCTCCGGCGCGATCCCCGGCGCATGGTGCCATATATTCGACATCGGCAGCACCACAAACTCCGCAAACGCCCCGTCCCGATTCACCCCAACACCCTTCGTAAACGCGCACAGATGCCGTCGTCCCGCCAGGCAATTCCTGCAGCGCCCACACACCACATGCCCCTCGCCACTCACCAGTTGCCCCACCTGCACATCCAGCACGTTGGAGCCAATCGCCACCACCTCACCCACAAACTCGTGCCCAATCACCAGCCCCTGCGGAATCGTCTTGCTCGCCCACGCGTCCCACTCGTAGATGTGCAGGTCCGTCCCGCAAATCCCCGTGTAAAGCACGCGAATCTTCACATCGTTAATACCCATCTCCGGCTCCGGAACATCCTTGAGCCACAACCCCGGCTTACTCTCCGCCTTCACAAGTGCCTTCACGCAAACTCCTTCTTTCAGCCGCCAATGCAACAGGCAAGCCCATCTCCCATTCTACGTCGGCCTCAACCTGAAAGCGCCACTGCCAAACCCACACGGCTTTTTCTTCAATGAGAGATAATCGTCATCCTGAACGAAGTCGGTCGCGGCGCTTCGCGACCGGCGCAGTCGAAGGACCCGAAGAAGCCGCTCTCCCCCATACCTTCAACAGGCTCGCGCGACAAAAGGGAGGACTCCCAGCCCTCACATCCAGGCACAACGACCTGGGTGCCCCATTCATCGCGGTCTCACCGCGATGAGTGGGAAATAAACTCGCATCCAGCCAAGTCTGGGTGCCCCATCCTTTCGCAGCTTCATGGCGGAAGGGTGGGGTATCGAGCGAAGCTCGACCGCCTTCCTCCATCGAGACACATTCCTCCCCATCGCTCTGCGATACTTCCCTGAGCCCATGAATCCCCACCGCCTCACCGCCGCCGCCCTCCTCCTCCTCACCCCCATCCAGGCCCTCGCCTGGGGCCACGAAGGCCACCGCATGGTCGCCCTCATCGCCCAGGATCACCTCACCCCCGCCGCCGCCCAGGCCGTCCAACTCCTCCTCGGTCACGACACCATGGGAGACGTCGCCTCCTTCGCAGACGACTATCGCTCCGTCCACCCCGAAACCGCACCCTGGCACTTCGTCGACATCCCCCTCAACGAAAAGTCCTACAACCCCACCCGCGACTGCCCCCCATCCTCCCCCGCCCTTGCCAACAATCCAGACGCCCCCCGCGATTGCGTCGTAGACCGTATCCAGTACTTCGTCACCCAGCTTAAAAACCCCACCCTCCCCGCCACAGAACGCGCCTTCGACCTTAGATTCCTCATCCACCTCGTCGGCGACATCCACCAACCCCTCCACACCGTCGGCGAAGCCCGTGGCGGCAACCAGATCCACATCACCCAGTTCGGCGCCCAGCAGTGCGGCGAACGCCAATCCTGCAACCTCCACGCCCTCTGGGACGAAGGCCTCATCGAGCACAAACGCATCAACGAGAAAAAGTACGTCGCCAATCTCGAATCCGAGATCACCACCCTTAAACTCGCCGACAAGCCCCTCGGCACCCCCATCGCCTGGGCCAACGCCAGCCACCGCGCCGCCACCGAAGCCTGGGCCCCAGACGGAGCCGTCATCAACCAGCAGTATTACGAGACAGAAATCCCCGTGGTAGATCGCGAACTGGAGTTCGCCGGCCTCCACCTCGCCGCCCTCCTCAACCAAATCTTCCCCACCCAATAAGCCCCACCCACTAAGAAATCACGTCATTCTGAACGCAGCGAAATGTTGCCTGTGCTGAGTGAATAGCGGACAAGCCAAAAAGTTCGGTAACCGTCCGAACCTCCGTAGTTGCGTTGCTTGTTCGTGCTGTTGCCTGTTCCGGGTGCCCCATCCTCGGACGACGATTTATTGTCGGACAGGGTGGGGTATCGGGCAAAGCCCGACCGCCTTCCTCCGTCAAACCTCCTGAGCCCGGGTGCCCCATTCATCGCAGCCTCACCGCGATGAGTGGGAAGTACACCCTCCGGTCGCCTCCTCCCACCCCTTACAACGCCCCCGTAGCCTTCACCGCCCAGAAGTGCGCCGGAGACGTCCTCGTCTCCTCCGCCCGCGCCAGATACACCATCACTTTCACCGCGAACCCTTCAATCTCCACCGGCACCACCGTAAACGACCCGCCTGAGCTCCGCATCCCCACATCCTCCCCATAGATCACCGTCGGAATACTCAGCCCCATCGCCCCGCACTGCGCCTCCAGCCCCGTCTTCATCCCCCCAAAGATCATGTTCGTCATCTCCGCCACCGCATCCCGTGCATCGTCGTCCAGCACCGTCGTCTCCGTCCCCAGCATCACGTTGCTCAACCGGCACGCAAACTCCGGCGAGCAGTCGAAGATCCCCGTTCCCGTCCACTCCCCCACCCATCCAATCAACCCGCTCACGCACCGCCTCGTCTCCCCGCTCGGCACATGCGGATACTCCTCACCCAGCCTGGCCTCCATCCCCGTCATCATCAAAAACGTGTTCACCACGGACTCCCGGATGATCCCCAGCGCCACCTCCTGCACGCCCGCCAGATCCGGAACCCCAGACAACCCAGACACTCCAGACAAGCCCGCCACCTTGCTCTCCATATCCACGTCCTTCCGCGCCTGGCGTTCCTCGCTCAGGTCTCGGCGGCCGCACTCCCGCACGTCCGCTCCTTCGTCTTATCGACCGACCACGCCCCCACTTCAGCCGCCCCGCTCCACCTTCACGATCCACCCCGCTCCCGCCGATGAGACCACCGAAGCCAAACCCCAGGAAGAGGTCGTCGTGCCCACAAAAAGCATCCCCCAACCCGCACCCAGTCCCTTCCAGCTCCGCAGCGTCATGGAGAAAAACCTCATCTTCTCCCTCGGCTCGGAAGAGTTCGGCATCCAGGTCCTCCACATCCGCGAGATCACCGGCATGACCGAGCTCACCTCCCTCCCCTCCACGCCACCAGCCCAGGAGCTCGTCAACCTCCGCGGCCCCCTTTACCGCCAGGTCCTCCCCGTCCCCAACCTCTCCCTCACCTTCGATTTCAAACCCCGCGCCTACACCGACCGCACCTGCATCGTCGTCGTCAGCACCCAGCCTCCCAACGCCCACCGCCCCCTCAGCACCGTCACGGATGGCGTCGCCGAAGCCCTCAACATCGCCGCCGAGGACATCCAGCTCAGCCCAGACTTCGGCGATGGAGCCCCCATCCCCTCCTTCCTCGGCATGGCCCGCGTCAGCGGCCAGGTCAAACTCCTCATCGACCCCGCCCAGTCCTACGCCTCTGACACCCTCCTCAAGCTCTCCGGCGACTGACTTCTTCCATGTCCCATGGTGAGGATATCTCCTTTTGAATGAAAACTTTGCAGCCACCCTTCATTGATTCCAGAGACTTTACAACCCAACATCATCGAAGTCCAACGTTAACTCCAATGTTTTGAAGACTTTGCACACCCCCTCGGAGGGTGCCCCCCTCCCCATCAGTCCTCAAACTCCCGATTCCAAAGCGTAATCACCCGCGTGTCCCGCTCCCATCCCAGCACGCTCGCGCTCCCGGTTCCTAGCCCCAGGTGACTCCCGCCAATCGCCGGCAGCCCCACCCACCGCGCCGCCAGAATCCGCAGAATATGCCCATGCGCGAACAGCGCCACCTTCCCTTTCTCCGGCACCCCCTCCAGCGCCTCCGCGATCACCCCATCCGCCCGCTCCCCCACGTGCTCCAGCGGCTCCCCCCCCACCAGCTCGGACGTCCACACACTCCAGTCCGCCCCATACTTCACCCGCATCTCCTTCGTCGTTTTTCCCTCACTCTCGCCATAGTTCCACTCGCTCAGCCCGTCCGTAATCACCATCTGATCCGCCAGCCCCGCAATCCGGCACGTCTCCTGCGCCCGCTTCATCGGACTCACCAGCACCTTATCGAACGTCTTCCCCGCCAGGAACTCCCGCAGCTTCTCCGCCCGCTTCCGCCCCGCGTCTGTCAGCGGAATATCCGTCCGGCTCGTGTGCGCCCCGCTCAGACTCCACTCCGTCTCCCCATGCCGCATCAGCCACAGTTCCGCTCCCATCGCCGTTCTCCTTTGTCATTTCTATAAGCCCACGCAGTTTATCCTGTAACGATGGAGTTTCACCTCAATACTTCGTACACCCCTCAGGGCGATCAGCCCCGCGCCATCGCAGAGCTCGTCTCCGGCCTCGCCGCCGGTGAAAAAGATCAGGTCCTCCTCGGTGTCACCGGCTCCGGCAAAACCTTCACCATGGCCAAAATCATCGAGGAGGTGCAGCGCCCCGCCCTCATCCTCGCCCACAACAAGACCCTGGCCGCCCAGCTTTACCACGAGTTCAAACAGTTCTTCCCCTCAAACGCGGTCGAGTACTTCGTCTCCTACTACGACTACTACCAGCCCGAAGCCTACATCCCCTCCGGCGACCTCTTCATTGAAAAAGAAGCCACCATCAATGAAGAGTTGGACAAACTCCGCCTCTCCGCCACTCGCAGCCTCTTCGAACGCCGCGACGCCATCATCGTCAGCTCCGTCTCCTGCATCTACGGTCTCGGCTCGCCCGAAGCCTATTACGGAATGCTCCTCCTCCTGGAAAAAGGCCAGAAGATCCGCCGTGAAGACATCACCAAGCGCCTCGTTGAAATCCTCTACGAACGCAATGACGTCGACTTCAAACGCGGCACCTTCCGCGTCCGCGGCGACATCATCGAAGTCTTTCCCACCTACGACGAAAACGCCTACCGCATTGAACTCTTCGGCGACGAAATCGACGGTCTCTCCCAGATCGACACCCTCTTCGGCACCGTCAAGCAGAAGTACTCCCGCCTCCCCATCTACCCCAAATCCCACTACGTCGTGCAGCCGGAGCGCAAGAAGACCGCTTCCGACTCCATCCTCCTCGAAATGGAATGGTGGGAAAAAGAGCTCGAGAGCCAGGGCCGCCTCGTCGAGTCTCAGCGCATCCACCAGCGCACCCGGTATGACCTGGAGATGATCAAATCCGTCGGCTACTGCCACGGCATTGAGAACTACTCCCGCCACTTCTCCGGCCGTCTCCCCGGCGAACCTCCACCCACGCTCCTGGACTACTTCCCCCGCGACTACCTCCTCTTCATCGACGAGTCCCACGTCACCGTCCCGCAGCTTCATGGCATGTGGCACGGCGACCGCTCGCGCAAGCAAAACCTCGTGGACTACGGCTTCCGCCTGCCATCCGCCATGGACAACCGCCCCCTCAAGTTTGAGGAGTTCGAAGGCCGCACCGGGCAGATCGTCTACGTCTCCGCCACTCCCGGCCCGTATGAGCTCACCAAATCAGCCGGCGTCGTCGTAGAACAGATCATCCGACCCACTGGCCTCGTCGATCCACAAATCGAAATCCGCCCCGTCAAAGGCCAGATCGACGACCTCCTCGCCGAAATCCGTATCCGCACCGCAAACGACCAGCGCGTCCTCGTCACCACCCTCACCAAGCGCATGTCGGAAGACCTCGCCAACTATTACACTGAAGTCGGCGTCCGCTGCCGTTACATGCACTCGGAGATTGAAACCCTGGAGCGCATCCGCCTCCTCCGCGCCCTGCGTAAAGGCGAGTACGACGTCCTCATCGGCATCAACCTCCTCCGCGAAGGCCTCGACCTCCCCGAGGTCTCCCTCGTAGCCATCCTCGACGCCGATAAGGAAGGCTTCCTCCGCTCCCAGGGCTCCCTCATCCAGACCATCGGCCGCGCCGCCCGCCACCTGGAAGGCCGCGCCATCCTCTACGCGGATAAGATGACCGACTCCATGCAGCGCGCCATCGACGAGACCGACCGCCGCCGCGCCAAGCAGGAAGCCTACAACGAGGAGCACGGCATCACCCCCCGCACCGTCATCCGCTCCATCGATGACTCCCTCGCCGTCATCCTCAAAGCCGACTACCAGGACCTCACCGAGGAGTCCGAAGGCACGCCCGAGTTCGCCACCCAGGCCGACCTCGACGTCCACATCGGCAAACTTGAATCCGATATGCGCGAAGCAGCCAAGAAATTCGAGTTCGAAAAAGCCGCCAAGCTCCGCGACACTGTCCGCGAACTCCGCACCAAGGAGTTCCTCTTCAGCTAACCGGTTTCTTTCTTGGCCATCACTACCGCAGGGAACCTGCGTCTTCGCTTTTGCCCAGCAAAAGACCCGTCATCCTGAGCGAAGTTCGGCGCGTACTTTGCGCCGGACGCAGTCGAATGACCCCGGGGAAGCCGACATAGCCTCAACCATCACAGGCCCGCGCAAGAATCTATTAGCTCTTGCCGTTGCCTGTTCTGGGTGCCCCATCCTTTTCGCAGCTTCATCGCGAATAGGGTGGGGTATCGGGCGAAGTCCGACCGCTTTCAAATCCATCCTGGCCACGGCTAACCCGGGTGCCCCATTCATCGCAGCCTCACCGCGATGAGTGGGACGTAAACTCTCACCCCGGCAACCTACCGATGGTAGTACCCCTTCTCATATCCCCGTAGATAAGCATTCCGGAAAGCATTCACATAAATCTGTCCCGGCCCAAGCTGAGGGTCATATCCCGGCGCATCCCGATAAGCCGCCGTCCGCCGCGGCTCATACCGCGCCCCATACGCAGACGCCCGGCTCCCCTCATCCAGCCCCATCCTGAACCCATTCCGTGAACCTACCTCCCCAATGCTCGGCGGAGGAGGAGCAGGCACATACGCCACCGGCGATGGTGGCGGCGCGGCCACATAGTACGGACGATCGTTACAGCCAGCCAGGCCCAAACCTGCCGTAAGAACGGCAGCACACACGCAAACAGCAAAGAGACGCTTCATGGTCTTCCCTTTCGTCGATCCAACGTTCGCTTGCACCGGGCCCGGCACACCACAAAGCCAAGCGGCTTCGTTCAGGTTTAACTCCAATCCCCGCTCAGAGTTGCAGAAATTCTAACCCGCAGTCCGGCGCAGGGGTTCCCCGAAAGTGAATCCAAAAACTTGACACAGAACCCCCTCTCCAACGTCCGGAACTGGACACCCTCCACACCACCATCCACCATGCAGAACTTTTTATGGTTGAAAACGCAAATCCCCAATAAAGACGCGCCCCTCACCATAGCTCGTTGCTGTAACTTGACCACGTTTACCATACATTTCTCCACCATCTCACCATCGGAAACCACACGGTGAATCGCATGGTCGGCTCAATCCCGGATACGATGGGTGCATCCTGCACTCCGAAAGGGTACCCCGGCGAACATGCAGCTTACACCGCTCGATTGGACGGTCATCGCGGTCTACTTCGCGCTGAATCTCGGCATCGGCTTCTATTACATGAAGCGCGCCTCCGGCAACGTAGGCGAGTTCTTCCTCTCCGGCCGCAACGTCCCCTGGTGGCTCGCCGGAACCTCCATGGTTGCCACCACCTTCGGAGCCGACACCCCCCTCGTAGTGACCGGCCTCATCTACAACCAGGGAATCGCCGGCAACTGGCTCTGGTGGTCTTTCTGCCTCAGCGGCATGCTCACGGTCTTCTTCTTCGCCCCCTTGTGGCGCCGAGCCCGCGTCCTCACCGACATGGAATTCGCAGAACTCCGCTACTCCGGCCCCGCCGCCACCTTCCTCCGCGGCTTCCGCGCCGTCTATCTCGCCATCCCCGTCAACACCATCATTATGGGCTGGGTCAACCTCGCCATGTGCAAGGTCCTCGCCCTCACCCTCGGCCTCACCACCACAAAATCCCAACTCGAAGCCGTCTTCGCCTGCCTGGCCCTGACCCTCGCCTACAACGCCGTCTCCGGCCTCTGGGCCGTCCTCTGGACGGACCTCGTCCAGTTCATCCTCAAAATGTCCATGGTCGTCCTGTTGGCAGTGTTCGCCGTCCACGCTGTAGGCGGCATGTCGTCCCTCGCGACGCAGGTCCACGCCTCAGACCTTGTCCGCCACACCGACACTTTATCCTTCATCCCCACCATAGGCTCCGGCTTCTTCCTCAGCTTCCTCGTCCTCATGAGCCTCAACTGGTGGGCAAGTTGGTATCCCGGAGCCGAACCCGGCGGCGGCGGATACATCGCCCAGCGCATCTTCTCCGCGAAGAATGAGGCTCATGGAGTCGGTGCGACGCTGTGGTTCAACATCGCGCATTACTCCCTGAGGCCCTGGCCCTGGATTGCAACTGCCTTGGTCGCGCTTGTCCTGCTACCAAACCCCAGCGCCACGCAAGGCGGCTATGAAGGCGCGTACGTCTGGGTGATGATCCACTACCTTCCGCCTAGCCTGCGGGGATTGATGCTCGCCGGCTTTGCCGCGGCGTATATGTCAACCATCGGCACCCACCTCAACCTCGGCGCGTCCTACCTCATCAACGACCTCTACAAGCGCTTCTTCGTCAAGAACGCCAGCGAACATCATTACGTCAACGCCTCACGCCTGGCGACCATCTTCGTCGCGCTTCTGAGCGCTGGGGCAACGGCGTATATGCAGACCCATGGAGCCTCCATCGCTGCGGCGTGGAAGTTTCTGCTTGCGCTGGGAGCGGGGGCGGGGCTGGTGTTTATGCTGCGCTGGTACTGGTGGCGTATCAACGCATGGAGCGAGATCACAGCGATGACCGCCGCCGCCACCATCTCGCTGACGCTGGAGAGCAGCCTTGGGCTGCCGGTTGTTCGGATGCTCCATGGCATCGACTCGCAGCTCGCCATTGCACCCTTGAATGCAGACGATCCGCATGCCTTCGCGTGGCTCATGCTCATCACGACGGCACTCACGACGAGCCTGTGGCTGCTGATCACTCTGCTGACCAAGCCGGAGAGCGAGGTGACGCTGCGTCACTTCTATGATCTGGTAAAGCCCGCGCCCCTGGGATGGAAGCGATTCGCGACACCCACCGATATCGCCCGGCCGGAGTTGCGATACAACTTCCTGCACTGGTTGCTAGGCTTCTCGTTGATTTACCTGATGCTCTTTGGCGTGGGCAATGTGCTCTTTAGCCGCATCGTGCTGGGAGTGGGCATGATGGCGGGGAGCCTGGCCTGCCTGGGGATTCTGTTTTGGAGTCTGCAGCGGCGTGGCTGGGGGTCGTTCAAGTAGGCTTGCTATTGCGCCAGACCTCTGGCAGCGGTGTTTTCGCGTCCTAACGAAAGACAGGTACGACATGGAGAGAACGATGAGAACAAGTCCAGTGGCCGTAATGGTCGCAGTCCTTTTGAGCGGCGCGATGATGATGATGGAGGCAGGGTGCAAGTCTGCTCCGGCTCCGCAGGCGCAGCTTGGCGTGCGAAATTCTGACGGATCCATTACGAATCCTGATGGGTCGGTGACATATCCGGCGGGGGTGACGCCCCCGGGTGGTGCGGCTCCGGTGGCGGCACCTACGGTAGCTCCGGCGGGGTCTCCGGCGGCGGCGGCATCGGCGGGTAGCCCTGCACCGGTGCAGCAAGCTCCGATGCAGCAGCAGGCTATGACGGCTGCGCCGCTTCCGCCACCGGCTCCAGTGCGGCTTACCATTCCGGCGGGGACGGCGGTGACGGTGCGGCTGAACGGCGGGCTGGCTGCCAGCCGGAATGAGGTGGGAGACCGGTTCAGCGGCGTGCTCGAACGGCCGCTGGCGTATCACGGCGAGACCATTTACAGGGCTGGGACGCCGGTTTCGGGTGAGGTGGTCGCGTCCAAGGGCAAGGGGCGATTCAAGGGGTCGGGTGCGCTTGGGATTGAGCTGACGGCAATCGGCCAGAACCGCGTGGAGACCAGCGAGTACGAAAAAGTTGAGAAGGGTCGCGGCAAGCGGACGGCTGGATTTATTGGCGGAGGGGGCGGACTGGGTGCCCTCATCGGCGGGATTGCGGGGGGCGGGAAGGGTGCGCTCATCGGCGGACTGGCTGGCGCGGGCGCGGGAACGGCGGCGGGCGCTTACACCGGGAATCGTGATGTGGTGATTTCGGCAGAGTCCGTAATTACTTTCCGGCTGAGGAGTTCTTTGACGCGGTAGGACACCCCCCCCCCGGGGGGGGTAATCGTGTGCAAAGTCTTCAAACCATTCGACTTAGGTCCGGACCTCGAGTTCTTGAGGGTTCGGACCTATTCGCGCCTGCTTCTTTTGAAGGGGGGCGCGTGTCAAGTTCTCGGGGTCGGATTCGGGTGGGCGGTACACTTGAGAGATGCCCTTTACGCCCACCTTCATGCTCTCCGCGACGGACGCCGCGCACTTCCCTGCTGAATCCAAGACCTTCAATGCGCCAGAGGTTGCGTTTCTGGGGCGGTCCAATGTGGGGAAGAGTTCGCTGATCAATGCGCTGCTGGGGTCCAAGCAGGCGCATACCTCGTCTACGCCGGGACGGACACGAGCGATCAATTTTTTTTCCCTGCACGAGGGGACGGGTGAGAAGAAGAAGACGCGGCCCTCGATGATCTTCGCCGACCTGCCGGGGTATGGATACGCCAAGATTTCGAAGTCCATTTCGGCGGAGTGGCCGATGTTTATCGAGCCGTACCTTGCGGAGCGGGAGACGCTGGCGCTGGGCGTTTGCCTGGTGGACACCAATATCCCTCCGCAGGCCCCGGATACGCAACTGATCCAGTTTTTCCAGGCCATGCAGCGGCCTTACCTGGTGGTGGGGACGAAGTCCGACCGGGTGAGCGGAAATGTGCTGGTGAAGTCGCTGAAGGCGCTGAAGGAGGCACATGGGGTGGCGGAGATTGTGCCGGTTTCTACGAAGACTGAGGCGGGGACGAAGGAGCTTTGGCGGAGGTTGATGCTGGTGATGGAACAGTGAGGAACAGTTATTCGTTCTTAGTTGTTCGTTCTTCGTTGTTCGTTCTTCGTTGGCAGTTGTTCAAGTTCCGACGGGGTTAGGTAAAGGTGGCGGGTGCGGTCGCGGGGGAAGAGACGGGGGGCGGTGGTGAGCCAGGGGTGGCGAGGGTCTTCGACTGAGATCAGCGATTGTTGACGGGTGTCGAAGGCGCGGAGGGCGGCTGAGGTTTCGAAGGAGAAGGCATGGAGGGTCCAGCCGTTGGCGGCAGCGAGGCTTTCGCCTGCCGCGGGGTCCGAGAGGGCTGGGCCGAGGGGTTGGTGGAGGCCGGTGGGGTCTACGAAGAGTCGGGGAAGGACGCCGCGTTCGCGGAGTTCGGCGAGAGCGGGTTCGATGGGGGATTCGACGCCGACAGAGATGGGTTTGCGCTGGCGGATCTCGTTTTTGAGGATGCGGAGGGCTTCGTCGATGGTGTTGACGATGAAGTCACAGGCTCCGGTGCGCATGGCGGCGCGGCAGATGGTGGGGTCAGGCTCGATGGCGAGGCAGGCAGCGCCGGCTACGAGGGCGGCGAAGGGGATGGAGCAGGCGTCCGGGGTCAGGCCGAGTGAGAGGATCAGGGCTCCGGGCCATGAGGGACGGAGAGCGGTAAGGAGCGTGTAGGCGTGGAGGGCTTGGAGTTGGGGGTCGGGCATAGGGAGGGCGGTCGAGCTTCGCTCGATACCCCACCCCTGCGCGATGAGACTGCGCGAGGATGGGGCACCCAGTACAGGCAACGGCGAGAACACTGCAATTCCTTTGGAATGACAATCAAAAGGGCAACACAAGAATAACGGCAAAGCACATACGGAGGTTCTGAGCTGCGCTCAGAATGACGAGCGTTTCTGTGGCGCTTAGTCGCCGTAGTAGTCGAGGCCCAGGTGGGTGATGAGGTCCTGGCCGAAGATGTGACGGAGGGTATTTTTGAGCTTCATGGACTGGATGAAGAGGTCGTGCTCCGGATAGACGCCGGGAGCGCTATCGGGGTCCTTGAAGTAGAAGCTGAGCCACTCCTGGATGCCCAGGCCCTTCAGTTCTTCGCTGCGGGCGGCGAGATCCATGAAGAGGATGAGGTCCAGCGCGAGTGGGGCGGCGAGGATGGAGTCGCGACAGAGGAAGTCGACCTTAAGCTGCATGGGGTAGCCCAGCCAGCCGAAGATGTCGATGTTGTCCCAGCCTTCCTTGTTGTCGCCGCGGGGCGGGTAATAGTTGATGCGAACCTTGTGATAGATGTCCTTGTAGAGGTCCGGGTGGAGCTCCGGCTGGAAGATGTGCTCGAGGACGCCGAGCTTCGAGACCTCCTTGGTCTTGAAGGATTCGGGATCGTCGAGGACTTCGCCATCGCGGTTGCCGAGGATGTTGGTGGAGTACCAGCCGGCGACGCCCAACATACGGGTCTTGAAGGCGGGGGCGAGGACGGTCTTGATGAAGGTCTGGCCGGTCTTGAAGTCCTTGCCACAGATGGGTGCGTTCATTTTGCGGGAGAGCTCGTTGAGGGCGGGGATGTCGACCGTGAGGTTGGGTGCGCCGTTGGCGAAAGGGATGCCTTCCTTGAGGGCAGCCCAGGCGTACATCATGGAGGGGCTGATGCCGGGGTCGTTATCGACCAGGCCCTTTTCAAAGGCTTCGAGGGTCTGGTGGACGGCGGTCTGCTCGAGGAAGATTTCTGTGGAGCCGCACCAGATCATGATCTGGCGATCGGTCTTGGTTTTGAACTCGGCGATATCGTTGCGGATCTGGTTGGCGAGGTCGCACTTATTTTTGCCGGTCTTGGCCTTCACCGCGGTGAGGCGCTTGACGTAGTGCTGGTCGAAGACGGCGGGCATGGGCTCGATGGATTCAAGAAAGGGGCGGATGGATTCCAGTTGGTCGCGGTCGAGGACCTGCGCGGTCTTGGCAGCGTCGTACAGATTGCCGCCGAAGATATCCCAGCCGGTGAAGACGAGGTCTTCCAGCGGGCAGAGGCCGGCGAAGTCTTTGATGAGGGGGGAGTTGCCGTCTGTGCGCTTGCCCAGGCGGATGGTGCCCATCTGCGAGATGGAGCCGATGGGTTTGGCGAGGCCCTGGCGGATGGCTTCAACGCCGGCGATGAGGGTGGTGGCGACGGCTCCCATGCCGGGGATCATGACGCCGAGTTTTCCTGTATGGGGCTTGATGCTGGCCGCTGGCTGGCTTGCGGCTCCGGATGTTGACATTTCGGTTGTAGGCCTTCCGTGATGCAGTTTTTCCGGTTTGCGCGGAACCCTTCGATTCTACTTCCGGGGGGTGGATTTGCAAATGAAGTGCGGAGAACGAACACGCGAGCCACGGGTCCGGGGCCGGAGTAGACTGGGTGCACGCTGATACGATTGGGCCCGAAGTGGTTGATAGAACAAGACCACCCGGCAAATTGACGATTGAGTTGACACTCGATTCAGTTGGTATATTTTGATCGCTATAGAAGAACGATGACGGGTTACCCGCTCGTCCACACTCATACTCCGAGCAGCACACTGAGAGGACAGAACGCCCATGGAATTCGTAACTGAGCTGACCATCGTAATGCCATGCCTGAACGAAGCGGAGACTCTGGAGGCGTGCATCGTCAAGGCGCAAAGTTTTCTTGAGCGCAGCGGGATTCGCGGCGAGGTTCTGATTGGCGATAACGGCTCCACGGACGGCTCGCAGGCGATTGCGACGAGACTGGGAGCGCGGGTGGTGGAGGTTCCGCTACGCGGATATGGCGCGGCTCTGTACACGGCGTGCATGGCGGCTCGTGGCAGATACATTGTGATGGGCGACTCCGACGACAGCTACGATTTCTCCGATTTGAGCCAGTTTGTCGAGCGTCTGCGGGCGGGCAATGATCTGGTGATGGGGAATCGCTTTAAGGGCGAGATCAAGCCGGGAGCGATGCCGTGGAAGAACCGGTATATCGGGAACCCGGTGCTGTCACGGATTGGGCAGTTACTGTTTCCGTCGCAGTTGGGCGATTTTCACTGCGGCATCCGCGGCTTCAGCAAGGATGCATTCTTGCGCATGGACCTGCGGACGACGGGCATGGAGTTCGCGTCCGAAATGGTGATTAAGGCGACGCAGATGAAGATGCGCATGGATGAGGTGCCGACGACGCTTTCACCCGATGGCCGCTCGCGTCCGCCACACCTGCGGCCCTATCGCGATGGCTGGCGCCACCTGCGCTTTATGCTGCTGTTCAGCCCAAACTGGCTGTTCCTTTATCCAGGGCTCTCGCTGATGGCGGTTGCCTTTCTTCTGGGTGGAATGCTGGTCGCGGGACCGGTGAAGTTTGCGGGGCACGAGCTGAATGTAAACACGCTGATCTACTGCGCATTTTTTCTGCTGATTGGATTTCAATCGGTAATGTTTGCTCTCCTGTCACGCATCTATGCGGTGCAGGAGAATCTGTATCCGATTACGCAGACGTACAAGAGCGCGTTCAAGCACATCACACTGGAGAGCGGGTTGATCGTGGGGCTGGCCATGTCGCTGATGGGATTTGGATTGGCGGTGTATACCGTGTTTGTCTGGAAGCAGCAGATGTTTGGGCAACTGGATCTGTTCCGGGTGGCGCGCATTGTGATTCCGGCAGCGACGTTTCTTGCACTGGGCGTGGAGATTATGCTGTTCAGCTTCTTCCTGAGCACGCTGGGTTTGAGCATTCGGCCGTATGACGGCGCTCGCAGGGAACGGTCTGCATGATTCCGGTCCCGGAGGTTTCGCCCATCACCGCCGGCTCAGTGTTACAGCTTGCCGGGGCGCTGGGGTGGTTGGGACTTGTCTTGTGCGCCATAGCGGGCTATGGCGGCGCGGTGCTGCGAGGGTGCGGCGTCAAGCGGCCGGAGTGGGCGTTGGCGGCGGTGGTTGGATTTGTACCGGCCATTCTGATTGGCGGCGTGTTGAATCTGTTGCAGATGATTCGGCCGGGGGGCCTGATCGGCTTCGTGGTTCTTGGGGCGCTGCCGGCGGCGTACTGTACGTGGATGGAGCGGGGCAGAGGCCAGCGGTCGTGGACGGCGGGCCGCGGTGGGCTGGAATGGATGGTTCTGGCGGCGGCTTTGCTGGTTGCCGGAGTGAGAGTTGCGGCGACCGTTCATCCGTCCAACTATGAGCCTTCCGATGACCTGAACTTCTACTTTGCCGCGCCGGTGAAGATGATTGAGATGCACTCGTTTGCGCCGGACCCTTACAGTGAACGGCGCATCACCAGCAGCGTTGGCGGCAACCAGTTTCTGTGCACGCTGATCCTCGCGACACAGCCGCTGGAGTCGCTGCCGATGGCCGATGCCGGACTGGGAGCGCTGCTGCTGCTAGCGCTGGCCTTTTCAGTGGGGGACGAGTTTGAGCTGTCGGCCTTGCAGCGGAACGGCTTTGCCCTGCTGCTGATGATCATGCCGCAGATTCGCCTCAACAGCAGCTTTGTGGTCGTCCCCAGCGCGCTCTTTCTCGGCATGGTGTATGTGGCGGCGCACCGCAGACTGAGCCGCGATCACCCGCTGCTGCAGGCGTGCCTGCTGGGCGGCATGGTGGGCGCGGTGGCAACCATGAAGTCCACCTACGTGACGCACGGCGTGATCTTCGTGGTGTGCCTTGCATTGTTGTATGGGTGGAAACGTGGGTTTGCGGGTGCAATGCGGCTCGTCTTACCAGCCGCCGCTTTATGTTTCCTCACCATGCTGCCGTGGATGGTGGCCAGCGGGCAGACCTCCGGAACATGGTTTTATCCGCTGCTGGGCAAGGGCGTCCACTTCAGCGCGTATGGGCACTACCGTATGCCGAACGAACTAACGGTGGCAGTGATCCGCAGGAAGATCCTTCCGTTCTGCCTTCCTCTGCTCGCGCTGTTTGGGCTGGAGCTTTTCCTGTGTGAGGACAACGAACGCGACTACAGCATTCCGGTACTGATGCTGACTTCATTTGTCGCCTCTGCGCTGGTGGGGATGGCGACGGGCGGCGACTCCTTAAAGCGATATAACTTCTCCTGTCTGCTTCCCGCGGTCTGCCTGATCTTCGTGCTGTGTGCGCGACGAAGCAACCTGGAGGGCGGGACGAACCGTTGGCGGTGGATGCAGGTAGGAGCTGCGGCCATGATCACCGTGCTCGCTGTCTCCATCGGCATGAGCACGTTCACCAATGAGTATCTGTTTACGCTGCATGCCTTTCAGTTGGCGCCGCATGCTTATCGTCTGACCAACGAAGCCCTGCACCAGGAGTATGCGACCGTGGAAAGGGCGATTCCCGCGGATGGCGACGTGCTGGCGACGACCACCGTGCCTTTTCTCTTTGACTTCCGCGAACGGCCTATCTTGCTTGCGGATTATCCGGGTGACGCCAGTCCAAAGCCGGGCTGGCCCGCAAAGCAGAGCGGCGAGGCACTGGCGCAGTTCCTGCTGGCTCACCATGTTCGTTACCTGGTGTACGGCTATGGAGAGTGCGACTCAACCAAGCCCCACGCGACGTGCGAAGCGATGTTCGCAGCGGACGACGAGCGGGTGATTCATTCGCCTGCGACTACGGCGCTGATACGTGGGGAGACGGAGAGTGGGTATGACGCGCGGAAGCAGTACGGTGAGCTCGCCCGCACCAAACGTCACCTTTATGACGATGGGCGCATCTACGTGCTCGATTTGGCGAGCTGAGCGGCGGGGCGTTGAACGGCGAAGAACTAGGCGGCCGGTGCGGTGCGGATGCGGTTCTTCCAGTGGGACGCGATGAACCAGATGACGCCGATGAGCAGCACAGCCTCTACCGCGAGATGGAAGCGGTGAAAGATCTCCTTGAAGCGCGGGTCGGTGTTGAAGGTGTCGCCGAGCTTCATCCCTACCCACGCAAGCGCGTAGCACCAGGGCCACGATCCGATGAAGGTATAGACGTGGAACTTGACCTGATTCATCTTGGCGACGCCAGCAGGAAAGGCGATGAAGGTGCGGATGATGGGCAGCATGCGGCCGATGAGGACGGCGAATGAGCCGAAGCGCGCGAAGAAGGCGTCTACGCGGTCCAGGTCATGGCGCGAGAGGAGCAGGTAGCTTCCGTAGCGCTCCACCATGGGGCGACCGCCGCGCGCACCCACCCAGTATGCGGGGATGGAGCCGATGTTCGAGGCGATGGAGGCGAGGGTGGCAAGCACGATGAGCTCCCACTGTGAGTGGGCCAGCGCGAAGCCCGCCACCGGCATGATGACTTCCGACGGCAGCGGGATGCACGCCGATTGGGCGGCCATGAGGAGGAAGACGCCGAAGTAGCCGGTGGCATGGATGAAGGCCACGAAGAGGGTAAAGAGTTTTTCTGACATGCAGATGCAGTATATCGGGCGCGGGCAGCGTCGAACGCTTTGCTAGGATTAACGCAAACGAGGAATGTGAGCAGACATGGCAGACTTTATCCAACCGAAGAAAGAGATTCCGGAAGTACGCAAGAGCGAAGAGAGGGTTGCCGCGGTGGCGCCTTCGCCTGGCATCACGTACCCAGTGGCGGAGCCGGCGGCGCGTCCGGCGAGCCCGTACGCCACGCAGACGCATGGTGCACCCCCGGTCAAACGGCAGATCGTCTGCTTCAGCTTTTACAAGGTAATGCCGGAGTGGCGTAGGCTGCCGGCGGCTGAGAAGGAGGCGCATAAGCAGGCCTTTGTCGAGGTGCTGAACCGGTGGAACAAGCCTGGGGAGTTTGTGTCGTTGACGTACTCCACGGTGGGGACGCGCGGCGATGTGGATATGTGCGTGTGGTCGATCGGCTATGGCGTGGATGAGCTGAACAAGATGCGCAGTGAGCTGATGGGGACTCCGCTTGGTGGGTATCTGGATTCACCGCATAACTTCCTGGCAATGACGAAGCGGTCACAGTACCAGATCGATCGCGTGGATGAGAGTGAAGGCGAAGGACGTGGGGCGATTCGGCCGGGCGGGCAGAAGTACATCTTCATCTATCCCTTTTGGAAGACGCGGCCGTGGTACCTGCTGAGCGCGGCGGAGCGCAAGCGGCTGATGGACGAGCATATTCGCATTGGGCTGCTGTATCCGCGGGTGAAGCTGAATACCACGTACTCGTTCGGCATCGACGACCAGGAGTTTGTGGTGGCATTTGAGACGAACTTTCCGGAGGACTTCCTGGACCTGGTGCAGCAGCTTCGCGAGACGGAGATCAGCGTGTATACCCTCAAGGACTTTCCCATCTTCAGCTGCGTGCGGGTGCAGCCGATGGAGATGTTGCATCGGCTGGGATAGCGATGGCCACCGTGAAGGAAACAGCCAAGGCACTTACGCCGCCGCAGAGACTTTCTGCGGCGGAGCGTGGGGCTGCGATTGTGGGTGTCGCGCCGGCGAAGGCTCGGGCGATTGCCGCGAAGGAGCCGGTGGCTGCGAAGATCAAACGCGGCAAGACGGCCAAGCCACTGGCAAAGGAGCGCGTTGCGGCGATTCTGGATGCGCTGCGTAAGACGTATCCGGGGGTCGTGTGCGCGCTGACACACAACAATGCGTTTGAGCTGACGATTGCGACGATCCTTTCCGCGCAGACGACGGACGTGGGTGTGAACAAGGCGACACCGGAGCTGTTTCGGATGTATCCCACGCCGAAGAAGCTGGCCGAGGCTCCAACGGACGAGGTGGAGCGGCTGATCAAGACGACGGGGTTCTACCGGGCGAAGGCGAAGAACATTCAGGGTGCGGCGCGGGTGCTGGTGGAACGGTTTGGCGGCGAGGTGCCGAAGACCATTGCAGAGATGATCGAGCTGCCGGGTGTGGCGCGGAAGACGGCGAACGTGGTGCTGGGAAGCTGGTACGGGATCCCGTCAGGCGTGGTGGTGGATACGCATGTGCTGCGGCTTTCGCGCAGGCTGGAGCTGACCAAGAATGACGACCCGGTAAAGGTGGAGCAGGACCTCATGAAGGTGATTCCGCAGGACCGCTGGATACAGTTCTCGCATGAGTTGATCCATCATGGGCGGCAGGTGTGCATCGCGCGGAATCCGCGGTGCGCAGATTGCTCGCTGGAGCATATGTGCAATTCAAGCGATAAGACCTGGTCTTCGCACTAAGAGCTGAAATAGCGAGACAACGCTTCGACAACCGCGGGGATGGTGGATTCTGCGGCTTCGATGGTGGGCGTCAGGCTTAGTTCGCGCATGGCTTGAGAGGTGATGGGGCCGATGGAGGCCAGGGTGACTCCGGGTGGGAGGGTGAGGGAGGCGAATTCGAGCAGCGCGGCTAGATTTTGTGCGGTGGAGGCGCTGGTAAAGGTGATGGCGTTCGGGGGGTGGGTGTTGAAGAGGGTGCGGAGGGCTTCGATGGAGGACTGCGGCACGATGGTCTGGTAGGCCTCTGCGAGAGTGAGGGTGGCACCGGCGGCGGTGAGGGCTTCGGGGAGTAAGTCGCGGGCGGTGGCGGCGCGGACCAGGAGCATGGAGGTGCCGTCGGCGTGTGGGGCAAGGGCTGCGGCAAAGGACTCGGCGATGTACTGCGGGGGGATGAGGTCGATGTGCTCGGCAAGGCCGGTCTGCTGCACGGCCTTTGCGGTGGCGGGGCCGATGGCGGCGATGCGCTTGGCCTGCGGGGCGAGGCCCAGGGTCCGGGCGCGGGTGACGTAAGCGTGGACGGCGTTGGCGCTGGTGAAGAGGAGCCAGTCGAAGCTGCGGATGGAGGCGAGGGCTGCGTCCAGGGCGCACCACGAGCGCGGCGGGGCAAGCTCGATGGTGGGGATGAGGATGGGCTCGGCTCCGTGCTGCTCCAGCAGCGTGGCCAGCGCGGAGGCTTGGCCGCTTGCGCGGGTGACGAGGATGCGGCGGCCCTGAAGAGACAGGTTCACTCAGGCCAGTTTAGAGCCTGCCCGCACTTTGGCTGGCGAGGGCGAGGCCTTCGGCGACGGAGGTGAACTCGTTGCCAGCGGTGACGCGGTTGGGAAAACGAGCTTCAAAGACGCGGCGGACGGCGGGAACGAAACTGGTGCCGCCGGTGAGGAAGACGCGGTCGATGGCGGTTGGGGCGATGCCCACCGTGGTCAGGAGGCCGTCGACCGTTTCCGCAATGGAGGTGAGTTCCGGGGCGATCCAACGTTCGAAGTCGGCGCGGAGGACGGAGGCGCGGAGGTCCAGGGTACCGGCTTCCGGTCCGCTGAAGACAAAGGCGGCCTCCTCGGCGGTGGAGAGGGCGTTCTTGGTGCGCTGGACGGCCTGGTGGAGTTGGTAGCCGAGGTCCTCTTCAATGAGGGCCTGCAGGGCTTCGATTTTTTCCGGTTCCATGGCGCGCTTGCGGGAGGAGGTGAGGATCTCCAGCACGTTGCGCGTACGGAGGAAGGAGAGGTAGTGCCAGCGTTCAAGATTGGCGTAGATCCAGGCGGGGACGGCGGGGAGGGTCTTGTTGAGGCCGCGGGCGAGCGACTCCGACCCGAGCGCGGGGGAGATAAGGTTACGGACCATGCGGGCGTCGAAGGCATCGCCGGCGAAGGGCAGGCCGGCGTTGCCGAGGACCTTGCGGGCGGCCGCGTCGCGCGGCGGGCCGACGGTAACGACGGAGAAGTCGCTGGTTCCGCCGCCGAAGTCGCCGATGAGGATGGTTTCGGTGTGGTCAAGCGTTTGTTGATAGGCGTAGGCGGCGGCGAGCGGCTCCAGCTCAAATTCGATCTGCTCGAAGCCGGCGCGGGTGAAGGCGGCGCGAAGACGGTCTAAAGCAAACTGCTCGTCCTGCGGGGTTTCAGAGCCGACGAAGCGGACGGGGCGGCCTACCGTGGCAGCGCGGATGGGGGCGCCGAACTGCTGCTCGGCGCGCTCGCGGAGGTCCGTGAGGATGCGGGAGATGAGGTCTTCCAGCGTGTACGGGCGGCCGAAGACCTCCGTGCCGGTGAGGTTGCGGATGGGGAGGTAGGATTTGAGGGATTGGATGAGGCGGCCGGGGTGGTCGCCTTCCAGGTGCGCGGCAAGGTAACGGGCGATGGCCTCCGGGCCGGAGCTGGAGAGGATGCCCTTGCGGGCCTTTTCCAGGTACAGGATGGAGCGGGAGCTTGGGCTTTCGCTTCCCTGCCGTCCAAACCTAACCAGTTCCACGCCCGCCGGAGTGACGCGGGCGACGGAGCTGTTGGTGGTTCCAAAGTCGATGCCAACCGCTTGAGACATGAAGGACTATTATTTCGCAGTAAGGGCAGGTGTGCGAAGGGGGTCGGGGATGAGTGTGGAAAAGGATCTCGAACGAATTGCAGAGCAGGAACGGCTGCTGCAGTTCTCCCAGTTTGGCGCGGAGATGGCGTGGGCGGTGGGGTGTGGGTTGCGGGAGGAGGCCCTACGGGCTGGGAAGGGGATGACGTTTGAGGTGCAGGTGGCGGGGAGGGTGCTGTTCCTGACGGCGACGGACGGGGCTTCGCCGGGGCAGGCGGATTGGGTGCGGCGGAAGCGGAATACGGTGATGCGGTTCGGGCGGAGCAGCTATGCGGTGGGGCTGCAACTGGAGTTGGAAGGGCAGACGCTGGAGGCTCGTCATGGGCTGATGCTGGCAGACTATGCCGCGCACGGCGGAGGGTTTCCGATTGTGCTGGCGGGAACGGGATTGGTGGGGAGCGTCATCGCGAGCGGGCTGCCGCAGCGGGAGGATCATGCGATGGTGGTTCGGGTTTTGGCGAAGATGCTGGGTGTGACGGTGACGGATTTGGAGGGGTGAGCGCACCCTCCCCCCAGGCCAAATGTGTGCAAAATATTCAAAACAAGGAACTTAGACTCGTATCGACGTTGTAAGTTCTTTGTTTTCGACCTATTTGTCTGCAAAATATTCATAGCAAAGGAGATATCCTCATCATGAGTGGGGGTCGGATTCAGAGAGGAGGTCGAGGGCTCCCTGGGCGATGAGGAGGTCTGCGGCGCGTTCGCCGAATGCCGCGGCGGGTTCTCCGGGTTCGCGGTCGAGGGTGGTCTGAACCATCTGTTCGCCGTCCGGGGAGAGGACCTGGGCGTAGAGGCGGTAGAGGTCGGCGCGGGTGAGGCCGGAGGCGAGGCAGTGGGCGCCAAGGGGGAGCTCGCAGCCGCCGCCCATGCGGGCAAGGAAGGCGCGTTCGGCGTCCGTGGCGAAGCGGGTGGCTGGGTGCTCGAGGACGCGGATGGCGGCGAAGATCTCGGGGTCGCGGTGGCGGTCTGCTGGATCAGGATCGGTATCGAGCGGGTGCTCCGGGCTGCGGGTTTCAAGGGCGAGGGCGCCCTGGCCGGGGGCGGGGGTGAGCTCGTCGAGGTCGAAGCGCTGGTGGACGGATTCGGTGCGGCCGATGCGGTCCAGGCCGGCGCAGGCGAGGACGAGGGCGTCGCAGGCACCTTCTTCCAGTTTGCGGAGGCGGGTGTCGATGTTGCCGCGCAGCTCGACGAAGGTCAGGTCCGGGCGGAGGGCGAGGAGCTGGGCGCGGCGGCGCGGGCTGGTGGTGCCGATGCGGCCTTCGTGCGGGAGGGTGTGGAGCGCCCAGAAGGGCTCGCAGACGAAGGCGTCGCGGGCGTCCGCGCGGGGCGGGACGGCGGCGATGGTGAAGCGGGGATCGAGCGTGGTGGGGAGGTCCTTGTAGCTGTGGACGGCGAGGTCGATGAGGCCGGCGGCGAGGGCTTCTTCGATCTCCTTGATGAAGATGCCCTTACCGTCGAGGTTAGGCGGGGGGACGAAGCCGGGCTGCTGCATGCGGTCGCCGGTGGTGCGGATGACCTCGATTTCGACGGTGTGGCCGTGGGTGCGGAGTTCGGCGGCGATGTGGTTGGCCTGCCAGAGCGCGAGCTGAGAGCCGCGGGAGCCGATGCGGATGTGTGCCATGTCTTAGACAGGATAAATGCTGTGTCCTGCCGACGGCCTCCTGCGCGGAGGGCGGTCACTTCGTACCGTGTTCTGGTTGACGTGGCGGGAGGAGGGGGCTGGGGTCAGAACGTTGTTCGGCACCTACTTCTGCTAGGCTACCTGTCATGCTTCATCTTGAGATTCAGCCTGAACTCGAATCGCAGTTGACCGCCGAAGCGCGATCTCTTGGTCTGTCCACCGAGCAGTATGTTGAGCAGATCATCCTGAGCCGCTTCCCCGAAGAGGATGAGGGTTTGCGGGAGGGCTTGGAAGATATCGCGGCTGGCCGCACCCGGCCCGCGCGTGAGATCTTCGCAGAGCTCCATGAGCGCCATGGCATACGAGGTTAGACTCTCTCGCCGCGCCGTCGCGGATCTTGAAGCGATCTACGACGAGAAGAACGTACAACACTCTGCCCCCGCAGAGGCCTGGTATCTGGGACTCAGAGACGCAGTCTTCAGCCTGGAGGACCTCCCACATCGTGGGATGGTGGCGTGGGACCGGCCATCGCTGCGTCAACTTCTCTACGGAACCCGGCCTCACACGTACAGGATTCTATATACGGTGGATGATGCGGCAGCCGTGGTCAGCGTCGCTCAAATCAGACACAGCGCTCGTAAGCCCATGAACATAACCTGAAAGGCTAGTGGCGGGAGATGCGGAGGGGGTCGGTCTTCCAGTTGAAGTGGACACTGAGCATGCGGAGGGTGAAGCCGACAAGGGCGGCGGGGATGATGCACCAGAGCTGCGGGAGACCGGTGAAATCAGACAGGCGGTCCAGCAGGATGTACGTGACGGCGGCGGCGAGGGCAGCGAGGGCGTAGAAGTTGCCGCGTTCAAAGACGCGCGGGGTGCTGCCGGTGAGGACGTCGCGGAGGGAGCCGCCGCCGACCGCAGTGGTGATGCCGAGCATGATGGCGGGAAGCCAGGTGAGGCCGAAGTCCTCGGCCCGGGCGGTGCCGGAGACGGCGAAGAGTGCAACGGCGGCGGCATCGATGAGGAGCATGACGTTTTCCGTGCGGCTGCCGATGTGGGCGCCGACGAGCAGGGTGGCGCCGGCGGCGAGGAAGGCGGTGTAGAGGTACCAGACGTCGGTGAGGGCGAGCGGGGGACCGTGGTTAAGGAGGAGGTCGCGGACGATGCCGCCGCCGAGGGCGGAGATGAAGGCGAGGCCGAAGACGCCGACAATGTCGTACTGATAACGGGTGTGGCGCTGGGCGTGGAGCGCTCCTCCGATGGCTCCGACGGCGATGCCGGCGAAGTCAAGGAAGGAGATGAGGAGTTCGAGATGGAGGTGGGGGTGCATCGCGATTACTCCGTGGGTTTGCGGAGGGCGACGAGCTGCGGATGGAGGAGCTTGTTGGTCAGGGAGCGGGTGAGGGCTTCGACGGCCTCGCGTTGGGCGGGGGTGAGGGTGGCGAGCGCTTTGGCGGCGCGGGTGAGTTCGGTTTGGCGGAGTTGCTCGGCTTGTTGTTGCAGGGCCTTGATGGCGGGAACGGCGTCCAGCGATTGCAGGCGCTGCTGGAAGCGGGTGACTTCTTCCGCGATGATGGATTCGGCTTGCTCGGCCTCGCGGCTGCGGTCGGCGAGGTTGGCTTGCGCGACCTGCTGGAGGTCGTCGATGTCGTAGACGAAGCAGCCGTCGATTTCATTGAGGCGCGGGTCGACATCGCGGGGGACGGCGATATCGATGAAGAACATGGGGCGGCCGCGGCGGCGCTGGATGAATTGCTGGCCGTGGGAGCGGGTGAAGAGCTGCTGGGGAGCGCCGGTCGAGGTAATGACGATGTCGGCACGGGTGGCTTCGTCGTAGAGGGATTCGAAGGGCACGACGGTGGCGGTGATGCCGGGGGATTGGAACTGGGCGACGATGGCCTCGGCGCGGGCCTGGGTGCGGTTGGCGACGAGGATGGAGGCGGCGCCGTGCTGGACGAGGTGGCGGACGGCGAGCTCGGACATCTTGCCTGCGCCGACGAGGAGTACGGTCTTGTTGGCGAGCGAGCCGAAGATCTTGCGGGCGAGATCGACCGCGACGGACGCGATGGAGACGGAGGAGGAACCGATTTGTGTCTCGCTGCGAACTTTTTTGGCGACGGTAAAGGCGCGCTGGAGGAGGGAGTCGAGGTGGCCGGAGCCGCCGGAGTTTGCGCCGCCGATGGCTCCGACCTCGCGGGCGACGGAGTAGGACTCCTTGACCTGGCCAAGGATTTGCGGCTCGCCGACGACCATGGAGTCCAGCGAGGAGGCGACGCGGAAGAGGTGGCGGACGGCTTCGCGTTCGCGGAACTCGTACAGGTGCGGCTGGATGGTGGCGGCGGGGACGGCGAAGTATTCGTGCAGGAAGCGGAGGAGGTCTGGGGCGGACTCAGCGGTGGGGGTGTCCTGGACGGTGATGAGCTCGACGCGGTTGCAGGTGGAGAGGATGAGGCCTTCGCGGATGCCGGGCGCGTGGGCGAGGGAGCGGGTGGCGTCGGCGAGACGGCCGGCCGGGATGGCGAGGCGCTCGCGGATGTCCACGGGGGCGGTATTGTGGTTCACGCCGAGGAGGACGAGGGTCGAGTTGGCGGTCGTCTCGTTCATGGCGTGGGGAACCGGTGGACGTTGGAGAACTGGTTGGAGACCCAGACGGCGAGGATGACCAGAAAGACGAAGCTGGAGAGATAGACGGCGCGGCGGCCGCGCAGGCCGTTGATGCGGCGGATGTGGATCATCGCGATATAGGCGAGCCACATGGCGAAGGCGAGGACAATTTTTGGGTCGCGGAAGTAGGCGGCACCGTAGGCGATTTCGGCCAGGAACGAGCCGATGAGCAGGCCGGCGGTCATGCAGGGCAGGCCGAAGAGCAGGGCGCGCAGGGCGATTTTGTCCAGGGTATCGAGCGGCGGGAGCGTTATCCGCGTGGGCGCGACGGTCTTGGATTTGAGGCGGCGTTCTTCGACCAGATACAAGACGCTTGCCACCATGCTGACGACTAACGCGACATACGCGGCCAGCAGCAGCGCGATGTGCAGGAAGACCCAGCCGGTGTGCGCGATGGGCGAGATGACCTCCTCGCCGGGGCGGAAGGCGGGGAGCAGGCCGAGCAGGAAGACGATGGGCAGCAGGAAGATGCCGAGCGAGAGGGTTCGGTACCGGGCGTAGACGGCGAGGAAGGCGATGGCGAGCAGCAGGCCGAGGAAGGAGAGGGTTTCGTGGGTGTCGACGGGCAGGCGGTGGTGGGCTTCGTTGAGCATCTCCGCGAAGGAGACGAAGTGGAAGAGCAGGGCGGCGACGGCGGCGGGGATGGCGATCAGGTTCCAGCGGGGGCGGTCAAACAGGGCCGCGGGCAGCACCGCGAGCGCGGCGACGCCGTAAAGGAGAACCGCGACTCTGAGCCAGAAGAGAGACATGCGGGAGCGAGCGCCCTGTGGAGGCACTATCTGTCAGTATAACGAGGTTCAGACAGTTATCCTGCTGAAATGACGTACCAAACCGTCGTGAGCGAACTGGTTCAGCGATTCCCTGAGCTTCAGGAGGAGGTTCGCGGCTACATGGATGATGCCGAGCCACTGCCCTACGTAGTCCTTGGCTGCGTCATCCTTCCGCGGCTGGAGAATGCGCTCAGAGAGGGAGAACTGGCAGTCATTCTTCGCATTTGCGCATATCTGGAAGACATGGCATTGGGCTCAAGAACAGACGAGCTGCTAGGCAATCTGCTGCACATCGAGATCGGGGAATGGCTCTGCTGCGCGGCTCATGAGGATCGGCTGGCTCCGTGGCTTGGACCTGAGACGAAACGAATCTGCGGCTATGTACCGGGTCTCGCAACGCAGCGTCGCCAACTGAAGGAAGAAAAGGCACAGAAGTCACTGAAGCATCGACTCAAACGCATCTTTTCAACAAAGAGCTAGACGCCCAGAAACTTCTTTAGCTGGTCTTCGCAGTATTCGGTGGAGACGAAGAAGGGTTTTTCCAGGATTTCGACGGTGAGGATGCCGTCTTTGTAGGCGTAGCCGGCGGTGACGCCGGACTTGGTGAGCTTGCCCTCCGTGCCGGTGAGGGTGATGCCGTGTTCTGCGGCGAGCGTGCTGGCTTTGGCGGCGAAGGCTTCCGGGGCAATCGGGATCTGGATCACGGGCTCTCCTGGCTACAACTGAACCAGTCTACGCGGTCCAGGACGAAAGACTTAACACCGATCTTCACGGATTGGACCGATCTCTAAAAACGATTCTTTTTGATCGGTTCGATCCGCTTTGATCGGTGTTAAGCCTTGTTCTGGATGGGTACGATATTCTGAAGGTTCGGAACCCATGGCGAGCGAACTCCAGGCAGAAGCGCAGTTGACCCCCGTGATGCGGCAGTACTTCGCCGCTAAGGAGGCGCATCCGGACTGCCTGATGTTCTGCCGGATCGGCGATTTTTACGAGCTGTTTTATGAGGACGCCATCACGGTCAGCCGCGAGCTGCAACTGACGCTGACGGCTCGCGACAAAGAGAAGAAGCAGCCCATGTGCGGCGTGCCGTATCACGCGGCGGAGATCTACCTGCAACGCCTGCTGCGCAAGGGCTACCGCATTGCGCTGTGCGAGCAGATGGAAGATCCGAAGACGGTCAAGGGCATCGTCAAGCGCGAGGTGACGCGGGTGCTGACGCCGGGGACGGCGGTGGACCCGAGCCTGGGCGCGGGGGAGAGCTGCTGGCTGGCCGCGGTGGTGATGTGCAAGGGCACGGCGGGGCTGGCGATGGTGGACCTTTCAACGGGCGAGTTTCGTGCAACCGAGTTCAGCGGCGCGAATGCGTGGGCGCTGGTGAGCGATGAGCTTGGGCGGCTGCGGCCGGCGGAGTTGGTGTACGCGGCTGGGGGGTTGGGCGGGGTTCGGCAAGGATCTTTGAGTGGGGCGGAGGCAGAGGCGGAAGAGGGCTCGGCGCTGGATGGGATTCGGACCAAGACGTCCGTCGATGACTGGGTGTTGACGGCCGAGCACGCACTTCCACTGTTGCGGCAGCACTTCAAGGTGATGTCGCTGGATGGGCTTGGGCTGGGCACGCATGAGGCGGCGGCGATTGCCGCGGGAGGGCTGCTGCACTACCTGCGGCAGACCAAGCAGGGTGCGCTGGAGCATGTGGAGGCGGTGCGGTTTTACGAGCGGTCAGGGTCGCTGGAGCTCGATGCGGTGAGCGTGCGCAACCTGGAGCTGGTGGAGCCGTTGTTCTCCGGTGAGAGCGCGCAGACTACGCTGCTGTATACGCTCGACGCCTGTTGTACACCCATGGGCAAGCGGCTGTTGCGGGCTACGCTGCTGCGTCCGGCGATGGAGCTCGATGAGATTGAGGCGCGTCTGGAGGCTGTGGGCGAGGCTGCTGCGGACCTGCGGCGGCGTGAGGGTGTGCGCCGCGCGATGGATGGGCTGCTCGACCTGGAGCGGCTGCTGGGGCGGGTTGCGATGGACTCGGCTGGGCCGCGTGAGGTGCTGGCGCTGGCCGCTACGCTGGCTTGCCTGCCGCGTGTGGCCGCTGCGGCGAAGATGTTTGTTGCGGCACGATGGACTGCTTTGGCAGACGGACTTGATCCGCTGGAAGATCTGCATGAGTTGATCGTTGCGACGATTGTGGATGAGCCTCCGGTCACGTTTGCGGATGGCGGCGTGGTGCGGGCGGGGCTCCATGCGGAGCTCGATGAGTTACGAGCACTGAGCCATAGCGGGCGGCAGGCACTGGTCGCCATTGAGGAGCGTGAGCGGGCGCGGACGGGCATTGGGTCGCTCAAGGTGCGGTACAACTCGGTGTTTGGGTACTACCTTGAGGTGACGAAGTCCAACGCCAAGGCCGTGCCCGCGGACTACGAGCGTAAGCAGACGCTGGTCAACGCGGAGCGCTTCACCACACCGGAGCTGAAGGAGTACGAAACGAAGATTCTGACCGCGCAGGAGCGGTCGCTGGAGATTGAGCGCAGGCTATTTGCCGAAATGCGGGCACACATTCTGGCAGCCGCGGGACGGATGCGGGAGGCGGCACGTAAGATCGCGGAGATTGACCTGATGACTTGCTTCGCGCACCTGGCCGCGCTGCGCGGATGGACGCGCCCGCTGATCGATGAGAGCAGCGTACTGGAGTTCGTCAACGCCCGGCACCCGGTGGTCGAGCGGCGTATGGAGGAGTCCGGCAGCGGGCGATTTGTGCCGAATTCGCTGTACCTGGACGCGCAGGATGGTCCTGCGGTGCTGTTGATGACCGGTCCGAACATGGGCGGCAAAAGCACGTATCTGCGCATGGCCGCGCTGCTGGTGGTGATGGCGCAGTGTGGTTCGTTTGTGCCTGCGGAGCGCATGAGGCTGGGGCTGGTGGATCGCATTTACACCCGCATTGGCGCCAGCGATAACGTCGCGCGGGGTCGCAGCACGTTCATGGTGGAGATGACCGAAACCGCCGCGATCCTGAATACGGCGACGGATCGCTCCCTGGTGTTGCTGGATGAGATGGGCCGCGGCACGGCCACGTATGACGGGCTTTCGCTGGCATGGGCAACGGTGGAGCATCTGCATAACCGCATCGGCGCGCGGGCGCTGTTTGCCACGCATTATCACGAACTGACGCTGCTTGAGGACAGGCTTGCGAAGTTGAAGAACGTGCGCGTCACCGTGAAGGAGACTGCGGGGGGCATCGTCTTTTTGCACGCGGTGGAAGCGGGGGCTGCGAGCAAGAGCTACGGCATTGAAGTGGCACGACTGGCTGGGCTTCCGGCGGGCGTGATCGCTCGTGCGCGCGAGGTGTTGAAGGTGCATGAGCGTGCGGAGAACCAGCAGATCCGCGAGGCTGCAACTGAGCCTGCGCGGTCGATGCAGATGACCATGTTTACGCCGCTTTCGCAGCGCATTGTGGATCGGATCGATGAGGTGCAGGTGGATTCGCTCACACCGCTTGAGGCGCTGAACCTGCTTGCGGAGCTGAAGCGTGAGTTGAAGGGGGCGGCGCTGTGAAGCGAGAGCTCAAGGCGATGATCGTCGCAGGCGTGATGAGCGGAACCTCCGCAGACGGGATCGACGTTGCGCTGGTGCGTATCTCACCTGGAGTCAGGTCTGGCGCGGAGCCGAGGCTGAAGGTGCTGGGGCATCGAAGTTTTCCGTATCCGCCTGCCTTGCGGGCTGCCGTGCTGAACGCCGCGGGCACCGGCGCAACGACCGTTGCTGAGATCGCAAGGCTGAACTGGCGGCTTGGGGCGGTCTATGTGAAGGCGGTTCAGGCAACTGTAACAAGTTTAGGTACAAAACCAGCGTTGATCGGCGTGCATGGACAGACGATCTATCATCAGGGCATCGCAGCGCCGTATCTCGGGGAGCCGGTGCAGGCCACATGGCAGCTTGGCGAGATGGCGCTGGTGGCTGAGCGTATGCGCGTGCCCGTGGTCAGCGACTTCCGCCCCGCGGACATGGCCGCAGGCGGCCAGGGCGCGCCGCTGGTGCCCATGCTGGACTTCTGCCTCTTCCGCTCCGCGACGAAGAGCCGTGTGCTGCTCAACCTTGGCGGCATCGCGAATGTCTGCGCCATGCCGGCGGGCGCACGCATCGAGGATCTGCTTGCCTTCGACACCGGCCCCGCGAACATGCTCGTGGACGCGCTGATGCAGCGTCTCTTTCGCAAGCCTTACGACGCCGGCGGCGAGACCGCCGCACGAGGCCGTGTGCTCACGCCGATCATCGATGAGTTGATGCAAGCTCCATACTTTTCCGCGCAGCCGCCGAAATCCTGCGGACGTGAGGAGTTTGGCGCGGTCTATGCCGAAGATTTTTATCGGCGATGCCTTGCTGCCGGAGCCCGTAAGGCGGACGTTATCGCCACCGCAACCGAGCTGACGGTGCGTTCCATCTTCGAGGCCTATGGCCGCTTCTGTTGGGCCCACCTCGGCCAGCGTGCGCCACTGGCTCGAGCCACGGAGTTGGTCGTCGCCGGGGGCGGAGCCCGTAACGCGCACATGGTGCAGCGTCTGCGCGAGCGCTTCGCGACGCTGGGCGTGAAGGTGCTGCTGGCGGATGAGATGGGCCTCGCCGCTGAGGCCAAGGAGGCCGTCGCCTTCGCGCTGCTCGCGTGGCTGAGTTGGCATGGGCTGCCTGGGAATGTGGCCTCTGCCACGGGCGCGGCACGGCCCGTCGTGCTGGGCAAGGTGACATGCGGCTAAGGCTTGCAGCATGTAGTCTGTCCGCGCTGGCTTTGCTCAGCGCATGCAACGGCCATCGCGAAGACCCGCGCACCGTCGTCGTGCTTATTGAGAGCAGCCCCAATAACCTGGACCCGCGCATTGGTACGGACGCGCAGTCGGAGCGCGTTGGCGGGCTTATCTTCGACGCGCTGGTGCGCAAGGATGAACACTTCGAGCTGAAGCCCTGGCTGGCGCAAAGCTGGGAGCGACCCGACAGTAAGACCTGGATCTTCCACCTACGCGACGGTGTGCGCTTCCAGGATGGCCGCCCCCTCGAAGCCGAGGATGCGGCCTGGACCGTCAATAGCCTCATCAATGGCTCGCTGATCACCGCGAAGGGCGGCAACTTCGGCTCAGTGCAGCACGCTGCGGCGAAGGATCGCCTGACGCTTGTGATCACGATGAAGCGGCCCGATGAGTCGCTGCTCTTCAACCTGAGCGATGGCTTCTTTGGGGTGGTGCCACGCGGCTCCGGCAAGAGTTTCGGGCTGCATCCGGTGGGCTCAGGCGCCTTCCGCTTCGTCAGCGAGCAGATGGACCGGGACGTCGTTCTTGAACGCACGCCTCAGTACTGGGCGGACGCCGCGCCTTCCGCCCCGCATCGCATCGAGCGCCTTCGCTTCAACGTCATCCCGGACGCGGTAACCTCCGCACTGGAACTGAAGAAAGCTTCAGCCGACATCGCCGTCAACGTGGTGACGCTGGACATGGTGCATGTGTTGGAGCGGACGCCCGGCCTTGCCGACGAGACCGGCCCTGGATCGCCCGTGATGTATTTGAACTTCAACACTACAGCGAAGCCGCTGAACGACGTTCGCGTCCGCCAGGCCATAGCCTTTGCGATGGATCGGCAGGTCATCGTCGACGCACTGTGGCTGGGACGCGCTCGGGTGGCCAACACGCTGCTGCCGCCGGAGCATTGGGCCGCCGCACCGCCCGCGACACTCGCCCAGTACCCGCACGATCCCGTCCGCGCCGAAGCCCTGCTGCAACAAGCCGGCTTCCCCGCCGACGGCCACGGCATCCGCCTGCGCCTGGAGATGAAGACGAGCACCGACGAGACCACGCGCCTGCTCGCGCAGATTCTGCAGCAGCAGCTTCGTGGCGCCGGCATTGAGCTTTCGCTGCGCTCCAGCGAGTTCGGCACCTTCTACTCCGACGTAACCCACGGCGCGTTTCAGATGTATGCGCTGCGCTGGATCGGTTCCAATGAAGATCCGGACATCTTCCGTTACGCCTTTGCAAGCACGCAGTTCCCTCCTGCGGGCGGCAATCGCGGACGTTACGCCAACCCGCATGTCGACGCGCTGCTGACGCAAGCCGCGTCCACAGCGGACCTGCAGCAACGCCGCGAAGCCTATCGCCAGGTCCAGCAAATCCTGTCCGTCGAACTCCCCGCGATTCCGCTCTGGTATCCGGATAACAACGTCGTCCACACCCGTCGCATCAGCGGAATCGTACCCCGCGGCTCCGGCAGTTACGACTTCCTGCTCACCGCCACGGTCGAATAGCCGTCTGCGGAACGCTAAGTCGTTCCCTGTCAGTCTGTAAAAATACGCAAAAATTTCCTCTCGGGCACAACCCAATCTCCGTGTTAGTCTGCCGTTACCGAAACTATGCCTGCACCGGATTTCTGGGCCCACTCATCGAGGTCTCTGCCCAGACTTGTACCCGAACACGTTACGTAAACGTTTAAGATTCGTTCGTCCAAATCCAGGAGGTCACGTTTTGCCATCCCCTTCGCTCACTCAGCGCGCTCGTCTTTCCCTCGCCCTTGCGGCATGCCTGGTCGCGCCCGGCGTTCTCTTCGCCCAGGAACCCGCGCCGCCTCCCACGGACCTCGTCATTAAGAACGGCACCGTCATGACTGCCAGCCACGGCACCATTGAGCACGGTTCGGTCTGGATCCACGAAGGCAAGATCGCCGGCGTGGGCGCCACTGTCTCCGCACCCGCAGGCGCTGTTGTCATCGATGCGGCAGGCAAATTCGTCACCCCCGGCATCATTGACCCGCACAGTCACTCCGCGCTGGGCAATGACGTCAACGAAGCTACCAGCCCCGTCACCCCGCACATGATGATGATCGACGCCTTCGACAACGAGGACCGCGGTCTCTACTTCGCGCTCGCCGGCGGCGTGACCACGGAGCTGCTGCTGCATGGATCCGCCAACATGATTGGCGGCCAGAATATCTCCATCAAAAACCGCTTCGGCCGCACCAAGGACGAGATGCTCTTCAAGGGCGCGCCGCGCACCATCAAGTTCGCCAGCGGAGAAAACCCCAAGCGCGTCTATGGCGGCAAGGGCCAACTGCCCAGCACTCGCATGGGCAACTTTGAGGTGATGCGCCAGGCCTTTGAAGATGCCAAGGTCTATAAGAAGGGTTGGGACGACTACAACGAAAAGATGGGCAAGGGCGATAAAACCGCCGTCATGCCGCATCGCGACCTCAAGCTGGAGGCGCTCTCCGACGTCCTCGCCGGCAAACTCCTTGTCGAGATTCACTGCTACCGCGCAGACGAGTTCCTGACCGAAGAAGCCATCGCCAAGGAGTACGGCTACAAGATTCGCGCCTTCCACCATGCGCTGGAGATGTACAAGGTCGGTCCGCAGATTGCCGCCGATGGAACCGGCATCGCCACCTTCGCGGACTGGTGGGGCTTCAAGGATGAGGCCTGGGACGCCATCCCCTGGAACGCCGTCATGAGCATGCGCGAAGGCGTCAAGGTCGCCCTCAAGTCGGACTCGTCTGACCACATTCGCCGCCTTAACCAGGAGGCCGGCAAGATGGTCCATTACGGCGGCGCGACCGAGGATGAGGCCATTCGCATGATCACCCTGAACCCCGCGTGGATCATGGGTATTGAAGATAAGGTCGGCTCGCTGGACGTGGGCAAGGATGGGGACGTCGTCATCTGGAACATGGATCCGCTCTCCACCTACGCGCGCACGGAGAAGGTCTTCATCGATGGCGACCTCTACTTCGACTCCACCCTGCCCGGCTACGGCACGACCCACTTCAAAGGCGTGATGCACGGCGGCGGCTTTGGCGGCTCCTCGGATGACGAAATCGACGACGGCGACGGCGTCGTGGGAGGCAGCCACTAATCATGCCCCTCACCCCGCGCACCTTGTCCTGTTCGCCTGAGTCTTCCCTTCCCGCCTCTGCAACCTCTTTGAAAAGGAAAGCCCTGATGCCCGTCCGCACGCTCGCTGCTCTCCCTCTCGCACTTCTGGCCCTGTCCGCCGCGCCCTCGCTGTTTGGGCAGGCGGTCATGGTCAACACCGCGCCCGCCAATGCCGTCCCCACGGCCATCGTCGGCGGCAAGCTCCTCACCATCACCCACGGCGTCATTGAAAACGGCACCATCCTGCTCGAAGGCGGCAAGATCACCGCCGTCGGCACCGCCGCCTCGGTCAAGGTCCCCAAGGGCGCCACCATCGTGGACGCCAAGGGCATGACGGTGTATCCCGGCCTCATCGATGCCGAAACCAACCTCGGACTTACCGAGATCTCTTCCGATCCGATGAGCAACGATACCGTTGAAACCAGCGACGAGATCCTGCCGCAGATGCACGTCTACGATGCCTTCCACGGCGAGACCGAGCACATTCCCATCGACCGGCTCAACGGCATCACCAACGCCGTAGTCGCCCCCCGCTCCAGTGACACCATGCCCGGCCAGGACAGCTTCATCCAACTTGCCGGCATCAACCGCGACCAGATGATCCTCAACCGCGACGTCGCGCTTCCCATGAACTTCGGCGACGCGCAGCGACGCAACGGCCAGGGACGTGGCGAAGGCGGTGGCGGTGGCGGCGGTACGCGCTACCCCAGCACCCGCATGGGAGAAATCTCCCAGCTCCATCAGGCCTTGATCGACGCCAGCGAGTACATGAAGGCCCGCGCTGCAGGAGCCAACAAGCCTGCAGCCGACGCTGACGCAACGCCCGCACCCAGCGGACGCGGCGGACGTGGCGGCGCGCCAGGCAGCAAGTTCGACCTCAAAAACGAGGCCCTTCTTCCTTACCTCCGCGGCGAAAAGCCCGTCATCATCAACGTGGAGCAGGGTCATGACGTCGAGCCCATCATGAAGCTCGCCAAGGAGTTCAACCTCAAAGTCGTCCTCACCCATCTCAACCACACCCAGGATGTCCTGGATGAGATCGCTTCTTACCACGTTCCCGTCATCGTCGGCTCCATCTATGAGCTGCCCGAGGCCGGCGAACGCTTCGACGCGGTCTACTCCATTCCCGCCGAGCTCAACAAGCGCGGTGTTAAAGTCGCCATGGCCTCCTTCAACATGGAGTTTGAGCGCAACCTCCCCTACGCCGCCGGGTACGCTGTCGCCTTCGGCCTGCCGTATGAGGAAGCCCTCAAGGCCATCACCATCAACCCCGCGGAGATCTTCGGCGTCGCCGATAAACTCGGCTCGCTGGACGTGGGCAAAACCGCCAACGTCGTCATCTCCAACGGCGACCCGCTCGACGTCCGCACCTCCGTCAAGCAGGTCTACATCGGCGGCATCGCCATCCCCATGGTCAGCCGCCAGACCCGCCTGCGTGACGAGTACATGCCCCTCACCAAGCCCGCCAAGTAAGCGGCTTAAACCGAAAGCCCCGTCTCAGCGTTCGCTGGGGCGGGGCATTTTCCTGTGCACAGGTTTCGGTACAGATGAACGTAAGGTTAACACGTTCTCATCAACCAAGCAACGGTTTTTAGAAGGTGAAGGAGAGCCCAGCCTGCACCGTACGCGGCGCCTGCGCGAAGTAGAGCGTATGCCCGTCCGCCGACAGGAACGGCCGGTACCCCTGCGCCATCAGGTTGCTTACATCGATCGTGGCATCCAGCCCCGACGGAAGCCACGATCCCAGCCGCAGACGCTGCCGGATAAAGCAGCTCAGGTACGCCTCATCGCTCAGCGCGCCGTACGGATCGACGGCGGTCACCATCGTCCCCGGCTGCCAGCGATACGACGCCCGAACACTCGTTCCGCTGCGCTTCAGGTCGCCCTTCAGCGCCACCGCGGCCGATTCCCCGCCCCGTACCTTCAGCCCGCTCAACGCATCCGACATTCCCGTCGTAGGCCCGGTCTCCGAAGCCAGCGCATCGCCCGTCGCATACTCGGCAGCAATCCAGATATCGTGCGCGATCGGCGTGGAAAACGTCACCCGCGCTCCATCAGTCGTGTATCCACCAGCCAGCGCGCGGAAGCTCCCGGTCAGCGGATCGACCTCAACTCCCGCGGGCACCGTCCCCGCCAGCGCCGTCTCCGCACCATCCTGCAGCGGCGACGCAGCCGTACCAAAACTTCCGCCGCCCGCGACCGTCATCCGGTCCATCGCGTCGTGATAATACGCCAGCTCCACAACGGCACGGCCAGCCTTCTTCGAGACCGCAAGCTCCTGATGCCGCCCCTGCTCTAGCGCCAGCTTGCTCCCCGCCACCGCAGCCGCCGGAACCGCTTCGCGCTCCGCCTTGATGTCGGCAAACTCCTGCGTATTCCGGCTGGTAGCCATCCTGTACTGCAGCCGCCAGCCGTTGCCGGCGTGGGCCGTCAGCCGCACAAACGGATGCGCCGCAACTGCGTATGCGCCGTTGGAGTACGCGCCGCTATGAACGCCTTCCACCTCGCCACCCACTTCCAGGTCGACATTTTCCCCCAGCGCCACCTGCTGCCCGCTGCGCAGTTCCAGCACCTCAATCCCCGGCGCGCCGCCCGGCCCAACCAGCTCCGGATGCGACGCAAACCCGACCACCGTCCGTGAGCCGCCGCCATACCCGGTCTTGCGCTCCATCCCGGCTTCAACCTCAACCGACGCCCCACCCGCCCCGCCGGTGTTCCACTGCGCCTGCGGGTTCAGCGACGTGCCGATATCCGCCCGCATCGTTCCTTCACTGCCGTTCTCGTACGTCCGGTGAAGCGAGAGCACGTTATGCACGCCGGCATCGCCGAAGCCGCCGCCGTCATGCACCGCATCCCGCGCCACCAGAGATTTGTGCCGAGCCTCCGGAACGCTCGTCACCACCAGCACGCCGTCTTCATCGAAGATGCGCAGGATGGGCCGGTTTGCGGTCGAGCGCAGCGTCCACTGCCAGTCATCCGCAGGCTCATCCGCCCGACGACGGCTCGCCGGCAACCAGGAAGCCGTATCGAACAGCGCCGCCATGGTGAGATTCACCACGGCCTTGGCGCCGTTCCGAAGCTGAAGATTGGCCCGCGTCGCCGGCACAAACAGCGCCGCGCTCGCCCGAACCTCATACTTGCCTGGAGTCAGATTGGAAACCGAATAATGTCCGCGAAGGTCCGTAAACGCAGTCGCGACCGTCATGGAGTTCGCCGTCAGCACCTGCACCAGCGCACCCATCTGCACGACGCCCTGCGCATCCTTCACTACACCGGAGACCACCGCGCCGCCGTCCGTCGCCGCGGCCCACGCTCCACGGGACGCAAACAGCATGGTCCCCATCAGGATCAGCGCGCCTGCACCGGATTGACTACGTCCTACCTGGAATCGCTGCAAAGTCGTCCCCTGCTCGCCAACGGCCGTTCCGAATGGGTGCGCTCCTCCCGGGAGCCGCCCCTCAACTTCAGCGCCGAAATCCGGTCGTCGCATCCACTCCGCGCGCCGTGATTCCATCCATCATCTTACTTCTCATCAACCGTAAACGAAGCCGTCTCCGCAAACTGCTGCTTCTTGACGCCATCGTTCACCTTGATGCTGACCTCGTACTTGCCCGGCATCAGGCTGGCCAGCGGAAGACTCTTTTCCAACGTCACCTGGTCTGCGTTCGGATTCAGCTTCACCGTATCTTCAGACGTATCCAGGATGCTTTTATTCGTCGCCAGTTCGCGAATCTGGTACTCGATCGTTGCGCCGTTCTGCTTGTTCGTTCCAATGCCCAGGTTATAAACCTGCATCCAGAAGTTCAGGTTCTGGTTGCGATGGAAGTTGATTGGCACCGCAATCCCGCTCGGCACGCGCGGCCGCACATGCGTGTTGCCGATCACGAAGTTGCCAGCACCCACATCCTTGGATGGCACCCGGTACATCTGATCCGCCAGAATCAGCGACGAGTGCGCCAACTGGTCGTCGTCATACTTGGGAACGTTGACGCTGCGCTGCCACCGGCCAACGTGATCCGGGTTGTTAACGTCCTTGATGACCACATCGATTTTATAGAGGCCCGGCTTCAGCGGAAGCGACTTCCAGTACACCGAGTTCTGTGTCTGCGTCTGCCCCAGCAGCTCGCTCGGCACCTGCACCGCAACCGTATCCTCAAACGTTTGGATCGCCCGGTGGTTGATATTTGAAACCCGGCCTAGGATGTTGACGGTCCCCATCGAGACCCCATCCTTGGTGTTGAAGGTGATGTCCTTGTTGTGCAGTTGCAGCGTCAGCGGCACCAGCACCGTATCGTTGGTCACCTTCACATAGTCCGTGCGGACATCGAAGAGAAACTGCGGCCCGGTCAGAATCTTGGACGAAACCATGTAGGACTCAAGGTCCTTGAACTTGATCACTGGTGCCGCGCTCAGCTTCGCAAACGTGTCCAGCCGGTCAAACTGCTTGGATTCGTTCTGGCTGGAACCCGGTCCCTTACCCAACTGCTCCAGCCCGCCGCCGGAAAAACGATCCGCCTTATTGGACTGGCCCATCTGCTCATATAGTGTCAGACCCGCGCCCGGCGTGTGCTTCAGCGCGTCCTTCTCCGAGCGGTCGATCGTCATGTGGTAGTCGCCGCACATGCAGCTATCCACAAACTCAATGTCAATGTTGTCGCCGATGCCTTCAAGGTACCGGTAGTGCCACACCTCAAACGGGAAGGTGGACGTATTGCCGCCACCCTCTTCAATGGGCCGCTCGTAGTTGCCGCCGCTCGGGTGCGAATCGATCGAGTCCGGCTTGCCGAATGCAATATAGATATGCCCGCGATCCGTGCGCCAGCCCTGCTTGCCCGCGGCAAAGTGCTCGTTCGCATACGCAATACGCGCGTAATGCTCTTCGCGATACTCGTTGTCCGGAGAGTCGGGATTCGGATTCCGGCGCAGCCAGAAGTTCTCGATGAACTGGTCGCGCTCCTCGTCGTTTGAAAGATGCTTGAACGCGGAGAGCTCCTGGTCGGTGATGATCCAGCGTACGTCCTGCTCCACCCAGGTCTTGTAGCTGCCCTTCAACTCCTTGTTCATATTACTGCGCGCCTGCCGCGTCTCTTCATCGGTTCGCGGGCGCTCCGTGGGATCCGGTTTATCCTTCTGCACCGGGACCTTGGTCACGTCCTGCTGTCCATGCGCCGCCACCCCCACGCCACCCGCAAGCATCAACGAAAAAGCAGCAATACCCAGGGCAGTACGGGTCAGACGGAACGAGCGGAAATTCATGGCAGGTTAACTCCTAAAACGGAAAACAGGACTACTCGGAATTGTAGGCTGAAACGAGGCAACACACAAACCTTCAACTGCATCCGCCCGCGCTGCTATCATCAGATTCATCCGCGTGGCCGCTGCGATTGAATCTGAACCACTTAGCCTGGGAAAAGAAATTCCTCCCAGGGGTGCTGCAAGGCCCAGCGGATACCTTCTTGGACTCGGATGAGCCCCGGAGGGCACCATGCACCGCAAAGATTTCTGGAACCGCCGTTGGCCGATCCGCGTACCATCCGCTCAAGCATTCCTGCGTCCATCCGTCTCAGCTCTCTAAACAGCATGAAGCCGTACCGCACCAAGGCTTGAATACTCACCCGCAACGACGAAGGCTAACCGAGCAATGAGCGCAAAGAAGATCATCATCATCGTAGTTGTCGTCCTTGTCCTGGGCGGCCTCACCGCGTTCTCCATCATCCAGAGCCAGTCCAACGTGCTCGCCGTGACCACCACCTCCGTCGGCCGCCAGGACCTCATCTCCATCGTCAGCGGCACCGGCCAGATCAAGCCCAAGACCTACGTCAACGTCGGCGCCACCGCCTTCGGCCGCATCACCCACCTGAACGTCAAGGAAGGCGACCACGTCAAGGCCGGCACCGTCCTGGCCACCATTGAAAACGTGCAGCCCACCGCGACCGTCGCTGCCCAGCAGGCCACCATTGTCGCCTCCCGCACGGACGTCTCCAGCTTCCAGGCCGCCGAGCAGACCGCCGCAGCCAACATTGAAGCCGCCAAGGCAGACCTGGAGCAGCGCAAGCTCGACTACGACCGCGCCCAGGCGCTCTACAACGACAAGCTCATCGCCAAGCAGGACTTCGACGCCAAAAAGGCCGTCTACGACAGCTCCGTCGCCACGCTCGCCCAGCGCCAGGCCGCCGCCGCCCAAGCCAAGGCCCAGACCGACTCCCAGCGATCCAAGGTCAATCAGGCCGTAGCCAGCCAGCGCTCGAACTTCGACGCCCTGGACAAGACCGTCGCCCGCGCACCCTTCGACAGTCTCGTCACCAACGTTCCTGTCCGTGAGGGCGAGACCATGGTCGTCGGCATCCAGAACGCGGAGGGCTCCACCCTCATGACACTCGCCGATATGTCCGTCATCACCGCGGAGGTCAAGGTCGACGAGACCGACATCGTCAACGTCCAGCTCGGCGAGACGGCGGACGTCACCGTCGACGCGCTCCCCGGCAAAATCTTCAAGGGCCACGTCACCGAGGTCGGCGATCAGGCGCTGCTCCGCACCACCGGCGTCGCCACCAGCCAGAGCACCACCGGCACGGAAGAGGCCAAGGACTTCAAGGTCGTCGTCACGCTGGACAACGTCACCGGCCAGAACAACGACGAGCTCCGCCCCGGCCTCTCTGCCACCGCGAAGATCACCACCGCCAAACGCCCCAATGCCGTCATCATCCCCATCCAGGCGCTCGTCCAGCGCGACCCCATCGCCGAAAAGGCCCTCGCCGAGCACCCCGGAAAGACCTCCGCGACCGGCGCGTCCACCACCTCCGGCCCCAAGACCAAGCCCGTCCTCGTCCAGGGCGTGTACATCCTGACCCCGGATCATCGCAAGCAGCGCGCCACCTTCATGCCCGTCACCACCGGCGTCACCGGCGCCACGGACATTGAGCTTCTCACCGGCCCCAAGGTCGGCGACACCATCGTCACCGGCCGCTACAAGGTCCTGCGCTCGCTCAAAAGCGGAACCTCCGTCAAGATCGACAACACCGTCGAAACGACCACCGACACCTCCAAGTCCTAACGTCGTATCCTTGACTCGAAGCAGCCGAACCACCCGGAGTTCTTGATGGCCTTAGATACAGCAAGCGACACCGCACCAGCCGCAGTCGATCCAGCCTCCATCAACGCCGACGGCCCACACGCCGGCGACGTCATCGTAGCCAGCAATCTCTGGAAGACGTACGTCATGGGCGATCAGCAGGTCAACGCCCTACGCGGCATCAATCTCCGCATCAAGCACAACGAATACGTCGCCATCATGGGCCCATCCGGCTCCGGCAAGTCCACGCTGATGAACCTCATCGGCTGCCTGGATTCGCCCTCGCAGGGCAAGTACTGGCTCAACGGCCACAACGTCTCAGAGCTCTCGGACGACGAACTCGCCCGCATTCGCAACAAGGAGATCGGCTTCGTCTTCCAGACCTTCAACCTGCTCGCCCGCGCCACGTCCCTCCACAACGTGGAGCTGCCGCTCATCTATAACGGCACTCCCGCCGCCGAGCGCACCGCCCGCGCAAAATCTGTCCTGGAGTCCGTCAACCTCGGCACCCGCATGATGCACCGTCCCAACGAGCTCTCCGGCGGCCAGCGCCAGCGCGTCGCCATCGCCCGCGCCCTCGTCAATAAGCCCTCCATCATCCTCGCCGATGAACCCACCGGAAACCTCGACTCCAAGACCGGCGACGAGATCATGGCGCTCTTCGACGAGCTCCACGCCCGCGGCAACACCATCGTCCTGGTCACGCATGAGCCGGACATCGCCGAGTACGCGCACCGCGTCGTCACTATCCGCGACGGTGTCATCGCCAGCGACCACCCCAGCGCCCGCCACAACCCCAACGCCCCCAAAGTCACTCACTAGCATCGCTCTCACGCGAAGCGTCCAATACCGTGCGAAGCACCGCCCGCCCGGCGCTAGGGCGAACTCGCCCTTGTTCTTGCCATTCGAGGATCAAAGCGTATCCTGTTCACACGGAGGCGTCATGACCACCACGACCGTCCTTATCCCCGTTGAGGAGTACCTTCGTACTGTTTACCGGCCCGACTGTGACTATGTTGATGGCGAGGTTTTGGAGCGGAATAGGGGTGAGACCCCGCACGGTCGCTTACAAACGTTCTTCGCTTTTTACTTCCGCACCCATGACGAAGAGTGGCAAATCGACGTAATCACAGAACAAAGAGTGCAAGTCGCGCCAAAGCGCTTTCGCATTCCGGATGTCATGCTGGCGGGATTGCCGAACTTCGATCTCCGCATCACTCACACCCCACCCCTTCTCTGCATTGAGATCCTCTCCAGGGAAGACCGCATGAAGAAGATCCAGGAGCGTCTCGATGACTACGCCAGCATGGGCGTTCAGTCCATGTGGGTCATAGATCCATGGCGCGGGACCGCCTTCTTCGCCGGACCGGATGCCATTCTCCACGAGCAGAAGGAACTTCTCACCGTTCCCGGCACCGCCGTTCAAATCGAAGTTCCCGCCATCTTCGCCGAGCTCGATCGCCTGGAGAAACGGGCAGCCGCAGCAGCCCGCCCCTCCCAGCCCTAGCCCTTACTGCCCCGCCACACTCGCCCCCGCGCCATCATTCAAGTACTGCCCAAACCAGGCCGTCCACCGCCGCCACACATCCCGCGCCCGAATCGGGTCAGCCGGGCTGTGCCCCATCACCGGGTACGCAATAAACTTTACCGGAACCTTGTTGTCCCGCAGCGCATGATACAGCTTGTACGCCTGCGCAATCGGCACCCGGTAGTCCCCCACATCGCACAGGATCAGCGTCGGCGTCTTCATCTTGTTGGCGTACGTAATCGGGCTCTCCGTCACAAACAGCTTCAACCCATCGCCCACAAACGGCGAAGGCCCGAAGGTTTCCATCGAAAGATACGTCACGTCGCTCAGCGTATAGATGTCCACCATATCCGTCACCGGCGCACCCGCAACCGCCGCCTTCCAAACCTCCGGATAATTCCCAATCAGCCACGACGTCATATACCCGCCATAGCTCCATCCGCTCACCGCAATCTTCTTCTCATCGACGATCCCCCTGGCCTCCAGCATCTTCACCCCGGCCATCACATCGCGCCCCGGACCCACGCCCGCGTCCTTGATGATCGCCCGCTTGTACGCATCGCCATCGCTGTTGCTGCCACGATAGTTCGGCTCAAACACCAGCCACCCTTGCGCCGCAAGAATCTGCGAGGAAGGCGTAAAGCTCTCGACCGATGCTGCAGCCGGTCCACCATGGATATACAGCACCATCGGATACTTCTTCCCGGCCACATACTCCGGCGGATACGTCAGAATGCCGGACTCCTGAAACTTGTCCTCGGTCCAGTGCACTGTCTCCTGCTTGCCCAGCGCCACCCCGTCCGTCACAGTCTGCAGATGCGTCATCTGCACCGGCGCATCCCCCGGCTTCTCCATGTAGAACAGCTCCGCCGGATGACCCGCACTCGTCGCCGTAAACGCAATCCCACCCGTCTTGCCCACATTCAATCCGGGCGAGGCGCTCAGCCCGCCCAGATCCAGCTTCGTCGCAGCACCGCCCAGAGGCTGCACCCAAACCGCCGGCCTGGTGTGGTCCGTCGCCGCAACCAGGACCGTCTTCCCATCCGGCATCCAGGCCGCGCCGCTGATCGACCGGTCCAACCCATACGCCACATCCTTCCCCGCCCCGCCGCTCACAGGCGCCACATACAAGCTCTCATCGCTGCCACGTTTCCCATCCCGAGCCGACAGGTACATCACCTGTGACCCATCCGGCGAGAGCACCGGATTGTCTTCCGTAACCGCAGTGCCCGTCAGCGGCTTCGGCTCTCCCCCAGCCACACTCACCACCATCATCCGGGCGGTATCCGTATCCCCCGTCAGCGGCGTCTCTGCCCGCACAAAGATCACCGACCCGCCATCCTTCGTAAACGCAATCGTCGCCGCGCCCCCCGGCAGGTGGTTCGGAATCGACCACGCCCCCTTGGTCAGCCGCTTCGCCGCCCCGTCCGCCTCATCATCTGCCTTCAGCTTCACCATCCACAGATGCACCGGCATCATGCGGCTGCGCTGCAGCACATCGTTGTCCCCCACCTCAAACCCGTCGTCGAACTTCGCCTCATCCTTCTTCTCCGGCTCCTCATCCGCCGCCGCATAGGCAAACGCCGTTCCATCCGGGCTCCACGCAAACCCGCTCACGGACACCTTGCCATGCGTCACCTGCACCGGATCCCCGCCGTTCAGCGGCATCACAAAAATCTGTCCCTTCTTGTCGCTGTCCGCCGCCACAAACGCCAGCCTGTCCCCGTTCGGCGACCACTTCGGCCCGCCCGCGCCCTGCCGGTTGTGCGTCATCACCCGCACCTGCTTCGTCGCCACATCGACAAAGTCAATCTCCGAATCCCACCGGTCCTCCTTCAGGTTCGCCCGTCCCACAAGAAACGCAATCGTCTTCCCCTCCGGCGACACCTGCGGATCGGAAACCCGCACCAGCTTCGGCAGGTCATCCGCGGAAAAATGCTTCGCCTGTCCCCACGCAGACGAGACAGCACACGCAGCAAACGACGCCACACAAGCAACGGACAGAAGAACGGCAGCAGACTTTCTCACGCCAAACCTCGAACACTGATTTTTAAGAACCCAAGATTTGTACCGGGTGACCAAAGCTTAACACGCCGCCCTTACTTCCCTGCCACCGGAACGCTGTCCCCCTTGATCAGCCCCGCGATGCTCGTCGAAAGCGCCGCATTCTGCATCGCAAAGAACATGCCCCCGCGCCCGCCTTGGCTGCCGTCGCATCCTGTCCCGTTCTTATCCGCATCGCTCGGCGGAATCGGCGCAATCACACCCTGCTGATTCTCATCGCCAAAGATCGCATAGTGATCCGTGGCCGTCGTCGACACGCCGATCTTCGCGTGGTTCCCGCTCGTCCCCGCATTGCTCGTCAGCCGAAACGTCCTACCCGCCCACGTCCCCGTCAGCGCAATCTCTACCGCGCCAGCCCTGCCGTGAACCTGCTTCGGATCCAGGCATGGGATCGGCGTGGAGGCCGTCGTCGAAGGCATCGCCTGCCCCGGCTGGTTCACCCACCACGTCGCCGTCCGCAGCGGCACCCCGCCCAGCAGCGCGGAGACAACCTGCCACGGCGGCGCGTGCAGCGACGAGGGCTTCGCAATAAACTGCACCCCGCTGGAAAGCGTCCACGGCATCGTCGGGTCCAGCGGATCGTTCGTCTTCTTACCCAGCTTCTTCACCTCCGTCACCACCTCCACCGGCCCGCCCACCGGCTGCGGTCCGGAGACCTGCGGATTCGTCGGATCGGTCGCGACACTCGCGTCCTCCATCCCCTTCAGCACCTTCACCACGTCATCCTTCGTCAACCGCAGCGCGAAAAAATGCTGGCTCACGCCCACATCGTCGTCATCCACAATGCAGCCCAGCGAATTGCCGTGGCTACGCTGAAACTTCGGGTTCCCACTCCCCGGCCATCCAGGCGTGCTCACCTGCATCACCATGCCCTCGCCCGCGTCGTTCCAGGCCAGCATCCCCTTGCTGTGCCCCCACGGAGCGTTGCAGTCGCCCTTGCTGCAGCCCAGCACCGTACTCGCCGGATTCGGAGCCGTATCTTCAAACTGATCGTTCCAAAGCAGGTAGTGGAACCTCCCGTTGTACACCTCGTCGAACGTCGCCCCCACCGGATCGCTCGTCGAATCCCCCAGGCACTGCGGCCCGCCGTCCACCAGCGTCGGAGCCTCGTTACTCGCCACCACGTACCGTTGCCCGAACCCCTGGCTGTAGTCCGCCGGCTTCAGCTTGCTGTCGAACGCACACGTCCGCGCGTCCACGTCGTCGCCACACTTCGGAAACGCCGTCCCATTCAGCTTGAAGACAAAGAACCACTGCACCGGATGCCCCTTCGCCAGCAGCGGCACCGGAACCCCCGCACTCAACCCCGCCCCGGTCTGCCCCGCCTGAGCCACAATCGGCGGAGGCGCAGGCCGCACCGGCCGTGGCTGATGCGAAGACGACAGCAGAATCCCCGCAGTCGTCGTCACCGCCGGCAGCGCCGCCAGGGCAGCCCGCACCACATGCCCCAGCGCTCCACGCTTCGCAGGCTTACCCGTCGTGCCTTGCGTCGCCATCGTTCCCGCTACTCCCCAGCCGCCGGCGCGGGAGCAGGCGATGCAGCCGCCGGAACGATCGGCACCACCGCCGGGGAGTCCTCAGGCGGACCATCCGGAGGAACCTGTCCCGGCTTCATAATGCCCTCCACCCGTGAAAACGAGATCCCCTTCCCCGCCGCATACGTACTCGCGCTGATCCCCAGCAGCGTCAAAATCCCCGCCGGAATATTCGGCAGATCCTGGTGCACCATCATGTACAGAAACAGCCCCACCGCCACCACCAGGCTGAACAGCAACAGTTGAAACCGCGAGATGCTCGCATCCCCATTGGATTCATTCAGAATCGTCGCCAGGTTGATCTCGTTCCGCGCAATCTTCCACAGGATGATCGCGCACAGTCCTCCCATAAACACCAGAAAACCCCATCCCGCCGCCAGCAGAAAGCCCCACATGCGCGGGTCCATCGGTACATTGTCCATGCCGCACTCTCCTTATTCCCTCGTCCAGGCCCGAACTGCCTTCATCCCCACATACACCGCACAACAGGCCCCAAATCCCACCACCCAAATCCGCGATACCCCCGGCATCTCCGCCCCGCCCACTCGCACCAGTGTCATCGCATGCGCCCCACACGTCGCGACCGCCCCCACCAGCAGCACCCACTCCTCCGGCTTCAGCCTCTGTCCCCGCCACGCATGCCTCACCTGCCACCCCAGCAGCGCCGCCACGGCCACCAGAAATACTCCGAACTCGATCAGCAGAATCCGTGCGAGCAGCATCATCGTCAGGGCCAGGGGGACGGCGATGATCCTAGCATCCACCCCCATCCGCCGCAACACATTCTCCTCGTGCGACCGCCCCGCCCTGCGGAACGTCTAAACTATTGACATGGCCCAGCCCTCCCGCCGATCGCCGGCCTCGCCGCACCTGCTTCTCTGCCTTCTTGCCGCCTTCCTCTGTCTCCTCGCGTCCGCGCCAGGCCGCGCACAGGCGCGCTTTGACCTCACCGGCCCCAAAATCGATATCCACGTCACCCGCAATGGCATGTCGCTCCCCATCGCCACGGTCCCCAACCTCCAGCCGGGCGACCAGATCTGGCTCCACCCAGACCTCCCCCCCACCCAGTCCGTCAAATATCTCCTCATCGCCGCCTTCCTCCGCGGCACCACCAACCCGCCCCCGGACGATTGGTTCATCCGCATCGAAACCTGGAAAAAAGAGGTCCGCGAAGAAGGCGTCACCATCACCGTACCGCCCGAGGCCCAGCAGGCCATCCTCTTCCTCGCCCCGGAGACCGGCGGCGACTTCTCTACCCTCCGCTCCGCCGTCAAGGGACGACCCGGCATCTTCGTCCGCGCCGACCAGGACCTCATCGAGGCCGGCTTCGAGCAGGCCCGCATCGAAAAATACCTCGCCGAAATGAAGCTCGTCCCACCCGGCGACCAGGCCGCCCTCACCGAGCACTCCAACCTCCTCGCCCGCACCCTCAACCTCAAGCCCAATCCCGACTGCTTCAAACGCCCCCTCGATCAGCAGTACAACTGCCTCACCCAGACCGGCACCCAGACCCTGCTGGACGATGGCCACGGCCAGACCATCGCCGCCGCCCTCTCGAACGGCCCGTCCTCGGACTTCATCAATCAGGCCTCCTATACCGGCCTCGCCGGAGCCGGAAACTACTCCGCCTACGTCGGCGCACTCGTCGATCTCGTCCGCCTCACCAGCTCCATCCACACCGCGCAATTCCAGTACATCCCCGCCATCGCCTTCCCGGACGCCGACGCCCTCAACCTCCGCCTCAACACCGCCCCCAGCTTCCACAACCCCAAATCCGTCATCGTAATCGGCCTCCCCGCCGTGCAGAAATCCGTCCTCCCCCCCCTGCGCCCAGCCGAGCCCAACCACACCTCCTGCCTCCTGAACCCTAAGATGGTCCTCCCCATCGACGGCGCTCCCCTCGTCTTCTCCACCTCCTTCGCCCACCAGATGGTCCTGCACCTCAACCTCCCGGCCGGCACCGCGCTCCCCGCCGGACCCTCCGGAAGCAAGAACATCGACGACATCCCCCTCACCCCCGACTCCTTCCAGGGCGGCCTCACCATCGCCCCGCCGGAGGCCCAGCGCAAGGAACTCCCCACCGTCGCTCCCACCACGCCCAGCGCCCCCACGGAGGCCCAAAAGGACGCCGCCGCCAAGCTCGCCACCGAACAAAAATCCCTCCCAGCGCCCACCGGCCCCATCACCGGCACCGTCAAGGGCATGTGGGGCTTCGACAGCTTCACCGGCCCCACCCTCTCCATCCAGGCCACCCCCGGCGGCGGCTGGCACATCCTCAAAACCCCCACCACGCCGGAAAACCTCATCGCCGGCCAGCCCAACCACCTGGAGATCGCCTCCACCGGCACCGCCTGCATCCAGTCAGTCGGCCTGGAACCCGGCAACCAGAAGGTGGACTGGAAGGTCGATGAAAAAACCGACGTACACGCCTCAGTCCAGGAGCAGGTCAAGCCGGACGCCAAGCCGGAAGCCAAAACCGATCAGAAATCCGACCAGCCCATCCACCCCGTAGACCTCACCCTCAATCTCCAGCACGCCGCCACCCCCGGCTCCATCCAGCTCGCCATCCAGCAGTTCGGCCAGCACACCCCGGACCAGCTCGGCACCAAAACCTTCGCCGAACCCGCCAAAATCGAATCCGTCCAGTACCACTCCGGCGACTCCACCATCATCCTCACCGGCTCCGGCCTGGAAGAAGTCAAGCTCGTCACCCTCAAGGACGCCTCCTTCCAACCCCCCGCCTCCCCCCCGGACGCCAAATCCGCCACCTCCCTCACCCTCGCCCTCGCGCAGGGCGCCAACCCACCCGCCGTCCAGCCCAATGAAAAACTCTCCCCCCGCGTCCAGCTCAATGACGGCCGCTCCCTGGACACCTCCACCCTCGCCCTCCAGCCTCGCCCCACCATCTCCATCCTCTCCCGCCGCGTCGCCTCCGCCGCCGCCTCACCCATCGCCCTCTCTTCCCCCTCGGAGGTCCCTCTCGGCGCGCAGTTCCTCTTCTTCCTCAAGTCAAAATCGAACTTCCCCCGCTCGGAAAAAATCGAAATCGCCAACGCCGATTCCTCCCTCTCCACCTACCTCAACCTCAAGGACGGCACCCTCGTCCTTCAGGACAGCCACACCGTCCTCGCCACCTTCGATCCCCTCAAGCTCTTCGGCCCCAGCTCCTTCGGCCCCTTCCGCCTCCGCCCCATCACGCCGGACGGCGCGGAAGGCGAATGGCAGCCGCTCGCCACCGTCGTCCGCCTCCCCACCCTGACCGGCCTCACCTGCCCCTCCGCCGCGACGGACCCATGCACCCTCGCCGGCCAGGCTCTTTACCTCGTCGACTCCGTCGCCGCTACCCAGCCCTTCACCGACCCTACCCAGGTCCCCGAAGGCTTCGTCGATACCACCCTCTCCATCCCCCACCCCAAGGGACCCACCTTCTACCTCCGCCTCCGCGACGATCCCACCACCGTCCAACCCGTCACCCTCCCCCCCACGCCCACGCAGTCATCCTCCACCTCCACCCGCACCTCCCAGACGCACTCCGTCTCCGCCTCCCGCTAACCACGTCCACGGATTGTCGGGCGGGCACCCCAGAAAAAGTGCGTCCCCTGTATAGGCTATCTAGCCTGGAATGAAGACTTTGCAGCCACTCACGCTGCAAACAAAGAACTTACCCACGCAGTCCACCACTAAACCCAACCGTTTGAATACTTTGCACACAACCGCCAGGGGCGGGGGGGGCACCACCACCCCCCCAAGAATCGCACCTAAACCGACGCAGCCTTCGCCGCCAGCGCCTGCTGCACCTTGCTATGTTTCCGGCTGTACAGGAAGTAAACCACCAGCCCAATCAGCAGCCAGCCAATCAGCCGATACCAGTTCGCAGCCCCCAGCTCCACCATCATGTAGCCGTTGAATGCAATCCCCAGCACCGGAATAATGGGAACCGGCCAAGCCAGCGGCGTACGGAACGGACGCGGACGATCCGGATCCTTATGCCGCAGCACCATCACGGAAATACACACAATCACAAACGCAAACAGCGTCCCGATGTTCACCATCTTGCCGATATCGTCGATCGGCGTCACCGACCCCACAATCGCCGCAATCAGCCCTGCCAGAATCGTCCCCTTCCAGGGCGTCCGGAACTTCGGATGAATATCCGCGAAGAAGCCCTTCGGCAGCAGCCCATCCTTCGCCATGGAGTACAGCACCCGGCTCTGCCCCAGCAGCATCACCAGCATCACGCTCGTCAGCCCCGCCAGCGACCCAATCGTAATTACATTCGCCGCCGAGTTCAGATTCCGGTCCAGGAAGGCCCGCACGATCGGAGCCTCAATGTTGATCTCCGGCCAGTACACCATCCCCGTCAGCACCGCCGCCACGCCGATATAAAGCAGCGTGCAGATCGCCAGTGAAGCGATAATCCCGATCGGCATATCCCGCTGCGGGTTCTTCGCCTCCTGCGCCGTCGTCGACACCGCGTCAAACCCGATGTACGAGAAGAACACCAGCCCCGCCGCCAGCCCAATCCCTCCCACCCCAAACGGCGCAAACGTATGCCAGTCGCTGCCCCAGTTCGCCTTGTTCACATAATGCGAACCCAGCCCCAGCACAAACAGCACCACCGCCAGCTTCAGCACCACGATGCCCGCATTGAAGTTCGCGGACTCCTTGATCCCGATCACCAGCACCGTCGTAATCACCAGCGCAATCAGAAACGCTGGCAGGTTGAACCCAATCTCAACCCCACCAATCGTCGGCGCGTTCAGGAGCGCATGAGCGCTCGCCGTCAGTTGCGCGGACGGATGAGCCAGCACTGCCGCCAGCGCATCGCTGAACGCCTTCGTGCCGGACACATAATCCGGATGAGCCGCCATCACCGCCTGCCGCCCCACCGCCTCAAACGCCTTCTTCAAACCCGTCCAGTGGTCATATGCCAGCCACAGCGGAAACTTCAGGTGGAAGATCGCCAGGAACTCCACAAACGTATTCGACCAGCCCGAGCTCACCGTGCTCGCGCCCATCGCATACTCCAGCGTCAGGTCCCACCCAATGATCCACGCAAACAGCTCCCCCAGCGTCGCATACGCATACGTATACGCAGACCCAGCCAGCGGAATCATCGCCGCGAACTCCGCATAGCAAAGCCCGGCAAACGCGCACCCCAGCCCCGACAGCACAAACGCCAGCATCAGTGCCGGCCCCGCCGTCTTCGCACCCAGCCCGCTCAGCACAAAAATCCCGGCCCCAATCACCGCTCCAATGCCCAGCGCAGTCAGCGCAAACGGCCCAAGCGATCGTTCCAGCGTCTGCGACCCATGCTCATCCGCTTCCGCCATCAACACGTTCATCGTCTTTTTCGCAAAAAGATTCGCCATTCGTCCCCTTGGTCTACTAACAACTAAGAACTAACAACTAAGCATTCACAACCGCACTCCGCCGCCACACCAGGTACACCGGTACGCCGAGCAGTACCAGGATCAGCCCCGGCCATGTGTACTGTGGTTTGTAACGCAAGAGTACAACAGAAATCCACGCCGCCATCACGATATACAGCGCCGGCAGCACCGGATACCCGAACGCCTTGTACGGCCGCACCGCATCCGGCCTCGTCCGCCGCAACACAAACAGCCCCACAATCGTCAGGATGTAGAAGATCAGCACCGCAAAGATCACATAATCCAGCAACTGCCCATAGCTTCCGCTCAGGCACAGCAGGCACGTCCATCCCCACTGCACCCACAGGCTGTTCACCGGCACGCCATTCTTGCTCAGTTTGCCGATCCCCTTGAAGAACAGCCCATCCTGGCTCATCGCGTAGTACACCCGGGCCCCCGCCAGCAGAATCCCGTTTACACACCCAAACGTCGAAATCAGGATCGCCGCCGCCATCAGCTTCGCGCCCACGCTCCCGAACGCCACCTCCATCACCGCCGTCGCCACCCGGTCCTGCGCCGCAAACTGAATCCCCCGCCCCACCACGGTCCCCGCGCCTTCGACCCCAGCAAGCGGCAGCACACTCAGATAAACAAAGTTGCAGGCGATATACAGCAGCAACACCACACCCGTCCCAATCGCCAGCGAGAGCGGCAGATTCCGCTTCGGGTTCTTGATCTCCCCCGCCGTAAACGTCACGTTGTTCCAGCTATCCGAGGAAAACAGCGACCCCACCTGCACCACCGCCACCACCGTCAGCGCCCCCACCACCGCCGTCCCATCATGCGTCCCCGGCCAGAACGACCCCACCGAAATCGTATGCAGCGTCCCCAGCCCCGCCCCCGCCCAGAAGTTGTGCCACCCCGTCCCAAAGTTCGCCGCCACCGCTACCGCATTCCTCGCAACGAACCCAACCCCCACCACCACCATCAACGCCAAAATCTTCGCACTCGTAAACACGTTCTGCAGCGCCGCCCCAAACTTCACCCCAAACGTATTCGCCAGCGTCAGCAGCGTCATCACCCCAATCGCCACCAGGTTCGCCGTATTCAGCCCGATATTTCCCGTCCCCACATGCCATATCCACCGGCTCTGGCTCACCCCCGGGAAGAACACCCCCAGAAACTTCCCAAACGCCACCGCCACCGCCGCCAGCGTCCCCGTCTGGATCACCAGGAACAGTGTCCACCCATACAAAAACCCCCAGATCGGACCCAGCGACTCCCGCAGATACACATACTGCCCACCCGCCTTCGGCATCATCGCCGCCAGCTCCCCATAGCTCAGCGCCCCAATGATCGTCATTGCCGCCGTCACCAGCCACGCTGCAATCAGCAGTGCCGGCGACCCCATCGCCCTGCTCATGTCCGCCGACACAATAAAGATCCCAGACCCAATCATCGAGCCCATCACAATCGCCGTCGCAGAAAACAACCCCATCCCCTGCACAAACTGCGGCGCCGCCTCACCTGCGGCTGTGACCGCCCCCAAACCGCTGTCATCCTTCCGCGCAGCGGGAGGACCTGCTTCTGTCTTTGCCGTTGTATTCACGTTCCCTTCAAACTACCGCAGAACCTCCAGAAAGTCCCGCACCGTCTCCCCCACGCTCCGCCCCTCCACAAACACCCCGGAAATCACCGCCACCAGATCCGCCCCCGCCTCCACCACGCTGCGGCAATTCCCCAGCGTAATCCCTCCAATCGCCACCAGCGGCTTCGTCGTCAGCGACCTCGCCCTCCTCACCCCCTCCAACCCCACCACCTCCGCCGCATCCGCCTTCGTCCCTGTAGCAAATACCGGCCCCACCGCCACATAATCCGCGCCGCCAGCATCCGCCTCCCTCACCTGCTCCTCGTTATGCGTACTAACCCCCACCACAAACCGGGTGCCCCATCCTTTCGCAGTCTCATCGCGATAGGGTGGGGTATCGAGCGAAGCTCGACCGCCTTGAGCCTTTCCTGCCACCAATTCGTCCTGGCCCGCTATTCCCTCATCCCTATTCCCTATTCCCTCTCCCACCACCTCTCTCACATCCTCCACCCCCAAATCTCCCTGCCCCATATGCACCCCCCCAAACCCCGCCAACATCGCCAGATCCATCCGGTCATTCATCACCAGCAAACACCCCTCCCCCATCCCCACCTTCAGCGAAGCCGCCCCCGCCAGCACCTCATTTGGCTCCCCATCCTTATTCCGATACTGCACCACCCGCACCCCCGCCCCCGCCAGCTCAGCCGCCATTGCCTCCACGCTCATCCCCTTCGCCCGGAGCACTCCGGCATCCACAATCACATACAATCTCCCCAGCATCCGCTTACCCCCAGCCACCATCATGCCTGAACCCACCCACACCATCGAACTCTCCGAGCAAGGCCGCCCCGAAGACCGCGAACCCATCCTCCAGGCCCTCCTGGCGTACAACGAAGCTGCCGCCCCACCCTCCAATCACCACCCCCTGGGTCTCCTCATCAAGGATGAAGCAGGAACTACGATAGGAGGCCTCTGGGGCTACTCCCGCTACGACTGGCTCTTCATCGAGCTCCTCATCGTCCCCGCCCTCCTCCGCGGCACCGGCCTCGGCCGCACCCTCATGCAGCAGGCGGAAGCCATCGCCCGCGCCCGCAACCTTACCGGCATCTGGCTTGACACCTTCGACTTCCAGGCCCGTCCCTTCTACGAAAAACTCGGCTTCTCCCTCTTCGGCGAACTCAAAGACCATCCCCGCGGCATCTCCCAGTACTGGCTCCAAAAACGCCTCTAACCCTCGGCAAGGAACTTCGCCACATGATCCGCGTACTGCCCGCCATGTCCCGGTTCCTGTCCGTTGTCCTATCGCTCTTTGCCCTCCCCGCCTTCGCCCAGCAGCCTCCCACCGCCGCCGCCATCATGGCCCGCGTCGCCGCCAACCAGGACCTTTCCCAGTCCGAACGCGCCCACTTCCTCTACGTCCAGCACGCCAAGGTCACCGCCCGCAAAGGCAAGACCGTCCGCTGTGAAGAGATCACCGACTCCCGCGTCGTCCCCTCCGGCACCGGCTCCCGCCAGCAGCTCCTCAAGCTCGATGGCCGCCTCCTCGTCAAAGGCAAGTACGTCACCTACAACCACCTCCCCGCAGGCAAAGACACAGCCCAGCCAGCCGAAAGCGACGACATCACCATCACCGTTGGCGCCGACGAATCCGACCGCAACCTCGTCGAAGGCATGCGCAACAACCTCACCAACACCAACACCCGCGACGGCATCGGCGCAAACCTCTTCCCCCTCACCTCAAAATCCCAGGCCGAATACAACTTCACCCTCGTCGGCCCAAATGGCGGTCAGGAGCACCTCAACGGCCGCGACGTCTTCCACATCACCTTCACCCTCAAGGACAAATCCGACTACGGCTGGAAGGGCGACGCCTGGATCGACACCTCCGCCTACCAGCCCGTCGTCGTCCGCACCGCCATGTCCCGCAAGCTCCCCTTCGCCGTCCGCACCCTGCTCGGCACCAGCCTCCCCGGCCTCGGCTTCACCGTCATCTACGCCCCCCAGAACCCCGCCCACACCGGCCCAGCCAACGACGTCTGGTTCCCCATCTCCTTCGGCACCGAGTTCAAACTCAAACTTCTCTTCTTCTACTCCCGAGAAATCCTCATCGACGCCCAGAACCGCGACTTCGAACTCACCCACGTCACCTCGAAGATCGTCCCCGCCGACTCCCCCGCGCCGCCCCAGCCTTAGCCTTCGCTCGTCCCTTCCCCTTTGGCCCGGCGACCACCACCGCCCGCGGATGCGGCAACTCCTCCGGAAACTCCGGCAGCCCCGCCAGCCGCAGCAACACATTGTTCGCCGCCCGAAACAGATTCGAGTGCGTCTCCACCCGTCCATCCGTAGCCGCCACAAAGATCCCCGTATGCGTCCCCCGGTTCAGCGCGATGTACGTCAAAAATCCCGCGCCACCCCCAGTCTTTTCCACGATATCCCCATACCGGCTCTCCCCGCTCGCATCCACCGGCACCGCCATATGGATCCATCCCAGCCCCACCCCGGTCGGGTCCCCGGCATGCCCCAGCCCATCCATCCGCGCCAACTGCTCCGGCCTCACATACACCGCCTGCGCCGCCGCATTCTGCGCCGGAATCGCCGGCACGTCCGTCCCCAACAGGTACTCCAGCCACCGCTGCATATCGCTCCCTGTCGAATACAGCCCCGAACTCCCCGCCGTATTCGCCGTAGCCGTACACTCCCCCTCATCATGCGCCCCCGCCAGCAGCCGCGCACACTGCGCCGCCGTAGGCCCAAACCCCGTCTCCCGCATCCCCAGCGGCCCCGTCGTCCGCCGCGCCAGCAGCCGCGGATATGCCTCATGCGCCGCCTCAGCCAGCGCATCCCCCAACAAGTCGAACCCCACATTGCTATACAGCGCCGCAGACCCTGGCACCGTCTTCAGCCGCTGCCTCGGCAGCCACTCCCACCGGTAGCTCTCACTCGGAAACGTAAAGTGAGCCGTCCCCCTCGGCCCCGCTCCCACCTCCCTCGGCAGCCCCGCCGTATGCGTCGCCAGGTCCCCCAGCGTCATTGGCCTCGCCTCATCCACCACCGGCACCACAGCCCCCTTCGGAGCAAGTCGCTGCAGCGGCGTATCCAGTCGCACCGTCCCATCCCCCAACATTTTCACCAGCAGGTCGGTCGCAAAAATCTTTGTCAGTGAACACAGCCGCACCACCGAGCTCCGGTCCGGCGCCACCCCACTCCCCGGCGCCGTCTCCCCAAACCCCTGCACAAACGTCTCGTGACCCCGAACGACTACCAGCACCAGCCCAGTCGAACCGGACTTGACCAGCAACTCCTGCCCCAACTCCGCAGCTGAGTTGATCGCCGGCAAGCCTTGCCCCCAGCAGCTCACCACCGCCAACCAGCAGACAAGCAGAACACAAAGCCGGGCAACGCCCGAACCCAAGCCGCCCAACCCACCCCGACCACCAAGACCCGTCACGAAGTGACCGCCGCCCGCGCAGGGCGCCCGTCCGGCAGGACTCATCCTCTAGCCCTTCTGCCGTTCGAAGAATCTCTCCATAAACTTTGTATCGAACGCCCCCGACCGGAACTCTGCATCCGCAAAGATCTTCTGGTGCAGCGGAATCGTCGTATGAATCCCCTCGACGACAAACTGACTCAGCGCCCGCTGCATCTTGTTCATCGCCTCTTCGCGGTCTTTCCCATGACAGATCAGCTTCGCAATCAGCGAGTCATAGTACGGCGGCACCACGCCCTCCGCATACTGCGCCGTGTCCACTCTCACGCCGTTGCCACCGGGAAGATTGAACGCCGTAATCTTCCCCGCGCTCGGCGTGAACTTCTCCGGATGCTCCGCATTGATCCTGCACTCAATCGCGTGCCCACGAATCTCAGGCACCTTCGGCACAATCTCCGAAAGCTTCTCGCCCGCCGCAATCCGAAGCTGCGCCTTCACCAGGTCCACCCCTGTAACCATTTCGGTTACACAATGCTCCACCTGGATCCGCGTATTCATCTCGATGAAGTAGATCTTCCCATCCTCATCCATCAGGAACTCGATCGTCCCGGCGTTCCAGTACCCAATATCCTTCAGCGACCGCTCAATCGTCTTCCCCAGCTCCGCCCTCAGCTTCGGCGTGATCTGCAAGCTCGGAGCCTCTTCAATCAGCTTCTGGTGCCGCCGCTGAATCGAGCACTCCCGCTCCCCCAGACTCATCACGTTCCCATGCTCATCCGCCAGCACCTGGAACTCGATATGCCGTGGCCGCTCGATGAACTTCTCCATGTACATATCGCCATTGCCGAACGCATTCGCCGCTTCGGTGCTGGCCTGGTTGTACATGTTCGGCAGCTCCGCAGCGGAGCGCACTATCCGCATCCCACGCCCACCGCCCCCGGCTACCGCCTTCAAAATCACCGGGTAGCCGACCGACTTCGCCCACTCCAGCGCCTCGTCCTCGCCCGCGATCACCCCATCGCTTCCCGGCAGAATCGGCACCTTCGCCTTCTTCATGGTCTGCCGCGCCGTGCTCTTCTCGCCCATCATCCGGGTCACCTCCGGCGGCGGCCCAATAAACTTGATGTTGCTCGCCCGGCACACCTCCGCGAAGTTCGCATTCTCGCTCAGCAGCCCGTACCCCGGATGAATCGCATCCACATCCGCAATCTCCGCAGCCGAAATCACCGCCGGAACATTCAGATAACTCTCCGCACTCCGCGCCGGCCCAATGCAGATCGCCTCATCCGCAAACCGCACATGCAGGCTGTTCCGGTCCGCCTCGCTATACACCGCGACCGTCCGAATCCCCATCTCCTTGCAAGCCGAGATCACCCGCAGCGCGATCTCCCCCCGATTGGCAATCAATACCTTACGAAACATTCAAAACCTTTCCAAAGCTGGCCGGGCTAAGGCCAAAAACATTCAGTAGGAAGCCAAATACGAGATTTCCGAGGACATGGCGCATCCATCCCTCAGGAGGCGTGCCCATATACGCACCCACTGGAGCATCTCCCGTTCGCTGCCCGCTACATACGTTGGAGCTTCTGTCCTCATCGTCTTTCATCCGCGTTCATCCGTGAAATCCGTGGTGGCCTTGTCTTGTTCTTACCTCGGCTTGATCGCAAAAAGCGGCTGCCCATACTCCACCGGCTGCCCGCTCTGCGCGATCCGTTCCATCACCTCGCCCGCCACATCGCTCTCAATCTCGTTCATCAGCTTCATCGCTTCCACGATGCAAAGCACCTGCCCAACCTCCACTACATCGCCCACCTTCACAAACGCCGGAGACCCCGGTGAAGGCGACTCATAAAACGTCCCCACAATCGGCGACTTCACCACCTGATACTTCTCCGCCACCGCCTCAGGCGCAGCCGCAGCAGCAGCCGGAGCGTCATGCACATGCGCCACATGCGCCGCCGGAGCCGGAGCCGCCGCAGGCCCAGCCGAAGCCATCAGCCGCGCCAGTTGCCCCATATCGAACCCAGCCGCCGGAGCCGTCGCCGCAGCCGCCGTAATCGCACTCGTAAACTTCAGCCGAACCTTCAGGTCCGCCTGCTCCAGGTCGAACTCCGCAATCTCCTGCGACTTCAGAAACTCAACCAGCTCCTGAAGAAATCCCTTCAACTCATTGCCTTCCATCTCATCTCCCGTGCCTCGTCGTGGGCACCTAATCTCTGGCCTCAGCCTTTATAACTCAATCCAGGCCTTGGTCGCGGGGGTCAACACCTCACACCCATCCGCCGTCACCAACACCGTATCCTCAATCCGCACGCCGAACTTCCCCGGCATATAAACACCGGGTTCAATTGTAACCACCATTCCCGCCTTCAGCTTCTCTTCGCTCTTCTTCCCCAGCCTCGGCCCCTCATGAATCTCCAGCCCCACCCCATGCCCAGTCGAATGCGTGAACCACTCCCCCAGCCCTCGCTCCACCAGCAAATCCCGGCAAACCGAATCCACCGCCATCGCCACCACCCCCGCCTTTACCTTCGCCACCCCCGCCTCCTGCGCCTCGAGCACCGCCTCATACACCTCCCGCTCCCCCGCCCGCGCCTTCCCCAGATGCACCGTCCGCGTCATATCGCTGCAGTACCCGTTCAGCACCACCCCAAAATCCAACGTCACAAATCCCCGCCTCGGCAGCTTTGCCCCCGTCGCCCGCCCGTGCGGCAGCGCGCTCCGCTCCCCACTCGCCACAATCGTCTCGAAACTCATCCGCTCCGCCCCCGCCAGCCTCGCCATATACTCCAACGCCAGCGCCACCTCATTCTCCGTAGCCCCTGGCACAACGTACTCCAGGCACTGCTCAAATAACCTCACCCCTAGCGCCGCCGCCTCCCGCATCGCCTCCTGCTCACTCTCGTCCTTCACCTCCCGAAGCCCCGCAACCAAAGCCCCCACTCCCACAAACCACCCCTTCCGCAGCTTCGCCGGAAGCCCTGCCCGCATCCCCTCCAGCCCCGCCACCGTCGTCACCGTCTCGTCGAACCCACACGCCCCCACCCCACTCCCCACCAGAAACTCACACGCCACCGCCACCACATTTTTTTCCGCGATCACCACCTTCGCCCCATCCACCTCCTCCCCCGCCTGCGCCGTGTACCGGCCATCCGTAAACAGCGTCGCGCGCCCCCCCACCATCGCCAGCGCCGCATTCGATCCCGTAAACCCGCACAAATACCGCACATCCGCTGGGTTCGTTACCAACATCCCCTGCGCCCCGCGCTTCGCCACCGCCGCCGCCAGCTTCCTCTTACGTCCACTCGGAATCATCATCATCCCCCTCATCTTACCCGCCGCACTCCCACCCACAGACCCCAACCCGCTATCATGAACTATGCAAGGCACTTCCCCGCCCTCCTCGTCTCCCAATCCCTTCACCCGTCGCCGCTTCCTCCTCGGCTCCTCCCTCGCCGCCGTCGGCTTCGTCCTTTACTCCAATGAAGTCGCCCGCCACGAAATCGACGTCACCCACCGCACTTTCCGTCTCCCCAACCTCCCCCCCGCATTCGATGGCTTCCGCTTCATCCAGATCTCAGACATCCACCTGGACGAGTTCACCGAGCACTTCTTCCTCCAGGAGATCGTCGCCCGCATCAATGCCCTCGCCCCGGACCTCGTCCTCATCACCGGCGATTTCTGCAGCCGCGGCCCACTCCCCCAGCGTTACTCCCTCCCCGCCGCCCGCCGCTGTGCCGAACTCCTCAGCGCCATCGCCTGCCCCCAGCGCTTCGGCATCCTCGGCAACCACGACGCCGTCATCGGCCCCCGCGAAATCCGCTCTTACCTCGAAGCCGCCAACATCCCCCTCCTCGTCAACCAGTTCCTCCCCATCGAACGCAACGGCCAGCGCATCTTCCTCGCCGGCGTAGACGACTGCATCAACGGCCACCCCAGCCTCGACCTCACCCTCCCCGACCCCCGCCTCCTCGGCCGCGGCCCAGACCGCGCCCCCCTCATCCTCATGGCGCACGAACCCGACTACGTCCGCGGCTTCGCCCTCCACCCCCGCGCCGCAGACATCTCGCTCATCCTCTCCGGCCACACCCACGGCGGCCAGATCTGTCTCCCCGGCAAGCCCATCCTCCTCCCCCCCGGCGGCGAGTTCTACCCCGAAGGCCACTACCAGGTCGGCCCCATCCAGCTGTACGTCAACCGAGGCATCGGCACCGTAGGCGTCCCCCTCCGCCTCAACTGCCCCCCAGAAATCACCGTAGCCACCCTCCGCCCCGCCTAACCCCCATCGAGGCTTCCCTCAAGCACTCAACCAGACCTCGCGTCGCTGATGCGGAACCGTTTTACCTCAAGCCGAGAGCCCCCGCTTCTAGGTACCCCAAGGCTTCAGCCTTGGGCCTCACACCCCACTCTGTCGCACCGTTTCGCGAGAACCGTCACTCACCTTCAGCCGACGCACGTCGTAAAGTGCTTACAACGACATGAACCGAAAGCGCGTAGTTCTACATACACAATTGAATCCAGATGCCGTAGGCGATTTGTTGCTACGGTCGGTGGAACCAAAGGGTGTCTCCCCGTGGCTCTTCCTCTGGCCCCTTGCGGTGGTCGTTCCTATCGTCTCTTGGATGACCGGCCCGTCATGGAATGACGCTTCACGTCAGGCGATCAGGCAAGTGCAGGGCAGGACCTTCCGGCTTGAACGAAGACGGCGAGGCCCGTTCTCATCCACTTTTTACGGCAGTTGGAAAGCTGAGCACAATGGAACGAAGATCGAAGGTTACTTTGCCTTGCCATCACGGGTCATGACTGGCCTTCGCGCCTGGTGGTCCATAGTGGCGCTAATGGCATTCATGGGAATCGTGTTGAACCTGCTCGACCTTACCGTCAAATCTCATTTCACCCTCAATCCTGACATCGGTCTGAAAATAAGCACTGCCATTCTGTTGCTGTCGACAGGCATTTATCTGTCAGTGAAATGGCTCGGCTCATGGCTTGACTTCGGTTCGTTGGCATATCTGGAACGGAATCTTTCGGCGATCCCCGAGGAATAATAGATCGTTGCTTGAAGCACCGTTAGCGACCTTGCCGCAAAGTCTTCGTTTCCGGCAATAAAGCTCCTTCAAGTTCAGCAAATCCGGTCATCTCTATCGCCGCATCCAATGCTACCCCGTAAACAAATGCTATCGAAGCACTTACAGCGTTCTTCACCAAAAACACCAGTAAACTCGCTTGTCAAGCCCCGGAACTCTCCAGAAACCGCTAACCCATTCATTCCAAACCATTTATTCTCGAGAAATACTTGGCGTACCTACCCCCCTCCATTTGGTAAACTGGAAGTGGCCCGAAATCTCAGGACGAACCACCGTCGTGATGAGCCCGGACCAACACCTTACACCTGAACCTGATCCCTGGACCTCTCCAACCGGAGGTCCAAACCTAACTCGTTTTTTCTGAATACTTTACGCACTATAGGGGGTGGGGCCCCAAACCGCATATGCACACCTACGATCGCATCGACGACGCCACCGCAACCGCCACCACCCGTCACCAATGCCGCCACATCCATACCACCGGCCACCGCTGCGGCAGCCCCTCGCTCC
>CAXSZW010000008.1:0-221892 GCA_964242025.1 uncultured Acidobacteriaceae bacterium
CCCAAGAAGAGCGGCCATAGGGCCATAGCAGGGGACAAGCGCATGTGGAAGAGCCACCCGGCGAGGAAGACCAGCGACAACGCGAGATAGTACAGAGGAAGATTCGGAGCGTGCGGCGCACATAGAAATTGCGGGCCCGATGCGGAGGGTCGCGGCTTTCATCCAGGATGGTGGTTATGAGAAAGCCGGAGAGCACAAAAAAACATCCACGCCCGGCCAACCCCACGGCAGGTTGAGGTAATGGGTGGCGAATACAAGGAGAAAAGCTACTGCCCTTAGACCATCAAGGGCGGCATAATAGGGCCGAGCATCCCGCTTGAGCGTCGCACCAGGTTTTTAGACTCAACAATTATTCGCTCGGCGGGTATTCGAGACCGGGATTTGGTAACACCGGCGGAGATGCTGCGGAACTGCGACTCATCGTGGCCTCCCGCGCAGACCATCCCAGAATTGGCAGGATATTGCGGCCGATTTCCAAATGGGAATATCCTAGTCTGATGGAGCGTTTTGTGTGGAAGTTGCCTTGACTTCAAGGCACAAAAGGAGGGTGTCTGGGTGCGTCCGTCAACTCGACTTGCGCGGAGATGAGCGGTTTGCCGGATATTTTCGGGAGTCTTACACGGTTATCCCCTTTACGATGCGCTCGTACATGAAAGCGCGAGGACGCGAATGGAATCTCTTGCATGCTGAAAAATCCGCGCGTGATGCTTACGCCATGGGTCTCTCAAGGCAGCCCGGCGGAGATGACACTCGCCCCCCCCTCGTGTGCCGCGATTGCGTTCTCTATGATTATGGGTTTGCGAACGGTACGGAAATCCCGAGTGCGGGCCGTGGGAATACTGTCTCGGCAATGCTACCCCCCGGATGAAGCGTTGTCCCTAACGGTGCTAATGGACGGTCTCCGCGGGTGGTCAGCTCGGGACGCAAAATGATGGTGGCCACAAGCAGGTCGTCCACTTTCACCCTATTTACAACCTCCAGGTAATGGACGCCGCAGGCATGGAGCGGTGCTGAAGTCTCACTTGGCACCATCGCCAAACACGTCGGAAGTGAACTGCGAAGATGCAACCAACATAAGGAGGTATGAGTTCCCCAGTACTTTTACACCGATCATGGTTGGATTGCAGTGAGTACGCCTCCTGCGTACAGCCAAGATGAGGCGGCACGCGACATCAGACCACGTTCGATAATACGGACAAGTTGTCAGGGATGAGAAGGCGACAGCGGGAAATCTGAGCGCGCATTGCTTTCCACGGAATGGGAGCTCAACCGGGCTAAGCTGCTAAATAATTGGCTCCTGAGGTAGGACTCGAACCTACAACCCTTCGGTTAACAGTAGTTCCAAGCACGTATTATCAACGACTTACGCGCCGTGACTGGAAAGCTAAGGTGTTGATAAGTAACGATGAGGAAGATTGAGGAAGTCTTAGTGTGGGGCTATTGTGGGGTTCTTACCGCGTCTTAATTCAGCAAGACACAAACATGACAGGATGAATAGCAGCGTTCTTATGTCGCTCAGAAATTAACGCGCTTAACAATAGGTTCAGGACCTAACAGACGCGCAGTTGTGATCAGTCGCTTTCCTTCTCTAGATAGCTGGATTCGCTGCCAGTTAACGTTGGATGGAACCTTTCCAGGTTCGGTCAGACCGAATGTGAGAAGGTTCGTGGCAATTTCTTTATAGACGAACTCCTCTAACTCGCTTGCGCTTGATGAATTGCTCACGCCCATCGCGAGCAGATCGCCACAGGCCACCATCATATCGTGCATGTTTGACGTGAACTCTTCACCGGTGACCGCGAACTCCTTGGGTACAAGAACAGGTTGCTTTGCCAAGGCGGCAGAAAGATCGTCAAGAGAAGGCGTGGTCCCAGCTATCCTGTTTAGGCGCTCTCTCAGCTTGTCGTTCTCAGCTTTAAGTTCTCGGTTTTCTTGCAATGCGCGGGTAAGCTCGTTAGTGACTTCCGGGTTGGACACTGTTGCATTCCCAGGGATCCAACCGACCAATCCCTCAGTTGCGGCTAGTTGTGGCATGGTCTCAAAAATCGCTAATTTAATGTCTTTCGGGCCATCAAAGAATGCGCACAGTCGCGAAGTAACCTTGTTTACAAAGTCTTGATACTTGAGGCCATTCACCCGTTCGACAGCACTTGGGCCTAAGTCCGCAGTCTTGGTCTTCAAACCGATCTCTGAAACGACAATGGAAAAGAAGGGCTTCCCGAGTTCAAGTGCGTATTCGAACTCCAATTCTGTATAGCTACGCCCGGAGTTAGGTTCTATGCTGCCATACCGACCACCTAGGATGAGAAGATAGATGTCCGAAGCTCTGATCCATTCCTTGACAACTTCCAGTTGGGACAAACTGCCAGATGTAAACAATTCCATGCCTGCCGGTATGTGCCCCGCCTTAAGCACTGCTTCTACTGCGGCTTGTCTCTCAATCCGGAGATCCTCAAAAGTCGACGAAATGAACACCTGAAAACGCTTCCTATCCATGCATCGCAGTATACCGGCGGGTTAGCAAGTGCGACCAAGTGGCATTTGGTTCGTGACCTTCATACGGATTTCGCCTGTTCTTCGCTATACTGATTTCATGTTTGACCCCGATGCCAGTCTACCCCGCATCAACCGGACCATGGTGTACCTCGGTGCCTGCCTCATTGCGGGGATGCGCTTGCGCTCGTTAGCGCATCTCAGTATCTAGGACGTGAGCCGCAGGCATCGAACCGAACGCCACTCCTCCTAATTCTGAAGAGAGCCTCGACCACCCTGGAGGTCTTGGGATCATGCATACGACTATTATGTTCCGCTGCCCTTGCGGTCACGTTTGGCCGGTTCCAGACATCATGGCGGGCAAAGCGGCAACGTGCCCCGCCTGCAATGGACCATCCGGACCTGAGGGATTCGACTACTTCACCCCGCGAGACTGATTCAACGAACTCAGATTGTTACCTTAGCGACCGACAGCCCCGAATGCCCCCGGGTAAAGTGTCGCATGGAATCGCCTCTTTTACTCCGCATTGTCGATGCGGAGAGGCTGGGCACGGGCGTAATCATCACGTTCAACGATGGCACGTCCGCAATTTTCTCAGCGTCTCTCTTGTACGACACGTTACCGCAAGCCGAACGGATAGGTGAAGCTCGACCTCCACGAACGGGAGGGCTATGAGCAAAGCCCCGGGAAACCCGCGCCAAGACTATCGTGGGGTTCGCGTGGCACATTCCGCCTTAGTTCAAGGATGTCATCCAAGCGGACTTGGACTACTGTGCCGTCGGATAGGTAGAGGATGGCTAAGTCGCCGTTGATGTGGTCAGAAGCAACAATGCGGATCGGGGTCTTATTCTTCAGCATGGAAAATTTTTCCAAATCCGTCTGGGTCTCGTCAAGCGAATAATACAGAGTTTCGCCTTATGAAGATGACACCGAACCATTGGCAGGTAATCACCGGATAGTTGTCCGGACATGTTGAACAGAGCCGTGAGCAACCTTATTTTGCTTGCTGCTGTAGAAAAACTTCTAGGGCGTAATGTTTGATATCAAACAATTTACATATCACGTTTCTCTTCTCTGCATAGGTAAGTTACCTATTCTCAACGGCTTAGGCGGTCCAACCATGTTGCACTCTGCCGATGTGTAGGGCTATGTTCGTCCTAAGACAACAGGCAAGTAAGGTCTTAGAGGAGATTCACCAAGACCGCAGCAATCGCACCATGCATCTACCCGAACGAAAGCTCATGATGCAGCAGTGGGCGGATTATTTGGACAGTCTCCGGATGGCTAGCTATACAGATAAATAATTCTTGACATCCGGCCTGCCATCTTGCTAAGGTAAGGACAGTTGATATTTTAGGGCAGGGTACTAACTTTTCTGTTGACAGGACACTTTTGCTCTCATAGAAATGGGGCATGAGAAATCAAGTTGTTATCGCCCAGCCCACGTCCTGCGCCATCTGCTCAACCATCAACGAAGATCTTCACGACTGCCGTAGATGCGGAGAATACATCTGCGAGTCCTGCCCCGCCAATGGCTGCGCCTGTGTTGACCAAAACCCCAAGATCAACAGGCTGAAAAGGCAGATCAGGGCCGCTGCAATCGAACGGGCAGACCTTCTGACACAGGGAAGCCTTATGGGAGCCAGCAGCCTCACCACGGACCAGCAGGCGCGTGTGGAGCTACTCACAGGCATTGTGTCCAGCCTGCAGGATGAGATTGACTTCATCCAATTCGGGGCAGATGACGTGGAATACGCTGTGGACGAAGGGTGATAGGTGCTACGCTGGCTAACCTCTAAGCTGAGGAATTGAACGAGGTGAAGACGTGGATATTGATTATGTATTCGGAATCTTTAGAATAGCGTTGCCGAATAAAGTAAACGGCGACGAGATCGAGCCCTATGGTGAACGATATATCGCTCTTGTCCCCGTAAATCGGCTAAAGAGAGAGCAACACTTTGTTAGTGATACTCTCTTCGACCTCCGCGAACAGATGCTAGACACTGTCTCGGTGAATTGGGTTGAAGCGGAAAAGCATTTGGCGAAGCATTGCATGTATAAGCCAAAGGTAGATGCCGTGAATCGCATCTTGTCATAGCCTTAAATACGAAAAGCCCCACACCCAATTTTGGGTGTGGGGCTTTTTTTGATCTACACTGATCGGTAGGAGAAATCATGAACGACAGCATCATTGAATCAATCGACAACGAAATTGCTCATCTGCAACAGGCACGCAGTGTCCTCATGGGTACCTCAGATGTCCTCAGCAGCATCAAGAAACCAGGCAGAGGCCGCCCGAAGGGTTCTAAGAACACGGTGTCGAAGTCTGCACCTGTGAAGGCGAAGCGGGTAATGAGTGCCGAGGGCAAAGCTAAGATTGCGGCTGCACAGAAGAAGCGATGGGCTGCCACGAAACGAGCAGCGAAGAAAGCAGCAGCCGAGGCAGAGCAGGCAGCTTAGTTTCATTTTGCGCTGTTCGCACGCTTTATCGCGATAGCATCCCGCTCAAATCTGCGTTGCCATACATAGCGGCGTGTTCTCAGGACAATCTCTGGGAGAATCGCCAAGAAAAAAAACACCAATGGGATGCCGATGATTATGGCGAAAGTCTTATACATTGCTGTTCCTCAGTTTGATGCCCGAACCGCTCCATTCTAATTGCCGCACAGAAATAGTTCAGCCTTAAACACAAAAAGAGCCTGCCGTTACTCCTCGATGGAGACGGCAGGCTCTTGCTAATATTTATGCGTGCTGCGTGAGGACCTTGATGGGATGGGTTCCGGCGTCCGTGGCAAACGAACCACCACGCCCGTACCCTATGAAGGCGACTGCCCCCTTGGATACAAGGTACGTGTATGGATCTCGCGCAATTTCAAACTGGCCCACGTTTCGCAGCGTGTAGCCTGCCTTGAAATCCCCGTAGGCCAGCGCTGTATTGCCAGCCGCAACAGTTGGCGCGTACTGATCGATCACAACGGGCCGACCGAGCAGGGTGTCAAACCCACCCGAGGTCACATTAGGGATGAACAGAGGCCGTCCGAGCGAGTCAGTCTGTGCGATGAGACCCGCACGGGTAGCCGAACTCATCACCCATGTAGCGTTATTCTCGTATGCGGGCTCCAGCGAACCAGCCAACTGAGCAATATCCGCGTAAGTAATAGCCGTGGGGCTAGCAGACGTTGCGCCGGAAGGCAGACCTGACCAAACACCGACATACGCGCCACTGGTAGAACCCTGCGAGACACGCTTTGCAAGGCCACGGTAGAGCCGCTGGCCGAACGCATCGCGGATGAATGCATCCAGGTCCCAGAAACTGTCCTGAAGCTCTTCCAAGGTCACCAGGATGACGCCAGTGTTATACATTTCGGTGTTACTGGTGGCGGTGGAGAGAGACGGGTCAACCTCGGTAGCTGCCGTGTCTTCCGGCCAGGTCTGCAGTCCGTTGGACACATCATTGACCAAGGTGACCTTCATCGAAGCACCCGTGTCAGTGGTGCGCTGGTTCACGATGTTGACTAGTCCGCCGTAAGTCTGCTGCGCAGTCGTGAGGACAGGATAGAAAGCGGGTGCGACCAACTGGTTCCCACCAGTGATATTCCCAGCGACCGGCCCCACGCCAAGGTCACGCTTCTCACCAGTGACCATAAAGCTACGCAGAGCGCGCTTCTGGGCTTCAATATCACCCGTACCCTCGGAAAGATTGCCACGAGGAGGGCGGGTCGCAGTGCGCTGCTCAAGTTCAAATGCTTCAATGCGCTCCGCAACGGTGCGCTGCTCCTCAAGGGCGTCTACATCCTTGAGCATCGTCCGAACCTGATTATCCTGCTCCTTCGTGATGTCCTTGGTGCGGGCGAGGGTCGTAACATCGGTCATCAGCTTTGCGCGACGTTCATTGATTTCAGCAACAGTCATGTTTTCTCTTTTCTTGTTCGGGGCACAGAGCCGCAAGCACCCGGTAGGGTGTGAAGTTTTGCCAAGGTTGTCGTTTGGGTGGGGCTACTTGCGGCGGTGGGCTATCTCGACCAAGAGTTGGGTTCGTTCAAACCGGGTGAGTTTGCGTGAGGATCGATCCTCATCCTCGTCACACTCACCTGGTTCGCCAGTGCAGTCGGCGTGATCTCCTGCCTCGCATTCCGGACAGTCGCATCCACAGTCCGAGTCCTCGTCTTCATCCTGTGTGGAACGAAGCAAGCCGCGAAGCTCTTTAGGGCAGGACCGCACGGACACACTGGCGGCCGGGTACGCTGCAAATGATGTTGGGCTGATTTCGGCAAGGTTTATCTGGAGCAAGGCGCGTACAGGCTTTCCGTCTGCATCCTTGGTCCAGTTGTCATCTACTGTCACAAAGCCGAAACTCACCCCATCCAAGTCCCCGCGTTCGACTGATGCTGCGAGGGAATCAGCTTCTGAGGTGCTGGGCAGCTTACAGAGGAATCGAAGCCCCACAGAGTCCTCTGTGAGCGTCAGAGTGCCTGCCTTGGTCCTGCCCATGAGCAGTTCCTGTTTATGGTCGCGTAAGCAAACTACATCCGGATTGCTCCTGAGAGTTTCGGTTACAGCACCAGGCGTTACGTACTCGGTAAAGCCACCAAGATCCACTGAACGGGAGTTGAATACGATGGCATAGCCGCTTAGGGTTTTGGAACCATCGGGGCTGGTTTGCACCCGAAGTTCTTTGGCCGGTTGATAAAGCTGTTCTCTCTTACTCATTCAAGGTCACCTGTGTGGGTGTTGCGGATGGCAGCGACAGTTTTTTCGCGTCCATCATGTTCACCGGCACAAGCAGCATGTCTGCCTCCGGTACTGGGAACGGGTTCTCTCCCAGTGCTTTTCTCACTTCGTTTGCTGTGTAGAAGCCCCATTGCCTCCCCACAGCGAAGCCATCCATCATGGTTTTGAAGTCGACCTTGAGACGGTCACTCACATCATGCTCAATCGAATAGGTGGGCAGACCGACCAAGAGCTTTCGAGTCAGTTCCTGCTTGATCTTGTTCAGCCAAGGGCGAAGGCAATCTGTGAGGAATGTAAGTTGCTGTGCAGCAAACGTCTCGCCAGCAACACGACTCACATCACCAATCTGAGAAGGTTGCAGACCGAAAAGTCCAGCAATCTCTTCCCTGGTGTATTTCCGGCTCTCAAGAAATTGGCTATCTTCATTCGAAATGCTGATCTGCTGAAATTTGAGGTCCTGGTCAAGTACAGCCACACGATGTTGATTCGCGCCGGATTGGAGTTCCTCCCATTCGGCTCTCATCTTCGTCTTGTCTTCTGCTTTAACCTTTTGTATCGTGCTCAAAACTCCGGACGGAGTCGCACCGTTGGCGAAGAATCGACCCGTATGCTTATCCATCGCAATTGCTGCCCCAATACAGTTCCGAGCATTTTCAATTGCGCTTACACCAACAACGCTATTAGTCGTGAACCAGGGGACATGAATCACGTTCTTTGCAGGAAGTTCACGAGCTGCACCAGCGGACAGTCCATCCGTTGTGCGATACATCAGAGATCCATCAGTAAGACGGTATGCAGTTGTCTGATGAGGGTGTAGGCACCAGAGTCCAGTCACCATGCCAGCAGCGTTTCGGGATATCTCCAGATACCCATTGCCAGTGAGCAGAATGGAACCCATAAAGCAATCCCACATAGTGAAGGCGCTGCAATCTGTGGAGGGTTCTAAAGTAAGAATCCGATGAAGAGGGTGGGCAAATGCTTCCTGACGCCCCGTGCCTGACTTTACATACAGAATGGGCGACATCGATGCAATCGAACTGGAGATAAGTCGCACACAGGCATTCACGCTGGCCTGTTGCATCGCCGTGTGGGAGTTGACTATCTCCCCGGAGTCTGACCCTCTGCCCCCACTAAGGAATTGCCAAGGTGCAGAACCGTTTAGGTCTGTCACTGGACCAGCATAATTACGCTGTTCAATCCGGAGACCGAACAGGGATCTTAGATTCATGAGTACTGCTTTCTTAAGAAAAGCCCCACAACTCAGACAGAGGGATGGGGCAGGATTGTTTAGCTAACGGAAGATGGGGAACGTTGCCGGTTTTGAGTGACCCTCTGCACAGCAGCTTGGACGATCATCGGACCGTAGCTTCCCATAGCACGATGGATTGCAGCTTCAGTCTGTGCAGGATCGTTTGCACCCCGTGCATCGATGTGCCCAATGAGCGGGCCAGAGCGACCCATGTCCTTGTTCGGAGTGATCTTCCCATTGACACTGGGGGTGAACTTCTCAATCCCCATTTCGCCCACGTTATAACTCACATCGGCCATGACATCGCCACCAAGGGCTTTACCACCGCCGAAGAGACCACCGATACCACCAAGCACCTTACTTGCCGATCCTGAAAGCCATGATCCGGATGTCTTGGCAGTGCCGGATACGACGCCGACAGTAGAAGCCAGCGAAGTTACAGCCTTACCACCAGCGAGGCCGATCAACACGTCCAACCGCTGATTAGTACCGTTGATTGCAGTCACTGTGGGGTCCGACTTAGCCCCAATCCCAAGAGACTTCATCAGCCCACCAGCAAGGCCAGATTCGAGCTTCTGGATACCGAGAGCAGCTAGGCTACCGGAGATACCACGGAACATGTCTGAGAAGTTGCTCTTTACCTCACGAGTAAAGTCAGCAAACGTCTTGGTCTTGGTTGTGACCAGCTTCTCAAGCGTGCTGTTCAGGTCTCCGAAGGCACCCCCAAGCAAGTCATGCATTTGCTGTGCGGCAGATACGGTATCTCTGGACATCTGCTGGAAGAACACAGAGGCTCCATCGGACAGGCCACCAACGGCGAGGGCAGCTTTGTCGACACTGGACAGGTACGTGTCCCAGGCTGCTTTATCTGCAGCCTTGAGTTGCATCTGATTGATGGCCTGCCCTGCCTCACGAGCGGCAGCAGCTGCGTTCCGGATGGCGGCTGCCTCATCGTTGTAGAGGCGCGCTGCATCCATTGCAGCAGCCTTCTGAAGGTCTCCACCGCTCTGTTGCAAGTTGAACAGACGTTCCGTTTCAGCAAGCTGAGCATCCAGCGCCGACTGATCTGTGTCGCCTCGGTCGCGGAATGCCTTAGTTATGGCTGCCTTCTCACTTGCAAGATGCGCTTGGTTGGTCGCATCCCTGCCTGCGAGGATGGCAGCATTGAGCAGCGTCTGCACACTTACCTGCTGTTTGAGGCTATCGAGGGCAGTCACATCGGTGTGGGCATCACCAGCGGACAACTCAGTCATTCGCGCGGCCTTCTGCTGGTTGATCAGACCTTGATTAGCCTTTAGCCACTCCTGAGACTGCCCCGCATTCTTTGACTTGAATTCAGACTCAACCTGAGCCGTACGCATTGCCGCTGCACCCTGTCCAATAGCAGCCGTGAGAATGCCCTGAGCATCCGCCTGAGCCAAAATCTGCTGAGTAGACAGAACAACCTCATTGCGGAACTTGGCCTGACTCTCATCATTGACACGGGTTGCGATGCTAGAGCGAATGGCCGCTCTTTCCGCATCACTCAGGGTCTTATGCTGAGTCTTGAGATGAGCCGCAAGTTCGATGACAGTCTTGGTGTATTCCTTGGTGATGTCGTCAGCACGTTGGAAGTCAACGCCCTTACCAGCATCGGCCAGGGTCTGCTGTGCAGCAGCTGCCGAGGCAGCAAGTTCGGCCATCTTCAGCTTTAGTTGGTCGATCTTCTCAGGCTTAGGGACACCCACCAGGGCAGGCGCGTCCTTCTTTGGTGCAGTCTGACTGAACTCAGGTTTAAGGTCGCCAGCATGGATCTTGCTCCAAAGATCATCAGACATCCCACGCCGATTTCGGCCTGCACGCTGAATCAGGCTCTGACTATCCTCACCGTTGAATCCGCGCGTGATAGCTGCTTTGTCTTTGTCGCTTAGAGCCTCACCACGCAGTCTTTTGAAGGAGGCTAGAAGCACCTCAATATTATTTTTGACACCTAAAATTCCACCATTCCAAACGTCTGCCCACTTGCCACCGTCTACCTCTGACGCCTTTGCAGCCGAACTGACTTCATAAAATTTCGTTCCAACTAGCGCAACACCCGCCGCCACGATCACATACGGATTCGCCAGCATGGATGTTCGGAGAACCTTGAACGCATCAGACACCGCAAGCGCCCCGGTTGCCAACACACCCTCTGACTTTGCCAGACTTAGGTATGCGCCAACCGTCTGCCCAGCACCCACGATCATCGGCGTGAAAACCTTACCCAGCTGCGAGATGCCAGACGCCTTGCCTGCAAACAGCAGGATCTGTCCTCCGAGTGAGCTAAAGGTCATTCCTGCTTTCGCACCACCTGCGATGAGTGGAACCAGGATGCTGCCCACCTGAAGGGCTGCTACGCCCTCTAACGTGCGTTTGACTGCCGTTGTATGCTCACTGAGAAACTGAAATGCATCGCCCAGACCCGTTACAGCGGATGCGAGGTGGGAAGCGATACTGTCCACCGTCTTCATACCGTTTGACGAGGTGGCGAAGTTCACCATCTTCTGTGCCACGGTGTCCAGGGCAGGCGCAACACCAGAGAGAAGACGAAGGGAGAATCCAAGGGCTACGGATTCAAGCTGCGTCATTGACTCGTGGAGTTTCTTTGCCTGTGCAGCCGACTTATCACCAATGACAACACCGAAAAGTTCGGCCTGCTCTGACGCAGTATCGAAACCAGAAGCAAGCTGTTTAAGCAAAGGCGCGAGTTCTGCCCCAGACTTGCCTAACAGAACCTGCTCTAGTCTCAACTTGTTCTCAGACTCACTCATTCCATCCAGGGATTTGCCCACCTGCACGAAAAGGTCACCCGTCTGCTTCATAGGGCCGTTCAGTTCCTTTGCATGGATGCCGAGGGATGCATATGCCGCCACCGCCTCTTTGTTCCCACTGTTGGCTGCGCCAGCCGTTTTGCCGAGCCGTTCTAAGGCCATCTTCAAGCTGTCTACGGGAACACCTGCCAGCTTTGCGTTGTACGCGAGTTTGGAGACCATATCCACGCTGTTGCCAGTCTTTTCAGCCATCTGGCTCATCGCGTAGGTGAAGTCCTCAGACTTCGCAATCGTGGCTGTAAGACTCGCTACGATGGTGGCTGCCATCGCCGTTGCAGCTGTTCCGATCAAGCTCAGACTGCGCTGCACATTCCGGCTGGTATTTAAGCTGAGTTGCGACATTTGCGACATGGCCGTACTGAATGAAGCCGTGTTCGCAATTATATCGATGGAGAGGACGCCTACCTTGACTGCTATGGGGTGCCTGCTTTCTAAGACAGGGCCGCCATCAACTCACGCAGATTATGCGGAGGACAGAACAAGACGCCTGCGAAAATGTGCTGGTAATTGGGCTAAATAGCCTGTAAAGTCGTACTTATTGCGGTGTTGTTGCCCGCGAACCCTCACTCAAGTTCACAGTCGAATTCTGATCTGCATAGTAATCCAGACGGGGATGGGTCACCCAAACCCCATTTTTTGATATGCAGCGGTAAGAATTTTATGGGTCAGTCGGTCCCGAGTCCTGAACTTTTGGTGTTTGATCGACCCCCTACCCTTCACCTATGTACGAAGGCGCACATAGTCTGATCTAAATATTCGATGTTTATCAATGGGTAAGCATGGTAACGTGTTCTCATGCGCATACCCAGTGCCACCGACATCTGGCGACACCTATCCTCTACTACTGATGATCGTCCCACCGACGAGAAGCCTTTGCGCTCAGCGATGGATGCCGATGAAGTGCGGCGTGGGATTGAGCGTCAGGCCATAGCCAAGCTGCTCATCTGGGGTGCTATCGTCATCTGTCTGTTCGCGGTGCTCGGTCGCTTTTTCTAGGCCAGATGCATGTGCGCGATTCAACGCCGTCTGCCTCAGCTTGCCGTCGTTGCAACAACTCTTCACAGATACCTCGAATGGCTCCGTGGTACGTGAACATTATCTGCCTTACATAGTTGTCTGAGACCCACGTCACTGTCCTGCCCCTTGTGGATGCAGGAACCGGTATGTTCCACTTCGTCTGCCTTGAGAGATGGCAACCTTTCCACTTTCCTTGAGGAGGCGCTGTGCAGCCGGCAGGAACTTGATGTGGAACCCCGAGCGCGTTGCAGCTTCAATGTCCAACACGGTGGTAGGATGCTCACCCCATTCATTGGCTAGCTTGCTCACGGTGAAAAATAAGCGTCGTGCCATCTCTTCGACGGTCTTTGCGGGGCGGAATGTCTTTACTATTGATTCACTCATGAATGGCTTTCTAATTCGCATAGTGTGCGGATAATTTAGCAGTAGACGATGGGGCAGCACCGTCTACTGCATGGGCCGACAGGAACCGGCACGACTGACTAGGATCGTGCCGGGCGAGAAGAGCCCAAACTCAAACTCGGATCACAGGAACCGATAGACCATCTGGCTATCGACAGTGTCGATCAGAGGTCTGAATATTTCCATCAGTCCTGCGCTCACCAAGGCCGTTTGTGCATCTCGCAGTTGCCTTGGGCGGATGAGCGCACGCCGTGCAACCTCGGCATCACTCATCATGATTTGTCCGACGCCTTTAAGTTGTGCCTTGTTCCACACGGCTGAAAACAAATAACAGGATTCTCGGGTCAACCTTGCGATGATCTCTGGTGGCAGCAGTTGCTTGTATGTACGAAATGGGATTATTCCCTCGGCCATGCTTCTGCCTCTTCCACGTAGTGGTTCCACCGGAGCCGGATCTCTTCCTTATCCCGCGCGAATCGTGCCCGATGTTCGGGATGCTGCGCTTCGATATCGACAATCTCTGCGTGGAACTCAAGTGCAACCAGCTGCAGGATGTTTTGGATCTCTGCCACCAGTTCCCTACTGCTTCCCCGATCAATGTCAAGATAGAGGCATTCGGCAGTGTGGTGTCCGTGTCTCAGGGTGGGCAAGTCATCAATGCTCTGAGGACGTTTCATCTTGCGCCGTCTCAGCTGCCACTCACGGATTTTGAGGACGTGCAGATACTTCTCACTCAGATAGGTTGGCTTAGGGAACTGCTCAGTGATGCGCTGTATGTACAGAGACATGACGTTCAGGGCAATCTGTTCGTTGGATAACATTCGAGGCTCACTCTCTGGAGGATTGGGGATGACCGGACCAGGGCACATCCCCGCCTTCGGACAGAGGCATATTCTTCCCTCTACTGATATAAAGGCGCAATCTCAACCGCTTGGGACATTCTGCCTATATTTATTTGTTTGGTGAGCGATGTCTGCATAGTATGCGGGTGCAGAGAAGATTGAAGAATCGCGCCAGTGTCCTCATTGTTAACAGACCGAACTCATAAACTCAGCTTGTTAATGCTGTGTTTGCTTGTGTTTAGGTTCACTTTCTCAGCGCTGTACTTATTGGAAGACGGAGGTATGGGAACCCCCATGAAAAACCAAAACTCACTAATCGGAAGTATGGTCGCCAAGTATGCCCAGCTGTTTGACCACCTCGCTGCCACAAGGTGGATTGGTCTATCGAGCCCGGGACTAGGTTTTAGACTTGGAACCTGGTCACACCCGCCAACGGTTGCCCGCTGGATTGTGTTCACGCATGAGTCGTTGTGAACGTGTGCTGCTACTTATCAAGGTAGTAGGCTTGAAGCCCCGCATAGTATGCAGAACTGGCACTCTTGGGAGGATTGCCCCCCAACAGGGATGGAAACGTAGAGGAAATGACCCTCTACTTAGATAAAGGGCAGAAACCCACCCCTTCGGACATTTGTCAACAAAAAAAGTGAAAATAGTTGTTGCAAGTCGAGATTTTGTGATATTCTGAAGCTCTTGAGTCATAGCGCCTCAAGAATGTACGACGGCCGGGACACGCACCGGAGCTCAGGCGGAACTATACACAGACCTGGGGGATACCCAAACGGGGGGATATACCCGGAGCCGAGAACGCTGTTCTCGGGAGAGTCCGCCCATGACTCACGATGGGAATCAAAAATATCTAGTTTTGATTTCAGCCGACAAGCTGACGGATACGTGTGCCCTTTTCTCTTACCGGACCAGATTTTAACGCCCCTCAACCTGCCCCCCTACACAACCTAAGAATCAATCATCAGCCCGTTGACGCGTGGGTTGACAACCCTGTGTCTGGACCTTTAACGCCCGAAGGCAGGGAAAACCAGGAAAAACAAGAGACCAACAAGAAACGCGAAGGACAATACGAGCGCGTCCGCAATCATATCGCTCAGACGCTGGCTCTCTACGGACCCACCGGCAAGCCTGAAAAGAAGGACCGCGACGGGAACAAAACCAAGCCGAGCATCCGTCGCAACTGGTCCAGTACCCGCACCAATCAACATTTCCTTATGGCTGCGGCTAGTGGCATCTACGGTCAGACTATGACGGAGTTTGAACCTCGCAGAATCGCCAACCCCATCAGGGCATATAAGGCTAGGAAAGCTCTGGAGGCTCAGGGCTTCGACAGAATTGCTTTTGAGGAAGCACAGGCGGTTGTCGGAGTTTGGCCGGACGATCTTCTGGTCAACGCCCCTGGGATTGTCACCTCACCTTCGAACACAGAAGGGTCTGTGGCGTCCAGCAAGCCATCGGTGGTACTCCCAGAGTCTCCTGCAGCCGACGTGTGGCTTGTAGAGGCTCTCACACCCCGACGTAAGGCACTCACAGCGGCAGAGGAAAGGGTCGGCAGGAAGGCTGAACCCGCGAAGCGTGTACGGCTCACCGACGATCTTCTAAATAACATCTATGAAGCATATGAGGCAGACCCAAATGCACAGTCTGCGAATCTGCAAGCTGCTCTTTGCTTACATGTTCAGAACAGATTTACAAGCAAGCTAGACCGAATGATCGTCGCAGATTCGGCAGTTGAGCCCAGGGATGTGCTGACAGATTTCGTCATGGAAGTTCTGCTCCTGCTGGAGTCTGACAAGTATGTGCATAGCGGAAAGTTCGCCCACTGGATCGGCACACTTTGGTCTAATTTTCGCAGCAAGGCCATGCAAGAACTGTATGACGAAGCGAACCGTTCTATTGGTCTGAATCCCTTGGACGAGTTCGACGATGCCGGAAACGAAGTTCTTGGCGGACGGGACGGTCGGCTGAACCCGGTCGATGTCGATTGGCAACAGGCACAGAGAGACACATCGTCCCTTAACGATGCGTCTAGCCAAGTGAGTCGAATGATTCGGATGCTAGACGATCCGAACAGCGAAATTGGTCAACTGGACGATACAACCAAGTCGGTGATCCGTGCGATGGCAAAGGGCGAAAAGAAAACAGCGATAGCCAAAAAGCATGACGTGGATACCAGGACGCTGAACAGATGGCTGGAGCCATTGAAGGATCTGCGACAGGATCTCTTCGTCACCTCGGATGACATCCGGAAGAATGTTCGGGCGGTGTCGAAATGATCCCCACGACAACACCCCAAACCGGGTTTGAATCCCTATTGGGTGTCCCAGAGGCAGCCGAACTCCTATGTATCCACCCCAAGACAGTCCAGGCACTGGCGAGGGCTGGGAAGATCCCGTGCGTTCGCATGGGCAAATACTGGAGATTCCGTGCGAGTTCTCTTGATGCTTGGGTGCGCCAGGGGCTAGAGTCAGATCACCAGTCACGGCGCGTGCAATGAAAGGAGCAACAGCCTTGAAGTTCACGCGCGATAGGTACCAAAACGGCAGTCTGAGGAAAGTCTTGCGGAAATCTGGCGATGAAGTCTGGGAGTACCGATACAGAGATAAGTTTCTGCCGGGTGCTCCCCAGCGCCAAATCACGCTATCTACTACTGAACATCCAACAGAGAAGAAAGCAAGGGTCGCACTACAGGAACAATTGCTCCGGATGAATGGGGCTGAGGCGTTTCGTGCCCGTATTGAGCCAACCTTCGGTGTTGTCATCGAACGGTTTGTCCTGGTAGAACGGCTGGCAGAGATTCTTGCCCAGCCATCAGGCGAAGTAAAGGGAGATGGTCTCGCCTACGCCACGGCTGCGGGCTATATGACGTACATCAATCGGCACATCCGGCCTCGGTGGGGCAATACCCCTCTGAGCAAGATGCGTCCGATGGAGGTTGCCGAGTGGCTGAAAGGCCTGCCCCTCGCTCCGAAGACTCAGGCACACATCAAGCGGGTTCTCCATCTGCTGTTTGAGCGTGCGATGCTCTGGGGTCTGATTGACGTTCAGCGCAATCCGCTGGAGTTGGTCCGGGTAAAGGGTGGCAGCAAGCGTCAGAAGCCTCTGGTGACCCTTACGCAGGAGCAGTTTCACATCTTGCTGCCACATCTCAGGGAGCCTGTTCGGACGATGGCGATTGTTGCCATCTGTACCGGACTGCGAGTCTCGGAGATTCTGGCACTGCGTTGGGAGAATCTGAACTTCGTTGCTGGAACGATGCTGGTTGACCAGGCAGTCGTGAATGGAAGGATCGGCCCCACAAAGACCGAGACATCCAAAGATGATGTTCCATTAGACGGAGAGCTTGCATCAGTCCTTCTGGAGTGGCGGGCGGAATCGGGCCATTCGACCGGCTTGGTTTTCCCTTCCCCTCTGACGGGCGGCTGCTATCACTCAGGCATGTTGAACAAACTCCACCTCAAGCCCGCTGGTAAGCGCATTGGGATCGAGAACTTAGGGTGGCACGCCTTCCGCCATTCCTATCGGAGCTTGTTGGATGAGGCAGGAGCCAACGCAGGGATGCAGAAGTCCCTCATGCGCCATGCGAACATCAGCACAACGATGAATACGTATGGGCGTTCAGCAATGAAACCTAAGCAGGAAGCAAATAGCAAAGTGGTGCAGATGATCCTGCCCAGAAAGGCCCTTTGCGCTTAGTGTGGGGTTCTGTGGGGTTGGCCTATTGACCGGATGGAGCTAAGTTGTTGATTTTTATGGCTCCTGAGGTAGGACTCGAACCTACAACCCTTCGGTTAACAGCCGAATGCTCTGCCATTGAGCTACTCAGGAACATGGTGGACAGCACTTTGTAACACGCTGCTCCTTCACTGTTATAGCAAATGTATGGGGATGGGTCAAAGGCCGTAGTAGCGATGAGCGAAGGACTTCTGCGATGGGCCTCGCGTGAACTTGTAACGCGCGAAGTACGGTCAACGTGTGGCTGATGAGGTGCTCTGCAAAAACGTGGTCACTGGAACATGTGATTACGATGAACTCTCAAGTTTTGACGAGTGTCTGGCCAACTTCGATTTTGTCTACCCTTGTTGAGGTGGGCGAGTACGAAAATAGGAGGATGGGCTCCCGCACGCCGGAAAACTATACCTTTTCAGACACGCGGGAGATATCACGGATACAGTAGGACGGCGATGCTATAGCTGGTGAACGGGGTCTGCCGTGAAGAGGCGCAGGCTCCGACGGCGGCGGAGCGAAAGCGTCCCGTTGCGAGTTTCACGGAGAGCTCTTCCGGCAGACCGGACAAGTCCGATGCGGTGTAACGCATGATAAACCAGGGCTGGCGCCTCCCTGTGTATCCGGTGGAGAGCTGACAGGTCTGACGGGCGTCGGATGAATCGGTCATGATGTCCACGCCCTTAGCCGCGATCAGGTCCGCCACGCGAGCTTCCTGGTCCGTTAGCGGGAGGCGCTGGACGATGTGGGCGAAATCCTGCACCGCGTAGAGTTGACCCTGAAATGCAACGACCGCTACTCCAAGCGAGTCCACTTTTGGATCCAAAACATTGGCGCGATGCCCCGCGGACTGCATCCATAGGTCGTGTATCAGTGCGGAGTTTGGCCCCTCCGCGACATTTTCCGTCACAAGACTGAAGCGGACACCCGCCTTCCCTGCTCTTGCGGCGAGGTCCGCCTCTCCCGAAAATTGATGCGAGATGGCGCGGTGGGTGGCCATCTCTCGCGCATGGAGGAAAGCGGCCTGTGTGAGTTGAGGATCGAAACGAAGCGGCTGCAGACCACGCTCAACGCGCACCTGATTGGCGGCGGCGAAAAGATATTGCTCGGAGACTGTTGCCGCCTGCGCTAAGGAGGTGATCGGCGTGAAGAAGATCGACAGCGTGCAAACGAAGAGGGCTAAGATCTTCATGTCACGGTTTGAGCGCGAAGGAAGTGCAGGAACATGCATGAGGGTGAAGACCCGAAGTGCAAGACAACGTTGCTTCGCTCGGCTAGATCTTCATGGGCGGGAGTTGGCTGCGATAGCGCGCCATCATCAAGAGTAGCTTGCGAGCGTCCCAGTAACGTGGCACGAAAACCCTGGGAGCTGAGAAGCACCGATACAGCCATCCGAGGTATAGAAAGTCCGCCCAAATGGGAATGTTTATCTGGTCGCCGCTGAGGAACGCGATGGCTGCGCCGATGCAATGGATAGCTGGCAGGTAGTCGAGATTGCGCTTTAGATAGAGGCCGACGCGCTCCTGGGTTCCGCCGCCGACGGTCACGATGACATGCTTCGGTCTGAGGGTATTGATGCGGTCCAGCAGCGTCGAGTCTTCGATCTCAGAGCCATACATGGGAGCTAAGTGAACGGCTTCCTCTGGAACGTAGATACCCTGCTTGGACAGATAGGTGAGATTCAAGTGGGTACTCTTCGGGCTGGCCATGATCCAGAGCGTGTTGCCCGGTTCACGTACCTGCGGCTCCTTGAGCAGGTGCCGCAGGTACTCCAGGCCGGAGGTGCGGTGCATCGTGTCCCACTCTAGTGTGTTCCAGATGAGGATCATATAGGCGGAGTCGGTAATACAGAGATCGGCATTCAGCAGTGCGTCGCGGTATCCAAGGTTGGTGCGCAGATCCATAAGTGCGGGGGCAGACGGGACCACAAGCAGTCCGCCACACTTCATCCTTGCCACTGCCTCTTTTGCGGTACCGCCAAAGAAATCCACTCCCAGTATCTTGCGGAAGTTTCTGTCATATGCGGCGTGACGACCCGCTGCTGGAAATCTGCCCGACGCAAAATCACCGGACATCAAGGAACCACCTTGCCCACGTCCCATAAACTGCTCCTGTTTGAGACTCGACGTGATCGCTTCCTCTGCATGACCATCTCAATTGAGCTGTGAGGACGCAACCGGAACCATGAGACGGTTGAACGATCACTGAGAAGTACTGCCGGATGTGCGTGTACCCTTTCAGTTTGGGTACGGGTTAAAGTCTTGTCAACATAATGGGTGGCGTATGAAGTGGAGTAATCGTTATTGTCGACGAAGTTGTTCCAGAACGGGATGGTTATGGTGAAATTCAAGCGAATTATCAGTCTCATGCTGCAGCAAGGGAGACAGCAGCCTCTTGCGTTTGCGGGCGTCATCATACTGGCTGTATTTGTTCTAACCGCCTTTCTGGGGCCGGTGGGGGGGGGGGGGGGGCGGGGGGAACTTCATTTAATGGCGCGGATGGTGGGGCCAGGGGCTGGGCATTGGTTTGGGACGGATGAGTTGGGGAGGGATATCTTTGCGCGGGTGGTGTTTGGGGCCAGGATCTCGCTGGTGGTGGGGGTGAGTGTGGTGGGTTTATCGCTGGTGCTGGGTGGGGTGGCGGGAGGGCTGGCGGGGTTCTATGGGGGGGCTGTCGACACGGTGGTGAACGTGTATTTGACCAATGCGTTTCTGGCGCTGCCGGGGATTTTGCTGGCGATTGCGTTTGTCGCGTTTCTGGGGCCGGGGCTGGTGAATCTGATCCTGGCGCTATCTCTTTCAGGATGGGTGAGTTACGCGCGATTGATCCGGGCGCAGGTGATGACCGTTCGGGAGAAGGAGTTTGTGGAGGCGGCGCGGGCGCTGGGGGCGAACGATGCGCGGCTGCTGTTCCGGCATATTCTGCCGAACATCCTGCAGCCTGTGATTGTGCAGGCGGCGATTGGGATGGCGGGGGCGGTTCTGGCGGAGGCGACCCTTAGTTTTCTTGGACTTGGCGTACCTCCGCCGGCTCCGAGCTGGGGGTCGATGCTGAATGAGGCGCGGTCGCACCTGTTCGACTCGCCGCACATGGTGTTCTTCCCTGCCCTTGCGGTCATGCTGACGGTGCTTTCATTCAACTTCATTGGGGATGCGCTGCGGGACAGGCTCGATCCGCGGACGCGGGGAGAGGTGTTGTGAGGATTGGGGTTATCTCAGATACGCATGGGCTGCTGCGGGCGGAGGCGGTGGCGGCGCTCGGCGGGGTGGAGCACATTCTTCATGCGGGGGATGTGGGGAATGCTGACATCCTGCAGACTCTCAAGGGGATTGCACCGGTGACAGCGATTCGGGGGAATGTGGATACGTACGGGGAGTGTGCGGAGCTGCCGGCGACCGAGGCTGTGGAGCTGGGCGGGAGGCTGTTCTATCTTGTTCATTCTGTTCACGATCTGGATATCAACCCAAGAGCGGCGCAGGTGGATGTCGTGGTGAGTGGGCACTCGCACAAGCCAGGGGTGGAGCGGAAGGATGGGGTGCTGTATCTGAACCCTGGGAGTGCGGGGCCGAGGCGGTTCAGTCTGCCCGTCACTTTGGTGATTTTGGAGCTCCGGGGCGAGCAGATTCACCGTGAGTTTGTGACGCTGGTGGAATAAAGGGAATTTTGCATCTATCGCGAAATTCCCAATGTTTCACCATGCGCGTCTTTATGGTGAGCGTGTGGTTTTTCGTATGGTCTTCGTGGATGCTTGCACCATAGCCGGAACTGCGGGCGGGATGCGAGAACAGACAAGGGCAGACCGCAGGGAATGCGAAGGAAGAACGCGAAGGATCGCTGAGGAAGGTAAGAGCAACTGAAACGACAAGAGAAAGAGCACGGCAACGGCAAGAGCCAATACGGAGGTTCTGGCTTCGCCAGAATGACGGTCGTGTTCGGATCAGCTTTTGATGGCCGCTGAGGAGGATGTTACCGGGTGGTAAAGCGGACGGTCTGGAGGATGGATTCGAGGCGCTGCTGGAGGGTTTGGAGTTGGGGCTCGGTGAGGTCCTGGGCGCCGGAGACCTCGCCGCCGCAGAAGTTGTTGAGGACGAGGTCGAAGCGGAGGCAGGCGCCGTGGCGGAGGGCGGTGTAGACGGTGTCGCGGGCTTCGGTGCAGATCTTGCCGTGGGCATCGTGGCCGCGGGTGAAGGGGACGTCTGCGATGACGGTGGAGCCGAGGGGGGCGTTGGGTTTGGCGGAGGCCTGGGCGATGCATTCGGCGGGGGTGGATTGGGGGGTGAGGGAGAGATAAAAGAGGGCTCCGGAGAAGGTGGAGCGGGGGTAGGGGTTGAAGGCGAGGTTGGCGACGGCTCGGACCTGGGCGCGACGGGGGGCGGAGCGGGCGTCGAGGTGAAAGGTGGATAGTTCGCCGTCCGTGCGGGAGAGGTTCCAGCCGGCGGGGAGGTGGAAGGTGATGTGGGTGGGGGTGTCCTGGACGGTGCGGGCGGGAGGTTCTGTGGGCTCGGATGAGGGTGCGGGAAGGGGCACGGTGTGAGGGTGGAGGTCGGGTGTGGACTGGGCTGCAGCGGCCGCGGCAAAGACGAAGGGAAGGATGGCCCTGAACATTGGTCTTGGTGGCTCCTGGGTTCAAGGGTAACTTGGAATGGTTCGAGGATCGATCTCAGGGTTTAGGTTGGGCAGGTTGTTGGGTCGTTCTCTGGCACGGGAGAGCTAACAGATGGAGCGAATTGAGAAGACGGTCTTCATTAGTTATCGACGCACAAGTGCATCGTGGGCGCTTGCGATTTATCAGAACCTTACGCAGCACGGCTTCGATGTGTTTCTGGACTACAACGGAATTGCAAGCGGAGATTTTGAGCGGGTCATCCTGGAAAACATCGGTGCCAGGGCTCATTTCCTGGTGCTGCTTACGCCGTCAGCACTGGATAGGTGTGGAGACCCGGCTGACTGGCTGAGACGTGAGATTGAAGCAGCACTCGTCAAACGACGAAATATCGTACCGCTCACTCTCGACGGCTTTGACTTTGGATCACCTTTGATTGCGGGTCAACTTTCCGGAAGTCTCGCCCCACTCAAGAATTACAACGCGATCCGCATTCCACCGGACTTCTTCGATGAAGCGATGGAAAGGCTTCGCGCCAAGTTTCTGAATGTTCCACTTACCGCCGTGCTCCACCCGGCGTCGGTTCTTGCGAGACAAGCAGCCGTCGAGCAGGGCCAAGCCATGCAGGCCGCCCCCGCTGTTTCGCAGGACGAGTTGACTGCCCTGCAGTACTTCGAACGCGCCGCTGCTGCCACTGAAGTCAGCGAGAAACTAAGGCTCTGGTCAGAGACGATCCGTCTGAATCCCAAGCTGGCACCGGCGTTTGGTAACCGAGGAGTCCTTCGAACGGAACTTTTGGATTACGAAGGGGCGGTGAGCGACTTCGATGAGGCGATCCGTCTGAGACCAGACTTAGCGGATTCCTACGGATGTCGAAGTGCGGTATGGATACGAACCGGCAATTTCGAGGCTGCGATCAGGGATTCCACGGAAGCCATTCGCCTGAGACCAACCTACGCTAACGCCTTTGTCAATCGCGCCGCCGCACTGATCGCTCAAGGTGACTTCAACGGAGCCATTCGAGATAGCAATGAAGCGATCCTGTTGGATCCAAATTCAGCGGCAGCTTTTGACAATCGTGGCTTCGCTCGATTTTCCGGAGGAGACCGCGAGGGAGCGATTGATGATTACAATCTGGCCATCCGTCTCGACGCGAAATTAGTCAATGCATTTCATAATCGAGGTCTAGCAAGGCATAGCTTAGGGGATCACAGCGGCGCTGTGGATGACTTCACAGAAGCAATTCGTCTCGCCCCACAGTCCGCAGTGGCTTTTTTTTCGCGCGGAACGGTGCATCTCTTCAGACGTGACTATAAGAAGGCGATCCTGGATTTGACCGAAGCGATCCATCTCAAGCCGCATAATCCCGATGCCTATAACAATCGTGGTCTGGCACGAAGAGCGAGATTAGAGTGGGGAGGAGCCATGGAAGACTTTGAACACGCGAAACGTCTCAGGGCTTCCGCTAACGCACAGTAGATCATCCAATTCCAGCTTCGCTCCTAGCTGATGTCGAGTGGGCAACTGGCCTGCAGACGGGTGTTAGCGGAGGCGGGGGTTGGCGATGGTGTAGGCGAGGTCGGTGAGGAGGTTGACGGCGACGTAGGTAAGGCCGATGGCGAGGATGCAGCCCTGGACGAGGGCGTAGTCGCGGTTGGAGATGGCGGAGAGGGTGAGGCGGCCGATGCCGGGGAGGGAGAAGATCGTTTCGGTGACGATGGCACCGGCGAGGAGGGAGCCGAACTGGAGGCCGATGACGGTGATGACCGGGATGAGGGCGTTGCGGAGGGCGTGGCGGTAGACGATGGTGCGCTCGGAGAGGCCCTTGGCGCGGGCGGTGCGGATGTAATCCTGGGATAGCTCTTCCAGCATGGCGGTGCGGACCATGCGAGTGAGGATGGCGGCGAGCGAGAGGCCGAGGGTGACGGCGGGCAGGATCATGTGGGTGAGGAAGGACCAGCCGGTGCCGGAGCCGGAGACGGGGAGCCAGCCGAGCCGGATGGAGAAGAGCAGGATGAGGATGGGGCCGAGGGCGAAGTTGGGGAAGGAGAGGCCGAGGAGGGAGAGGACGCCGAGGGTGCGGTCTGGCCAACGGTCGCGGTGGACGGCGGAGGCGATGCCGGCGGGGAGGGCGAGGGCGAGGCCGAGGAGGAGCGAGGTGGAGGCGAGGGCGAGGGTGTAGGGGTAGCGGGTGAGGATGAGGTGGGTGACGGTGTCGTGGAGGCGGAGGGACTGGCCGAGCGAGCCGTGGAGGATGCCGTTGAGGTAACGGAGGTATTGGGTGTGGAGGGGGGCGTCGAGGCCGAGGGCGTGGCGCATGGCGGAGACGTCGGATGCGGTGGCTCCTTCGCCGAGCATCTGGGCGATGGGGTCGCCGGGGACGAGGTGGATGAGGAGGAAGACGACGGAGACGACGAGGAGGAGGACGGGGAGGGTGGTGGCTAATCGGCGGAATGCTCGGGTCATGCGGGGACTTCCAGGCCGTCGTCTTCGGTGGCGGAGGGGTCGGCGGGGGTGTCGGAGGGGAGGTCTTCGACGCGGACGCGGCTGATGCGGTGGCCGGTCATCTCTTCAACGCGGAAGAGGCGGCGGTCGTGGAGGATGTGCTCGCCGGTGGTGGGGATGTGACCGAGTTCGGAGAGGAGGAAGCCGGCTAGGGTTTCGACGCCGGCTTCGCGGGGGAAGACCCAGCCGAGGCGGGTGGTGAGGTCGCGGAGGGCGGTGGTGCCGTCGAGGGTGACGACGCCGGGGCTGCTGAAGACGGCGCGGCCGGGAGCGGTGTCGAACTCGTCTTCCAACTCGCCGACGATTTGCTCGAGGGCGTCCTCTGCGGTGATCATGCCGACGGTGGTGCCGAACTCGTCGACGACGATGGCGACCTGGCGGCGGCGCTCCTGGAACTCCTGGAGGAGGTCGACGGCGAGCTTGGTTTCGGGGACGAAGAGGACCTCGCGCATAATTTCGCGGATGGTGAGGCCGGAGGAGCCGCGCGCGCCGAGGGCGAGGGCGGAGCTGCGGAAGTGCATGAGACGGGAGACGTCCTTGGAGTAGAGGATGCCGACGATGTGCTCGGGGCCGCGGGCGGGGTCAAAGACGGGGACGCGGGAGTGTTGTTCTTCGACGATGCGGGCGCTGGCTTGCTCGAGCGGCAGGGTGGAGGGGAGGGAGAAGATCTTGCCGCGGGGAGTCATGACCTCACGAACCACGACGTGGGAGAGCTCGATGGCGCGGTGGATGATCTCCTCCTGGAAGGGCGGGAGGAGGCCCATGCGGCGAGTGGCGCTGGCGATGAGCTTGAGTTCTTCCGGGGAGTGGACGGCGCCTTCGCCGTGGAGGGGAGCCTTGAAGAGGTGGAGGACGGCGGTGGCGGAGTGGTTCATGAGCTGGACCGCGGGGCGCGTCATGCGGATGAAGACGTCCATGGGGCCGGCGACGGCGAGGGCGATGCGCTCTGCGCGTTGCAGGGCAAGTGCTTTGGGTACAAGCTCGCCGAGGAGGACCTCAAAGTAGGTGATGAAGGCGAAGCCGAGGGCGATGGCGGCGGCGTTGGAGTAGACCTCCAGGTGGGGCGGGAGGTGGGGGAAGGCGCGGAGGGCGAGGTATTCGAGCGTGGTGGCGACGGCGGGTTCGCCGATCCAGCCGAGGGCGAGGGCGGCGAGGGTGACGCCGAACTGGACGGCAGGAAGGAAGTCGTCCATGTTGCGTTTGAGCTGGAGGACGGTGCGTGCGCCGGAGCGTCCCTGGGCGATGAGCTGCTCGACGCGGGTCTCGCGGATGCTGACGAGAGCGAACTCGGCTGCGACGAAGAAGCTGTTAGCCAGGATGAAAAAGGCCACCATGATTCCCCGGATGAGGGTCCACTCAAACATAGGTCGATGCTAGCAGGAACGGCAAAAGCTCCGCACGAGGCGGAGCTTTTGGTCGGAAAATAGCGTTCAAAGGAAAGGGGTTACGCCTTGACGGCGACGTCGACAACCTTGGCGATGGCAGCGTCAATGGTCTGCTTGGGGACGACGCCGACGATCTGCTCCGCGACCTTGCCGCCCTTGAAGACGAGCAGTGCGGGAATGCCGCGGATGCCGTAACGCGAGGGGGTGGCGCTGTTTTTGTCCACGTCCATCTTCATGACCTTGAGCTGGCCGTTGTACTGCTCGGCGATCTGGTCTACGAGCGGGGCGATGGCGCGACAGGGTCCACACCAAGCTGCCCAAAAGTCCACCAGTACGGGCTGCTCTGCCTTGAGTACGTCCTGCTCAAAGGTGGAATCGTTTACTTCCGATACGAACTGTCCTGCCATCTCTACAACCTCCTGCCGGGTGTCATCGCCGGCCACTTTCATAATAGATGCGATTGCCACCAGATGGTTTCATTTGTCAAATTTGATGGTGACAGCGTGGCGAAATGCATGGCTAAGGTGGGTGAGGAGCAGCATCGAGACGGGTGGACGTCCAATTGGATGGATTGCGGGGTTCAGGGCGGAGCGGGGGACGCTGCTTCTTTTGAGAGGTGGGGCTCTGGAGGGAGAGCGTGCGCCTTTGGCGAGGCCCACCTTAGCGACGATGACGCTGTCGCGAAGATGGGGCACAGGATTTTGTGGGGTTCTGGGCAAAAGAAAACGCCCGGACCTCGCGTTGGCGAGGTCAACGGGCGGTGATGCAGCCCTCCCCAGAACTGCATACGGGAGCAACTGTAAGGTTCCGCAACAGGACTGTAAAGGTTATTTCTGGGTCTCTTTGGTAACCTGCCGGGGCAGGTGGCCCGGGAGTGGTTTAGAGGGTCGCGGCGGGGGATTGCGACGGCGGCAGGATGGCGGTTTCGAGGATCTCAAGGGTGGGATCGCCGGCGGCGGTACGGATGCGGGCCTGGAGGACGGCGAGGGGGGTGGCGGGGTCCGCGATGAGCAGGACAGAGGGGCCGGCGCCGCTGAGAGTGACGGAGTGGATGCCGGGGGTTCCGGCGAGGGGGAGGAGGAGCGGCAGGAGCGGGCAGGCGGCGGCGCGGTAGGGCTGGTGGAGGCGGTCGGCGGTGCCGGGGAGGAGGAGCTCCGGGCGGTTGAGGGCGAAGGCGGAGACGAGGAGGGCGGTGGCCTGGACGTTCTGGACGGCGTCGGCGCGGGAGTACTGGGCGGGGAGCAGGGCGCGGGCTTCACTGGTGGCGAGTGCGGCCGTGGGGAGGGCGAGGAGGATGCGCCAGGGTGGCGCGGCGAAGGTGGCGGTGGTGACGGCGCCGGAGGGGCCCATGGCAGAGGCGGTGAGGCCGCCGAGGAAGCAGGCGGCGACATTGTCCGGGTGGCCTTCGCGGCGGCAGGCTTCTTCCAGGACTTGTTGCGGGGTGAGGTTGAGGGCTCCGAAGTGGTTGGCGAGGAGGACTCCGGCGAGGAGGGCGGCGGCGGAGGAGCCGCAACCCATGCCGAGGGGGATCTGGTTGTGGAGGGTGAGGGCGAGGAGTGGGGCGGAGGGGGCGAGGGCCTTGTAGGTGGTGAGGATGAGGTTGTGGTCGAGGGAGGAGGTGAGTTCAGGGTTGCGGCCGAGGGCGGTGATGAGGAAGGTGTGGGAGGGTGTGGCTTCGAGCTCGAGGAAGAGGGCGAGGGCCAGGCCCAGGGCGTCGAAGCCGGGGCCGAGGTTGGCGGAGGTGGCGGGGAGGCGGAGACGCAAGGAGGTCATGGTGGGCTGGGGTGATTTTACCTCCGGGCTTCGCGGGCGAGGTTGAGGACGGAGGTCGTTTGCTTCCTCAAACGACACCCCATCCTATTCGCGAACAGAATGGGGCACACGTCGTGGCGTCCTAAAGGTTTAGGCGACTTCCCTGCTGGGGTGGGCGAAGAGGGCTTCGGGTAGGTGGACGGAGGCTTGTTCTTTAGCGGCTGGGCGGAGGTAGCGGCTGCAGAAGGTGATGGCATCGAGGGGGCGGTCGTAGAGGAAGCCCTGGCCGATGTGGCAGCCCATCTCCTTGAGGAGCTGCGCCTGGAGCGGCTGTTCGACGCCTTCGGCTACGACCTCGAGATCGACGAGGCGGCTGAGGCCTAGGATACCTTCCACGATGCTGCGGGCCTTGGACTCTTCGAGGATTTTTTCCATGAAGGAACGGTCGATTTTGAGGGTGTCGAAGGGGAGTTCGTAGAGCTGCTTGAAGGAGCTGTAGCCGGAGCCGAAGTCGTCCATATGGAGGCCGACGCCGATGGAGCGGAGCTCCTCCATGAGGCCGACGCGGGCTTCGACGTCGTCGTCGAGGACGCTTTCGGTGAGTTCGAGGCAGAGGGCGGAGGGGGGAAGGTTGTGGGCACGGATGAGACGCTCGACGCCTTCCTTGAGGCCACGCCTGGGCAGATGCTGGGCGGAGAAGTTGACGCTCATTTTTAGGTCTTGCGCGTGGAAGTCCGGCGCGCCGGGGAGCTGGCGCCACTCGGCGAGCTGGGCGCAGGCCTGCTCAAGGACCCAGAGGTCAATGGAGGCGATGATGCCGATCTCTTCGGCGACTCCGATGAAGTCGGCCGGCATGAGGAGGCCGCGGCGGGGATGCTGCCAGCGGACGAGAGCCTCGCAGCCGATGAGGGCGCCGGTGTGGAGGTTGATCTGGGGCTGGTAGTCGACGCGCAGCTGGTGAAAGGCGACGGCCTGGCGGAGGTCCTGCTCGAGCTCCATGCGGGCGAGGGTCTGGTCCTGGGTGAGGGGGTCAAAGACGGCGGAGAGACTGCGGCCGGCGGCCTTGGCGCGGACCATGGCGAGATCGGATTTCTGGAGGAAACTTTCGGGGTCTCGGCGGTCCGGCGCGGCCATGGCGATGCCGATGCTGACGTCTGCGGTGAGCTGCTCGCCGTGGCAGTCCATGGGCGTGCTGAGGGTGGCGTGGATGCGCTGGGCGATGGCCTGGGCCTGATCGCCGTTCTGGGTGCCGTCCAGGATAACGACGAACTCGTCTTCGCCGATGCGGGCGACCATGGACTGGGCGTTGTTGCGGGTCTGGGCGACGACCTCCGAGAGGCGGTGGCCGATGCCCTTGAGCATGGCGTCGCCGACAGCGCGGCCGAAGCGGTCGTTGATGCGCTGGAAGCGGTCGACGTCCAGCGAGAGGACGGCGAAGTTCCAGCGCTGCTCGGCCTCACCGCGAATGATGAGCTGGGTAAGGCGCTCATGCAGATGGGAGCGGTTGGGCAGGCCGGTGACGGCATCGCAGGTTTTGTGCGAGGTGACGTCCATGAGCGAGCCGGTCATACGGACGGGGCGGCCGCTGCGGGTTCGCTGCACGAGGCCGCGGACGACGACCCAACGGTATGAGCCGTCGGCATGACGGAGACGGTGCTCGCTGCGGAAGCGCGGGGTGAGGCCTTCCAGGTGCTGCTGGAGCTCGGATTGGACGTGGGGCTCGTCCTGCGGGTGGATGCGATGGAGCCAGTGGGAGGGGCCGGTGGTGAGCTCGCGCTCCGGGAGGCCGAGGATGTGCTGCCAGCGGTGCGAGAAGAAGACCTTGTTGGTGCGGATGTCCCAGTCCCAGACGCCGTCCAGGGTGGCTCGGGCGATGAGGGCGTAGCGGCTGCGGGCGGCGGAGTCTTTCTTCTGACGCTCGAAGGCGTCCTGATGGCGTTCGGCGGCCTCGCGGGCGAGGTCTGCGAGAGAACGCAGGACGGCTTCCTGCTCCGGCGTGATGGGGCCACGGGGCTTGATATCCACGACACAGATTGAGCCGACGTTCTGGCCCTGCGAGGTGACAATGGGGGCGGCGGCGTAAAAACGGACGCCCAAGTCACCGGTAACGGCTGGGTGTTTTGCGAAGCGGGAGTCTTCAGTGGCGTCCTCGACGACGGTGACGCCGTCCTGCAGGATGGTGTAGGCGCAGAAGGCGAGATCGCGTGGGGTTTCCGTGACCTCGGCGCCGTGGGAGGACTTCACCCACTGGCGATGCTCGTCAATGAACGAGACGAAGGACATGGGAGTGCCGAAGAAGGCGGCGGCAATGCGGGTGAGGCGGTCGAAGGCAGGGTCTGAGCCGGTGTCCAGGATGGCGAGGCGATAGAGCGCTTCCAGGCGTTCGGCCTCGTTCGAAGGCAGGGGCGGGACGGGTAGATCGAGTTGACCGGAGGGGGAGTCGGCAAACTGCACTGTCATAGATGGCCCACTTTTACGTTACGCAACCAAAACGGGACAACAGCAACCACACCATAGTTGTAGTCCAAACGGTGCATTCCGTGTAACTCAAAGTGCCGCGCGGCATCGATACCGCGTTGATTCCGGCGCGGAAGGAGGGGAGCACAGGTGTACGAACGATACTGCGGAAGCTGCGACGGCACGATCTACGCGGGAGAGGTAGAGGGGATCAGCTGCTCGCTCGACTGCCGCGCCATCTGCTCTTCAAGGGTTCGCAGGACGGTATCGCGATCTGCGTCGAGGATGATGGGCGGCTTGCGGAGCTCCGCGGACAAGGTACGCTGATCGTTAGTCAGGGCGCAGGTTTCCGCGTCATTGAGAAGTTCTCCACGGTGAAAGTGGATGGTGTAATCCGAGTCTTTGAGCGTGTGTCCGGTGAGGATGAGGACGACGCGCTCCTCGTGCGAGACGCGCCCATTGGCCACGAGTTTTTTGAGCCCTGCGAGGGTGACGGCAGAGGCTGGCTCGCAGCCGATGCCCTCTGCGCCGATCTGCGCCTTGGCGAGGGCGATCTCGGACTCGGAGACCTGCTCACACCAGCCGCCGGTGGACTGAAGGGCGCGGACGGCCTTGCGCCAGGAGGCTGGGTTCCCGATTCGGATGGCTGAGGCGCGGGTTTCCGCCTGGACGGGTTCCAATTTGGAACCACCGTTTTCCTGCAGGGAGCGATAAAGAGGATTGGCGCCTTCGGCCTGGATGATGGAGATACGCGGGACGCGCTGGATCATGCCGAGCTGCCGCATCTCCGCGAAGCCTTTGGTGAGGGCAGAGGCGTTGGCGAGGTTGCCGCCTGGACAGATGAGGTGCTCGGGGACCTGCCACTCAAGTTGCTCGAGCAGCTCAAAGGCGGGGGTCTTCTGGCCTTCAAGGCGGTAGGGATTGACGGAGTTGAGCAGGTAGATGGGGTGAGTGCGGACGAGATCGTTGACGAGCTTGACGCAGCCATCAAAGTCCGTGCGGAGCTGGACGGTGAGGGCACCGTAGTCCATGGACTGCGAGAGCTTGCCCCAGGCGATCTTTCCTTCGGGGATGAAGACGATGGAGCGAAGCCCGGCGCGGGCGGCATAGGCAGCCATGGCGGCCGAGGTGTTCCCGGTGCTGGCGCAGGCGACCCACTCAAATCCGCGCTCCACCGCGACGGAGAGGGCGGCCGTCATGCCGGCGTCCTTGAAAGAGGCGGTCGGGTTCATGCCTTGGTGCTTGGCAAGAATCCAGTTCAGGCCGAGTGACTTTGCGGCGCGGGGCAGCTCGTAAAGGGGGGTATTGCCCTCCCGGAGGGTGGTGACTTTGTCAAAGTCGCGAACGATGGGGAGGAGGTCGCGGAAGCGCCACACGCCGGATTGATCGACGGGCATGGTGGAGGTGCGGCGCTCCTGCCAGAGCCAGCGCAGGGCGGAGGGATTGGGCAGGGTCTGAGCGGAAGGCTGCTGCGGCTTGTGGCTCTGGTCGCTCCAGGGGTAGACGACTTCAAAGAGGCCTGAGCAGAGAGCGCAGCGGAAATCGGCGGCAAGTTTGTCGCCGGAGATCTCAGAACCGCATTCCGTGCATCGTAAGTAGTGTGTCTCGACCATCCTCTTCAGGGTATCGCAAAGGGTCTTCCCTGCCCAAGTTCGCCGGTATATTGACGCTCTGTTTGCTGGTTCTTTATGGAACGCGTGGGGGCTCAGCACAGCAAAAGGAGCTGCGCGTGGCGGCGGCTTCCGACCTGCAGCCGGTGATGCCGGCCTTTGCGCAAGCGTATGAGAGTGAGACGGGGGTAAAGCTGGTGGTGTCGTTCGGCAGCTCCAGCGCACTGGCGACGCAGATCCTGAATGGGGCACCGTTTGATTGCTTCTTTGGGGCTGACTTTTTATTTCCGGAGAAGGTGGTGGCGGCGGGGCTTGCGGATGGCGCGGCTCCGGTGGAGTATGCCCAGGGGACGCTGGTTTTGTGGGCTCGGAAGGACCTTCCCGGCAAGCTGAGTATGGAGCGGCTGGAGGATCCGGCGATTACCCGGGTGGCGATTGGGGATGAGTTCCATGCGCCGTATGGGCGCGCGGCGTATGCGGCATTGCGGTGGTTGAAGGTTTACGACAAATTAAAGGGGAAACTGGTGGTGGGGGAGAATATCTCGCAGACGGCGCAGTTTGTGGAGAGTGGGAATGCGCAGGTGGGATTTATTTCGCTGACGACGGCGAACAGCGAAAAGCTGAAGGGGGAGGGGCAGTATGTGATGGTCCCCAAGGTTTATCCGAAGATCGAACAGTATGCGGTGGTGATGAAGAAGTCTCCGCATGTTGTTGAGGCGAAAGCGTTTGTGGAGTGGGTCCGATCGCCGAAGGTGCAGCAGATGATGCCGAAATTCGGACTGGAAGCCGTTCGGTGACCGGCATTTAGACTGGTCGGATGGATGGCGATGCTCTGCTTCTGACGCTCCGGCTGGCTGCGACGACAACGTTCATTCTATTGGTGTTAGCTGTGCCGCTGGCGTGGTGGATTGTGCGGGGCGGCGGGGTGGGGCGGGCGGTGGTGCAGGCTGTTGTGGGGTTGCCGCTGATTTTGCCGCCGACGGTGCTGGGGTTCTACCTGTTGATGATGCTGGGGCCGGCGACGGGGCCGGGGCGGCTGATAGTAAAGGCTTTAGGACATCCGCTGGCGTTCAGCTTTGCGGGACTTGTGGTTGGTTCCGTGGTTTACAGCCTGCCGTTTGCGGTACAGCCGCTGGTTGCCGGGTTTCGCGGGGTGGATCGGGGGTACCTGGAGGCGGCGGCGGGGCTTGGAGTTGGGCCCGGGACGACGTTCTGGCGGGTGGTCCTGCCGATGTCGCGGGCGTCGCTGATTGCCGCGTCCGTGCTGGCGTTTTCGCATACGGTGGGGGAGTTTGGCGTGGTTTTGATGCTGGGGGGGAACATTCCGGGGGCTACGCGGACGCTTTCGGTGGTGCTGTTCGACCAAGTGCAGGATTTTGATTACGCGGGGGCGAACCGGACGGCTGGGGTGCTGCTGGTGCTCTCGCTGGTGGCGCTGACGGCACTGTATTCGCGGCGGGGGAATAAGATTGTTTAAACCCTATCTTCAATGCAATGTACAGCTTGCACTAGGAACGCTGAGGCTGGACGTGAGGTTTATGGCGGGAGCGCCGTGGACCGTTCTGTTCGGGCCTTCGGGGAGCGGGAAGAGTACGGTGCTGCGGATCATCGCGGGTATGGTGACGCCGGATGATGGTGAAGTTGTGGTTTTTGGTACGGCTATCGTGGACAAGGGACAGCATGTGAATGTGGCAGCGCATGAACGTCCGGTGAGATGGGCGGGGCAGACGGCGATGCTGTTTCCGAGGATGACGGTGCGGGAGAACCTTGGGTTTGGGGGCACGGACCGGGTGGCGGAGGCGGTGGAGCACTTTGGTCTCGCAGGGCTGGCGGAGAAGCGGTCGGCGGAGCTTTCCGGCGGGGAGGCGCAGCGGGTGGCGGTGGTCAGGGCGGCGGTTGGGGCGAAGGGAAAGCTGCTGCTGCTGGATGAGCCGTTTACGGGGCTCGACGCGGGGGTGAGGGATGAGCTGATTGGGCAGCTCAAAGGGTGGCTGGGGGAGACGCCGGTGATCAGCGTGACGCATGATGTGGGGGAGGCGTTTCTGCTGGGGGCGGAGGTGGTGCGGATGAACGAGGGACGGGTGGTGGCGCAGGGGGCGGTGGGGGAGGTGCTTGGGCCGGAGCGGGAGGGGTTGATGACGGTGCTGGGGGAGGGAAGGCTTAACACCGATTGAAGCGAGTGGACCGGTCTTGTCTTGACCACGGATGACCTGAATCAGGGTTGAATGCGGGGGCAGGAACACGACTGCAAGAATGAAGTAAAAGCGAAGCAGAGACAAACGCAAGGGCAGCAGCAAAAGCAACTACTGAGGTTCTTCGCTTCGCTCAGAATGACCCCGTTCTGGTGGAGGGGTTAGCGGAGGAAGACGGGTTCTTGTTCCAGGGGGATGTGGAAGCGGGCGAGGACTTCGGCGGCGATGAGGTCGCGGAGGCGGAGGAGGTCGGCGCAGGTGGCGGTGCCGGTGCGGTTGATAAGGGCGAGGGTGTGGCGGCTGGAGATGCCGACGGGGCCGAGGGAGAAGCCCTTGGGGAAGCCGGCTTGCTCGATGAGCCAGGCGGCGGGGAGTTTGAGCTCGCCGGTGGGGGTGGGCCAGTGGGGGATTTTGTCGGCTTGGATGCTGAGGTTCTCGGCGATGCGGGTGAGGGCGGTGGGGGGGACGATGGGGTTCTTGAAGAAGGAGCCGGCGGAGCGTGTGTTGGGATCGTCGGGGTTGGCGGGGTCGAGGTACATGCCTTTGGTGGCGCGGATCTGGCGGACGGCGGCGGCGACTTCAAGGGGGGTGGGGGTGGCTGAAGGGCCGAAGTGGTTTTTGAGGTCGGCGTAGGAGAGATTGGGGTGGGCGGTGGGGTCGAGGGCGAAGTCGACGCGGGTGACGATATAGCGGTTCTTCTGGGTGGTGTTGAAGATGCTGGTGCGGTAGGCGAAGCCGCATTGAGCGGCGGGAATGTCCGTGAAGAGGCCGGTGGTGCGGTCGAGGGCGCGGACGTTGGCGATGGTTTGCGAGACCTCCTGGCCGTAGGCTCCGATGTTCTGGATGGGGGAGCCGCCGACGAGGCCTGGGATGCCGGCGAGACATTCGAGGCCGCTGATTCCCTGCTCGCAGATGACATCCACGAGGGTGTCCCAGTTCAAACAGGCACCTGCTTTGAGTTCGGTTCGGCTGGCGCTCGACCACACCTCCCCCTGGAGGGCAAGACGAATGACGAGGCCGGGGTAGCCTTCGTCGGGGACGACGAGGTTGGAGCCGCCGCCGAGGACGAAGAGGGGGAGGGATTGGTCGCGGGCGAAGCGGACGGCTTCGAGGAGGTCGTCTTCGGTGTGGGCGCTGGCGAAGAAGCGGGCGGGGCCTCCGATGCGGAGCGTGGTGAAAGGGGCGAGGGGGATGTTTTGTTCGATCTGCACTGGTGTTAGGGTACCGTGAACGGTGTGGGCCATCCAACGGCGGAAATCCTCGCGCGAGCCTGCGAGAGGCTGAGGTGTGATCGGCTCTTTCGGGGTCCTTCGACTGCGTGGGTCGCGAAAGCGCGACCCACTTCGCTCAGGATGACGCTTCTGTTCTCGGGGATGGAGATTGGTGCTTGCTCGACGATGGCTTTGCCATCGGCTCGCTGGTGGGACCTTCTAGTGAGGCTTTGCGGCACGCCTGAAGGCGTGCCCTTAAGCAGGACGGGCTTACGGCGGTGCGCTTCAACGCTTCTCCGGAGACAGCGGTAAAGTGCAACGACCCTCGGGCTTGCGCCCGACACCCCATCCTGGTCCGACGATGAAGCCTTCGGCCGAGGATGGGGCACCCAGAACAGCAACGGCAACAGATTTTCGCGCGAGCCGGTTGAAGATCGAGGTGCGATGAGCTTCTTCGGGGTCCTTCGACTGCGTTGGTCGCAAAGTGCGCGACCAACTTCGCTCAGGATGACGCTTCTGTGGCGCAAAAAAAGCCGAAGCAGGTCTTCCCGCTGTGCGAAAGGATGACAGCGGCGGGGGAGAGGGGGTAAGGGTGGGGTTAGGCGGTGGGGGAGGAGGAGACGGAGTCCAGCATGCGGTAGAGGGTGGAGCGGCTGATGCCGAGCATCTCCGCGGCGCGGAGTTTGTTGCCGGAGCAGCGTTCGAGGACGTCTGCGACGTGGCGCTTCATGACGAATTCGAGGCGGGCTTCGGCGGGGGGCTCGTACGAGGAGGGGTGGGGGGCGATGGTGAAGGCGTGCAGGTGCTGGAGCTCAATGGTGTGGCCGCCGGAGGCGACGAGGGCGTGGCCGAGGACGTCGCGGAGCTCGCGGAGGTTGCCGGGCCAGGCGTGGTCGCGGAAGAGGGCGAAGACCTCCTGCGTGGCGGGCGGGACGACGGTGAGGTGGGCGAGCATGGCGGGGAGGTCTTCCAGGCGGTCGCGGAGGGGCGAGATGCGGAGCTCGATGGCGGCGACGCGGGCGAAGAGCTCCTGCCGCATGCGGCCGGCGGCGACGATGCCGCGGAGATGGGTGTCGTTGGCGACGATGAGGCGGGTTTCACCGCCGAGGCGAGAGTCCAGGCGATGCAGGCGGAGGAGGAGCTGGTCCTGCAGGGCGGGGCGGAGGGCGCTGAGGTGGTCGAGGAAGAGGGTGCCGAAGCGGACCTCGTCGACGATGCCGGTGGCGAACTCCTCTGCCGAGCAGCAGAGGAAGGGGCCGGCGGCGACGGGGCTGAGCTTGTGGAGTTCGCGGGCGACGTCGGCCTTGCCGCAGCCGGGCTCCCCAATGATGAGGGCGGTGCGGAAGTGGGGAGCGATGCGGCGGACCTGCACGCGCAGGCGCTCGGCAAAGGGGCTCTCCCCGGCAAAGACGATTCCTTCCAGTTGTGAGCTACTTGTCATGGCCTGTCTACCTATCGGCAGAGGACGGCTTTGACTTAAAGAGAAACGCGGCACGGAGGTGGTATTCCGCGCCGCGAAGGTTTGAGAAGACGATTTATGCGGTCGTCTTAGCGCAGTAGGTGTCGAAGGCGCGGGCGAGCTCCTGCGCGATGGCCGGGGCGGTCGAGGTTTCGATGGCCGAGCGCTGCATGAGGTAGACGAGCTGGCCGTCGCGGAGGATCGCGATGGCGGGAGAGGTGGGAGGATGGCCGCCGAAGTAGCTGCGAGCCTTGTCCGTGGCCTCGCGGTCCTGGCCGGCGAAGACGGTGACGGCGTGGTCCGGCTTGGTGGTGTGCTGCATGGCCATGCGGACGCCGGGGCGCATTTTGCCTGCGGCACACCCGCAGATGGAGTTGACGACGAGCATCGTCGTGCCGGACTGAGCGATGGCTGCGTCCACGTCGGACGCGGTGCGAGCCTCTTTGACGCCGGCGCGGGAGAGTTCCTCGCGCATCGGGATGACCATAATCTCTGGGTACATTGCGGTTCCCCCCTTAGGGAAAAATCTGTGTCTGCCTGAATTGTAGCGGTTCTTGAGGACCGGCTGGGGAGTTGACGCGCTGGAAGGGCGGGCGGATGCAAAAACAGGGGTGATGGCGACTGCGGCCCTACTCCGAGACGAGGGCGCGGAGACGGTCCGGCGCGAGGATGGTGAAGGCGGCGCCGTGGATAGAGACGAGCTTATCGCGGCGAAAGCGGCTGAGCAGGCGGGTGACGGTTTCGCGGGAGAGATTGGCCATGCTGCCGAGTTCCTCGTGCGTGAGGGCCATGTTGAAGCGGAGCGGCGGGGCCGCGCAGCCGGGGGTGGCGCCAGAGCAACTGACGCTTCCGGCCCAGGCGAGGAGGACGTGGGCGAGACGTCCGGCGGCGGAGGAGGTGAGGGCGAGGAGGCGGGCGTCGAGGAAGGCGTTGCGGTACTCGGACTGGATGGCGCGTGCGGCGTGGAGGCTGGCCTCGCCGAACTGCTCCAGGAAGGCGAGGAAGGCGGAGCGGGGGATGCTGCGGATCTGGATGGGCTCGATGGCCTCTGCGGTGACCTCCTGGGGGAGGCCTGCGACGGCGGCGGTGAGGCCGAGGAGGTCGCCGGGTCCGGCGATCTTGAGGATCATGGTCTTGCCGGCGGAGGAGACGCAGGAGAGTTTGACCTGGCCGGTGCAGAGGACGAGGACGGAGTTGCAGTCGTCGCCTTCATGGAAGAGCGTGGCTCCGCGAGTGAACGTGGCGCTGGTTCCGAGCGCTCCGAAGACGGCGACGGCCACGGGCGTGAGATTGCAGAAGAGGCGCAGGGCGCGGAACTGGCAGGACTCGCAGGCGTTGGGTTGGTGCAGGATCGGGAGCGGCATGGGGGAAGGGCTCGGGTTTGAGTATAGGCCCGTATGTGACGGGGATCACACGGAAGACTGCGCGGGATCACTGCGCGAGACGTGTCTGCGGGGGGAGACTGAGGGTCAAGGAGCTCAAACCATGAAAGCCTTTCACCAGTATTGGACGTTTTCCTCGATTCGGGGCGTGTTGAACACGATGGCCGCCGTTGCCGTTTTGGCGGTGCCGCTGGCCGCGGGGGCGATGCTCACGCTTCCCTTTCTGCTGGCGTTGGCGGTGGACTGCTTTGCGGTGTACAGCCTGCTGGACGCGGGAGTGACGGTGCTGCTCGCGAAGCTGCTGCCGGAGCAGGCGACGCAGAGACGGATGTTGTATGTGCAGGCGGCGATGGGAATGGTGACGGGGATGGTGATGTTCCTGATCACGGTCGGCGTGATGTCGCTACACTGGGCAATCTGGGTGGCGGCGGCGCAGGCGGCGGTCGCTGCGGTGTGCGAGTGGATGGTCGCAAGCGACACCGGGCAGGAGCATGGCGGGCTGACCTGCTACGCGTCCGCGGCGGTGCTGGCGATGGGCGCGTTGACCCTTCCGCTGGCGGCCGGGCTGGGAGCGGCGAGTGTCGCGCTGGCCTTGAGCGTGTACCTGGGGCTTTACGGCACAAGCGAAGTTGCGGTGGCCGGGCGGATGCTCTTCCTGGAGTACCGGCAGGGGCATCCGGCGGCGATCGCTTCGACGGCCTGGAGAGACGCAATGGAGCAGGCACGGGTTGCGCGGCCGGGGCCGGTCGCGTTGCCGGGAAGCTGTGAGGCCTGCCCGGCGGGGCCGCTCTGCCGCGATACCTCCGTGGCTGCGCACTGGGGGCAGGTGGCGAGCCAGCGCCAGCCGCTGCTGGTGCGATCCGTTCGGCTGGCCGCGATGCGCGCCGCGGCACAGGCAGACTGCGCACAGTTGCGCGAGACAGCGTAGGGGTTTAGCGGCGATGGCTGCGATCCCTTAGCGGGGTTTGGAGCTGTGGGCCTTGTAGCAGAGGAGCAGATCTTTGACGGGGATGCCGTCGATGGTCATGGTGTCCGTGTTGCACTCGGCCACGGTGACGTTCGTGAGGTTGACATCGTGGATCTGCATGCCGATGGCCGTGACGTTGTGCAGGCTGACGCCGTTGAAGCAGGCGTTTCTCAAAGGAGACGCTGGTGAGATTGACATTCGAGAAGGAGGAGCCGGTGAGGTTGACGTCCGTGAAGCTGGACCCGGAGAGATCATCGTGGAGGGCTTGAATTTGTTCGGTGGTGTTGGTGATGTGCATGAGAGCTCCGAGGGAGATGAGGAATAGGTGCGGGCCGGACGCCCATGCTATCGCAGGATGATGACGGGCGGGTTGTAAACTTGAGCCATGCGAGTTTGTGGCTGGTTTGTGGCGTTGACGATGGTGGCGGGTGGGATTGGAACGGCTTCAGGGCAGGCGTTGACTGCGAGTGCGCCGACGAGTGTGGCGGATCGAAGCAAGGCGCTGACGGCGCTGTTCAAGGAGATGTGGGAGGACCGGCAGAAGCACTCGCCGGAGTTTGCGTCCTCGCTGGGGGACCGGCGGTATAACGATCAGTTGTCCGATCTTTCACCGCGTGCGCAGAACGACAGGCTGGCGCGGGATCGTGCCTATCTGGCGCGGCTTGCGGCGATCGACACAGCGGGTTTATCCGTGCAGGAGAAGCTTTCCGTGGAGCTGGAAGAGCGGCACATTGTGCAGGAGGAGGAGGGCTCTCGCTTCAAAGAGTGGGAGATGCCGGTGAACCAGTTCGGCGGACTGCACACGTCGCTGCCGGGCATGGTCAACAACATTCCGTTTGAGACGGTGAAGGACTATGACGACTGGGTGACGCGCATGGGCAAGATGCAGGCGCAGTTTCGGCAGTTGATTGAGAACATGATGGCGGGCATCGACGAGGGGCGGGTGCAGCCGGCGTACATCCTGGAGATTGTGCTGAAGCAGGTGAACGCGGCTGTCGCGGGCAAGCCGGAGGAGACCGCGTTTGCGCAGCCGCTGAAGAAGTTTCCGGCGAGCATCAGCGCGGCGGAGCGCAAGCGCATTACGGCGGAGACGCTGGAGGCGATCCAGAATCAGGTGCAGCCGGCGTATGCGCGATTCGCAAAGTTTCTGACGGCGCAGGCGATTCCGGCGGGGCGGAAGGACCCGGGAGTTTGGGCGACCAAAGACGGCGATGCGTACTATGCCTTCTGCGTGAAGCGCTCCACCACGATGGAGAAGACGCCGGCGGAGATTCACCAGATTGGGCTGGATGAGGTGGCTCGGGATGAGGCGGAGATGCTGGCGCTGGCGAAGAAGATGGGCTACGCGGACATCAAGAGCCTGGGCGAGGCGTTGAAGAAAGACCCGAAGAATCATCCGGCGAGCAAGGAGGCGCTGATCGCGACGTATGCGAAGTATGAGGCGCAGATGAAGCCGAAGCTTCCGGAGTTGTTTGGGCGGCTGCCGAAGGCGCAGCTTGAGGTGGTGGAGATGCCCACGTACATCAGCCAGGGTTGGGCGCAGGCGTGGTACGCGGAGGGTACGCAGGACGGCTCGCGACCGGGGCGGGTGAATGTGAACACGTACGAGTGGGCGGGGCGGTCCCTGGAAGACGTGGAGGCAGTGGCGTATCACGAAGGGATTCCGGGGCATCATCTGCAGATCTCTGTCGCGCAGGACCTGACCGGGCTGCCGGAGTTCCGCAAGTATGAAGGCTATACGGCGTACACCGAGGGATGGGCGCTTTACAGCGAGCGGCTGGGCAAGGAGGTGGGCTTCTACACCGATCCGGTGAGCGACTACGGGCGGTTGGAGGCGGATATCTGGCGGGCGATCCGTCTGGTGGTCGATACAGGCGTGCATAGCCAGCATTGGACGAGGCAGCAGGTGCTCGACTACTTCCACGCACACTCGACGATGGACGACACAAACATCATCGCGGAGACGGACCGTTACATTGCGTGGCCGGGGCAGGCGCTTGGCTACAAGATGGGGCAGTTGAAGATTCTGGAGCTGCGGGCGAAGGCCAAGGCGGCGCTTGGGGATCGCTTTGAACTGAAGGCGTTTCACGATGTCGTGGTCGACAGCGGAGCGCTGCCCATGGATGTGCTGGAGGAACGCGTCAATGCCTGGATCGCGGGGATGAAGAAGTAGGTCTCCTAAACGCTTAGGAGACCTTGGGCTTCGAGCCGCGCTTTTTTCAGCGATGCGACCGGGTCTGTCGTGGGGTAGTACTCCATGGCGATCCAGCGGCTGTACTTCAACTTTGCGAGCTTGCGATAAAGAGCCGCGTAGGCGATCTCGCCGGTGCCGGGCTCGTGCCGGCCGGGCACGTCCGCGATGTGGATGAGGCCGATGCGGTCGATGTGCTGCTCGAACTTTTCCATCAGGTTTCCGAAGCTGCGCTGCTCATGGTAAACGTCATACAGAACCTTGACGTTTGGCGCGTTGACAGCCTGCGCGATGTCAAAGGCGGGTGTGACCGAGGCCATGAAGACGGCGGGGTTTTCCAGGTAGTCGATGGGCTCGATGACGATTTCGACGTTGCTCTTGGCGGCGATGTCAGCGGCGCGCTTGAGGTTGTCAATCGAGCACTGGCGCTGGGCTTCGGCGCTGATGCCTTCCACTCGTTTGCCGGAGAGCAGGATGACCTGCGGGCACTGGAGTTGCGTGGCGTAGCGGATATGCTCGGCGAACTGGGCGAGGAAGGCGTCGGTGTCGGCGGGAACGGCGAAGCCCGCGCGAACGCCGCTCATGGAGTCGACGACGAGGTTGAGCGACTTCATGCGAGCGAGGTTGCGGGTGCGCTCCTCCGGCGTCCATGTCTGGAACTGGCCGGTGAGTTCGACGCCCTGGTAGCCGGCGGCGGCGACGATCTCGAGGGTGCGATCGAACGTCGCCTGTTTGGCCAGCGCCCAGAGCATAAAGGAGAAACGCACCCCGGAGGGCGTAGCGGGCTGCGCGAGCAGGGGCGGAGCAAAGAGTGTGGCGGCAAGGAGCTTGCCGGCTTCGCGTCGGTTCATAGGACGGTAGACCTCCTGCACTGTAGCGCTAACCAACATAGCAGGCTGACGCGAGGCTAAGCGAGACGCTTTTCGTAGCAGAGGAAACGAAGGCCTTCGCGGAAGCCCAGGCCAATCTCCCCGGCGAGCCCGTAGCCGAGCTTGGGAAAGAGCTTCTGGGTGGCGTGGTTGTGGGTGTTGGTGTCCACGCGCAGGACGGCTATGCCGCGTTCCACGGCAACGATTTCCGCCTGTGCGAGCAGCATCGCGGCGATGCCCTGGCCGCGGAGATCCGGGTCCACGGCGAGGCGATGGGTCACGATGGCGAGCTCGTCGATGTCCCAGCCGACCTGCGCGTATTCGGCCTCCTGATCCGTGGTGATCGCCGCGACGCCTGCGATGCCGCTGGCGCCTGCGACCACCCACAGAAAGCCGAGCGCGACGTCGCGGGTGAAGACCTCGGCGTTGGGATAGACGTCGTCCCACTGCAGATTGCCGGCGGCTCGCATCAACGGCACCACCTTGCGCATGAGCTGCAGAATGGCGGGGATATCGTCAAGGGTTCCTGCGCGGAGTTTCAAGTGGATGTCATTGGGCATGGATGATTCCGATTGAATCACAGGTTGGCTTGGTGTCCGGCGCGGGCCGGTCTGATAACGTTTTAGGCATGAGCGAGATGGATGTGGAAGTTGTAAGGACGGCGGCGTTGATGCCCGGCGTGAAGGTGGCCGTGCTGGGCGCGGGCAAGATGGGCGGCATCCTGCTGCAGGCGTTTTTGAAGAACAATCTACTGGCTCCGGAGCAGATTGTGGCGACGGTGCAGCATGAGGATCGGGCGTTGGCGCTTTCCGCGCAGACCGGCGTGGAGGTGACGACCGACAACCTGGCGGCGGCGGCGTGGGCGGACGTGATCCTGCTGGGCGTGAAGCCGACGCAGGTGCCGGGACTGGTCGAGGCGATACGGACGGGGCTGACGAAAGATAAGGTGATCGTCTCGTTTGCGGCTTCAGTCAAGACCGGCGCGATTGAGCATGTGGCCGGGCTGCAACTGGCCGTGGTGCGCGCGATGCCGAATACGCCCTCCATGCTGGCGGCGGGTGTGACTGCCTTGTGCGCGGGCCGGTTCTGCACGGCGGAACAGATGACCGTGGCGCAGCGGATCTTCGCGACGGTGGGGCGGACCGTAGTGGTGGATGAGAAGCATATGGATGCGGTGACCGGGCTGAGCGGCTCCGGGCCGGCGTTCATCTACATCATCATCGAGGCGCTGGCGGAGGCGGGCGTGAACGTAGGCCTGCCGCGCGATGTGGCGACGCTGCTGGCGGCGCAGACGACGCTCGGTTCGGCGAGGATGGTGCTGGAGACGGGCTATCATCCGGCCCTGCTGAAGGATGCCGTGACGACCCCCGCGGGCTGCACCGTGGACGGGATTCTGGAGCTTGAAGAAGGCGGCCTGCGTGTCACGCTGATCAAAGCGGTCAAGCGGGCGACGGCTCGTGCAAAGGAACTGGCGGCGGGCTAAGGCATAGGATAGAAGCATGGGAACGGCTGCACTGACAAACGCGGGGACGATGCGCACGGGTATCCTGCGTAGCGTCAAGGGTGCGGAGCGCTTCGCGTGGGGCGTGGTGGGGTACAACGTGCTGGTAGTCCTGTGGGGCGCGCTGGTGCGGGCGACGGGCTCCGGCGCGGGCTGCGGCAATCACTGGCCGCTGTGCAACGGCGTCGTCATTCCGGTGTCGCCGTCACTTCACACCATCATCGAGTTCACCCATCGCATGATGGTCAGCGGCAGCGTCTACGCGATGATCGGGCTGGTGGTGTGGACGTTTCGCGCCACGGTAAAGGGATGGGCGGCGCGGGTGTTTGTAGTCGTCTCCACCGTGCTGCTGCTGAACGAGGCGCTGCTGGGCGCGTTGCTGGTCAAGCTGGGATATGTCACAGGAAATCAATCCGTGGGCCGGGTGGTGCTGCTTTCCATCCACCTGAGCAACACGCTGCTGCTGGTCGCGGCCCTGACGTTGACGGCGTGGATGCTACACACCCGGCAGCGCTGGGCGGAGCTGCGGTCGGCCGGCCCGGATCGATGGATTGCGGGTGCCGGGTTGATCGCGACACTGGTGGTGGGGGTTAGCGGATCCCTGGCAGCGTTGGGGGATACGCTGTTCCCCGCCTCGTCACTGCGTGCGGCGTTCGCGGCTGACTTCGACGCGGCCTCCCCCTGGCTGCTGCGCCTGCGCGGGGTACATCCTTTGAGCGCGGCCATCGCAGCAGCGTTTGTGGTGTGGTTGGTGCTGCGGGCTCGACGCGCCGGCTACGGGGACGGCGTCAATGCGGTGCTCGGATTACTGGCGCTCCAGTTTGTTCTCGGGATCGCGGACGTCGTCTTACTGGCGCCATCCTGGATGCAGCTGGTGCATTTGCTGGGCGCGGATCTGTACTGGATCGCCCTGGTTGTGGTCGCGGCGCGGGTCATCTGGCCGGCTGGAAAAGATGTACGGCCGATGCAACCGACCATACTCTGATCGGTTGCATCGGCCATCCTCTTCCGCTGATGGGAAAAGCTAGTTCGATGGCGGCGTCGGCTTGCCTTCAATCTTGCGGCCAAGTGTCTTGATGCCGTGACCGGTCTTCTCCGCGCCGACCTTGGTTCCGTGACCTACGTCCTCTGCCCCCACCTTGGTGCCGTGGCCGATATCCTTGCCGACGACCTTGGTGTCATGCCCGGCGACTTCTGCGCCGTGCTCGGTGGCGTGACCCGTCTTCTTGGCCACATGCTTGGTGCCGTGCGCCGTCTTTTTGGCTACCTTTTTGGTGGCGTGACCAGTGTCGACGGCGGCGTTCTTGGTGTCATGGCCGGCGGTGTGCATGTCCTGGCCGGCGGTCTGTGCAAGCGCGAAACCGGTCGAGGCCGTGGCGAGAGCTGCGGTAAGTACGAGGCCGCGAAGGGGATGAAAGCGCATGGATAAATCTCCTTATGAGTCCGTGAAGCGGAAAGATTGGAACTGATATCAATCAGATGCAGATTATCAGGAAGTCAGCAGCCCGCGGCGAAGCGCCGGCCGATGCAACGGTACAAAGCCGGGTACGCTGGGGTATAGTGTCGTTTGAAGATTGAAAGCGGTGCTTCCCTGCCCTTGCCGGGCGGCAGCAGTTAGATTTTGTTCACGTCTCGTATTAAGGATGTTGTGCGGGCGTTTTGCGGGACCAGAAAAAGTGGAGGCGTGAAGGCAGATGGCCAAGCAGATGACGATGGGTGTGGTGGTGGGCAATCGTGGGTTCTTCCCCAGCCACCTGGCGACGAGCGGACGGTTGGAGATGATTGCGGCGTTGGAGGCCGTGGGGATTCGCCCCATCGTTCTGACCCCGGAGGAGACGGCGCACGGCGCGGTGGAGACGTATGAGGACGCCAAGAAGTGCGCGGCGCTGTTCAAACGGCATGCGGCAGAGATCGACGGCATCATCATCACGCTGCCCAACTTTGGCGAGGAGCGCGGCCTGGCGGATGCGCTGCGGCTGGCCAATCTGAACGTGCCGGTGCTGATCCAGGCGACGCCGGATAACGCGAGCAAGATGTCCATCGCCTTCCGGCGCGACAGCTTCTGCGGCAAGATGTCTATCTGCAACAACCTGAAGCAGTACGGCATCCCCTACTCGCTGACGACGCTGCACACGGAGGCGCCGGACTCGGCGGAATTCAAGACCGACCTGCAGTGGTTCTCGCAGGTATGCCGCGTCGTACGCGGCTTCCGCAATCTCCGTCTGGGCGCGATCGGCGCTCGTCCTACGGCCTTCAACACGGTTCGCTACTCGGAAAAGCTGCTGGAAAAGAGCGGCATCACCGTTGAAACGCTAGACCTCAGCGAGGTCATGGGCCGCATTACCCGCATGAAGGACAACGATGATGCCGCGCAGGAGAAGCTCGCGGCCATCAAGAAATACATCCCCGTGGGCCAGACGCCGGAGGCCGCGCTGATGAAGATGGCCAAGCTGGGCGCGGTCATCGACCACTGGATGAAGGCCAGCGAGCTGACCGTCTCCGCGGTGCAATGTTGGACGTCCATTGAGGAGTTCCTGGGAATCGTTCCCTGCACCGTCATGAGCATGATGAGCGAGAACCTCATCCCCTCAGCCTGCGAGGTAGACGTGCTGGGTACGCTTAGCATGTACGCCCTGACGCTGGCCAGCGAGACGCCCTCCGCACTGCTGGACTGGAACAACAACTACGGCGACAACCCGGATAAGGCCGTCTGCTTCCACTGCTCCAACCTGCCCAAGCATTTCTTCAATGAAGGCGTGAAGATGGACTACCAGCTCATCATCGCGGGCACGGTGGGCAAGGAGAACACGCACGGCACGCTGGACGGCACGGTCAAGGCTGGGGCCATGAGCTTCGCGCGCTTCTCCACGGACGACTTTGGTGGCCAGATCACCGGCTATGTCGGCGAAGGACGCTTCACGGACGATCCGCTGAACACCTTTGGCGGCGCGGGTGTCGTGGAGATTCCGCGCATGCAGGAGCTGCTTCGCTTCATCTGCGAAAACGGCTTTGAGCATCACGTCGCGGCGAACTTCGCGACGGTCGCCGGCTCCGTGCAGGAAGCCGCGAGCAAGTACCTTGGCTGGAAGATGAGCCGCCACAGCTAGGCAGCCGAACGGCCTCAAAGAGGAGGGCAGGGTTACCGCGAGTCAGCGATTCCCTGCCCTCCCGCCATTTGCGTAGGATGGATATTCGGAAGTCTCACGGGACGTTAAAGTATTTTCCGTGTGTTCATCGGTCCAAGGTAGCCTGATCAAAGATGACCACCAAGCGAACTCAAACTGAAGGTGCGAACCCCGGCACTCCGCAGCGGGACGCCGCACCGGCTGCAGCAAAGAAGGCTGCGGCGAAGCGCACAGCCAGCACCGCAGCGCTACGCGTTTCCACGCCACGCACCCGCGCGAGCGCAGCAAAGAAGCCGGCAGCCGCAGAGATGGATGAGCCCGTCCCTGAGAGTCGTTACTTCAACCGCGATGAGAGCTGGCTGCACTTCAATCATCGCGTGCTGGAAGAGGCGCAGGATGAGAAGAATCCGCTGCTGGAGCGGGTCAAATTTCTCGCCATCACGGCCAGCAACCTGGATGAGTTCGTGGAGATTCGCGTCGCCGGCATCCTGCAACGCATTGAGGACGGCATCGTCGCCTCGCTCACACCGGATGAAGGCGGCCTGACGCAGCAGGAGCGCCTGGACCGCCTGAGCGAGCAGATGAACACCTTCGTCTCTGCGCAGTACCGTTGCTGGAACAAGCAATTGTTGCCCGCGATGGCGCAGGCCGGCATCCGCGTCCTGCACTGGGCTGACCTCAGCGATGCAGCGCGGAAGCATGCCCTCAAGTTCTACCAGGATGAGGTCGACCCGCTCCTGACGCCGGTCACCATCGACCCCTCTCATCCCTTTCCGCGCGTACTCAACAAGGCGTTGTGCCTCGCACTGCTGCTGCGCCACAAGCGTCGCGGCGCCCTGGGCACGAAGCCGGCAAAGGTACTGGGCGTGGTTACCATTCCCCGGTCCCTCCCGCGCCTGGTCTGCCTGCCCTCCGAGGCCGGCAACGCCGACTTCATCTTCCTGCACGAGCTCGTTGAAAGCCAGGTGGAACGCATGTTCCGCGGCTATGAAGTGCTGGGCTGCTCCGCCTTCCGCGTCACCCGCAACAGCAATCTTTACATGCAGGAAGAGGAATCACGCAGCGTACTGGAAAGTGTGCGCTCGGAGTTACATAATCGGCGCAAGGGCGATGCCGTGCGGCTTGAGATTGAGTGTTCCGCTGCCGAAGAGATCGTCGACGGTCTCCGCATCAACTTCGAACTTGACCCCTGGCAGGTCTTCAAGACGGATGGCCCGGTGAATCTCTCGCGCTTGATGAACCTCTATGGTGAGATCAAGATGCCCGCGCTCAAGTACCCACCCTTCCAGGGCAAGGGCTACAAGCTTGGCGCAAAAAATGAAGACCTCTTCGCAGAACTTCGGCAGAACGACGTGATGCTGCATCATCCCTTCGATAGCTTCCGCACCGTCGAAGAATTCATCGGCTCCGCCGCGCACGATGAGCGCGTCATGAGTATGAAGCAGACGCTCTACCGCACCAGCAAGGATTCCTCCATCTTCCGCGCCCTCATTGAAGCGGCGCAGACCAAGGACGTCACCGTGGTCGTTGAGCTGATGGCGCGCTTCGACGAGGACTCCAATATTCGCTGGGCGCGCGAGCTTGAGGACGCCGGCGTCGGCGTCTTTCACGGCATCTTCGGCCTCAAGACGCACTGCAAACTCTCGCTGATGGTACGGCGTGACCCCGACGGCGTTATCCGCCGCTACGCGCATCTTGGGACCGGCAATTACAACCCGGTCACCTCGCGTTTTTACACCGATATCAGCCTCCTGACATCGCGCCCGGAGATCACCCACGCCGTGCAGGAGGTCTTCAACTACCTGACCGCAGAGGCAGAAGAAGAAAGCGATGCATACCGCCCGTTGATGGTCGCGCCTTTGACGCTGGCGCAGGAGCTGCTGTCATTGATCGCACGCGAGGCCGAGCATGCTAAGGCCGGTCGCCCTGCCCGCATCGTCGCGAAGATGAACGGCCTGCTGGACGGCAAGACGGTCGAAGCCCTCTACGAAGCCTCGCAGGCAGGCGTGGAAATCGATCTTATCGTCCGTGGCATGTGCTCCCTGCGCCCTGGCGTCACGGGCATGAGCGAACGCATCCGTGTGCGCTCCGTCGTCGGTCAGTACCTGGAGCACAGTCGTATCTTCCAGTTCGGCAACGGCGGCGAAACAGAGATCTTCTGCGGAAGTGCAGACTGGATGCCGCGCAACTTGTACGAGCGTTGCGAGACCGTCTTCCCGGTCACGGAACCCAAGCTCGCCGCACGCTTGCAGGACGAAATTCTGGGCTCCTACCTGAAGGACAACGTAAAGTCCCGTGAGCTGCTCCCCAGCGGCGAGTACGTGCGGGTCAAGCAGGCCGGCGAGCGCTTCAACGCGCAGGAGTACTTCGTGGGACTGGTCAACGCAGGCTAAGTGCGTGGCGTCCCACCCGCCGTCCCAGCCGGATGAAGGGTTCTTCCACGGCAACGCAGAACAACAGTGCAAAGCCCATTGAAGCTCCAACATAAAGCGGAAACTGCTGCCATGCCGTGAGCCTGCCGTGGATCATCGCCGTCAGCGCAAGCAGCACCGGCGCATGAATCAGGTAGAGGCTGTATGAGATACGCCCCAGAAACCGCGGCACACTCGCATTCAGCACGCGACGCCCCCACCGCGACCAAAGCCCCGTCACGATGAAGCCCACGGCGCCCACCACCACACCCCAGTCCGCAAGCACTTCCTTCGGAAAGCTGGCAGACCGGAATGCCCAGCGATAGCAAAGGTTATACGCAGCAAACGCCAGCAGGAAGAGCAGCACACGCATCGGCCTTCGCAGCCGCGCATACCCCTCGCCGGCTTGAGGCAGATACCGCGCCAGCAGAATGCCAACGATGAAGAATCCAACATAATGCAGCGTCAACGCGAGGTGATACGCCGTGCCTCGCCCGCTAACATGCTCCACTGCAAGCGCTGCAATAGATCCACATACGCCGATCCCAATCGCAACCATCGGACGTACTCGAAGCACGACCAGCGCCAGCGCTGGAAAGAGCAGCGAGATCCGCATCTCGTAGATCAGAGACCAGATCACGAAGTTGTACTGCTCCCAGTCGTACACGCCCAGAAAGGCAAGGTGAGCCAACACCAGCCGCACACTTACGGGCCGCGACCAGAACGCCGCCGGCCAACCCTGGGTCGCAAACGCACCATGCCATACTGCCGCGCCTGCAAGGCACACCGCCAGGGCCGCGACGTACGGCCCGTAGATACGTGACACTCTACGTAACAAAAACACGCGGTACGGCTGCGCACATACGGCAGCGCCAGCACCAGCCCGCTCAGCGCGAAGAACAGCATTACCGCCTCATGCCCTGCGTGCAGCGGATACAGCAGGCCAAGGTGCACTCCATGTCGCACCGGCCAATCGATCTCGTCATGCCACCCCGGCCACATCAGCGCAAAGTGGTGCAGCACCACGGTCAAGGCCGCCAGCCCACGCAGTGCATCCAGTTCCGGCATACGTGCAGTGTCTGTAGCTTGTGGCGCGCGTCATCAGGGCGTTACGCGGAGTCTCGCGGCAACTGCGCCAACAGCCGTCGCCAGTTCTTCTGGTTGCGCCGGTACGATTTTTTCAAGTCCTCAAGAATCCGCTCAAAGTCCGAGTGCCCGCCCAGCTTGCGCCACGCCGGATTGATTGAGAACCAGGGATAGTTCTCGTTCCCCAGATAGATCGCGCGCCGCAGCCAGTGCAGCGCTTCGGACTCATCGCCCTCCAGCGCAAAGTACGTCGCCAGCCGATACGCCATCTCGCTATCGGCCTCTGCCGCGGACAGCGTCTCATCCACGATGAAGCTCGCCGCCTTCTCCCGTTCGCCAAGCTGCACATAGCACAGCGCAATCGTCGGATACACAATGCGCAGGCTCGTCGCCTCCTGCGTCACGGCTTCCAGGGTCTCGATCGCCCGCGCAAGGTCGCCCGTCCTCATCTGCTGATACCCCAGTGAGATTCTCAGCAGCGGCTGCTTGGGCTCCAGCGTCAGACCTTTTTCAATCTCATCCGCCGCAAGCTCCAACTGATTTTGATACTGAAACACCCGCGCCCGATTGTTGTAGATCAATGCCGCATTCGATGGATTCAACCGCAGCGCACGGTTGAACTGATCCAGCGCCTCGTCATACATGCCGTCAATGCGCAGCGTCTGCCCTGCGACCAGATGCACGTTCCAATCATTCGCGGCCGACCGCAGCAGGCTCTCAATGCCGTGCCGCGCAGACTCCTTTTCACCACGAGACAGCAGCATGTACACGCGATATAGATTCGACTCCACCGCCCCCGGATCAAGCGTCAGCGCCTTATCGAACGCGCGTCTTGCCTCGAGCACGTGCATCTGTCCACCCAGTCCGTGCGACGCATACTGCAGGTGCGTGATGCCCAGCCCGGACCATCCCGGTGCGAAGTTTTCATCCTGCCGCGTGACCGATTCAAACAGCTCCCGCGCACGGTCCAGGTCTTCCCTGCTTCCGGTCCGCGACATGAACGAACTCAACACCGCACGCGCCTGCAGATAGTCCTCTGAGTTCGACTGTGAGAGCGATGGCGTATGAACAACGTAGTTCTCTCCCTGCAGCCCACCAATCCCATGCAGCGTGGAAAAAACCTCGTTACAAATCTCCGCCTGCACCGCCACCAGATCGAAGCTCGCCACGTTGATGCTGCCACCTGCGCGAACCGATTGCCCATTCACATCCAGCAGTTGCCAGTTCAGGTCGAACCCCTGCTCCGACCGCAGGAAGTTCCCCGCCAGCACATAATGCACCAGCAGCTTGCGCCCAATTGCCAGCGGATCAAGCTGATGCGTCGGCACCGTAGCCAGCGAAGACGAAGGCCGCACAATCAGCGAGGGCATCCGCGCCAGCCGCGCCGCAATCGCGTCCGCCAGCGCGTACCCGTACAGCGGCGAAGGCTCCTGCACCGCAGGACTCGTGCTCGTGGCCGCACGTCCAAAGTTGATGAAGGGCAGCACCACAATCGTGTTCTGCGTCCGCGCCGCCGGGGATGCCGACTCACGAAACCGCTCCGCCAGCATGGACAAAATGCCCGTCGTCCGCTTCTCTTCCTCTGGCGTCTCCACCGCGGGCGGCCGCTGCGAAGGAAGCAGCGTCACCGATTCCCCCGGCGGCCCAATCGTGTCCAGCTGCAGCGCCATCATGATCATCTTCAACGCCTCGCGCAGGTCCGCCGCGGACGCAAACCGCGAGGAAGGCTGCTTCTCCAGGCATCGCAGGATCACCGATTGCAACTCACTCGGGATCGCCCGGTTGATCTCACGCGGAGGCGTCGGATCCGCAAATTGGATCGCCCGAATCGATTGAAACTCCGGCGCGTCCGGCCGATGAAACGGATGCCGCCCCGTCGAAAGCTCATACAAAATCAGACCCACCGCAAAAATATCCGACTGCACCGACGACTGCCCCGTCACAAACTGCTCCGGCGCCATGTACGCAATCGTCCCGCCGCGAGCCGTATACGTCGCATCCGCCGCCGGCACCGGCCGCCTGCCCGCCATGCCGGACGGATCGAAGTCCGTGTCATCCATCTTCAGCCGCCGCGCCAGGCCGAAGTCCAGAATCTTTACCAGCCCGCCTTCAGTCAGCATCACGTTCGCCGGCTTCAGGTCACGATGAAAGATCCCCAGCGAGTGCGCCGCCGCAAGCCCATCCGCAATCTGGATGCCCGCTGACAACACCAACTGCAGGTTCGGCGGCCCGGACGCGCTCAGCTTCGCGATCAGCTTATCCAGCGCCTGCCCGGGAATGTACTGCATGACAATGTACGCCTCAGCCCCATTGCCATCCTCCGCCGGCGCCTCGCCCACATCGTAAATCGCGCACACATTCGGATGATCGATCGCCGAAGCCAGCCGCGCCTCGCGAAGCTGCGTCGTCCTCACCTGGTCCAGCGTCAGCGCGCCGCGCTTCAGCAGCTTCAGCACCACCGGCCGCTGCAGCAGCGTGTCGGTCGCCAGGAAAACCACCCCGGACCCACCCGCGCCGATCTTGCGCACAAACTCGTAATGGCTGATGATCCGCCGCTTCATCGTTCCATTATCGCTTGCCCCGACGTGTAAAACATCAATGCACATCGCACAGGATCGCCATGATGTCCCCTTTCGAGGTGTCTTCAATCATTGCAGGCCGGAGCGTCGACGCCCCTCGTCTCCCCCTTTTGTTTCTTCTTGGAATACCCGCGACGCAAATTCGCAACACCTTGGATGACAAAAAGTCGCTGACGCGCATCACAGTTCATTACAGACACGAAACCAAGCCAGCGCACCCATGCGACTGGCCGGAGAGCGCCGCATGGATGCAATTGACCCGAAGGCAGGCGACATTGGCAAGGACACCTCTGCCATCCTCCTCATTGACGACAACGCCGTACAGGCAGCAACCCGGCAGACGATCCTTCGGCGCGCCGGTTACTTCGTCATCGCCGCCCTCAACCCTGTCCGCGCCCTGGAGCAGTTCCACACCAAGGAATTCCCCGCCGAAATCACCCTCGTCATCACCGACCACCTGATGCCCGGCATGACCGGCGCAGAGTTTGTCCGCGAACTCCGCAAACTGCATCCTGACCTTCCCGTCCTCGTCATCAGCGGTCTGGAAGAAGCCGAAGACCAGTACGCCGGCCTCAACGTCCTCTTCCGCATGAAACCTCTCCTGCCCGATCACCTCCTCGCCAGCGTTCACCGCCTCATCTGGCAGGAAGAATCCAAAGCACAAGACAGGCCGTAACTCAGAGCGAAGGACCGAACGTGTGCGAAGAAAATCTTCAGGCTTGAAGATTCTGCCTCATCCTTTGGATTGATTTTCGCGCCCGTTTGATCTCCCTCATCCTCGCCACGCCCGGCGGTTCAGCCGATCATCGCGCACCCACGCGATTCATTGGCCCAGTCCCCCGTTGTCTGCGAGAATAAGGGCGAGGATTCTCCGCTCCCATGAACCAGCACCCCATGCCCGAGTTCGGCAGCTTCTCCCTGTTGCTCGCCCTGATGCTCAGCGTCTATACCCTCTTCGCCGGGGGCATCGCCCTCTGGCGCTCCCGCAACGAGGTCCGCGGCTCAGCCGAGCTCGCCGTCAGCTCCCGCCTTCAGGAGACCGCCCGCCGCGCCGGCGTCGCCAGCTTCGTCGCCGTCTCCTGCGCCGCCTTCGCCCTCGTGTGGGCAGCCTTTACCAATGATTACTCCGTCACCTACATCCTGCACCACACCAACCGCGAACTCCCCGGCGCGTACAAGTTCTCCGCCCTCTGGTCCGGCCAGGAAGGCTCCCTCCTGCTCTGGTCCTGGCTGCTCGCGACGTATGGCTTCGTCCTCCGTATCCGCCATAAAGTCGACGTCCGCCTTTCCGCCTTCGCCTCCACCATCCTGGCCAGCGCGCAGGTCTTCTTCATGCTCCTGCTCAATTTCGCCGCGCCACCCTTCGCCATTGAGCCCGGCGAGCTCGCCACCAACGGCTTCGGCCTCAATCCCCTCCTTCAATACCCGGAGATGGTCATCCACCCGCCGATGCTCTATCTCGGCTACGTCGGCTTCTCCGTCCCCTTCGCCTTCGCCCTCGGCGCGCTCATGATGCGGTACCCCGGCGAAAAGTGGATTCACATCACCCGCCGCTGGACCATGGTCACCTGGATGTTTCTCACCTGCGGCATCTTCCTCGGCGCACACTGGGCGTACTCGGTTCTCGGCTGGGGCGGCTACTGGGGCTGGGACCCGGTGGAAAACGCCAGCCTCATGCCCTGGCTCACCGGCACCGCCTTCCTGCACTCCGTCATGATGCAGGAAAAGCGTGGCATGATGAAGAGCTGGAACGTCTGGCTCATCTTCAGCACCTTCCTCCTCACTCTTCTCGGCACCCTGCTCACCCGCGCTGGCCTCGTCTCTTCCGTCCATGCCTTCGCCCAAAGCAGCATCGGCAACTGGTTCGTCGGCTACATGGCGCTCGTGCTCGCCGTCTGTCTCTTCACCTTCTTCAAGCAGCGGGACCACCTCGTCAGCGAGAACCGCCTCGAATCCCTCGTCTCCCGCGAGTCCAGCTTCCTGTTCAACAACATGATCCTGCTCGTGGCCTGCATCACCGTCCTCGTCGGCACGCTTTTCCCCGTCCTCAGCGAGTACGTCCAGGGCACCAAGACCACCATGGGCGCGCCCTACTACAACCGCGTCAACATCCCCATCGGCCTCTTCCTGCTCTTCCTCACCGGCATCGGCCCGCTCCTCGCCTGGCGCTCGACCTCCCTGCGTTCCATCCGCCGCAACTTCATCCTCCCCGGCGCAGCGTTCGGTGTCGCGCTCCTTGCCATGATCGCCTTCGGCATCCACCCCTGGTCCGCCGGCGACGACTGGCAAGCCCAGACCTTCTCGCTCCTCGCCTTCGCCCTCGCCGCCGGCGTCACCACCGCCATCTTCGCCGAGTTCCTCCGCGGAGCCAACGTCGTCCGTACCCAGACCGGCCAGAACCTCCTGCTCTCCGCCGGCACGCTCATGCGCAAGAACACCCGGCGTTACGGCGGCTACCTCGTCCACTTCGGCATCGTCGTCATGTTCATCGGCATCGCCGGAGGCGCATTCAATCAGTCGCATGAGCAGGAGATGGGCTACGGCGACTCCTTCTCCATCGGCGGCTACAAGATCGTCTGCCAGTCCTACACCCAGGACTCCAATCCCAACTACGACACCGACTTCGCCCTCCTGGACGTCTCCAAAGGCGGCAAGCATCAGCTCACCCTCTCCCCCGAGCGCCGCTTCTATCACGCCTCCCAGACCACCTCAACCGTCGTCGCCCTGCACTCCACCCCCATCGCGGATCTTTACGTCATCTTCATGGGCCGCAACCCGGACTCCGGCAAGCCCATCGTCAAAGCCTTCCTCAACCCCCTCGTCTCCTGGATCTGGGTCGGCGTCCTCATCGTCGTCGCCGGCACCCTCTACGCCCTGGTCCCCAGCGTCGTAGCCCGCCGCCGCGAGTCCCTCGCCCAAGCCCCCATGCCCGCCCTTGCAGAGGCCCAACGTGTCTAATCGCCTTTCCTCGCTTCTTCGCTTCCTGACCCCCCGCCGCCTGGGCTCCGCCGGCCTCGTCTGCGTCCTCGCCGTCGCCATGCTCGGTGCCGACGCCTCGTCCGACCCCTCCGCCCGCTTTGGCCGCATCGGTCACAACATGATGTGCGTCTGCGGCTGCGCCCAGGTGCTGCTGGAATGCAACCACGTCGGCTGCCCGGACTCCTCACGCATGATCGGCGAACTGCAAGACCAACTCGCTGGCCCCAACGGCACCGGAGCCGACGCCCTCATCCTCAACTGGTTCGTCGGCAAGTACGGCGCCACCGTCCTCGCCGCGCCCATCCGCGGAGGCTTTGACAACGTTGCCTGGGCGATCCCGATCACCATGTTCGTCCTTGCCACCCTCGGCACCGCCTTCCTGGTCAAGCTCTGGGCCGCCCGCAAGTTCACCCATGCCCTCGCCGCAGGCCCCGCCGCCACCCTCACGGTCGACGACACCCTCCGCGACCGCATCCGCCGGGAGACCCAATACTGATGAGCCTCACCGCCGGAATCATCCTCTCCGTCCTCTGCTTCCTCTTCATCTTCTGGCCGGACAAGAACCCCTTCGTCCAGGCCGACAAGACCCGCGTCGACTATCTCCGCGAGCGCAAGGACTCCATCTACGAAAACATCCGCGACCTCAACTTCGAATACCTCGCCGGCAAGTACCCCGAGCAGGACTACATCGACCAGCGCAACGCCCTCGAATCCGAAGCCGCCACCGTCGTCGCCGAAATGGAAACCCTCGAATCCCGCGGCATGCGCCGCGCCCGCTAGCACGACTGGAATTTGAAGATGCCGATAGGTATCCTCAAGTCCACTAAAGGAGATGCCCTTATGACCAACCTGCAACTGCTCCTCAGCATCGGCATCCCAAGCGTACTCGTCATCCTCTCCTGGATCAGCAACAACCAACGCCTCAGCCGCCTGGAAGCAGGTCTAGACAGGACCAACGGTCGCCTGGAAGCAGGTCTAGACAACACGAACCGTCGCCTGGACGCAGGCTTGGATTCGGTCAATAAGAGACTCGAAGACGCTCGCGCTGACAGCCACAAAGATGCTTTGGAGATCATGCGGTCTATGACCGCCCTTCACGAGCGCGTCGCAGTGGTGGAGGCAAAACAGGCCTAACTCCCCATTTCTTCGTGTGAAGTCTTTCTCCGTTTCAAAGCTTGGTTCCCGAACTCCCAAATCCTATCAAGTAGACTGGACCCGTGATCCTTCGTTCAAAACTGCTCCTCTCCTGCCTGCTCGCGCTCCTCTGCGCCTCCGCCGCCATCGCCGAACCCGTCACCGGCATCGTCACCAACAAGACCACCAACAAGCCCTCCGGCGGCGACGACGTTGTCCTCCTCCAGCTCGCCCAGGGCATGCAGGAGCTCGCCCGCACCAAGACCGACGCACGCGGCCACTTCACCATTGAAGTCCCCGCCGACGGCCTCCATCTCCTCCGCGTCACCCACGATAAGGCCAACTACTTCAAGCCCGTCCAGCCCGGCACCCAGTCCGTCGATATGGACGTCTACTCCGCCGCAGCCTCCGTCCAGGGCGTTCAGCTGGACGCCGACGTCATGCGCATCGAGTCCGACCCCGGCGGCTCCGGCCTCAACGTCGTCGAGCACTTCTTCGTCAAAAACGACTCCAAGCCCGAAACCACGCTCATGAACGCCCATCCGTTCGAGCTCTACCTCCCCCCCGGCGCCACCATCCAGGGTTCCGCGGCCAAGGCTCCCGGCGGCATGGCCGTCCAGTCCCCTCTCGTCCCGGATGACGAGCCCAACAAGTACACCATGATCTTCCCCATCCGCCCGGGCGAGAGCGAATTCCAGGTCTCCTACCGCCTCCAGTACGATCCCAAATCCGGCGTCACCTTCAAGCCCCGCCCCGTCATGGCCACGGACACCATCGCCGTCATGATGCCCAAGGGCATGACCTTCAAACCCGGCAACGGCGCCCCGTACTCCCCGGTCACGGAGGAGATGGGCGCCCAGACCTTCGTCGCCCGCTCCGTCCAGCCCTCCATGCCGCTGGAGTTCACCGTCTCCGGAACCGGCCAGCTCCCCCGTGAAACCCAGACCGGCGACGCCAGCCAGGGCGCAACCCCCAACGCCCCAGCCGCAGGCGGCGCAAGCCCCGCAGGCACAGACACCCGCCCCGGCGGCGGTCTCGGCGTCCCCGTCGACCCCGAAGCCACCCACGACCCCTGGTCCAAGTACAAGTGGTTCATCATCGCCGGCCTCGCCCTCGTCTTCGCCGTCGGCGCAGGCATAATGCTCCGCACCCCCGCCCCCGCAGGCGCCGTCGTAGCCGCAAACGCCGGATACCCCGCCGCCCCCTACAGTCCCGCCACTCCCTCCGGAAGCGGCCTCCTCCAGGTCCTCAAAGATGAAACCTTCGCCATCGAAACCGATCGCCTCGAAGGCCGCCTCACCGAACCCCAGTACGCCGAACTCAAATCCGCCATGGACATCGTCCTCCGCCGCGCCCTCGCCCGCAGCAGCACCACTCAGGTCGTCCCTGAGTAAAGTGGACCTACCCCCAGAAGCGTCATCCTGAGCGAAGTCCGTCGCGCTTTTTGCGACGGACGCAGTCGAAGGACCCCGAAGAATTTTATCCAGCCACGACCCTATCCGGCCCGCGCGAGCATCCCGTCTTCCTCACCCAACCGAGTACTCCATGCCCACCTTCCTCCGCCTCATCCAGCTCCTCGCGATGGTCACCTGGGTCGGCGGCCTGCTCTTCTTCGCCTTCATCCTCGCCCCCACCGCCTTCCACACCCTGCCCTCCACCCATGACGCCGGTCTCATCGTCGGCGCAACCCTCCGCGTCTTCGATCTCGTCGGCATCGCCTGCGGAGCCTGCTTCCTCGCCGTCACTGCCGTCCTCTTCGCCCGCGCCCCCATGCGCATCCGCGGCCGGTATGAGATGCAGTTCCTCCTCACCGCCGTCATGATCCTCGCCACCGCCTACATCCACCTCAACATCCTCCCCTCCATGGATCGCGACCGCGACCGCACCGGCGGCGACATCACCTCCGTGCCCCCCACCCACCCCGCCCGCGCGCACTTTTACACCCTCCACAAGCGTTCCGAGCGCGTTGAGTCCGCAGTCCTCCTCCTCGGCCTCGCCGTCGTCGTCCTCCTCTCCCGCGAGCAGCTCCCCCTCGGCCCCCAACCCCTCAAGTAGACCCCCGCTCCCGGACACGAGTCTCTGGTCCTGTTCGTCATCCTTCCACGAGCGGGAGGACCTGCTGCTGCAGTTGCCGTCGCGGCCGCTCCTTCACGCGTACGCTCACCCACCCCGAAGTAACCCGGTAGTTACCTCAAAACCAACCCCAGCCGCCCCGGCATCATCTTGTAAAGATATGCCCTGCGCGCGCCAACTCACCCTCGCACTCCTCGCGATCGCGCTCGCCCCGCATCTCCTCGCCCAGCAGTCCCAACCCCAGTCCGAGCAGCCCCTCCCCAACGCCCCCTCCACCGTCCTCACCCAGGACGATGAAGCCCCCGACCCAGACCTCCACGCCGAAGCCGCCCGCGAGGTCAAAGCTCAGGAGCAGCAGCGCATCCTCGCCGTCGTTCCCAACTTCAACACCGTCCTCAGCGGCCGCGGCGTAGCCCTTTCTAAAAGTCAGAAGGTCGAACTCGCCTTCCACGCCGCAGCAGACCCCTTCAACATCGTCGGCTCCTTCTTCCTCGCCGGTTATAGCGAGCTCGGCGACACCCATCGCGGCTACGGCTGGGGCGCCCAGGGCTACTTCAAACGCGCCGGAGCAAACTATGCCGACACCCTCGACGGCACCATGCTCGCCGGTGCCGTGTACCCCATCCTCCTCCACCAGGACCCGCGCTTTTTCCGTCAGGGCACTGGCACCATCAAGTCACGCCTCCGCCACGCCCTCACCGCGCCGCTCATCTGCCGTGGCGATAACGGACGCACCCAACCCAACTTTTCAAATGTCCTTGGAAATCTCACCGCTGGCGCCATCTCCAACGCCTACTACCCCGCCCAGGATCGCGGCGCCTCACTGACCTTCATGAACTCCACCATCGTCACTCTGGAAGGCGGCCTTGGCAACATCGGCCTGGAGTTCGCACCGGATGTCTCCGCCTGGTGGCACCGCCGTCACGCCGCAAGGAATACCCCATCCCCCATCGGCCTCTAGCCTTAGTTCACCAGCGATGGGTCCGGCTCATGAACGGAGGCAATCGCCTCTAAAATCTCCTGCACCTTCAGCGCGACAATCTTCCCGTTCGAGAACTCGATCAAAACCTCGTTCCCATCTTCAGTACGAATATCGGTGACCCGAACTGGCTCGGTCATGGCACGATCCTCACTTGCCGCCTGTTTCGAAGTGGTGCGGAGCAGTTTGTATTGTAAAAAACAGCTTCCATGTCATCAATCACTTTACTTCCGCCTGAGATACGACTATGTTGCCCATCGTACATAGTGGCGAGAAATTGATAGTTTGACCAAGTTTGTCTTTCGCCATCCCACAGCACGAGCCCTCTCCCCATCGACCCACAAACCTAAATCAGCGAAATCCCCTCTCCTGCCCCCATCCCCTTCTCACCGTGCCCAGTGGCCGTCCCTTACCCACCTTATCCATACATTTCTCCACGGTGTACCATCAATCCACCATGATCATCATTGACACGGAGTACGTGGATCTCGCCACCCCCACCGGCCCCATGCGCACCCATATCGCCCGCCCTGCGGCCCCCGGCAAGTACCCCGGTATCGTCTTTTACTCCGAAATCTTCCAGGTCACCGGCCCCATCCGCCGCACCGCCGCCATGCTCGCCGGTCAAGGCTATGTCGTTGCAATGCCAGAGGTTTACCACGAATCCCTCCCCGCTGGTCTTGCCCTCAAGTACGACCAGGAAGGCTCGGACAAGGGCAACTTCCTCAAAACCGATAAGCCTGTCCAGGCATACGACGACGACGCCCGCGCCGTCCTCGACCACCTGTCCTCACGCGCCGATTGCACCGGCAAACTGGGGGCCATGGGCATCTGCATGGGCGGCCACCTCGCCTTCCGAGCTGCGATGAATCCAGACGTCTTAGGCACCGTCTGCTTCTACGCCACAGACATCCACACCGGCACCCTCGGCCAGGGCAAACACGATGATTCCCTCGCGAAAGCCTCTGAAATCAAGGGCGAACTCTTCATGGCCTGGGGCCGCCAGGATCCTCACGTTCCCACCGAAGGCCGCATGAAGCTCCTCGCCCGCCTCAACGAACTCAACACCAAAATCAATTGGCACGAGGTCAACGGAGCCCATGCCTTCCTCCGCGATGAAGGTCTCCGCTACGACCCCGAACACGCCCACAACATGATGTCCCTCGTCTACAGCTTCTTCCACCGCCGTCTCGCCCAGGGCGACCTCCCCGCCTGATAGGGATCACGCCTGTGCCCCATCTTCGCGACAGCTTCATCGTCGCTAAGGTGGGCATCGGCGGAGCCGACCGCCTTCCTCCATCCCGGCTGGCAGCTTATCTCGAATACGTAAACGTCCCACACAAATCCGTCGTATTCGCCATCCAATCCACCGTCAGCTCCGGCATCTTCGGCCCGGAAAAGAACGCCACCCGCAGCGTCTTCCCCGTCACGGAAGTCGCCATATACGTCACATCCTCGCTCGCGCATAAGTTGTTCTTATGCAGGAACTTCCGGTCGCCAGGGATCCTCAGCCGATACAAGTTACCGACCCCTTCTGTCTCCCCCTCCGCCGCAAACAGCGCACTCGTCTCCGCCTGCTTCAACACCCGGACCGTCGCCACCGTAAATGGCGTGAAGTTCAGATACAGCTTGTCATTCGAGAGCCCCAGATCCCCCGTAATCGACGAAGCCGTCTTGCTCTCCGCCCGCCAGCTCCCCTTATCCTGCCCCCAGCAGGCGTTCGTCCCTACCAACCCCACCACAACCACGCACATCATCACAATTCGCTTCATCCATCGAGCATGACACTCCAAGGCCTTCCGATCAAGCAAGCACCCGAGGCGGTGGAAAACCTCAATCAGAATCGGTCCAAATCGGTGAAAATCGGTGTGAAGCACTTGCTTGGAGCGGCACGTCTACCGCCAACTCACCGCCAGGTGCCACCGCAGCCCGCGCAGCTCCGTCTTCCGCAGCACCGTCGCATACTCCTGCAGCTCTTCGAGCACCATCGGCCCCTCGCTGCCCAGCTTATGCGGCTCATCCCGCAGCACCTCGATCAGCCCATCCACCGTCTCCAGCCCTTCGCTCCCGAAGTACCACTGCGGCGGCGGCAAGCGTTTGATCAACTCCGGATTCCCCGCCCCCTCTTCTATCAGCAGCGACATGGAATTCTCATCGGCGGAAAAATACTCGATCAGCGGCCTGACCCCAACCGACAGCGCCAGCCGTTCCAGCGCATCCTCGTGCCGCGCCAGCATCCGCCCGTTCACAAAAATGTCGAACCCCGGGTCTTCCCCCTCCACCACGATATACATGGATGCAGCCATAGCCCGAGTCTACCCCCGCTCCGCCCGCACTCAAAGCCTTCACCGCCCGGACGTACTCACCAAGTCACGCCCCTGCACAACCGAGGCCCGCAGCAGCCACGCCACACTTCCCGCCATCATCACCGCTCCCACGACCATCGGCCAGCTCGCCCTCCCATGCATCAGCAGATAGCTCTCCCCAATCGTCACCAGCAGCACCAGCGGATACCGCGTCACGGCTCCCAGCGGAGCCATCTCTCGCAGCAGCCAAAGCCCCAGCAGCAGCAGCGGCCCATCCACCACCACCGCCACAGCCCCCTCGAAGATCATCGCCCGCCGGTCCGCTACCAGCGCCGCCAGCACCCCCCAATCCCCATGCCCCAACGTCAATCCAACCACCGCCATCACCGCACTCGCCGCCGCCGCTGCAGCCACAACCGGCACCCCGCGCAGCGCTTCATGCATCCGAACCGCCGCCAACCCCGCCAGCACAACACTCCCCACCAACGCCGCCAGCCACAACCTCCCCGCCGCGGAGACCGGCATCGCGAACGGAATCAGCAACGCCGCCCCAAACACCCCAACCAGCGCCGGCCCCAGCAGCGACCTCGCCTCATCCCCCGGACCAAATCCAGCTCCCTGTTGCGCCACCACCAGCACCACCACCAGCGGAATTAAAGTAAACACCAGCGTCGCCGTCAACCCACTCACGCTTCCTGACCCCGCCTCGATCACCGCATCCGGCAGCAGAAGCACCACCCCCGCCAACACCCCAATCCCAGCCAGTATTCGCCACGCAACCGCCCTCCGCCGCGCCGCCAGCCAGGCCGTCAAGATCACCGCCAGCACAACCTCGTGCACGCCCACCCGAAGCATCCCCGGCACCGGCGGAGGCACCGCCGCATCCACCAGCCACCGCGATCCCGCCAGCACGCAGTACCCCGCAAACCCTGCCCACACCCCAGGCCTCAACCCTCACCTCCAAACATGCGGCAAGGAACCGGCCGGAGCCCCACCCTTAATCTCCGCATAGCAGGCCCCGATATCCTCCGCCAGGCTCTTCGGCACCCAATGCGCATCCGCCGGAAGCTCAACAGACATCGTCTCCGGCGTCTTCCCCGCCATCGCCTCCCGCTTCACCGCCGCAAACAGATCCACCAGAAACTGCCGCTGCCCCGTCAGTATCTCCACCCCACCTCGTTCTCCATGCCCTGGCAGAACGTACTGCGGCCCCAGCGCAATCGCCTTATCCAACATCCGCGGCCAATTCGCGAGCCAAGCATCCACCAGCTTGTTGCGCGGACCATTCACCGCGGCATCCCCAGTCGCGAGCACCTGCTCCTTCGGCAACCAGACATACCCATCTCCCGGCGTATGCCCCCACCCGAAAAACAGAAAGTCCACCTCCCGCGTCCCGTCTTTCAACACAAATTTGTTGCCGGCGATCACCCGCTTCGGCCGCTCCACATCATGCTCGCCCGTCTCCCTCACGTCTCCCCGCCGGGCATCCGCCTCGGCCAGCCGCCACCGTCCAGGCTCCCAGCGATTCATCTCCTTCGCCACCCCCGCAAACGCCATCGTCTCCGCGCCGGCCCGCGTCCACGTGGAGTTTCCATAGGCGTGGTCCCCATGCGCATGCGTGTCGAACACATACCGCACCGGCTTAGCCGAGATCTCCGGCATCAGCGCCAGCAACTCCTTCGCTCGCCCAGGATAGTTCGCGTCCACCACAATCAGATACCGTTCCATCTCAATCACAACGGTATTGCTGTAGCCCTTCTCCGCATTCCCAACCAGAAACCATACACCCGGAGAAACCTGCTCAACCCCTGCCGGTAAGGCAAGCGCCACCCCGACCCAAAGTGTCAGGGCAAGCAAAAGAAGAGAGCCACGCCAAAGCGCAGCTCTCTCCCCTTTCGTTCGCATCGGCACTCGACTAAGCCTGAGGAGGACGATTTCCGCCCCCGCCCTGACCCGGCCGACGTCCGCCACGGCGACGCCGTCCGCCCGGCCTGCGATCTCCTGCCGGCCGCACACCGCCCGCAGGGGCCGCAGTTCCAGGCGCACCTGCCGGAGCATCGGCACGGTTGAAGTTCGGCTCATCCTCGCCCTCGACATCCTCATCGTCGATGTCGTCATCATCGTCGTCGTTGCCGTCCAACTCCGGTTCAGCAGCCGCTGCAATCGCCGGAGCCGGCGCAACCGGCTGACGATTGAAGTCACCCCCGCCGCGCGGTGCGCGATCACCACGATCTCCACGGTCGCCCCGCTCAGAACGCTCTCCGCGCTCAGAACGTCCGCCACGATCGCCGCGCTCGGAACTACGATCAGATCCACGATCCGATCCGCCTTCACTGGCCTCCGGAATCTCCGGCAGCCCCAGCTTCGCTCTCTGCTCACGCAGCACAGCCTTGCGGCTCAGCTTGATGCGGTTGCCTTCAATCGCCAGCACCTTCACCAGGATCTGATCGCCCTCGCGAAGCTCGTCCTTCACTTCCTTCACGCGATGCTCGGCAATCTCGGACACATGCAGCAGTCCATCCGTGCCCGGGAAGATCTCCACGAACGCGCCGAACTCCGCCAGCCGAACCACCTTCCCCAGATACGTCTTGCCGATCTCCGGCGTCGCCGTCAGGTCGGTAATCATCTGGATCGCGCGGCTCAAACCATCCGCATCGCTCGAAGCCACATTGACCCGGCCCGTATCGTCCACGTCGATCTTCACACCGGTCGCATCGATAATCCCGCGGATCACCTTGCCTCCTGGTCCAATCAGGTCGCGGATCTTGTCGGTCGGAATCATCATGCTGTGAATCCGCGGAGCGAACGCACTCTTCTCCTGCTTCGCGCCGGAAAGCGTCGCGTCCATCGTATCCAGCAGCTCCAGCCGGCCGCGCCGAGCCTGCTCAAGCGCCTCCCGCATGATCTGCGGCGTAATCCCCATGATCTTGATGTCCATCTGCAGCGCCGTGATGCCCTTGCGGGTACCCGCCACCTTGAAGTCCATGTCGCCATAGTGATCTTCCGCACCCGCAATGTCGGTCAGGACGGCGTACTTCTCGCCCTCCTTCACCAGACCCATCGCCACACCGGCAACCGAGCCCTTCAGCGGAATCCCGGCCTGCATCAGCGCCAGCGAAGCGCCGCACACCGTCGCCATCGAAGACGATCCATTCGACTCCAGAATGTCCGACACCACGCGCAGCACGTACGGCGATTCATCTTCCGCCGGCAGCACTGCTTCAATCGCACGCCAGGCCAGCGCGCCATGACCAATCTCACGCCGCCCAACGCCCGTCATGCGCCCTACTTCACCCACCGAAAACGGCGGGAAGTTGTAGTGCAGCATAAACCGACGCTTCTGCTCGCCCTCGTAGCTCTCCATCCGCTGCGAGTCATCCGTCGTACCCAGCGTCGCCGTCACCAGTGCCTGCGTCTCGCCGCGCGTAAACAGCGCCGATCCATGCACCCGCGGCAGCACCCCAACCTCCACCGTCACCAGACGAATCTGGTCGAACGCACGGTGGTCCGGGCGAATCCGCTCATTCAGCACCTGCTCGCGGAAGATGTTCTCGCGCATCAGCTCGTAGTACTTGCTCAGCTTCTTGCCGGCCGAAGCATCGCCCTCGGGCAAGCTCTTCTTCAGCTCGTCCTTGATCTCCTTCACCAGCGCATAGCTCTCAAACTTCGGATGCTTCTGCGTGTCGAGTGCATCCTTCAGCCTGTCGCCGACCTTCGCATTCAGCTCGCCCAGGTAAGCCTGATCCGTCTCAATCGCCGACACAATCCGCTTCGTCTTACCCGCCAGCTTCACCAGCTCTTCAATCGCCGCGCAGATCTTCTTGATCTCCACATGCGCAAACTCAATCGCGTCGACGACATTCTCTTCCGAGCACTCCTTCGACCCAGACTCCACCATCACAATGCCGTCCGCCGTGCCGACGACCATAATGTTCAGCGTGCTCGTGGCCCGCTCCGCATACGTCGGATTGACGACGAAGTTCCCCTCGATCAGCCCAACCCGCACTGCACCCACAGGCCCGTGGAAGGGTATGTCGCTCAGCGCCAGCGCGCAGCTCGCGCCGTTGATCCCCAGCACGTCCGGATCGTTTTCCTTGTCAGCCGAGTACACAAACGCAACCACCTGCGTCTCGTTCCGGAAGGCCTCCGGAAACAGCGGACGAATCGGCCGGTCGATCTGACGGCTCGTCAGCACTTCCTTCTCGGAAGGACGTCCCTCGCGCTTGATGAACCCGCCCGGAATGCGTCCGCCGGCATATGTAAACTCGCGGTACTCCACCGTCAGCGGGAAAAAGTCGATACCCTCTTTCGGGTCGGGCGAGGCCACGGCCGTCGCCAGAATGGCATTGTCGCCGGAGGTGGTAAACGCGGCGCCGGAGGCCTGCTTGGCCATCCGTCCAGTCTCAAATTTGATCTGCTTGCCGCCGGCAAGCTCTACAGTCACGTCATGCTTCATGGGGTGCGCCCTCTTCTCTCAGGTGCTTGCAATAGGTGGAACTTGTAAGGGGATCAGGCCGCGTTCGTGGCTGAACCATCAGCCTGCGGACGCGCCAACGCGCAGCTCAGCCGGTGCGTTATAACGCGCGACCGCTGAACTGCGCTGTGTCGTTCATGGGCTTGGGGCCGAAGCTCCCAGGAAAGGAAGGATAGAATGCGCAGCAATAACCTCCGGCCATCAGCGGCGACTCCACGCCGGGAATCCTAAACGATCCTCGGCGAAATCTTCCGTGCTGATTGGACAGGCCGTGCAACATTCCATGGTCCGGTTCCCTGGTGCCTGCGGGTAGGGGTGGGGCTACTTGCGGATTCCGAGCTTGCTGATGACCTCGCGGTAGCGGTCGGCATCAACCTTCTTCAGGTAATCGAGCAGGCGGCGGCGCTTGCTCACCAGCATCAGCAGGCCGCGGCGCGAGCCGTGATCCTTCTTGTGCGTTTTGAAGTGCTCGGTCAGTTCCGTAATCCGCTCAGTCAGAATGGCAATCTGGACCTCCGGACTCCCGGTATCTGACTCGTGCGTCCGAAACTTCGCGATAATGTCTGTTTTCTTCAAGGATGCCAACACAGCGTTTCTTTACTCCTGATTCTTCTATTCACCGATAAGTGTCTACGAAAGTTTAGCACCGTTTCCACCCGCAGGCGAAGCCGGGCAACCAAAACCAGGCACCATCCGGATCACCCTTCGCCCCGAATCGGGCGAAACAGTCACCCCGCCCAGGGTTACGCCGACCTACGCCACATGTGTCCGAATAAACCCCAGCGTCCGTCCCCACGCCAACTGCGCCGCCGCCGCACTGTAGTCCGGCCGGTCCGGGTTCGCGAACCCATGTCCCGCACCCTCATACGTATGAATCTCCACCTCAGGATGCGCCGCCGCCACAGCCTCCCGCTGATCCGCGCCGATATGCCCATCCGCCAGCCCAAAATGCAGCATCACCGGGCAGCTCGGCTCTTCCGCCGCCACCTTCCCCACGCCCCCCGCGTAGTACCCCACCGTGCACGAAGGCTGCATCTTCACATTCTCCCCCCGCACTGCGGAGATCCAGCTCATCAGCCCGCCGTAGCAGAAGCCCATCACCGCAATGCCCTTCCCCGCCTTCTTCGCCTCCTCATACGCCGCTGCCACATCCAGCAGCGTCACATCCGGCTCCAGCTTTGGATACAGGCTGAACGCCTTCTTCATATCCTCGTCCCCATACCCCAGGTCTACACCCTTCTCAAACCGGTCGAAGATCGCCGGCGCAATCGCCAGATATCCCTGCTCCGCAAAGTCATCCACCACCTTGCGGATCGACGCATTCACCCCAAAGATCTCCTGCACCACCACCACCGCGCCAATCGGCTCGCTCACCGGCTTCGCCTCATACGCGCTCAACTCGTTGCCATCCACAGCCGTCAGCTTGATCCATGCACCCATCAGTCATTCACCTCTATCCCTAGCTTAACCCACCTCAAAATTCCGTGCCGGGCAACGCCCGGACCCGCGAAGCCAACACCCGTCACGAAGTGACCGCCCCGCGCGCAGCGGGCCCGTCCGGCAGGACCCGCCTGTCATAGCAATCCCGCATCGCAAAAAAAGCCTCCACCGGCCTCATCGCCTCGTCGAACGGCAAACACCGCTCCGGCAGATGATCCGCCCGCGCATCTTCCCCGTTTAGCCACGTCAGCTTATCCGTGATCCCCCACGTCAGTACCGCCGTCACATTCGTATCCCGCAGCATCATCGCCAGGTACCGCCCATACACCCCCGCCACCTCCTTATCTCTCAGCCCCACATCACCCGCCAGCGCCCGGTCATTCACATCCATCTCCGTCACAAACACCTGCAGCCCAAGCTCTTTTACCTCCGTCAGAAACCGCACCAGTCCCGCCCCATAAATATGCCCCGCCCCCGCGCTCAGGTGCGATTGCACCCCCACCGCATCCACTGGCACATTCCTCGCCTTCAACCTCCGCAGCAGCTCCAGCACCGCCACCCGCTTCGCCTCATCCTTCGCGTCTTCACCCTCAATCCCGTACTCGTTGTAGGCCAGCAGTGCCGTCGGATCAGCCTGCCGCGCCGCATGAAACGCCACCTCCAGGTACTCCTCCCCCACCAGCCGCAGCCACGGCGAATCCCGCAGCCCGTCCGGCCTCCCATCCTCCACCCGCACGGCCTCATTCATCACGTCCCAGCTATGCATCCGCCCCGCGTACCGTCCAGTCACCCGTTCGATATGCTCCGTCAGCAGCCGCCTCGCATTCCCCGCGTTCGCCTCCGCCTCGAACCACCCCGGAAGCTGCCGATGCCAGCACAGGTTATGCCCCCTCACCTTAATCCGGTGCTTCTCCGCGAACGCAACCAGCGCATCCGCCTGCTCAAACTCATACGTGTCGATCGTCGGCCTCAGCCGGGCCCACTTCATCTCGTTCTCCGCCACCACAAGGCTGGATTGTTCCGCTACAAGCGCCGCGTATCCCGGCACCGTCTCCAGCGCCCTCACATTCACCGCACACCCATTCAGCAGCCCTCGTGCCGTCGCATGGCTCCGCAGCGACCCCGGCCCCAATACCCCCGCCGCAACCTGTCCCCCGGCCCGCACCACCCTGCGCCCACACCCCGCCAGCAAGGAGCCCCCCGCCATCCCCGCCATCGCTAAAAATTCGCGCCTGCTTTGCCGCCAGAATGCCGCCATTACGGCTTCTCGCCCTGCGCCAACCCCTGCAGCCTTCGGCTCCACCGGAAAAACCGCATCACCTGCCCCGGCTCATCCAGAAACAGCTTCACAAAATCCCGTATCCGCAACGACCCCGCCGTCTTCCCCGAATACGTCTCCACCCGCCACCGCAGGTACTCGCTCCGCCACGGCCTCAGCCGATGTCCACTTGTCGCCGTCCAGAAAAACCGCACCGCCCCCACCACCGCCTTGACCATACCTCGCAGTATAGGTCCTCATTCCGAGCACCTCCGCCGGTAACCCTATCTCCTTTCATATGAATATTTTGCAGACACCACCCCATGAAAACAAAGAACTTAGCTCACTCCACACCCGTCGATACAACCCTAACCCTAGTGTTTTGAATATTTTGCAACAAAAGCGAGGGGGAGGTGGCACCCACGCCCACCTCCCCGCAACCTCTCAGTGACCCCTGTTCCCTGACCTCTGATCCCTCGCTCCACTACTGCAGCAGATTGAACAAATTCGTCTTACTCAGCGCCGCAATCACGCTCAGCAGCGCCTGGTGCTGCACCTCGCTCGTCTGCAGATCCGTTGCCACCGTCGCTGGATTCGCCGAGATCAGACTCGATTGCTGCGCCGTCAGCTCCGCCTCCTGCGTCTGGCTATAGCTTGAAGTCGCCACCAGCCGCGCCTGCGCCCCGCCCAGCACGCTCCGCTGCGTACTCACATTCGTCAGGGAGGTCGTCAGCGAAGCCACATCCGTCTGGATCGCCGCCGTATCCCCCGCACTCAGATCGCTCACCAACTGATTCAGCGTCCCCAGCACATCCGCACCGCTGGCGGAAAACACCGCCGACCCCGGCAGGTTCAGCTGGATGTTCTGCCCCCCCGGCGTCGCCACATGCTGCGTCGCCGTATCCCCGTTGTACGTCGCCACCGCCGGCGTTGTGGAGTCATCCAGCGTAAATGCCTTGGTATTCCCCTTGCTTCCGCTAAAAATATACTGCCCCAGGTAGTTCGTATTCGCCAGCGAAAGCACACTATCCCGCAGGCTGCTCACCTGCTGCGCAATGCTCTGCAGGTTCGTCCCGGACAGCGTGTCGTTGCCCGCCTGCGTCCCCAGCGAGATCGCCGACGTCAGATCCGTCACCACCTGCCCCAGCGCCGAGTCCGTCACCTGCAGCAGCCCCTGTTCCTTGGTCGCACTCTGCACAAATGAGTCGATCGACCCAATCTGGCTCGAGATCAACGCATTCTGTGCCGCCACCACCGGGTCGTCGGACAGCTTCGAAATCCGCAGCCCGCTTGAAAGCTGCTGCGTCAGCGTCTGTTCCGTCCCGCCGGAAACATTCAGCGCCGACGTCAAATTCTGTACGTAATGTGGATCCACTCTCATCGCTCAAACCCTCGCAGCCGCATCCTTTGCGGCCGAATCTCGTTACGCTACCGTCGTCTCGGTGCCCAGGTTCAGCGCACTCGCAAACAGCGTGTTAATGATGCTGAACAGCTTCGCCGCAGCGTTATAGGAGTTCTGATACTGCGTCAGGCTCGCCGCCTCTTCATCCAGCGAGACCGCCGACAAGCTGTCCCGCTGGCTCGTCAACTGCGTCAGCGTCGCCTGCTGCGCCGTGCTCTGGTTGTTCGCCGCCGCCGCCGTATTGCCAATCGTTGAGAGTAGCCCCGCCAGGTTCTGGTCCACCGTGTTGCCGGACCCATCGAGCGCAGTCTGGATCGACGCCAGTGCCAACCCGTTCGTGTTGCCCGTGCTGCCTTCGCTTGTACTCGCCGCCGCCAGCGCATCGCCCGTCGTCGGAATCACACTGATCTGCAGGGCCGCCCCCGCCGCCGTCGCCGGAAGCGAAAAGATCGCCGTCCCCGCCGCGCCCGTCGTCGTCAGCCCCGCCTCGTTCTGCGTATTCACCGCGGTGCCAATCCGGTACGCCAACGCGTCCAGCGCGTTGCTCACCGTCGGGATATCCGTCCCCTGCGCCGTCAGCAACCCGCCGATGCTCCCCCCGGTCACCCCAGCGGTCACATCGTTGCCTGAAGCATCTTGAATCTTCGTCGTCCCGCTCGTAATCGTAGAGGACAGCGCAAACGAGACGCTCCCTGACACCAGCGTCGCCCCGCCCGTCGTCGTCAGCGAGATCCCATTGTTATCCGTCTTAATCTGGTCCAGCCCAATGTACTGCGAAAGCTGCGCAATCGCCTGCTGCCTCTGATCCTCCAGCGCCCCCGCATCTCCGTTCGGGCTGATCTGCTGAATCTTCTCGTTCAAGCTCGCAATCGTGCTCGTCAACCCGTTCACCGCGGAGACCGCGCTCGTCAGGCTCGCATTCACGCCATTCTGGATCGATGCCAGTTGCGTCGCGCTGGAGTTGAACGCGCTCGCCAGCGTCGTCGCCGCGCTAATCACTGCCTGCCGCGTCGCCGTATCCGCCGGATTCGCGCTCAGCGCCGTCAACGTGCTGAAGAACGCATCCGTCGCCGTGCCAATCTGCGTCGAAGCCGCCGAAGTCGAACTGGACGAAAGCCCAAAGATGCTCTCCACCTGGCTCAGCACCCCGGACCGGGACGCGCTCGAAGCCTGCGCCTGCGTCTGCTGCTGCACCCGCTGCTCCAGCACTCGGTCCCGCTGCGAGACCACGCTCAGGGTCGGCGTGCCGTAACTCGACACCTGCCCCTGGAACTGCACCGTATCACCGGAGTTCACCGTCGCCACCTGCCGCGTATACCCCACCGTGTTCTGATTCGCGACATTGTTCGCGACCACGCTCAGCGCGTTCTGGTCCAGTTGCAGCGACTGACGTGCAAGGTCAAAGACTGACGTTAGCGATCCCATGGACTTACCATCCCCCTGCCGTTCATTCGCTTCAGTAGATTCAGGTGATCCTGCGTTGATCGCAGCACGTCGGCAAAGATCCGGTGCTGGTTCTCCACTCGATGCTGCTCGTCCTCGTCCTCTCGAAGCAGGTGAACCTGTCCATCCATCTGCAGGCCCAACTGCATCGCCCGCACCTGCAGCAGCTCCAGCGATTCCGCATCCAGGTGTGCCAGAGCCGCCGTTCCATCGGCCAGCAGTTGCGCCAGCAACTGGGCCAGGTGTGGCTTCGCTTCGGGCTTCTTCACCACCGCCCCACGCGCGGTCATGAGCGCACCCCCCGTGCCGCGCGGCCGCCCTTTAACTCAGCAACGAATCCACAATCTTGCTGGCTACCGCGCTCGCCGGAACGTGATAACTCCCGGACGAAATCGCCTGCTGCAACGCCGCCACCTTCTCCGTGCGCACGTCTGATCCTGCACTTGCCTTGGCGACGAGTGCGCCCACCGTGGAAACACTGGCCTGGTCGGTCTTCTGCGGTGCCGTGTGCGTGGCGGCCGCCCGGGCCGTGGAATTCTGGTTCGAAGTCTGCCGCGTGCTCTCCACCGGAGCCGTTCCGTTGCTCGTAGGGTGCGCCTGCACGCTCGTGATTGTATTTGCCATCTCTAATGCCTCCGTCTGCATCAGTGTATCGGCCCTGGCTTACCATACTTTAGTACCCACTTTCTTCCCAGCCTGACGGTCATGCTCTGCCGTCACCTGGCTGATGATCTGTTTTGCCAACCCCATCCCGCCCTTGTTCGCAATCGCCTTGCCCATCGCCTCCGTCGCAAACCCCCGAATCGTGTCGCCGGCTCCGCCCGAGGACTGATCCGACCCTTCATCGCTGGACTCCGCCTCACCAAACTTCAGCGGCTTCAGCATCTCGTTCAGCAGCATCGCCTCAAACTGATGGGCGCCATCCACCAGCTTCGCCTGCTTCTGCGCGTCCATGCTCCCGCCCTGCACGCCCGCCGTCCTCGCCGTGCTCAGCGCCCGCTCCGTCCCCGACTCAATTCCCAGCATCGTCATATCACCTCAATCTCAGCTTCCAAGGCCCCGGCAGACTTCATCGCCTGCAAAATCGAAATCACGTCATGCGACGACGCTCCAATCGTCTGCAAACTCCGTACCAGGTCATCCACCGTCGAGCCCTGCTTCAGCTCGATATGACTCACCGGCTTGTCCTTCGCCGTCACCGTCGTCTCCGGCACCACCTGCGTCGTGCCTCCGCCAAACGCATTCGGCTGCGAAACAGCGAACTCCGTCACCACATTCACCACCAGCCCGCCATGCAGGATGGACACCGGCTGTAGCACCACCGTCCCCCCAATCACCACCGTCCCGGTCCGCTCGTTCACAATCACCTTCGCCCGCGGGTACTGCGCCACCTCCACCGCCTCCACCCGGCTCAGCAGCAGCGGCACATCCTCTCCCTGCGTCAACGTCAACTCCACCCGCCGGCTGTCCACCACCCGCGCCAGTGGCCGTCCAAGATCGTGGTTCACCGCATCCGCCATCGCCTCCGCGCTGTGGAAGTCCGCGTCGTTCAGCAGCACGGAAAAGCGATCGTGCCCTGTCAGATCCAGCGTAATGCCGCGTTCCGTCATCGCGCCAAACGGAATCCTCCCCGCTGTCGGATGATTGAGCTGCTTCGTATTCCCGTTGCTGCTCACCGAGTACCCGCCCAGCACTACCGACCCCTGCGCCTGCGCATAAATCTTTCCATCCGCCCCATACAGCGGCGTCATCAGCAGCAGCCCGCCCTCCAGGCTCTTCGCGTCGCCGGCCGAAGCCACCGTCACATCCAGCTTCGTTCCCGGCCGCGCAAATGGAGGCAGCGTCGCGGACAAAAACACCGCCGCCAGGTTCTGCACCCGGATTGCCGAGGCCGGAACCCCAACCCCCATCCTCAGCAGCATCGAAGCCAGCGTCTGCGTCGGAAACGTCGTCTGCTGGCTATCGCCCGTGCCCTGCAACCCCACCACCAACCCATATCCCACCAGCTGGTTGTCGCGAATCCCCTCAATCGAAGCAATATCCTTCAGCCGCGCCAGCCGCGGCGCAGACGTCACCGGCGGCGCCACCGACAGCCCGCCCCGCAGCGGATTCGAAACCCCCGCAACATTCCCGCCCGCACCATAGTTCGCCGCCGGAGCCGGTCCCCCGTACCCTCCGCCGCCCCCTTGGTTCGTCACCTGAGAGGGCGTCAGCAGCACCATCGCCTGCGGATTCGCCCGTCCCTGCCCTGCCCCAAGCTGATTCGCCGTCGCCGCCTGCGAGGCCGCCGCAGCCGCAGCAGACGTCCTTTCCCCCGTAGCCGCCGCACCAGCAGCCGCGGGAGCTGCAGCTGCCGTAGGAGCCGTAGCCGGCACACCCGCCGCAGCACCCCTGCCACCAGCCGCCGCCCCGCCGCCTCGGCCGCCGCCGCCCGTCGCCTGCGCCCCGCTCCACGTCGCCAGAGCCATAAAGATCAGCCCTTCCAGAATATGCAGCACCAACCGCCGCCGCCCGGGGAAGGGCGCGTCCCCCGCGCGATGCGGAGCCCAGAACCAGAAGACTCCCATCAAAACACCAGAATATTCTGCAAAAAGCGCACAAGTGCGTTCTGCCGGTGAGTGAAATCGTTCACAATACCCTTGCCCCGAACCTCAAGCTCCAGGCTTGAGATCGCCGTCGAAAGCACCTGGTTCTGCTGCGAAATATCCTCCGGCCGCACCAGTCCGCGCAGCACAATCGTCTGCGTCTGCTGGCTGAACTCCACCTGCCGCGCCGCCTCAATCACCAGCATCCCATTCGGAAGCACCTCCACCACCTGCCCGCCGATCACCGTGCTCAGGCTGGAGTTGTTCACGCTCTGCCCCGCCGCCGTCAGCCCGCTCGCCGAACTCTGATTGATCAGGTTCTGCAACGCATTGCCCGCGTGCAGCGTGCCAATCAGCCCCGAAATCCCAGAGTTCGCATTGCTCGCCCGCGAGTTCTTCACGCTCCCATCTGTCGAGGCCGCCAGGTTCTCGCTCACCACCACGGAGATCAGGTCATGCTTCCGCATCGCCCGCACATCCGTGCTCAGTTGCGCCAGCCGTCCGCTCTCGCTCCAGATCGACCCACTCCCCGTCTCCACCCCGGACCCATCCGCCCGCACCCGCGTCAGATACTCGTTCAGGCTGCTCCGCGCCACGTTCGTCGCCGGAGGAGCGATCTTCGCCTTCAATGCGGCCAGCTTGCCATGCGGCTCCGGGGGCGTCGTCGGCGTCAGAACACCCGGCGTCGAAGGCACCGACAGACTCTCCTGCGCCTGCAGGCTCACCGCCAGGATCAGCAGCAGCACTCCCGTCGTAAGAGCCGCAAACGTTCCCAGCCCGGGCCGGGGATGAATCCACGGATTGCGTGAAGCAGTAAGACCGTTCATCGTGACGGCTCCCATTCCAAAAGTTCCGCGCTGCGAACCGTTCCCGTCAGCACCCGTGCCGCCGCGTCGTTATTCGTCGTCGCACTCACCAGCCGCACCTGAATCTGCTGCCCCAGCGCCCCGTTCGTCTGCGCGACGCCCATCGTCTCAAAGCGCAGGTTGCCGTCATTCCCCACCAGCCGCACGGTCGAACCCGCCCTCACCACCGGCGCCGCATACGCCGGTGCCTTCACCGGCTCCTTCGCCTGCGCCACCGCCGCCTGCGGCGTTTCCTCCGCGCCCATCGCCACCGTCGTCGCCGGCCGCTCCGGATGATCGCAGCTCCGCACAATCGCCCACCGCTTGTTCAGCATTCGGTCCCGCCGCATATCCTCCAGGCGAAACCCTCCGCTCTCCGCCGAAACGTTCGCCGGGTCAAGCAGATGCGTCTGCTGCGCCGCCTCCGCAATACTCCGGAAGCAACCGCGCGGAGGCTCTGAAGCCCACCCGCACCCTGCTCCCGCCACAACTCCCGCAACCACCGTAGCCACAACCTTCAAGCCCATACCCAACCCCGACAAGAACTAAAAACCAACAACGAAGAACTAAGAACTAAGAACTAGAACTAGAACTAGAACTAGAACTAGAACTGTCTTACGACCGAACCATGCCATTGATCTGCTGATACATGTCATCCGCCACATGCACCACCTTGCTGTTGCTCTCGTAAGCCCGCTGCGCCAGAATCATCTGCACAAACTCCGTCACCACGTCCACATTTGAGTTCTCCAGATACCCCTGCTCCAGGAACCCCGTCCCCGAAGTCCCCCCCGGCACATCCGTCACCGCATTGCCGGAGGCCTGCGTCTGCGTAAACAGGCTGTTGCCAATCGAATCCAGTCCCGCCGGGTTCACAAAATTCGCCAATTGAATATTCCCCAGTTGCGACGCCGTCGTCTGCCCCGGAATCGTCGCTGAAACCACCCCGTACTGCGAGATCGTGATCGAGGTCGCATTCGCCGGAATCGTGATCGCCGGCAGCAACTGGTTCCCTTCCGCCGTCACAATCGTTCCTTGGCTCGTCAGGTGGAAGCTGCCATTGCGCGTATACGCAATCGTCCCGTCCTGCTGCTGCACCTGGAAGAACCCGCCCCCCTGAATCGCAATATCCAGCGGATTGTTCGTCTGGTTGAAGTCTCCCTGGCTCGTAATCAGCTCGGTCGCGGACGTCCTCGTTCCCAACCCAATCTGCAAGCCAGCACTCACCGTCTGCTGGCTCGCCGGAGATCCCGGCGTAATGAAGTTCTGGTACACCATGTCCTCAAACTCCAGCCGCCGGCTCCGGAACCCCGCCGTAGCCGAGTTCGCCAGGTTGTTCGCAATCGTGTCCAGGTTCTTCTGCTGTGCCGCCATGCCGCTCGCTGCCGTATAAAGTGCTCGAATCATCTGCGCTCTCCCAAAGTCCTGCCTCTTACTGCCTTGCCCTGGCCTTCACTGCCGTACCCTGCTCTTCAAATCCGTGCGATCTGCTCCACCGCAACCTTGTCGAAGTCGTTGTTGAACGCGCTCAGCGCCTTCTGCATCATCTCGGCCTGCCGTTGAATCAGCACCAGCTGCATCGTGCCGGAGACCGCATCCTGGTTCGCGCCTTCCACCGCACCCTGCTTCACCGCCGCATCCCCTGGAATCGGAACCGCTCCCGCCGCCGCCACAAACCGGCTCGCGCCCTCCGCCGTCAACGCCCCCGGATCGGCAAACGTGAACACGCCCACATGGTCCACCACCGCCGACCCGCCATCCGTCTGCACCGAAACTGTCCCATCCGCGGACACCTCCACCGTCCCGCTCGGCAGCGTGATGGGCTGCTTGGTCGCGCTCAGCACCGGCTCGCCATTATTTGTCTGCAACTGCCCGGTCGCCGACCGCGTAAACGACCCATCCCGCGTATACCGAACCCCGTGGCTCGTCTGCACCGCAAAAAATCCCGTCCCGCTCAGCGCCAGGTCCAGCGGGTTGGACGTGCTCACCAGCGGCCCCTGGCTCAGGTCCGTCCGGCTGCCGCCCAACACGCCAAAGCTGTTCACCCCATTGCCCACCTGCGAGGCCACCTCGCCCCCGGTAAAGTTCCCCGTCAGCACCCCGCTGAAGTAATCCTTCTGCGCCCGGAACCCCGTCGTCCCCACGTTCGCAAGGTTGTTTGCCGCCGTGTCGAGCGCCTGTGTCCGTGACAACAAGCCCGTATATGCCGCATAAAGTCCGCTATCCATGCACCGGACAAATGCACTCCACGGGCCGAACTATCCCCCGAATAGGTTAGAGCCGTCCCATGATCCCTTACACCGCTGCAAGAGCCGCCGCAGACCCGGTCTTGCTTCAAGGCGCCGGTTCACCCGTGCCTTGAAGCCTGCAACGAATCCCGCTTCAGCCGCTGAGATACCCTGTCCTATCTCCCCACACCCACCACTCAAGCCCCACCCCGCCCCGCCGATAACGCCTCTATAAGCAGCACACACATCAGGAGGCAGGATGCGGGCATTAATCATCGACGACTCAGTCGTCATGCGGAAGGTCGTCGAGCGCGCCGTGCGCCAGGCCGGCATCGAACTCACCGAAGTTCTCCAGGCCAACAACGGAGCCGAAGCCCTCGACCTCCTCCGCCTCCCGGAAAACGCCTCCGGCGGCCTCGATATCATCCTCTCGGACATCAACATGCCCGTCATGGACGGCCTCCAGTTCCTCGAAGCCCGCCGCGCCGAAGGCCTCGCCCCCTCCACCCCCGTCATCGTCATCACCACCGAAGGCAGCGCCCCCCTCGTGAAGCGCGCCATCGAAGCCGGAGCCAAAGCCTACATCTGCAAACCCTTTACCTCCGACCAGATCCGCGCCCGCATCGCCCCCCTCCTCATGGCCGCAAAGTAAGTTTCCTCCAACAAAAAGGACGGCTCCCACCCGGGAGCCGCCCTTCCTTTTACCCCACAACCTGATCCCTGAAACCTCGTTCTTACTTCACCACGGACTGGAACAGAGGCGAGCTCAACAAACTCGAAAACTGGCTATCACTCGACGAATAATCCACCGTCAGCGTCCCCGAGTTCGAATCGATCGTCGTCGCATCCAGCGCCGTCTTCTCCATAGGGCTGCCGCCCGTCTTCTTCATAATCGACACGCCCTTCATCAGCGTAGCCGCCGTCGCCGCCGTAATCGTATCGGACATCACCACGGACATGTTGAACTTCACGCCGTTTGAAAAATCCATCGTGTACCGCGCACTCTTCATCCGGTTCTTCACCGTGTCATAGTCCGCCAGCTGCGACGCCTCGCCCAGCACGCTCTTCATCATCGTCTGCGTGCCCTTCTGGTCCAGCAAACTCCACACAGCCTTCTGGTCCACCGCGACCATGTCGTTCACCATGTCGCTGTTTTGCAGCAGATTGCCCGTCACCCCATCCCGAGCGTCAAGCGCCGCCTTCACCGCCTCTTTATCCCCAAACACCATCGTCGTCTGGTTCAAAAAGCACACGCTCATCCCCGCGCTGCCCAGCGGATACACCGCGTTATCGCGCAGCATCGTGCCCTTGGTCTTCGTCTTGGTGAAGTTCGCCATAATCGCCCCGGTATGGAACTGCCCCTGCGCAATCCCCACAATCCGCGTCCCTTCCTTGCCGGGATCGCCCGCCCGGAACGACGCAAACGCCAGAATCTCCGCGTCCTGATCCACCTTCAGCCCGCTGTTCTTCAGCGCCGTCTCCAGCCGCTTCAGCTCCGGAGGAAGCACCCGTTCCTTCAAACTCATCGCCGCCGGCGAGTTCTGCATCGCCCGGTAATCCACCACGATGATCTGCTGCACATCCTTCGGAATCGCTGCCTTGCCGTCATTTGAAAGCTCAGCCGCCACGGCCGGAGCGCACACACAAGCCGAAAGGGCCAGCCCAGCCACCGCACCCAGCGCCAGGTTACGAGTCTTACTCACAAAGTTGCTCTGCGAAAAGAAAGTCAAGGTAAAGCTCCCATTTGAGGTGCAGCCGTTTCAAACTCCCAGGCCCGCAACCGGTAAATCGTTCATCCACATCTTCTTGAGCCTTACGGCCTACACCAGCTTGGACGCCACGTCACGAAGAACGTTTCTTCTAGTTTAGTCAATTAACCCCCAAAGGTCCCGCCAATTTTGGGTTACATTCCCTTCCACTTTGGCTCCAGTCCCGCTTTCGCATAAGCTGGAACCAATGTCCTCAGAAGTCGTCTCCCCCGCCCGCGCCCTCCAGGGCTCCCTCGTCCTCCCCGGCGATAAGTCCATCTCGCACCGGTACGCCATGCTCGCCGGCCTCGCCTCCGGCACCACCCGCCTCTCCAACTTCTCCACGGGCGCCGACCCCCACAGCTCCCTCGCCTGCATGGCCGCCCTCGGAGCCCAGGTCACCGTCCTCCCAACTCACATTGAAGTCATCGGCACAGCCGGCCGCTTCCATCAACCCGCCGCCCCACTCGACTGCGGCAACTCCGGCTCCACCATGCGCATGCTCGCCGGCCTCATCGCCCCCCACCCCCACACCTTCACCCTCATCGGCGACCACTCCCTCACCCTCCGCCCCATGGAGCGCATCCGCAAACCCCTCACCGCCATGGGCGCACGCATCACGCTCACCGACTCCCACGCCCCCATGACCATCCACGGCACCCCCCTCACCGCCATCTCTTTCGACACCCCCATCCCCTCCGCCCAGGTCAAAACCGCCGTCCTCTTCGCCGGCCTCCAGGCCTCCGGCACCACCTCCCTCTCGGAGTCCGTCCGCACCCGCGACCACTCCGAGCACGCCCTCCGCGCCTTCGGGGCCACCCTCACCCGCTCCAGTGCCGCGGCTGACAAACCGTCAACCCTCTCCATCCCCGGCCAACAATCCCTCCACGCCATCGACGCCACCGTCCCCGGCGACCTCTCCTCCGCCGCCTTCTTCCTCGCCGCCGCTCTCCTCTTCCCGGACTCCAACCTCATCCTCGACTCCCTCGGCATGAACCCCACCCGCTCCGCCCTGCTCGACGTCATCACCTCCCTCGGCGGCCGCATCCGCGTCCTCAACGTCGAAGAGCACCACGGCGAAATCGTCGGCACCATCCAGGTACAAGGAGGCGGCCCCATCCGCAGCACCCAGCCCTTGGAAATCTCCGGCGCCCTCACCGCCCAACTCATCGACGAGCTCCCCGTCCTCGCCGCCATCGCCCCTTACACCAAATACGGCCTCCGCATCCGCGACGCCGCCGAACTCCGCGTCAAGGAATCCGACCGCATCGACCTCGTAGCCCGCAACTTGAAGGCCATGGGAGCCACCTTCACCGAGCACCCCGACGGCCTCGACATCCCCGGCCAGCAAACCCTCCACGGCGCCACCATCGACTCCGGCGCCCTCGCGGGTTCAGGAAATGATCACCGCATCGCCATGGCCTTCGCCATCGCCGCCCTCCGCGCCACCTCCCCCAACCTCATCGAAGGCGCCGAAGCCGCCGCCATCTCCTTCCCCGAATTCTTCTCCCACCTCCGCACCCTCACCCACCAATAACCCATCCACCGCCCCGTTCGTCCATGACCGAAATCGTTCTCCTGTGGACGGACAAAATCCGTCATCCTGAGCAAAGCCCGTCGGCCTCATCGACGGGCGGAGTCGAAGGACCCGACGAAGCCCCCCCTTCTCAACCCCTCAACCGGCTCGCGCGAGAATCTCGCTTTCGTGGTTGCCCTCGCCCCTGTCGTTGACTGTTTCGGGTGCCCCATCCTTTTCGGCAGCCTTATCGCCGAATAGGGTGGGGTCTCGGGCGTAGCCCGACCGCCCTTCGCCCGCGTAGGGTCTCCCAGCCCCACCGCGAGACCCTCGACGAAGGACCCGCCTCTGAATCTCTCCCGGCGGGATCTCTCCCGCTGGAATGTCCTCCTCCAAGCCCAGCGTACGATGTCAAAATGCTTCCCCTCCTCTTAGCCGGAATCCTCTTTCTCTTCCTGCTCCTGGGCTCCCTCGTCTTCCTCTTCTGCCTTGTTCTCCCACCCACCCGCCGCTACGCCCTCAGCGCCGCTCTCTGGTGCGCCATCTGCGGCCCATGCACCGTCGGCCTCATGCTCCTCGCCGGGGCCCGCCTCATCGCCACCGCCTTCATCACCCAAACCGCCAACTCCCAAACCCTCCATGCCCCTCGCCTGCTCGCCGCCTTCGGCTGGACCTATCTCATCGCCGGAATCCTCCTCACCACCGTCCTCGCCACATCTGCAGCCGCAATTCACCAGGCCCTCATCACCCGAATGACCTTCGCCCTCTTCCGCCTCTACGCCGCCGTCGTCACCACCGGAATCGGCAGCATCTTCGGCTGGTGCCTCGGCTGGTTCATGATGTCCGGGCATCTGGAGGGCTACCTCCGCTTCATCGTCTGGATAAGCTGCATGTTGGCCTTGATCGCCCTCTTCGGCACAGCCGCCTACAAAACCGCCCGCCACCTCCGCGGAGCCCCACCCAAACAATTCACCTGGATCACCGAGGCCGAATACGCCGGCCCCTGACCCAAACGAATCACCACGGGTCTCCCCAGCGCAAAACCCCAACGTCAGCCCGCAACCTCCAACCCCGCCCCACCCCCCGCAAAACTCCGAAACAAACCCACCACGCGCTCACACGCATCCGGCGCATAAAACATCTCCGTATTTACCATCGTGTCCGCCGTCATGGATCGCATCCGCGCAAACATCTCCGCCTCATACGCTGCAATCGCATTCCCGGACGTCTGTTCCCTCACAAGAAACTGCGACAGCACCAGGGCATCCAGCATCGCCATATTCACGCCCTCGCCCGCATACGGCGGCATCACATGCGCCGCATCCCCAATCAGCGTAACGTTTGCCTTCGGCGTCCAGTGCTGATCTGCGGGGCAAACAAGCAGCGGACGCCAAACCATCGAGACCGCCTCCCGGAACAGAGGCTCCCATCGCTCGCTCCAACCGTGGAAGTTGGCATGGAACCAACGCACGCGCTCCTCCGGACTCTTCGCCTCTTCCAGGCTCTGCCTTACCGCCGGATCCTCCGTCTTCAGCCCCGCGTACAGCAGCAAACTGCCGTCCGGCTTCGTTCCCATGCCAATCGTCCGTTCGCCTCCCAAAGCAATCAGCGCCGACCCGCCCAGAAGCTCCCACAACGCAGGCACGGCCCGCTTGGCCTCAGGCACCAGGGCCTCCACCAGCGAAACTCCCACGTACTCCGGTCGACTCGGAGAGACCAGCTCACGCAGGCGAGAGTTCGCGCCGTCGCAGCCAATCGCGACATCGGCCAGTGCCGTCTGTCCGTTCGCAAAACGTAAGAAGACCTGCTCGCCCTGAAATCCTGAATCCTCCAGCTTGCAATCCCACTGCACCGTCCCCGGCGCAAGTGAATCAAGCAGAAGATCCCGCAACGGACCACGTTCGATCTCAGGACGCTTCCCCGGACCGGACATCCGGCGCACATGCTCATACAGAACCGTCCCACGATCGTCGGTAAGCCGGAGGCTATCGAGATCCGAGCGATGGTTCGCCCAGAACCCCTCCATCAGGCCCGCAGCCTCCAGCGCCGCAAGTCCGGAGTCCTCGTGCAGATCCAACGCGCTGCCCTGGACCCGCGCATCGCGGCTCTGGTCACGCTCGTACACCGACACCGTCGCACCGCTCTGCTGGAGCAGCCGAGCCAGCGTGAGCCCGCCCGGCCCTCCACCCACAACCGCGATCTTCTTCCCGTCCATGGCCGTCATCACGTCCCCACCTCAACGTACCAACCGGAGCGATCAATACATTCGAAAGCGCGTCCAGCCTGGCCAATCTGATGAACCGCGCCCGCACCGCGATCCGAGACTTCCCGCTCCCTCATCCGTATCCACACCGGATGCTCCTGCATCTCATTAGGCTTTTTGAATGAGCAACTTACAAGTTTCTTAAGCACAAACAGCCGCAAACTCGTCTGTCAAGTCCTCTAAGCCTCACAGAACCTCCTAACATCATCATTGCAAACCACTTATCTCCAAAATATTCTTGGCGCAACCACCCTGACCAATCCCATACAATAGAAGCAGGCCGATTCTCCGGACGAACCACCGTCGTGACAAACCGAGCCGCCAAATCGCACAGCTGGCACCTGATCCTGCTCTCCCAAGTAGAGGTCCAGACCTAACTCATTTCCTTCGAAGACTTTACACGCCACGGTGGGTGTAGGGACCCCACACCATGATCAGCATTCAGAGGAGCATCCAACCCGAACGTCCCAACGCCGGCCGCCCAAGCACGAACGAGAGACGGTACAGCCACAAAAGAAGGAGGTCCACCCCTAACCCCAATTCTTTGAAGACCTTTACACACATTCACCGGGGCGGCCAGCTCCTGCACCTTACTGCCTTTCCCCGCCCCACCCTGCCTTTCACATCTTGTACTGCCCCGTATCGTCCTCATTCAGATTCTCCAACCACCGCCGCAGCTCATCCGCATTCACGTTCGCCCCACCCGCAGTCTCCTGCCGGGTCCGCCCCAGCACCCGCGTACTCACAAAAATCGGACAGTCCCACCGCAGCGCCAGCGCAATCGCATCGCTCGGACGAGCGTCGAGCGCAACCTCTTCCCCCCCCTGCTCCATCCAGATCGTCGCATAAAAGGTATCCTCCTTCAGGTCGGACACCACCACCTTCGTCACCCTCGCCCCCAGCCCCCTGGCGACATTCCGCAGCAGGTCATGCGTCATCGGCCGGGGAGTCGCCGTCTTCTCCAGCTCCAAAGCAATCGCATTCGCCTCAAACACCCCCACCCAGATCGGCAGCACCAGATCGCTCGCCACATCTTTCAACACGATGATCGGCATATTCGTCACCGGGTCCAGCATCAACCCGCGAATCTGCACCTCAATCTCGGTCCCGGTAAACAGTTCCGCCATCAGCCGCTCACCACAGCCTCGCCCAGCAGGCTGTTCGGAAACGTCTGCGTCACCCGCACCCGCTGGTAGCTCCCCAGCGCCGGCATAATCGGCTGCGCCGTCGTAAAGTTCAGCGTCTTGTTCTGCGACGTCCTCCCCACCACCTGGTTCCGTTGCCGGTTATGCCCTTCCACCATCACCTCCATCACCTGCCCCAGGTGCCGCCCATAGCTGACCCGCTGAATCTCCCGCTGCCGGTCCAACAGAATCTGCAACCGCGCCACCTTCACCTCCTCAGAGATCGAATCCGCCATCGACACCGCCGGCGTATTCGGCCGCGGCGAGTACTTGAACGCGAAGATCGCGTCATACCCCACCACATCCAGCAGCGACGCCGTCTCCTCCAGATCCCCCTCCGTCTCCCCCGGAAACCCCACAATGATGTCCGAAGTCATCGAAATATCCCGCTTCGCCGCCTTGATCCAGCTAATCCGCTCCAGGTACCACTCCCGCGTATACTCCCGCGCCATCGCCTTCAGCACCGCCGTAGACCCCGACTGCACCGGCAGATGCACGTGGTCGCAAAGCGTCTCCGTCGCATCGATGACCTCAACGATGTCCCTCGTAAAGTCCCTCGGATGCGAAGTCGTAAACCTGACCCGCCGAATCCCCGGAATCGTCCCCACCGCATGCAGCAGTTCCGCAAAGCTCTTGGCCCCGCTCGGATCCTTGTACGAGTTCACGTTCTGCCCCAGCAGTTGAATCTCGGTATACCCGGCGTCCGCCATCCGCCGGGCCTCCTCCATCACACTCGCCGCCGACCGGCTCCGCTCATTCCCCCGCGTATACGGCACCACGCAATACGCACAAAACTTGTCGCACCCTTCAATGATCGTGATGTATCCGCGATGCTGGTTCGTCCTTGCCACAAACGGCGTCTCAAACGTCTCCGTCGTCTTCTTATCATCCAGCCCGGTTATGCGCGAGTCGCCACGTTCCAGCCGCTCCAGCATCCCCGGCAAATTCCTGTAGCTCGCCGACCCAGCCACAATGGACACATACGGCGCCTTATCGAAGATCTTCTCGCCTTCCTGCTGCGCCACGCACCCAATCACCGCGAACCGCTTGCCCTCACCTTGCAGCTTCTTGTACTCGTTCAGCCGGTGAAAGACCTTTTGCTCTGCCTTATCCCGGATCGAGCAGGTGTTGTACAGGATCAGCCCCGCCTCCGCCTCATCCTGCACCTGCGCGTAGCCCTGCTGCTCCAGCGTCCCGACCACTTTTTCAGAGTCGTGCGCATTCATCTGACAGCCAAACGTCTCGATATAAAAAGTCTTACTCACGTCTCTTAGTATATCGCCGTACTGGCCTCAAGCCGGGCAGCGCCCCGGACCAAGCGGAGCCCAACACAAGTCACGAGGTGAGCGCCCCGCGCGTAGCGGGCCCGCCCGGCAGGACTGTCTTCACGCCTTCCCGTCCAAAAACTTCAGCATCGCCTCAGCGACCTCCGTCACATGCGTCTCCAACGCAAAGTGCCCAGTGTCCAGAAGCTGCACCTCTGCCTCCGGGAGATCACGCCTGAAGGCCTCTGCCCCCGGCGGAATGAAGAAAGGGTCGAACCGCCCCCAAACCGCGAGTAGCGGAGGCTTCGCCGCCCGGAAATACTCCTGGAACGCCGGGTAAAGCTTCACATTATTTGCATAGTCCAAGAACAAGTCGAGCTGAATCTCAGCATTCCCAGGCCTCGCCAGCAGCGCTGCATCCAGCGTGTACCCCTCTGGCTTCACCATCTCCGGGTTCGGCACGCCGGTCAGATACTCCTCTTTCAACCCCGCCAGGTTCAAGTGCCCCCGCACCACATCCCGATTCGCCTCCGTCGGCTCCCCCCAGTACCGCCGGATCGGAGCCCACGCATCCCCCAGCCCCTCCTCATAGGCATTGCCATTCTGCGAAACGATCGCCGTCACCCGCTCCGGATGCGCCATCGCCAGCCTCAGCCCCGTCGGCGCGCCATAGTCGAAGACATACAGCGCATACCGCTTCAACTCCAGCGCCTCCGTAAACGCATCCACCGTCCTGGCAAGGTTGTCGAACGTGTACGAATACCCATCTGGCACCTCCGTGAACCCAAACCCCGGCAGGTCCGGCGCGATCACCCGATACCGCTCCGCAAGCAGCGGCATCAACTCCCGGTACTGAAAGGAAGACGTCGGAAACCCGTGCAACAGCAGGATCACCGGCGCATCCACCGGCCCTGCCTCGCGGTAAAACACCGTTACGCCATCCGCCTCAACCCGATGAACCGAAATAATCGCCACGCTCTGCCTCCTCTTGCTAACCCGTTGGATGAACCACCTTACTCTTCGGACGCGACATCTTCTTGACCTCGTCACACCGAAAGCATTCCAACGCATGATCATTCACCATCCCCACCGCCTGCATCCACGCATACACAATCGTCGCCCCAACAAACTTAAACCCTCGCTTCTTCAGCGCCTTGGATATCTCCTCCGAAAGCGCCGTCTTCACCGGCACCCTCCCAGTCCCAAGCACCGGCTTGCCCCCCGCGAGCCCCCATGCATACTCCCCAAAATCCTCCCCCGCCGTCTGCATCTCCAGGTAAATCTTCGCCCCGGCAATCGTCGCCTCAATCTTTGCCCGCGCCCTGACGATCCCCGCATCCCCCATCAGCCGTTCCACGTCCCCTTCCTTGAAGCGCGCCACCTTCGCCGGATCGAATCCCTTGAACGCCCGCCGAAAGCCCTCCCGCTTCCGCAGGATGATCGCCCAGGAAAGCCCCGCCTGGAAGCTCTCAAGCATCAGCATCTCCCACAGCATCCGGCTGTCATACTGCGGCACTCCCCACTCCTCATCGTGATACTCCCGCATCAGTGCTTCGCTCTCCGCCCATCGGCACCGCACTAGCCCATCCATTTCCTCACCTTTTGCCATCTCCACCCCCGTCACAGCCAATCTACCGCACGCGCAAATTCCTATTGTCAAAGCATCCACAGGTCCCCTATAGTAACCGCTAACGTACGCTAGGCACTTCTCTTGGAGGCACCGATGAGCACCGCAACGATAATCGCAGACCCAGACCAGAATCCCCTCACGCCGGACATGGAAGAATGGGACGAGTTCCTTGCGGGACGCTACAAGGAAGGCAAGTCCGAGACCGAATTCCGTCAGTACGACGCCGAAGCCAACCCAGGTGTCGCCGAGTTCTATCGCCTCAACCACACCTTCCAGACCTACGACTACGTCCAGCAGAAGGAGAAGGAGTACTTCGGCCTCACCCGCGGCGACAAGTCCATCTGGGAGGCAGCCGAGTATCTCAACACGCTCGTCGACGACAGCGACCCTGACACCGACCTCACCCAGCTCGAACACCTCGTGCAGACCTCGGAGGCCATCCGCCGCGACGGCCATCCCCGCTGGATGATCGCCACCGGCTTCGTCCATGATCTCGGCAAGTGCCTCTGCCTCTACGGCGAACCTCAGTGGGGCGTCGTAGGCGACACCTTCCCCACCGGCTGCGCCTACTCCAGGGACATCGTCTTTCCGGAGTACTTTGAAAACAACCCCGATATCCACAATTCCCTCTATCAAACCAAGTACGGCGTCTACGAACCCAACTGCGGCCTGGACAAGGTGAAACTCAGCTTCGGCCACGACGGCTACATCTATGAGGTCATGAAAAACCACCTCCCCATAGAGGGCCTCTACATGCTTCGCTACCACTCCTTCTACGCCTGGCACCGCCATAACGCGTATGACCATCTCTGCAACGATCAAGACCGCGCCATGCTCCAGTGGGTGCTTAAGTTCAACCCATACGACCTCTACTCCAAGGGTCACACCAAGCCCGACATGAAAGAGCTCAAGCCGTACTACGACGACCTCTTCGCGGAGTTCTTCCCCGGCAAACTCGCCTGGTAATCTTTCTCCGTTGACTCTCATCTGCAACGCCCCGGATCGTCCATCCGGGGCGTTGCAGTTTTTATTCCCTCTTTTCCTCAAGCCCAACCCGGATTTTCTTCTTCCCTTCACAGGGAGAGCGGCCCTCATCTCGCATACTTGGTCGAGCCCGGAATTGACGTTTGTCCCAGCGCGGTAACTTCTCTGACGTGGATTCATAGTTACCGCTAAAGAGAACGCGAATTCCGTTGACATCATTCGCAGAGACCGCGTAATGTTCGTCACCGTTCAGGGATAACTGATTTGGCGCACGCTCACGGAGACGCCATTGACTGGTGCGTGAAGCGAGCTTTGCCGGAGGACAAGATGCAAAAACCAGAAAAGAGTGGGACAAAAATGATCATTTCGATAGAGCGCGGCACCACGCGCTTCCAGACATTCCTCAGCAGTCTGCTGCTGGCCGTCGCCTTGTTCGCGTTGGCCGCAGGCAACGCAGCCGCGCAGTTCGGCTCCGCCTCCGTCCTGGGTTACGTTCGCGATAACTCCGGCGCCTTCGTCGGCAACGCCAAGGTCACACTCATCAACGTGGCCACCAACGTCACCCAGACCGCCCAGACAGACAAAGACGGCAAATATGAGTTCGACTCCGTCCCCATCGGCAACTACCAGGTCTCCACTGAGGCTGCCGGCTTTGAAGGCGCACGCACCGAGCCCTTCAACGTCTCCACAGACGCCCGTCAGCGCGTCGATATCGGCATCAAGCCCGGCCGCGTCAACGAGGTCGTTGAAGTCACCTCCGCCGCCGAGCTCCTCGACACCGAGACAAGCTCCCGCAGCCAGGTCATCGGCACCCGTGAAGTCGAAAACCTTCCCCTCAACGGCCGCTCGTATGCCGACCTCGTCCTCCTCGCCCCCGGCACCCGCAAATCGCTCCTTGAAAATCAAAGCGCGTCCAGCCGCGAGGGTGCCTTCAACATCAACGGCCAGCGCTCCGCCTTCAATGAATTCCTCCTCGACGGCCTTGAGAACAGCAACTACGGCACCTCCAACCAGGGATTCGAAGACGAGAACATCTCACCCTCGCCAGACGCCGTCAGCGAGTTCCGCCTCGAAACCAACAACTACTCCGCCGAGTATGGCCGTCAGCCCGGCGCAGTCGTCAACGTCTCCACCCGCAGCGGCGACAACCAGTTCCACGGTCGCGCCTGGGACTACCTTCGCAACACCAACCTCAACGCCGTCGGTCCCATTGAGCCCATCACCAACACCAAGCCCAAGCTCATCCGCAATCAGTTCGGCGGCACCTTCGGCGGACCCATCTTCAAAGATCGCACCTTCTTCTTCGCGGACTACGAAGGTCTTCGCCAGATCTTCAATTACCAGCTCGCCCCCGTCACCCTGCCCAACGCCGAGCAGCGTCTCGGCCACTTCCTCCTGCACCGCGTGGACGGCAGCACCGCCCCCATCCCGCTCTACAACCCCGTCAGCGGAACTTCATACTTCAACGGCGATATATCTACAGGTGCGACTCCCTTTGCGCTTGCTGTTCTATCCAAGCTTCCGGCGAACAATGTGAGCGGAGCGAGCGGAGTAGCTCCAGCGTTCGACAACATTACTAACAACTACAGCAACGCACCCCGCGGCACCATTGGCGACGACAAGGGTGACGCTCGCATCGATCAGAACTTCGCCAAGTGGAAGCTTTTTGGACGCTACAGCGAGCACCAGGAGACCATCTTCGATCCTCCAACCGTAGGAGGTCCCGCTGGCGGCAACGCAAACTCCAACGTCAACGTACAGAACCGCGAGATTGCCGGCGGGGCCACCTGGATCATCAACCAGAACCGCCTGCTCGACATCCGCTTCGGCTGGACACGCAACATCGGCCAGAAGACCCCGTACGGTGTTGGCCAGCCCTCTCTGCTGACTCAGTTCGGCATCACGGATGGTCTGCCCACGGACCCCATGATCGTGCGCAGCCTTAACGGCCAGTCCATCAGCGGCTTTACTCAGCTTGGCAACCAGACCTCAAGCCCCCAGTTCCAGAATCCCACCATCTATAACCCGAAGGTCAACTACACCTGGGTCCACGGCAAGCAGTCCATGAAGGTCGGCTATGAACTACAACTTATCCACACCCAGGTCAATGACTTCAATCCCAGCTACGGCCAAGACAACTACGCCAGCCAATACGCTGCCGGTCCAAGCTCTACCTTCTTTCGCACTTGCGCGACCATAAACGACACCGGGTGTATCCCGTTCGATCCGGCAACCACTAATCCCCCTACGATCAATGGGAAGGTTGTACCTTCTACCGCATCCACTCAGATCGCCCAGGCCCGCGAGGTCGCAGACTTCCTCTTCGGCAACCGTTCCTCGTACTCCCTCACCAACTACACCATCGTCAACCTCCGTCAGCGCTACAACGCCGGCTACTTCCAGGACGATCTCAAGCTCACTCCCGCCCTCACCGTCAACGCCGGCCTCCGCTATGAGGTCATGACGCCGCAGTTTGAGCGCGATAACAAGCTCGCCAACTTCAATCCCACCACGAACACCCTCACCCAGGCCTCAAGCGGCAGCATCTATAACCGCTCCCTCGTCCACGTCCCATCCAAGAACTTCGCACCCCGCTTCGGCTTCTCCTACAGTGCCAACAAGGACACCGTCATCCGCGGCGGATACGGCATCGTCTACGTCCAGTTCAACCGCGCCGGCGGCGAAAACAACCTCACCTATAACGGCCCCAACGTCGTCAACGCCGCCGTCAACAACCCCAGCCCCTTCACCACCGTGCCCGGCTCCAACCTCTGCATCAATGACACGCAAAGCCAGACCGGCTGCTTCCGCCAGACCCAGCAGGGCTACGCAGCCAATCTCACCAGCTCCGCCAACTTCAACCCTCTGCAAGTGACCTCGCGTTACATCCCCTCCCACTTCCAGACCGGCTACGTCCAGAGCTACTTCTTCGGCATCCAGCGTGAACTTCCCCACGGCATCCTGCTGGATCTTGCCTATGTCGGAAACAAGTCCACTCACCTCCAGATCCTCGCGGATTACAACCAGGCCGCACCCTGCCTGCTCCCCAGCGTCACCGCCTGCAACGCAGCCGGCCAGACCTACCAGGCACGTCGCCCCGTCCCCACCTTCGGCGATATCGAGATCGCAACCAACGAAGGCTCCGCCACCTATAACTCCCTGCAGTTCAAAGCAGAAAAGCGCATGGGTGCGCTGTACGTCCTCAACGCCTTCACCTACAGCCGCGCCTTTGACCTCTCCTCCGGCCACCTGGAGACCAGCAACGGCGACAACTCCCGCGTCAACTTCGCCAACCCTCGCAACGACTACGGCCCCTCCGGCTACGACCAGCCGCTGGACAACACCACCTCCATCGTCTGGGACCTCCCTTACGGCCACGGTCGCCACTACGGCGCCCAGTCAAACGCCTTCGCCAACGTCCTCCTCGGCGGCTGGCAGATGACCGTCATCAACACCATGACCAGCGGCCTGCCTTTCAACATTACCTACTCCAGCTCCACCACCGCCTCGAACGCCACCGGCCCTCTCTTCACCACGGACCTCGCCACGCTCCGCCCGCAGCACCTTGCCGGCACCCCGTTGAAGAGCCCCGGCTCCGCCATCGTCAAGGCCTCCAAGTACACCGGCCTCACCAACTATCTCCCCTTCTCCAGCTATGCCCTGCCCTCTTATGCGCTGTATGGCAACACCACGGCGTACGGAAACATCTCGCGCAATATCCTCCGCTCCTTCGCCTACTACGACACGGACCTCGGCCTCCACAAGCAGTTCCCCATCCTTCGCGAGCGGTACAAGCTTGACCTCCGCGCCGAAGCCTTCAACGTCCTCAACCACACCAACTGGCAGGGGCCCGATAGCGCCATCACGGATGGCAGCGGCTCCTTCGGTTCCATCACCAGCGCCTTCCCCTCGCGGCAGCTTCAGTTCGCAGCCAAGTTCCTCTTCTAGAAACTCTCACCCTGTTCGTGGAGGTACCTGCTTGCCGCATTGCCGCATCGCCGTAGCTGCATTGGTCGCACTCGCTTACGTTCCCGGGCTGTCGTCGCAGACGACGGCAGCCCAGGAAAAACAAGATAAGCTCATCCATCTCAACCAGATTCAAGTCATCGGCTCCCACAACAGTTACAACCTCGGCTTCGCCCCCAGCGAAGAAAAGTTCACGCGCATGCACAATCCCAGCGCGTATGAATCGCTCGAATACCGCCACGCCACCTTGACCCATCAGCTCGATGGCGGAGTCCGCCAGCTTGAAATCGATATCGTGCAAGACCCCACCGGCGGCCGCTTCGCCCATCCCAAAATCGTAGAGCTCAGCAAACAAGCCGGCCTCCCGCCGGACCCTGACTTCGATCCTACCCACGAGATGGACAAGCCCGGATTCAAGGTCATCCACATCCCTGACCTCAACCAGCGCAGCTCCTGCCACCTCTTCACCGCGTGCCTCGCGGAAATCCGCGCCTGGTCCCAGAAGAACCCACAGCACATCCCCCTCTTCCTCCTGATCGAAACCAAGCAGGGAGCCACCAAAGATATCCCCGGCGGAGTCACCGCAGAACCCTTTACCTCCGCCACCTTTGACGCCTTGGACAAAGAAATACGCTCCATCTTCCCCGACCGAGAAATCATCCTTCCCGATGACATCCGCGCCGGCTATCCCACACTCGACGCCGCCGTCCACGCAGGCCACTGGCCCACGCTGGCCCAGTCTCGCGGCAAGGTCATCTTCCTCATGGATCAGAAGCCTGTCGGCCCCGTCTACAAGCAGGGCCACCCGCTTCTCGAAGGCCGCGTCCTCTTCACCAACGCCGACCCCGGCCAGCCCGACGCAGCCTTCATCGAGCAGAACAGCGGCGCCCCGCAGGTCATCGATTCGCTCGTCAAGCAGGGTTACATCATCCGCGCCCGCACCGACGAAGGTACCAAAGCCGCGCGCACCAACGACACCACCCGCCGCGATGAACTCATCCACTCCGGCGCCCAGATGATCAGCACCGACTACCCGCTCTCAGAGCCCTCGCAGTGGACCGGCTACTCCGTCGGCTTCCCCAACGGCCTTCCTGCCCGCTGCAACATCATCAACGCCCCCACAGGCTGCCAGGACGCCCTCCTGGAACCCGGAGCAATAAGCGGAGGCACCCCATCCCCCGCCCATCACCCATAACCCTCATCTGGGACAGAAGACCGCAGCCGCTACCTAAGCGGTCTTCAGTCCCATCATCACGGGCTTCGCCGCAAGCTGGAACACCAGCGTCCCGCCCTGCGTCAGCCGTGCATGGTCAATCGATAAACCATTCACAGCCGCACCATTCCACGTGACCGCCTTGATGTACTGCGCCCCCGCCGACTCTCGTTTCGCCTCGATCACCAGCTTCTTCCCAGCCGGAAGATCCATCTCCACCCGGTCGAACAGCGGTGTCCCAAAGTCATACGTTGCGCTCACCGGGTCCACCGCGTAAATCCCCAGCGCGCTGATGCAGAACCACGCCGACATCTGTCCGCAGTCTTCATTTCCCGCCATCCCATCCGGCTGGTTGTCGTACATCGTCTCCAGCAGGCTCCGTATCCGAGCCTGCGTCTTATGCGGCGCACCCGCGTAGTTGTACAAGTACGCAATGTGGTGGCTCGGCTCATTGCCATGCGCATACTGCCCCACCATCCCCGTCACATCCGGCGGCATATCCGGCGGCAGCTCAGAGCTCTGGTTGAACAGTTCATCCAGCTTCTTCACAAACGCCTCATTGCCACCCAGCGTCTCAATCAAAACGGAAGGCTCATGCTGCACGCAGAATGTCGTCTGCCACGCATTCGCCTCCGTGTAGTCCCGCCACTTCGTAATCTTAATCGACTTCGGATTGAACGGCGCAGCCCAGTGCCCATCGCTGTACTTCGGCCGGATAAACCCGGACTCCTTGTCATACAGATTCACAAACGATCGCGAACTCTTCCGCAGCCGCGCGGCATCCGCACTCTCTCCCGCCGCCATCGCTATCGCGGACACCGCCCAGTCGTCATACGAGTAATCCAGCGTCTTACTCGCAGACTCATCCTGCTTATCGCAAGGCACATACCCAAGCTCGCGATAGGCCGCCAGGCCGCGATAATCTTCCACCTCAGCCCGCTTCTTGAACTGCGTATAAGCCGCCTTCGCGTCGATTCCCTTGAACCCCTTCGCCAGCGCTTCTCCCACCACCGGCGCAGAGTGGAACCCCACCATGCACCCCGTCTCGCGCCCTTGCAGCGGCCACACCGGGACCCCCGCGGGGCTCTGCTCCGCCATCCGGATCAAACAATTCACAAAGTCCGGCACCCGCTCCGGCAGGTAGAGCGTATACATCGGATGCGCCGCCCGGTACGTGTCCCACAGCGAAAACGTGCTGTAGTTATGCGCTCCCTTCGCCAGCGTATGCACGGCCCCATCCATCCCCCGGTACCGCCCATCCACATCGTCAAATAGCGTCGGCGCCACCATCATGTGGTACAGCCCCGTATAAAAAATCTCCAGGTACTTCCGGTTGTCGGACTCCACCCGAATCCGTCCCAGTTCCTTTCGCCAGGCCGCATGGGCCGCCGCCCTGGTTCCCTCGAAGTCCCACCCCGGAACCTCCGCCGCCACATTCTTCTCCGCCCCCGCCACATCCACCCCGGAGATGCCCGTCTTCACATGCACAACCTCACCGTCCGTTGTCTTGAACTTCAGCACGCACCGGACCGAGCTTCCCTTCACCTCGCCAGCCGAAGCCGAAACCAGCTCCCCCTCCGAGTACACATCCACACTCTCAAACGGCTTGGAAAACTTCATCCAGAAGAACACCTGCCGCCCTTTGCCCCATATGTCCGTGCACCGCCCGCCCACAATCGTGTCCTTGCCCACCATCTTCAGCGTGGCCCATCGAACCGAAGGCGGCGTCTCCGTGTACTGGTTGTCACTTCCGCTATCTCCCGCATGGGCCAGGTCCAGCAAAAACCTCGCATGGTCCGTCTTCGGAAACGTATACCGATGCACTCCCACCCGCTCCGTCGCCGTCATCTCCGCCTTCACCTTGGAGTCCTGCAGCAGCACCCGGTAGTACCCTGGCGTCGCCTCCTCATCGCTGTGTGAAAACTTCGACCGATAGCACTCCGCGGACCCAGCCTTGGCCTTCGGATCGAACTTGAAGTCATCCGTCGCCGGCATCAGCAGCACATCCAGCAAGTCGATGCACCCCGTCCCACTCAGGTGCGTATGGCTGAACCCCAAAATCGAGCTGTCCGCATAATGGTACCCCGAGCAGTGATCCCAGTCCTTGATCCCCGTATCCGGGCTCAACTGCACCGCCCCAAACGGCATCGTCGCCCCGGGATAGCAGTGCCCATGCCCACCTGTCCCAATCGCAATCTTTACCAGCTTCGTGTTGTCGACACCCGCTGCCGTCCCCCCCAGCAATCGTGAAAGCCCAAACCCACTCCGCACAGACGACGCAACCGTCGCAGCCGACGCCACACCAAGAAACCTTCTCCGAGAAACCATGACCACCTCAGTTACCGCTAACGGCGCTTTACACTTCGGAACCCGACTATAGAACCCCGCACCCACCTTGAGCAACCTTCATCCCGCCCCGCTCGCCGCGCCGATCGTCGACTCCCGCGCCACCAGCGTAGACGGAACCAGAATGCTCCGCGGCTCCTGCTCCGGATTCTCAGAAAGTTCCAGCGCAAACTCCCCGGCCACCCGCCCCAGCTCCGCCGTACCATGGTCCACCGAACTCAGCGGCACCCGCAGATACTTTGCATACCGCAGATTCCCGCACCCGATAAATGCAACATCCTCCGGCACCCGCAACCCCGCCTGCAACGTCGCCTCAATCGCCCCCACCGCCGTCAGGTCGTTGTAGCAGAACACCGCATCCGGCACTGCCTCCAGCTTCAGCAGCTCCTGCATCATCTGGAACCCAACCATATCGCCGGATTCCTCCACCCGCTCCCGCGAAACCACCAGGCTGTCCGCCGTCGGCAGCCCCGCCGCAATCAGCGCGTTTCTATACCCCCGCAGCCGGTCAAACGAGGGACTCGAATTCCGCCCCCCAATGTGCGCAATCCTCCGCCGCCCCAGCCCAATCAGATGATTTGTCGCCATCTCCCCCACCAGCACGTCATCCGACCCCACAAAGTGCGCCGCCAGATGCGGAAAGTTCCGGTCAAACAGCAGGTACGGCGTCCGGTCATCTCCCAGCTCATAAAAATTCCGCAGATTCGCCTGGCACGATGCGATCAGCAATACATCCACCCCGCGCCGCAGCAGCGTCCGGATCTCCTGGCGTTCAATCTCCGGATCGTCCTCCGACGAAGCCAGTATCAGAGCCCGGTTACTCGTCCGCAGCATCCCGCTCAGCGACTTCGCAAACTCCGCAAAGAATGGATGCACCAGGTCAGGAACCACCAGCCCAACCGTATACGTCCGCCCGCTCGCCAGCCCCCGAGCCATCATGTTCGGCTGGTAATTCAGCTCCCGCATCCGCTTCAGCACACGCTTCCGCGTCTCTTCGCCGATATCCGCATTCCCGCGCAGCACCTTGGATACCGTCACCACGGACACCCCAAGATCGTGCGCGATATCCTTCAGCCGAACCGCCATGCAAGGCCCTCTCCCCAAATCATCCCACGCCCCACATTACCGCTTGATAAGCGAAACCTCTCTTAGCAAAATCGAGTCCGCCGCCAAAGACTCCATCCCCCCGCCGCCAGGCTCGCCGCCAGCACCACGCCCAGCCCCGCCACCCAGCGCAGATTCATCGCCAGCGGAGGCACCACCGCCCGCACCCCCAGCGTCACAAACACCGCCGTCGCCGCCAGCACAATCGCATAATCCCACCACCGCCGCCGCTCCTCCTTCCCGCCGAATTCATCCCCCGCCTGTGCCAACATCGTCTTGTCATAGTCCAGTCCATACCGCAGACACTCCCGCAGCACCGCCTCGTTGGTAGAGCTGTTCTCTTTCGCTGAAGCCACCGCCGTGCTGATCGCCAACGCCCCCAGGATCATCAGCAACGACCCTCCCAGCACCAGCAGCACATGCCCTCGGTCCGCCGTCGCCAGTTCCCCAAACACCAGCGCCCCCCACGCCAGTCCCCAAAGCTGGTTCGTATTCGAAAGCGGTATCCCCCGCCCGATCCCCAGATATTTCGCCGCAAACTGCTGAAACAAATCCCCAATCACCCACACAAACCCGCCCAGGAACAGCCAGAACAGCACCCCCGGCATATGAAAAAGCTGGAACGCCGTAGAGTGAATCCCTCCATCCAGAAGCAGCGTCAGCGCCAGCACCGTCCCCAGCTCACCCACCGTAAACGCCGTCACAAACGAGAGCGGATTCATCCCGCTCAGGTACGCCTTCCGGTACGGAACATACATCGTCCCCCACATCAGGCTCGCTCCCAGCGCCGCCGCAATCCCCCGCACCGCATGCTGCCCCATCGCCCCGCCATGCAGTGTGCTGAACCCCAGCATCACCGCCGCAATCACAATCGTCACCCCCCCCACCACCACCTTCGCGATATTTCCCGCGCTCGCCCCCTCAAGCTCGCGAAACAATACCCTCCCCCAGAACAGGCCAATCAGCGAGTTCGCATTCCACATCGGAAACGCCACCGCCAGCCCCACATCCCGAATCGCAAATACCGTCAGCGTGTTCGCCACCGCCCACAGCGCCCCCGCCAGCAGCGCCCACACAATCAGGTGCTTCTTCTCCGCAAGGTCTCTAAACACATAACTCGTCCCCTTCAGCAGCGTAGGAAACGTCCACCGCGCCGTAAAAACTCCCGCCACCATGCACAGCGAGATCGCAAACGGAGAAAACCCCGCATTCACCAGCTTCGTCGGAGCCTCAGCCGCCCCCAGCCACACCCCCGCCGTCAGCCCGCAGATCACCCCCAGCCCATGTAACGACAGACCCTTCCGCGCCGCCGTCCTCACCTCGGTCACCATCAATGCAGCACCACCAGCAGCAGAATCCCAGCCACCAGCACGCAGAACGGCACCAGAAAGTGGCTATCGGTCACGATAGCCTTTGCTCCCTTACCAAAACTCATCGCAGAACCTCGCCTCGCAGAAACACCGCGCAGAGTAAGCGGTTACGTCGCCGTAAACCCTACCGTCCCCACAAACGGCTGTCAAACCAATTATCCCCGGCTCAGAAACGCCATCTCCACCATCTCGTAGCGGCTTCCAACAACCATCAACTCCTCAATCGCCCCCACCGTCTCAATCCGTCCCCGAGCCCCCAGCCCGGTGCAGTTCAGCGCCGCAGCCGCACACGCAAAGTCCAACTGCCGTTCGGGGGGCCAGCCTTGCAGTAAACCGAAAATAAATCCCGCATGGAAGATGTCCCCGGCGCCCGTCGTATCCACGACCGGGACCTGGTACGCCGCCGCCGTCTGGTACCCCCGTCCGTTCCATGCGATCACCCCCTGCTCCCCCAGCGTTGCCGCGCTCAGCCTGCAACCGTACTCCTTGTGCATTGCCTGCAGCGCCACGCTCACATCCGCCTCCCCCATCAACCGGCACGGAAAGTCCCTGCTTACAATGAGATAGTCAATAAGCCGAAGCAGCTCATGCACGCCCGGATAGATCTCATCCAGGTCTCCGACCACCGGCACCCCCGCCGCCCTCGCCCAACCCGCCGCCAGCGTCGCCGCCTCCGTCTCGTACCCGTCCACATGCAGCGCCCTGGCCTGCTCCACCCACTCCCGCTTCAAGTCCTCCGGCCGCAGCATCAGCCGCTCATCCCTCCGGCACAGCACCGTCCGCTCCCCGCCCTCATCCACCAGAATCGTCGACTGCGCACTCATTCCCCCCGGCACCGTAGTGATCTGCGTCTCCACCCCGGCCTTCGCAAATGCCTCATAATGCAGGGCCGCGGACCCATCCTGCCCCAGCTTCCCCACATACCGCGTCTGCAGTCCCCACTGCTGACACGCAATCACCGTGGTCGCCACCTGCCCGCCCGGCAGCATGCTCCCCCCCTGGTACTCCGTCTTCGATCCCCGCCGTGGGTACTCCGCCACCGGGATGATCAGGTCGGTGGCGTTCAGCCCCACGCCCACCAGGTCGACCTTCGTCGTTTCAGCCATCCCTTTACTCTAAATGCGCTTTTACCACGCATACACATCTTCAATCGAGGGCGAACCCGTCTTGCCGTCGATCACGCTGATCTTCAGCACCACCTCCACATTGCCGCTGCCAAAAGCCGCGCCAACACGGTCTTTTACCATCTGCATGGAGTTCGGATTGGTCGCAAACTGCGCCGCCGCCTCCGTTCCGTTGCGTCCCAGCCCAGCCAGCACAAACACCGTACTCCCGGTCGTCGTATCCCGAAACCGTGCCACCAGCCCATAATCGTCCGCGCTGGAGTAAGGCTGGGTACGGTCTCGCGCCCACATTCTATTGGGTTTAGCCTTGTCCACAATGCCTTCCTGCGGCTCGAACGGAAAGTGGAAGCGCAACGGCTGCATCAACCGCATCGTCCACGCATTGTTGTACCCGCCCATCAGGATCAGGGGCCGGTCCCGGAGATCGTTCAGGGGCGTAGAAGCCGAAGCCTGCAGGTGATAGTGCGCCCCATTCCGCTCCAGCAGCCCTCCCACACGCGCCATGCCAGCCGCCAACTGCATGGAAACAAATGGATATTCAATGTCCTTCCCCGCCGTCATAGTTCCGGAGAAGTTCTTCTCCTGAAAGACATTCCCGCCCACACACATCAGCGGCTCGCCCTGCTCCGTCAGCGCCGGTCCCCAGAACTGATTCAGCGCACTCCGTGACCGCGCCGCCGCCCTCCAGGCCAATCCACCGCAAAACACCACGATAACCGCCACCACCCCAGCCAACATCCACAAAGCAGACGACTTCCGCGCCGGCCGCAGCTCAGAAGGCGGCGCTTTGTGGACGCCAAATTGTGGCGCCTGCTCCACAAACGCTGGTGAAATCGTCGTGCTCAGCGCCACCGCAACCGGCGGCGGCTCACTCTCATGCTCCTTCAAAAACTCCGGCGCATACGACCCCACCGGCAGCGAGATCTGCACCCCAGCCGCCGCGCTGTGCTGGTGGTAGTAGAGCGAAAGCCGCTTCCGCACCTCCCCCGCCGTGTACCGGACCACCGTATCCGCGTTGGTGTCGTAGTCCGCCGGCCGGTGGAAGACCTCCACCCCCAGCGTCCGCTCCTTCAGCGAGTCCGCCTTCCCCTCCAGCGCATGTTCCACGATGTACCGCAGCAGCGCCGGATATCGCTTGCTGTTGCAGAACTGCGGGCTGGCCAGCACGCACTCCAGCTCCTGCAGCACCGCCTCCCGGTCATGGCTCGTCTCCGGGCTCCAGGCATCAAGAATCGTCTTCATCGCATACGTCTCAGTCGTGGCGAATCATAACCGCTCCCCGCCCACGGGAGCAAGAAAGACGTTTGTCACAAATTCTTCCTCCCCTCCAAGTCACGCCCGCTCAACCACTTACCCTTGCAGTCCTGAAACAAACCGTGAGTCACTTGCTAACCCTCGCTCGCGACCTCCACTGTTGGCTCGCTCCTGAGATGGGACCCTTTCGACGGCCAACGCAGCCCAGAGACTCCCTCCAGACACCCAGACAGAGCCCTAACCACCCTTCGGAGGCAGCACCGGTGAAGAACAAGCAGAACCCCCGCACCAGATTCAACAAGACCCGTCGCATCATGAAAGCCTCCACCATCGGAGCGTCCCTCGCCCTGACCGCCTGCTCCGCCTTCCCCGGCGTGCTCTCCCTCAGCGGCATCGCCCACGCCCAGAACACCAACGCCACCATCCGCGGCCAGGTCCTCGACCCCACCGGCGCCCTCGTCCCCGGCGCCCAGATCACCATCGTCAACCAGGACACCGGTGTTAACGTCTTCAACGGCCAGAGCGACGCCGCCGGCACCTTCGTCGCGCCGCAGGTCATTCCCGGCAGCTATCGCGTCACCGTCACCGCTCCCGGCCTGAAGCAGTTCGTCCTCAGCAACCTGATCGCCAGCGTCGCCCAGGTCGCCTCCATCAATGTCACCCTCGAGCTCGGCCAGAGCACTGAGACCGTCACCGTCGAGGCCAAGGGCGAAGAGCTGGACCGCAGCACCTCCGACATCTCCACCCTCATCGCTCCCAGCGAGGTCCAGAACATCCCTCTCCAGCAGCGCCAGACGGAGAACCTTCTCTCCTTCATCCCCGGCGTCGCGCACGGCGGCGCGGGCAACCAGCCCAACACCTCCCAGCTTTCCATCAACGGCAGCCGCACCCTCAACACCGAGGTCCTGCTGAACGGCGTCTCCACCATCGTCGCCTCCACCGGCTCCCCGCTCAACCTGCCCTCGCCGGACGGCGTCGACTCCTTCCGCGTCATCACCACCAACGCCCCCGCCGAGTACGGCCGCACCTCTGGCGCCGTCATCTCCGTCAACACCATCTCCGGAACCAACACCTACCACGGCAACGTCTACTTCCTCGTTCGCAACGAGGCCTTCGACGCCAACCAGTACTTCCACAAAGACACCATCAACACCGTCACCGGCCAGGTGACTCCGCGCAACCGCGACCGCTTCTTCCAGGAAGGCGGCTCCTTCGGCGGCCCCATCCGCATCCCGCACCTGTACAACGGCCATGACAAGACCTTCTTCTTCGTCAACTACGACCGCTCCATCACCCCCAACTCCCAGCTTGTAACGGAGACCGTCCCCACCGCGGCCCAGCGTACCGGCGACCTCTCCAACGCGCTCGCCACCACGGACGCCAACGGCAATCCGCGCAAGGCGCAGACCATCTACATGCCCACCGGCACCACCTCCGCCGCTTTTGCCGGCGGCAAGGTCACCGGCATCGATCCAGCCGCAGCCAAGATCCTCGCGCTGCTGCCCCTGCCCAACACCGTCGGTGTCTATGACGCCACCAACAACCGCTACACCGGCAACTGGACCCAGCTCCAGAACCTGACCCAGCACACCAACAAGACCGTCGTCCGCGTGGATGAGGTGGTCCGCCCCACCGACCGCATCAGCTTCAACGTCTACCGCTACACCACCTCACAGCCGCAGCCCATCAGCTACGGCAACAAGCTGCTGAACACCACCTGGGACTGCACCTGCAACAACGCCTGGCTGCCCTCGGTCGATTACACCCGCACCTGGAGCCCCACGCTGGTCATGGACCTCAACATGGGCTTCTTCCGCAACGTCGTCCTGCGCAACCCGCCCGGCACCGGTCAGGGCGCGGCCGCGGCCTTCGGCATCGCCTCCCTGCCGCTCGATCAGACGCCGCAGATCACCAACCCCGGCATCTCGAACATTGGCGCGGACACCAACACCGACCAGGTCAACATCACCAACACCTACACCCCCTTCGGCACCCTGACCAAGACCATCGGCGCCCACACCCTCCGCGCCGGCGCCTCGCTCCGCAAAAACGAGTTCAACTCCTTCAACCCCGCCAGCAGCCCGGAAGGCACCATCGCCTTTGACGGCTCCATCACCAACCACGGCGCCTCCGGCAACGCCAACACCGGCATCGCGGACTTCCTGCTGGGCAAGGTCAAAACCGCCAGCTATGAGCAGCCGCAGCCCGCCACCGGCCGCCGCAACTTCAACTATGGCATCTTCCTCCAGGACGACTGGCGCGTCACCAAGCAGCTCACCCTCAACCTCGGCGTCCGCTATGAGTACGAGTCCCCGCTGAAGATCGCCACCAACATCTACAGCCGCATCGACCCCGCCACCGGCACCCTCCTCGTCGCCGGCCAGAACGCCTCGGCAGGGCTGAACATCCAAACGCCCAAGGGCGATGTCTCCCCACGCATCGGCCTGGCCTACAGCCTGGACAATAAGACGGTCATCCGCGCCGCCTTCGGCACCTTCTATGGCACCATCTTCCAGAACCTCGGCGGCCAGCTCGCGTACCCGGGCTTCGACAACACCATCAGCTATAACAACCTCGGCACCGCCGTCGCGCAGCCCTTCAGCCTCTCGCAGGGTCTGCCCTTGGCCGCTCCGGCCAACTTGTCCAACCCTGGCCTCGCGCTCGTCAATGCCTCGGCAGCGAACCCGTATACCGTCGCCATCTCCTTCAATAACCAGCAGCACATGTCGATGATCCAGCAATGGAACCTCGGCTTCCAGCGCCAGCTTCCGCTCTCGCTCACCCTGGAGGTCAACTACGTCGGCAACCACGGCCTGCACCTGCCGTACGTCGCCAGCGAGAACCAGGTGCCGCTCTCGGCTGTGGATGCAGTGACCCAGGCCAACACCAGCCTCGCCACCCAGAACTCGCTGCAGTTCCCCCAGTTCAAATCCTTCTCCACCACCAACAACATCGGCGGTTCCAACTACAACAGCCTGCAGGTCACCGTGCGCCGTCAGTTCAATACCCGCATCGCCATCCTCTCCAACTACACCTTCGGCAAGGCTGAGGACGACGCCAGCTCCATCTACAACTTCTCCGCGCCCAACGGCACGGCGAACTCGCAGTATCCCGTGGACAGCCCAGCCCGCATCAAGGACTTCACCGTCTCGAACATAGACGTGAAGCACACCCTCAACCTCGCCGTCGTCTACACCACCCCCGGACCCTGGTGGCTGCGCAACTTCCACATCTCCCCCGTCTTCGTCGGCCATACCGGCATCCCGGTCAACATCACCCAGACCAACGAGATTCCCGGAGCCTCCCAACGTCCCAACGGCAACCCCAAGCTCCTGAAGCTGGCCAACCCCACCCTCAACGGCCCGTCGCTGCAATACTTTGACTCCGCCACGGACCCCAACTTCCCCCTCACCGCCTCCGGCCCCGTCTATAACACCATCAACGGCGTCCGCACCCAGATCGTCGCCACCGGCTTCGGCAACGTCTCCCGCGACTCCAACCGCGCACCCGGAGAGGTCGACTTCGACGCCTCCGTCTCCAAGGACTTCAACCTGTACCGCCGCCTCAAATTCCAGTTCCGCGTCGACGCCTTCAACGTCATCAACCACACCAACTTCACCGCTCCCAGTGGCTCACTCGTCGTCACGGAAGTAGGAACGGCCCCCACCTTCGCCACCTCCTCCGGCTTCGGCAAGATCACCGGCACCCAACCCAACCGTCAGCTCCAGCTCTCCTCCCGCTTCAGCTTCTAAGGAGCCCACCGCGCTTGGGGCTCAGATTAGGCATCTGAGCCCTAAGTTCCCCGCCATCCGTCTTCAAGAAAGGCACGGGTCAACCCGTGCCGCACACTCGGCCCCACCTCCCCACCTTGAGCCGTTGAGGTACGCTTCCCGCTCCTTCGGCCACCCGGACAAAAGTGCCCCCGTCATGTTAACCAAGTAGTAGTCAAAACCTAACTCTTTTCGTTCGAAGACTTTGCACACAATACCCCCGGGGGGACCAACCCTCGCCCCGGCACCCAGGCACAGACGAGACGCTCCCCAGCACATGACCGAATCGATACGGCCCCTCTCCAGAAGAACCTTCCTCAAAGCCGGTTCTGCCTCCGTTGCTCTCTCCGCCTTCCATGCACCCCTGCTCGCCTCCGTCCTCCAATCCCCCGAATCCGAGTCCTCCCGCCGCCTCACCGACTGGGAGTTCTACCGCGGCCCCCTCGACCCACGCTTCCAGGTCTGGAACTCCGCCGAGCTCGTCACCTGGGACAAGGTCACCGTCCCCCAGTGCGTCAACGCCCAAGACGCCTGCGACCCCGACACCCCCGCCTACCGCGGCCCGGCCTGGTACCGCACCACCCTCCCCCTCGCCAACCCCTACCCCGGGGGCCGCACCCTCCTCCACTTCCAGGCCGCCGGCCAACGCGCGGAAATCTACATCGGCGACCAGCAAGCCGGAACCCATTCCGGCGGCTACGACGAGTTCATCCTGGACATCACCGCCCTCGCCGGCACGCGCACCTCAATCCCCCTTGCCGTCCTCTGCGATAACGCCCGCGACATCGACCGCATGCCCTCCGACCTCAGCGACTTCACCCTCTACGGCGGCCTCTATCGCCCCGTCCACCTCGTCTACGTCCCACCCATCTCCATCGACCTCCTCCACACCCGCATCACCTGGCAGCCCGGCCAGCCCGCCACCGTCTCCATCACCTCCCGCCTCTACGCCCCCGCACAGACCGCGGTCCCCCTGACTCTCCACCTCACCGTCCTCGACCCCGCCAACCGCCCCATCCTCGACCGCACCCTCACCCTCCCCTCCTGGTCCGATACCCGTGAGCTGACCACCCTCACCATCCCCCACCCGCAACCCTGGTCTCCCGCCACCCCCTCACTCTACCGCTGCACCCTCACCCTGACGGCGGGGGGCACCCCCACCACCGCCTCCCACCGCTTCGGCATCCGTCACTTCCGTTTCGAGGATCACGGCCCCTTCTTCCTTAACGGCGAGCGCCTCCCCATCCGCGGCACCCACCGCCATGAGGACCACGCACACTACGCCGCCGCCATGCCAGACGACCTCATCATCCAGGAGATGCGCCTCATCAAGGACATGGGCGCGAACTTCATCCGTCTCGCCCACTACCAGCAGTCCCGCATCGTCCTCGACCAGTGCGACGAGCTCGGCCTCCTCGTCTGGGAAGAGCTCCCCTTCTGCCGCAGCGGCGTCGGCGGCGAACTCTTCCAGCAGCGCGGCCGCCACCAGCTCACCGCCATGATCGAGCAACACCACAACCATCCTTCCATCATCCTCTGGGGCCTTGGCAATGAGGACGACTGGCCCGGCGAGCTCAACGCCCAGGACCATGACCACGATCACGCCGCCATGCGCGCCTACATCACCGCCCTGCGCGATCTCGCCCACCAGCTTGACCCCACCCGCCTCACCAGCTACCGCCGCAACGACGTCATCCGCGACCTCCCCGACGTCTACTCCCCCTCCATCTGGGCCGGCTGGTACAGCGGACGTTACACCGACTACCGCGCCTCCCTGGAGAAGGCCCGCACCCTCGCCCCGCACGTCCTCCACGTTGAGTGGGGCGCCGACAGCCACGCCGGCCGCCACGCCGAAGACCCCGACCCCGTCCTCGCCCACGTTGACCCTGCCCAGGATACCGCGGAGAAGGGCTTGGACTACAAGCCCACCGGGGGCACTCCCCGCGCCTCCCGCGATGGCGAATGGTCCGAAACCTACGCCTGCGATCTCTTCGACTGGTACCTCAAAACCCTCGAAGAGCTCCCCTGGTTTACCGGCGCCGTCCAGTGGATCTTCAAGGACTTCACCACCCCCCTGCGCGTAGAGAACCCCGTCCCCCGCGTCAACCAGAAGGGTCTCGTCACCCGCGACATGACCCCCAAGGAAGGCTACTTCGTCTTCCAGTCCTACTGGGCCGTGAAGCCGATGCTCCGCATCTACGGCCACGATTGGCCCATCCGCTGGGGCAAACCCGGCCAGCAACGCCTCGTTCGCATCTACTCCAACTGTCCCACAGTCGAGCTCTTCCTCAACGGCGTCTCCGCCGGCACCTGCAAGCGCAACCCGCAAGACTTCCCCGCCGCCGGTCTGCATTGGAACCTCGCCTTCGCCCCCGGTCACAACGAGCTCCGCGCCGTCGCCCGCCACGCTGGCCAGACTCTCGAAGATCGCATCACCTTCCTCTACCAGACCGACCCCTGGAAGAAGCCCACCGCACTTCGCCTGGCCGCAGTCCCAAGCGCCGGCCCCCACACCACCGTTGAAGCCACCCTCCACGACGCCCATGGCGTCCGCTGCCTGGACTCCCGCCTCGCCGTCCGTTTCTCCCTGGCCGGCGAAGGCATCCTGCACGATAACCTCGGCACCCCCACCGGCTCCCGCGTCGTCCAGCTCTATAACGGCCGCGCCACCATCTCCCTCACCCACACCGCCCCCGTCGTCGCCGCCGTCCACGCAGCCGATGTCACACCCGCCTTTCTCCCCCTAACCGCGCCATAACTCGGAGCCCTCATGCGCTTCCTCCTCCTTCTGCTCTTCGCGATTCCCGCCATGGCTCAGCCCATGCAGCATCCCGGCGTCTTCGTCAGCGGCCCGCAGCTCGCCTTCGTCAAGCGCCAGGTCGCCGCCCACGCCGAGCCCTTCTACTCCGAGTACCAGAAGGCCGTCGCCAGCCAGTACGCCGCACTCGACTACCAGCTCAAAGGCCCACCCACGGGCGGCGTCATCGATTGCGGCCCCGTCTCCCACCCCGACCACGGCTGCCACGCCGAGGACGCCGACGCCACCGCCGCCTACCTCCAGGCGCTGCTCTGGAATCTCTCCGGCGACCACCGCTACGCGGACAACGCCATCCGCATCTGCAACGCCTACGCCCACACCCTGACCGGCTACACCAACTCCAACGCCCCGCTCCAGGCCGCCTGGAGCGGCGAGCTTTGGCCCCGCGCCGCAGAGCTCCTCCGCTACTCCAACTCCGGCTGGAAGCCGCAGGACATCGCCGCCTTCTCCCACATGCTCACCGCCGTCATCCTGCCGCTCATCCATGATGGCTCCGGCTCAAACGGCAACTGGGAGCTCAGCATGATCGACGCCATGACCGGCATCGCCGTCTTCACCGACGACCGTCCGCTCCTCGACCACGCCGAAGCCCTCTGGCGCGTCCGTGTCCCCGCCTACTTCTACAACTCCGCCCTGGACGGCCCCCACCCTCGCCCCAACCCCGGCAACCCGGACAAACCGAACTGGTACGGCACCACGGACCTCAACGCCTCCGTCGACGGCATGTCACAGGAGACCTGCCGCGACCTTGGCCACACCGGCTACGGCATCGCCTCCACCATGGCCGCCGCGGAAACCGCCCACATCCAGGGCGCAAACCTCTTCGAATCCGAACGTCAGCGCCTCGTCCCCGCGCTCGAATTCCACGCCCGTCTCTTCCTCCGCAAGGAACCCGTACCCACCCTCGTCTGCGGCGGCTCCGTCCATTACGGCGCGGGATACACCTTCGCCGTGGGCTACAACGAGTACCACAACCGCCTCGGCATCCCACTCCCCGCCACCCAGGACTGGCTGCAGAACCACGTCCAGCAAGCTCCTGAACCCATCGACATCCACATGATGGTCTTCGAACCCCTCACCCACGCCGCCGACGCCCAGGCCGCCAAATAGCGCCCCTCACTGCTCGAGGTCTCTGATCCCAAGAAGCCTCTCCAGGTTCCGCGTCGCCTCACCCAGTTTCAGATAGGTTTGCAACGTCTGCTTCGCGCCCGCCTCTTCGTGGACGGCGCTCACCAGCGCCAGCGTATCTTCAATCAACGTGCGCTGCTCGGTCGTCAGATTGCTCGCATCCATATCCTCCCTCTGATGCACGCCCTCTCCAAATTCACCGCATTTGCGCTTGCTTCCGCTTACTCTGAGCATTCGCAGAAGCCGGGACAACTTATCTCCTCAAGATCAACACCACTGACGAATGACCCGCAATGGACGTCAGGTACGTGTCGTTGATCGCCCCGAGATCCTTTCCCGCCCACACATCCCGCGCCTTCCATCCGCTTCCAGCGCCAGCCTCCTTCAGGTGCAGCGAGATCCCCCGCAGATACGCCCGATGATCGGCGAAGTTGAACACCGCCATCGCCCTGCTCCCATCCGCCAGCGGACGAGCCCAGATCTCGATCGGCCCCTCTGAAAAGATCCGGTCAGCCTGCTTCCCCAGCTTGTCCTGATCGATTGCAATGATCTCCTTGTTCGTCAGCACGCCCGTCACCTCCGGCGTCAACTGGCTTAGATTATTGCCCGCCAGCAGCGGCGCCGCGAGCATTGCCCACAGAGCCATGTGCAGACGATTTTCATCCAGCGTCAGCTTCCCATTGCCCACCTCCAGCATGTCCGGATCGTTCCAGTGTCCCGGCCCCGCATACTTGGCCAGCCCCGCCTGTTCCCGTCCAATCAGGCTCATCCGGTCGAACGACGGATCGATATCCCCGGTCGTGCGCCACAGGTTCGCCCCAACCTCCGGGCCCCATTGCCATACATCGTCAAAGCCGTACTGGCATAGGCTGTAAACGATCGGCCGCCCCGTCTTCAGGATCGCCTGGTGCATCTTCACATAGGCATCCCTCATCATCTTGTACTGCACCTTCATCGCCTCCGCGCTGTCCCCCGGTGCGGCGGCATGCATGTCCTTGCGATACCCGCACAAGTCATACTTCAGGTAATCGATTCCCCACCCCGCATACAGGTCCGCATCCTGCTGCTCATGCCCCAGGCTCCCGGCAAAATGCGCGCACGTCTCGTCTCCCGGCGAGCTGTAGATCCCCAGCTTCAGCCCCTTGCCATGCACATAATCCGCCAGCCCCTTCATATCCGGAAACTTCTCATTCGTATGCAGCGCCCCCGCCGCATCCCGCTTGCCCTCCCACGTGTCGTCGATGTTCACATACACGTACCCCGCATCCCGCATCCCGGAAGACACCAGCAGGTCCGCCGCCCTCCTCACGTCCGCGTCCGTCACCTTGCCCGCAAACCAGTTCCAGGAGTTCCATCCCATCGGCGGAGTCGCCGCCAGCCCGCCCTGCGCCTTCGCACCCGCTCCACATAGACCGGCCAGACAGACCGCCGCCGCAACCCGCATCCTCAACCGCATAGCTCTCCTTAGCAGGCCCGCTCAAAGTCTCCGCGAAACCCGCATCCACATCGCACGCCAGCATACTCCAGCCCGGCCTACTCACGTATCGTTTCTACAAAGGCATGAGTTTTCTCAGCGATCTCCTCCACCATCCACGCCGCCTCTTCCTGCGTAGGACGCTCTTCCAGATTCATCTCTGGGCGGGCGTCCTGCTCTCGCTGTACGTCATCCTTATTGCCCTCTCCGGCAGCATCCTCGTCTACAAAGACGAGCTCACCCGCCTCACCCTTCCCGCCAATCTCCACGTCTACGATCCCACCCACACCGCCTCCCCAGCTCTCGTCATCGCCCAACTAGACCCAGCCGCCACCCTCTCGACCCTGCAATTCCCCACCCCCGTCCTCCCCGCCTTCCTGCTCGAAGGCCGCGACCCTCACGGTCACAGAGCCCGCTGGTTCGCCGACCCCGCCACCGGCACCCTGCACGTCGCCCCCCGCACCTGGCTGGACACCGTCCACGACCTCCACGACAACCTCCTCGTCCCCGAACCCTGGGGCATGCAGGCCAATGGCATCGGCGCAGCCATCCTGCTCCTCATCGCCGCCACCGGCCTCTTCCTTTGGTGGTCGGGCCTGCGCTCCTGGGCTCGAGGCCTCCGCCTCAACCCCCGCGCCAACTGGCGACGACTCAACTACGATCTCCACAGCGCCATCGGCTTCTGGACCCTCGCCCTCGTCCTCTGGTGGGCCCTCTCCGGCGTCTACTTCGGCTTCTACCGCCAGGTCACCGCCGCCGTCGCCTGGGTCTCGCCCCTCCACGGCATGATCTCCCCGGCCCCAGCCAGGCTCCCCCCAGCCCCACCCGGCTCTCACGCGAGCCTCCAGCAAATCCTCAATTCCGCCCAACTTGCCTCTCCCGGCCGCCTCTGGAGCGTCAGCGACCCCGCCCTCCGCACCCCGGACTCCTTCGTCCTCCTGGACCGCGCCGCTCCCGGCGACTTCTCCCACTGCGATATCGTCCGCATCCGCACCGCCGACGCCCGCCTCCTTAGCATCTGGCACTACGGCGACCGCCACTCCGTCGGCGATTGGATCCTCTGGTCCATGCACCCCCTCCACTTCGGCACAACCTGGGGCCCGGTCGTCAAGCTGCTCTGGTGCCTCCTCGGCCTCTCCCTCGCCGCACTCACCGTCACCGGCCTGCTCATGTACTGGAACAGGTTCCTCCGCAAGCTCTTCCCGGCCCGGTAACGCTCCCCATCTGGAACTAAGTTCTCCCCCGGACTCCAAATCCGGTAGAAAAGTTGCATCGAAAAGCACCATTTTTCCCAGATTTTCAGTATCACATCAGAGACTTGTTGACTCTGGTACCGAAGTGGGATATCAACAAGGGACTCAAACAGCCGCTTTTTTGTGTTGTAAACCCTTTACCGTCTTGGCGTATAAGCCGCAACTGCCTTCACCAGCAGCCGGCTCATACAGGAGAACCGCATGTCTCGTCGCATTCTGGGAACTTTCGCGTCCCTTGCCGCTCTTATCTCTGCCTCGTTTGCCGCCAACGGCCAGGCCGTAAAAACCACAGCACATCCCTCCGTCCGCGTCACGGACAAGGTCAACCCCGCCGTCGTCGCCACTCTGGCCGGAACCCATCCCGCCATCGTGGCCTCCGCACAGGTCGGTGCCCGCGTCGCCTCGTCGACCCCCTTCAAGCACATGATCCTCGTCCTCCAGCCCTCGGCCGACCAGGAATATGCCCTGCGCACCCTGCTTGACTCGCAGCAGGATAAGACCTCGCCCAACTACCACCAGTGGCTCACCCCGCAGACCTTCGGCACCAGCTTCGGCGTGGCCAGCACGGATGTCGCCTCTGTCAAGTCCTGGCTCCAGGACTCCGGCTTCTCCGTCGAAAGCGTCTCCAAAAGCAGCCGCTTCATCGTCTTCTCAGGCACTGCCGGCACGGTGGAGTCCGCCTTCCACACGGAGATGCACACCATCACCGTCAACGGCGAATCCCACGTCTCGAACACCGTGGACATCTCCGTCCCCGCCGCGCTCGCCTCCGTCGTCAAAGGCGTCGCCTCCCTCAACAACTTCTTCCCCAAGTCCAACGTGGTGAACCCGCACACGGCGCAGGTGTCAACCAACATCCCCGCCAACAACTACATCACCGCGGACACCAAACCGCTTTACACCTCCACCTCCAGCAACGCGCACTACGTCACCCCCGGCGACGCCGCTACCATCTTTGACAGCACCCCGCTGCTCAACGGAGGCATCGACGGCTCCGGCCAAACCATCGCCGTCATCGGTCAGACGGATATCAACCTCTCGGACGTCCAGCAGTTCCGCTCCATGTTCGGCCTGCCCAAGCAGGACCCCACCATCACCGTCATCGGAGAAGATCCCGGCACCACCGGCGACGACATCGAGGCATACCTCGACGTCGAATGGTCCGGCGCCATGGCTCCCAAGGCCAACATCAACTTCATCAACAGCGGCTCGGACTACTTCACCAACTCCGGCATCGACAACTCCTCCCTCTACGCCGTGGAAAACAACCTCGCGGACATCATCACCCTCAGCTACGGCGGCTGCGAGACCGCGAACGGCACCAGTGGCACGTACTTCTACAACTCCATCTGGGAGCAGGCCGCAGCCCAGGGGCAGAGCGTCTTCGTCTCCTCCGGAGATAGCGGCGCGGCAGGCTGCTCCAGCTCCTCCGCTGCCACCGGGCCCGCCTACGGCGTCAACGCCCTCGGCTCCTCCGCGTACAACGTCGCCGTCGGCGGCAGCATGTTCGTGGACTACGGTGCCTCCCAATACTGGAACGGCGGCGTAGCCGCTCCCGCTCCCGCCGGTTACAACTTCGCCACCGCCACCAGCTACATCCCGGAGGCCGCCTGGAACGAAGGCGCCCTGACCACCACCCTCCTCAACGTCGCTTCAACAGCACCTGTAGCTGGCGCAGGCATTGAAGGCGGCGGCGGCGGTATCAGCATCTATACCGCGCGTCCCTCCTGGCAGACGGGCTCCGGCATCTCGGCCACCGCGGACTCCAAGTCCTCCACCGGAACCGGCATCGCCGCCGGCTCTCCCATCACCGGCGTCCACCGCCTCGTTCCCGATATCGCCTTCATCGCAGCCGGCGGTCATGACGGCACCGTCTTCTGCGCGGAAGGCGTCTGCACCAATTCAAGCGGCGGATACGGCATCGGCGTCGTCGGCGGAACCTCCGTCGCCACCCCGGTCATGGCCAGCGTTCAGGCTCTCATCAACCAGCGCAACGGGGGACGTCAGGGTAACCCCAACTTCCACTACTACCCCCTCGCCAACGCGGACTTTACCGCCGGAACCGGTTGCCAGGCCGTCAACGGAACCGCCACCAGCTCCACCGTGACGCTCCCCGCCGCATCCTGCAACTTCCACGATATCGTCGCCGGCAGCAACCGCGTCCCCAGCAAGGCGGGCGACACCGTAGGCCTCGGCTTCGACGCCGGCGCCGGATTCGATGCCGCCACCGGCCTCGGCTCCGTCAACATCGCCAACGTCGCCACCAACTGGAGCACCGTAGGCTTCCGTTCCACCACCACTAGCATCAACCTCTCCCCCACCACTGGCATCGCCCACGGCGCAAACCAGATCCTCTCCTCAACCGTCACCGCGGGCTCCGGCTCCGGAACCCCCACCGGTGACATCTCCCTCATCGTCGAGCTCCCCAATGTCGGCGCGAACACCGTCGGCACCCTCACTGATGGCGCCATCAGCGGCACCGTCAACTACCTCCCCGGCGGTTCGTACAACGTCCACGTCCATTACTCCGGCGACGGCACCTTCGCTCCCAGCGATTCGCCCTCCGTCCCCGTCACCATCGCCAAGGAAGCCTCCAACGTCACCTTCGCGCTGTCCTACTTCGCTTCCGGCACCTACACGACCGCTCCGACCACGATTCCCTACGGCAACGTCGTGGACCTGATCGCCACCGCCGCCGGGACCTCCAACAACGGCATCCCGACCGGCAAGTTCACCTTCTCCGTCAGCCAGGGTGCAACCGCACTCCCCGGCCTCACGGGAACCCTGGACAGCAACTCCTCCGCGGCCCTGATCGCCGGCGCCGGATACCCCGGTATCCTGATCGCCCCCAACTACCCCGCCCTCTCGCCTGGAACCTACGCCGTCACCGCAGCCTATAGCGGCGACTCCAGCTTCGGTGCCTCCACCGCAACCACCTCCATCGTCATCGCCAAGGCCACCCCGGTCGGAACCCTGACCTCCTCCTCGTCCTTCATCAACAGCAGCAACACCGTTCAGTTGACCTACTCGCTGGCCCGCGTCTCCGGCACGGCCTTGGCCACCCTTGCCGCATACCCCACCGGATCCATCGTCTTTACAGACACCACCTCCGGCGCGGCACTCGGCACAGCAACCCTCAACTCCCTCGGCGTTGCCACACTCTCCACCAACGCCATCACCACCAACGGCGCCAACACCATCACCGCCGTCTACTCCGGTGACGCCAACTACAACACCATCACCACCACCGGCACGGTAACCGTGGGCGCACTCACCACCACCTCCACCGCAGTCACCGTTGCCGCTGGCACGTACTACGTCAGCTCCACCGTTCCTCTGGTCGCCACCGTCTCCCCGGCTGTTGCGGGCACGGTCCGCTTCTATGACGGCACCACCCTCCTCGGCTCCGCGGTCAGCTCCGGCACCACCGGCATCGCGACGCTCAACTCCACCGCCCTCGCGGCTGGCACCCACACCATCACGGCAACCTTCGTCGGAACCTCAGCCTATGCCTCCAGCACCGGCACCGGTTCGGCGAACATCGCGCAGAACATCACCTCCCTCGCACTCGATGCACCCGTAGCCTCCATCTACGGGCAAACCATCGCACTCGCGGGACGCATCGCACGTAGCCCCTCGACGACCGCGGCACCCGCCGTCGGCCTCACCGGAACCATCACCTTCAAGGATGGCTCCACCACCATCGGCACCGCCACCCCCATCTTCCTGCCGGGCGGCTATGCCTACTACACAGGCACCGCCTCCATCGCCACCCTGGCAGCCGGCACCCACACCTTCACTGCCGTCTACTCCGGTGACGCCAACTACGCCACGTCCAGTTCGCCCTCGGTCACCACGACCATCGCGCAGCTCAACCCCACCCTCGCCCTCACCGCGCCCGTCTCGGTCTACGCCAGCTCCGCCTCAATTCCCTTGACGGCGACGCTGCCCATCTCCAACGCCCTCGCCGCACCCACCGCCCAGGTCACCTTCTATAACGGAAGCATGAGCCTCGGCTCCGTCACCCTCACCTACTCCGCCGCAGCCGGCGCGTACGTAGCCACGCTCACCGCCTCCAGCCTCGGAACAGGGCCTCACGTCCTCACCGCGGCTTACCCAGGCGACGCCAACTACACCGCCACCTCCGGCACGCTCAACCTCCTCGTCACCACCAATAACGTCTGGGTGGCGAACGGCAGCGGAAGCGTCTCCGCCCTCACCGCCTCTGGCTCTGCCCTTACCCCCGTCGCCGTCTCCGGCGGAGGAACGGCCATCGCCATCGACGGGTCCGGAAACGTCTGGAGCTTGAACAAGAGCGCCAACAGCATCGCTGAATTCACCAACGCCGGTGCAGTCATCAGCTCCGGGTACAAGGTCGGAGGCATCGCCGCTCCCTCCTCGCTGGTCATCGATGGTGCAGGCATCGTCTGGATCGCAAACGGCGACGGAACCATCTCCGGAGTCAACTCCGCCAATGGAACCGCAGTCAACCCAACCGCATACAACGTCGGATCCTCCATCCCCACATCCATCGTCGTAGACGGCTCGGGTAACCTCTGGCTCACCAACTCCGGCGACAACACCGTCACCGAAGTCCTCGGTGCAGCCACTCCGGCCATGACCCCCACCACCATCGCCGTAAAGACCAACACCCTGGCTGTCAAGCCCTAATCAAGCACCAACGGCCACGAGGGCTTCAACCCTCGTGGCCAGGAGATGGAACAATGCAATCTAAGTCCTTCATTCGGTTCTCGACCTTCGGCCTCCTGGTCTCTTCGCTTGGACTTGCAGGCTGTGGCAGCAACTTCAACGCCCTCACCAGCTCAGCCCCCATCGCCACCAGTGGCGTCGCCCTTCAGGGCGGCGTACACGGCGGCCAGCAGCCCGTCACCGGAGCAACCCTCCAGCTTTACGCCTCCAGCATCGCCGGGTACGGCGCAGCCTCGTACGCGCTGCTCAATACCCCCGTCACCACCAACGCCCAGGGCGCATTCACCATCACCGGCGATTACACCTGCCCTTCCTCCACCTCGCAGGTGTACATCGTCGCCACCGGCGGAAACGCCGGCACCGGAGCCGTCAACCCCTCCCTCGCCATGATGGCCGCACTCGGCTCCTGCGGCAATCTCAGCCCCTCCACCTTCATCAACATCAACGAGATCACCTCCGTGGCCAGCGTCTACGCGCTCGCCCCCTTCATGTCCTCGTACTCCGCCATCGGCACCAGCGCCGGCAACGTTGCCGGCCTCACCCACGCCTTCGCCGCGGTCAATAAAATCGCCAACACCTCCACCGGCAGCATCCCCGGTCCCGCGCTTCCCAGCGGAGCCGTCGTGCCCACGTCGGAGCTCAACTCCCTCGCGGACATCATGGCCGCCTGCGTCAACTCCAACGGAGGAATAGCTGGAGACACCTCCACCTGCGGGATCCTCTTCTCCAAAACCTCACCAGCCGCCGGAGCCGCACCCACGGACACCCTCGGCGCCATGCTGAACATCGCCCGCAATCCCGGCAGCAATGTCAGCTCGCTCCTCGCACTGGTAACGCCGTCCGCTCCCTTCCAGCCCACCCTTGCCGCTGCGAACGACTTCACTGTCGCCATCAAGTACAAGACCGGCGGCTTTAGCGCTCCCTCCGCCTCCGCGGTAGACCAGTCCGGCAACCTCTGGGTCGCCAACGCGGGCAATAACACCCTCACCGTACTGGCCTCGAGCGGCCAGCCGCTCGCCACCTCGCCTTACTCCGGCGGCGGTCTCAGCGGCCCCTCCGGCGTCGCCATTGACGCCAGCGGCAACGCCTGGGTCACAGATAAGACCAGCTCCAAACTCAGCGTCTTCACTCCGGCTGGTCCCGGCTTCCAGACTTCGACCACTGGCCTCAGCACCCCCACCGCCGTCGCCATTGACGGTCAGGGCATCATCTGGGTCGCCAACGCCGGCAACAGCTCGGTCACCGCAGTCACCGCTAGCGGCACCACCGTCAACACCTCCTCCAACTTCCCCGGCGTAGCGGGCGTCAATGCCCCGGTCGCCATCGCCATCAACCCCAAATAAAGCATCCCTATAAACAGGAGAGCCGCCCCCAACCGGGGCGGCTCTCCTGTTTAAGAAGTCCCTTGTCCTTGCTCTCAGCGTCGCGGCAGGACCCCGCGGAGGAACTCCTCATCCATTTCCGAGTACCTCCGCCGGTGAGGTTAACTCCCATGAAGTCAATATTTTGCAGCCACCACCCATTGAAAACAAAGAATTTAGCTGGACTCGCAACCCTTGATACAGACCTAACCTCAATGTTTTGAATATTTTGCACACGATGGTGGAGGGTGGGGGGACCCCACCCGCCCGGTTTCAGTGAGCCGTATCCTTCCCAATCGCCGCCAGCACCAGGTCCTTCGTCAGCACCTCCGGCAGCACATCCGGAGCCGCATCCTTCGCCGCCGGATAGATCACATAGGTGGGCACCCCGCTCCGCCCCAGCGTAGCCAGCTCCTTCGTAATCTCCGGATCGTAGGACGTCCAGTCCGCCCGCAGCACCACAAAATCCTTGATCGTCAACTGCGACTGCACATCCGCCGCATTCAGCACCAGCTTCTCGTTCACCTGGCAGCTCAGGCACCAGGCCGCCGTAAAGTCGATGAACACCGGATGCCCCGCCGCCCGCGCCTGCTCCAACGCCCCCTGACTGTACGGCTGCCACGTCATCGTATGGACCTTCACCTTCGTCAGCGGAAACGCCAGCGCCACCAGGCACAGCGCCACCGCCGCAATCCCACTCGACCACCGCAGCGGCCAACGCCCCAGGGTCCACCCCGCCACCGCCAGCGTCAAAAACCCACACAGCAGCCACGCGATATTCCCCGCCACATCGTCCGGATGAAGCTGCCCGAACACGTATGCCAGCCAGATGGCCGTGGCGAACAGCGGCACCGCCGTCAGCTGCTTCAGCACCTCCATCCACGCCCCCGGCCGCGGCAACACCCGCGTCCACGCCGGCTGGAAGCTCAACACCAGGTACGGCACCGCCAACCCCAGCCCCAGCGCCGTAAACACCGCAAACGTGATCCCCGCCGGCTGCGCCAGCGCAAACCCTATCGCCGCACCCATCAGCGGCGCCGTGCAAGGCGTCGCCACCACCGTCGCCAGCACTCCGGTAAAGAAGCTGCCCGCATATCCCTGCTTCTGCGCCAGCCCCCCACCCACACTCGTCAGCGAAAGCCCCAGATCGAACTGCCCCGCCAGTGAAAGCGCAAAGAAGAAGATCCCGCAAGCCAGCACTGCGATAAACGCCGGCGACTGCAACTGGAAGCCCCATCCCGCCTGGCTCCCGCCCGCCCGCAAACCCAGCAGCACCCCCACAATCACCCAGAACGAAGCCAGAATTCCCAGCGTATAAACCAGCCCATGGCTCCGCAGCCGCGACCGTTCCTCCCCAGACGACTGCACCAGTGCAAGCCCCTTCAGGAACAGCACCGGAAACACGCACGGCATCAGGTTCAGGATGATCCCCCCCAGAAACGCCAGCCCGATCGCCGGAAGCGCCGTCAGGGTACTTCCCTGCGCACCCGCGGACCCGGCAACCCCCTTCGTCACCGGTGCCGCAGCCGCCACCTCCCCCGGTACCACCGGCGCAGTCACGTCATACGCCTCATCGTCGCTGATCTTCAAAACCCCATGCAGTTCTTTCGGAAGCTCGGTCGCCTCCGGAGCCCGAAGAATCGGCAGCTTCACCCCGGTCGGCGTCGTCTCCGCAATCTGCTCCCCCGCATTCGACATCACATCCGGATCGAACGGATAAAACTCCGCGTCCTCCTTGCTCTGCCCCGCATCGAGCGTCAGCAGCAGCGCCGTCTTCCCCCCGGTCACCGTAAACTTCGCTCCCGCCGGCAGCGGCTTCGGAATCAGCTTCAACGCCTGACCCAGCGCGCCCAGCGGCTGTCCCGGCGCGCTCCCCGGAGCCACATTCACAGTCATCCCCAGATGCGCCTTACCCGGGATACACACCGCCGCACACACCAGCCAGTTCACCTGTGCATCCAGATGCACAGGCCCCGACTTCATCCCCGGTGCCGCCGTCAGCAGCACCGGAAACGCCACCTCATCCTCGTAACCAAAGTCCATCAGCGGGCCCAGCGGAAGCCGCTGTGGAATCGGAAACAGCATCGGCCCCGCCGTAATCCCCTCCGGAAGCGTCCACTTAATCTTCGGCGCCTGACCCGAGTCCCCCGCGTTCACCCAGTACACGTGCCACTTCTCTTCGAGCGTCAACACCAGCCCAACCTGCAGCGTCCCACCCGGAGAGATCCCCGGCGCCAGCGATACCAACTCCGCCGTCAGATGCTGCGCCTTCACCGGCCCCGGCCCGCCGTCCCCCACCACTGGCAACTGCGCGGACGCACCCCCGCCAGACAGCACGGAGAAAAAAGAAAAGAGGAGTACAAACAGCAGCGACGAGCGGAGACGATTCATATCACCTTAGATTGTAGGGCCTCGACAAACTTACAGGCGGCTTTCGATCATGATGCACCGGTCCATCACCACCTTCATCCCCGCCGCCTCTGCCCGCTCCGCCGCCTCGCGATGCACAATGCCCTGCTGCACCCAGATCTGCTTCAGCCCCAGCTCAATCATCTCCTCCACAATCGCCGGAACAAACTTAGGCAGCCGGAACACATTCACCACATCCGGCCTCACCGTCAGCTCCCCCAGCGAGCCATACACCTGCTCCCCCAGCACCACCTTCCCCACCAGCATAGGATTCACCGGCAGCACCCGGTACCCCCGCCCCTGCATGTACTTCGAAACATAATGACTCGCCTTGCCCGGATCATCCGAAAGCCCAACCACCGCAATCGTCTTCCCCTCCAGCATCCCCCGAATCACCTCCGGCTCGTTCATGAGTGCCACACCCCAAGCAGCCGCCGTACCATCACAATCTCCCCCAGGTGATACGCATTGTGATCTGCAATCAGCAGCGCCTCGCGCAGCAGATTCTGCCCATCGCCCCAGAGAAACGGCTTGTATAAATCCACATTGGGCTTCGTCAGCAACGCCTCAAACTTGGTCTGATCGTCTTTGATCGTCGCAATCGCCTGATCCCATGCCCCTGCTGAAGGCGGCTCCGCCGTCTTCGACCAGTAGTCCTCAGGCCACTTCATTGCATGGTATCCACCCGTAGGTGGCGCACTGAAATTCAAGATATCCTTCTGCGTGATCCGCAGGTGATCCAGCAGTTGCCACGCCGAATACGGCAGCCCAGCCGGCACCTTCCCTCGAGCCTCTAAAGGAAAATCCTTGATTGCCGCGTCCAGATCAGCATGCGCCCGCCCGCCCTTCAGCAGCGCCAGCAGTTGCTCCACCAATGGATTCCACGTCGTCTCAGCCATGCCACATTGGATGCCGCAGCCTCGAATTCGGTGGCGGGAACTTACAGCATCTTCCTTGCGATCACCACCCGCAACGGTGGAAACGTCGTAACCCAACTCCCCCACTTCATCTCCACCTTCAGCCCCGCCTCACGAAAGACCCGCGCATACTCCCCCGTCAGCTTGTAGTCGGAGATCAACGCCGTCCCACCCGGCCCCAGCACCCGCACAATCTCACGCAACGCCTGATGACGCGTCGTCCTGTCATAGATGTTGTGCAGACAAAGGTTAGACACCACCACCTCAAAGCTCCCATCCGCAAACTCCATCGCCTGCGCACCGCCACTCACCAAAGCACACCGCTCTGTCACGCCTTCCAGTTCGAGGTTCCGCATCGTAGCCTCCGGCGAGTTCCCCCCCATATCCTCCTTCGACCACACATCCAGCCCCGTCGCACGCCCAGTGGTCAACCGCTTCGCCGCCCCCACCACCAGCAGCCCCCGCCCGCACCCCACGTCGAGCACCCGCTCATTCCCGCGCCACTCCACCAGCCCCAGCATCATCTCCCGATGACGAAATTTCCCCAACTTCACATACAGCAGAAAGAGAAAACCCTCGCCAAGCAAAAACCCCGCCGCCCAAAGCAGGGATCGCGACTCCAAATTAACCGGCCCCAAGCGTACCAGCCGCGGAAGCGCCAAGGCCAGCACCAGGCAGAGTGCACCCGCGAGAAAGAAGTTCCGCATCACCGCCGGAGCATCCACCCCATAGTCCGTCCTCGCAGACTTCAATGGCTTACCGCTCACGCGATCCTCCCAAAGCCACCAGCACTTAATCTTCGTCCACATCCTCAACTGCGGCCGGTAAATTCCCTTCCCGCCGCATTCTCAGATACCCCCGGATAAACGGCTCCAGATCTCCATCCAGCACCCGGTCCACATCCCCGCTTTCCACCCGAGTCCTCAGGTCCTTCGCCATCCGGTAAGGCTGCAGCACATAGCTCCTGATCTGCGACCCAAACCCAATCTCCAGCTTCGAGTCCTCAATCTTTCGCGTCGCCGCCTTCTTCTTATCCAGCTCATACTCATACAGCTTGGAGCGCATCATCTTCATCGCGCGCTCCTTGTTCTTATGCTGCGACCGCTCGTTCTGGCACCCCGTCACCAACCCCGTCGGAAGGTGCGTAATCCGCACCGCTGAGTCGGTCGTATTCACATGCTGTCCGCCCTTGCCACCGCTCCGGTATGTATCGATCCGCAGATCTTCCGTCTTGATATCGATCACAATCGTGTCGTCGATCTCAGGGCTCACAAACACACTGGCAAAGCTCGTATGCCGCCGCTTGGCAGAGTCGAACGGCGAAATTCTCACCAGCCGATGCACCCCCGTCTCCCCGCTCAGCAGCCCAAACGCAAACTCACCCGTAATCGTGAACGTAGCCGACTTGATCCCCGCCTCATCCCCGTCCTGTATCTCATTGATCTCTACCTTGAAGTGCTGCCGCTCGCCCCACCGGATATACATCCGCATCAGCATCTCGGCCCAGTCCTGGCTCTCCGTCCCGCCCGCGCCCGGATGCACCGTGACGATCGCATTCAGCATATCCGTATCGCCGCTGAGCATCGTCTTCGATTCCAGCTTGTCCGCATACTCCACCAGTGACGGTATCTCCCGAGTCAGATCGGCCTCGGTATCCTCGCCCTCGCGAGCCAGCTCAAAGTAAGCGTCAATATCATCCGACCGCCGCCCCAGCTCCGCATCATCGGCCAGCAGCGTCTCCAGACGCTTCCGCTCACGCATCAGCGGCTGCGAGCGCGAGGCATCCGCCCACACCGTGGGATCGCTGATCTTCTCTTCAATCGTGGCAAGTTCCCGCTTCAGTCGCGGCGAGTCAAAGATACTCCCGCAGATCACGCACCTTGTCGCGAACCGGGGAGAATTGGTATTCAAGATCACTTAACATACGTCGATTCTAGTTCATCTCAGCCCTTGCCCTGAACGCCAACCCGTACCCCATTGCCGCTATCGTCACCAGCGCACATAGGTACGCCAGCCAGTCTCCGTGCCGCGTATAAAACGTCATTCCCGTCTCAAACTCAAACGGCAGCGCATACACCGTCCTCACATGCCGCTGCGTCTCCACATACCGCCCCAGCGGATCGATCGTCGTCGTCTCCCCCGTGTTCGTATCCCGCAGCACCCACCGGTGATTCTCAATCGCCCGCATCCGCGCCATATTCAAATGCTGCCAGGGGGCGCCTGTATCTCCATACCACCCGTCGTCGGAGATATTCACCAGCACCTCCGCGCCATTCTTCACAAACTCTCGTAACTCGTCACCAAAGATCGACTCATAACAAATAAAAACTCCATAAGCATGACCATCTGTCCTGAATACCGTCCGCGTATGTCCCGGATCCATATCTCCGGCACCCGCCGTCAGCTTCTTCGCAAACGCAAAGAAATCCTTGTAAGGCACATACTCCCCCCACGGCACCAGGTGAATTTTGTCATACCGCCCTTCATAACTCCCCGTCCGATCAAACAACGACGCCGAGTCATACAGGTAATATCCCTTATCCACCGATTGATCCATCTCCACGCCCAAACTCCCCGCAATCACAGGAGCATCGGCCTTTTGCGCAAGCTGCCCAAGCGACGCCCTCACCATCGGATCGTTCGACCGCAAATCCGAAGGAGCCTCAGGCCAAAGAATCACCGCAGGCTTTCCCAACCCGTAATGATCCTTACCGGCGGCCAGCAGATGCAGACTCAAATTCCCAAACACCTTCAATTCTTCTTCAACACTCAATGGCCGGACACCCCTCGCTGTCGCGCCCACCGCAATATTTTCCTGCACCATCACCGCAATCTGTCTCTTCTCAATCTTCATCCCAGCCTGCGGAGCTACAAGCCCCGCAACCTCCAACCCCAGCGCCACCGCCACGCCGGCACCGCCCACACTCCACCGCCACGTCTTATCCGTACTCCAGAAACTCGCGATCGCCGCATTCACAGCCGCAATCAAGAGGCTAATCCCCATCACACCCGCAACAGGTGCAATCCGCGTTACAAATACATTGTCCACCAACGCATTGCCTAGCAAGTCCCAAGGGAATCCCGTAATGCGAGCCCGCGCCAACTCCACCGCAACCCACAGAAAAGGAGCCACCATCAACGCTCCTCTTACCCCCAACCTCGACCGTCTCGCCACGGCAAACAACACACCGAACAGCGCATGATACAAACCGAGATACAGTGCAAACAGCACCAAAATTATCGCTGCAATCGGCTTAGCCATCCCGCCGTATAGATACATGGTCTGGTAAATCCACGAGCAACTTCCCAGATAAACCAGGAACCCACAAAAATATCCTAAGGCCGCTCCCACACCCAAACCGCGCCGGCCACTTCCACCATCTTCTTCCATCAACGCCAGCAGCAACGGCACCAGTGCAATCCAGCTAAGTCCCGCTCGCCACACCGCAACAGGACCAGACGTAGGAAACGAAAACACCTGTAAAATCGCGGATAAAAAGACCAGTGCTACAGCCCTCGCGGGGATCGCTCGCATCGGCTAAGTTTAGCACCAAGCCTTCACGCACCTCGCGTAACGTACCGCTTTCGCGCTCATCTGACTTAGCCCAAATTCCTTCCCACATCGGCAAAATGCATCATGCCAGACAATAATCTTTTAGCGTGAATTTGCTGCATCATTCCCTATGTCTGTATCGTATTTCTTGTAAGTCGTTGCTCCGGAATGATAAAGACGAGCTGGTTTCGGACCCGCGCATCAGGAGGCAATTCGTTGGCAATTACTGAAGTGATCGCTCAGATCGATGCAGAGATCGCAAAGCTGCAACAGGCACGCGCCCTTCTCTCTGGAGCGCAGACCACAGCTTCAAAGCCGGGACGCGGCCGGCCCAAGGGAAGCAAGAACGCCACCGCCAAGACCTCTGCCACACCCTCTGCTCCCGCCAAGTCGAAGCGCAAGCTTACGCCGGAAGGCAGGAAAGCCATCGCCGATGCGATGAAACGCCGCTGGGCTGAAAAGCGGAAACAGACCGCGAAGTAAGGTAAATGAGAGCGGCCCCGATCATCCGGGGCCGTTCTCCTATAAAGCCTCAATGCATCTGTAACCTAACGAGTCACAATCACTTCCCGCAGAGCATCCTTCGCCAGAAAGAACTTATGCGCGGAGAAATTCTGAAACAGCTGCTCCACCTGCCGGTTGCTATAGCTATGCAGCATCGGGTGCCCACCCACTCGCTGTAAATCAACCTGGTCCGTCTCAGTCAGGTGATAGCGAGAAAAAGGCGCTTCGTCTGCCGGCGTCTTCGAATGAAAGAACCCCAGCAACTGTCCCCCGGGCTCCATCACCTCATACAGACGATCGACCACCGCCGCCACAAACGGCTTCGGCAGATAATCGATTGTGTCCCACAGCGCGACCACGTCGAAGTGCCGCCCGGAAAAATCCAGGTTCTGCTTCAAAAATCCCGCAATGTCATATCTCTCCGGGCTATCCGCATCCGGCATAGCCTCACCCGGCGTTGTCGCCTTCACCCACTCAGGTTTAGCCGCCTCATCCACCAGGTTCGCCATGTAGATGCTGTGGCCCAGGTGAGTGACAAAATTGATATTCCCGGCTGACGTCGGTCCAACATCCAAAATCCGCAGCGATTCCTGCGACTTCAGATACTTATGCAGCGCCGCCCATCCGCTGGAGTGGCGCTGCGTCCGTCCGGTCTCCTGCTTCTGTCCGCCCCCGCCACTCTTCCCGCCAAATAAACCCATGATTCGCGCGTGTCTCCCGGCCGTTCTTCTTTTACTCTCGCGCTTCAGCCGTCTTGGGAGGCTGACCCGTCAGCTCCACCCGGCCCTTGATCGTCGCATTCTCTTCAATCGACATCCGGCTGGCCACAATATCGCCGTTGATCACCGCGCTCTGCCGCAGCTCAATCCGCCCGGACGCCACCACATTGCCGTTCACCAGCCCAAACACGATCAGGTCACGCACCTTCAGGTCTGCCGTTACGCGCCCATTCGGCCCAATCGTTAGCCGCGAGTCGGCCAGCGTCACAGTACCCTCCAGCGTCCCGTCCATGAACAAATCCTCGCTCCCGGACAGCTCTCCCTTGATGCTGACGGACTTGCCAATCAGCGTCGATCCCTCTACTGGCTTCATCGGTGAATCGTCTCCCTTGAGGATGCTTGCGGAAGCCATCGCATGTTGCGAACTATACCCATCCTCAGACCCTGAGGCAATCCCTCCACCACCAGCCAGCTCCCGCCGCCCGCACATCTCCTTGCGAATCAAGAAAACTTTGCTCCCCCTCATAACGTCCTACACTCATTGACTCACTGCATCGATCTCCCGCCCGCCGCCCCCTCCAACACCTCGAAGAACGCTCCACGCCTCATCGCGATCCTTGTCGCCTGCACAGCCATCGCCCTGCCGGCCTCCGCTCAGTCCATCGGCCCACCGGAGCAATCCGCCCGAAGTTGGGCCGTCGAAGCCGCAAAAAATGAGATCTCCATCGTCGAATTCAACGGCGTCTACCTCCGCTACCGCGTCCATATCGTCGGAGCCCGTGGCGACCAGGTCCGTGACGTCATCGAAAGCAAGGACGGCACCGTAGCCCGCCTCATTCTCAAGGAAAACCGCCCTCTCACCCCGGAAGAAGACGCCGCCGAGCACGACCGCCTCCAGGCCATGCTGGACTCTCCCGCCGCCTTCGCCAAGCACATCAAAAGCGATCAATCCGGCAAGAAGCTCGCCGTGGAGCTCGTCAAGCTCATGCCGGATGCCATGCTGTATGACTACGCCCCCGGCCAACCCCAGCGCACCCGCCCCAGCACCGGCTTCGACGCACCCCGCCCCGGCGACCCCGCCGAAATCGTCATCGACTTTCACCCCAATCCCCAGTGGAACCCGCCCACCATGACCTCCGGCGCCCTCACCGGCCTCCAGGGCCGCCTCTGGATCGACCAGCGCACCAAATTCGTCACTCGCCTTGAGGGCAATATCTTCCGCGGCGTCAACCTGGGCTTTGGCATGGTCGCTCACATCAACCCCGGCGGCACCGTCGTCCTGGAGCAGATTGACATAGCCGACCGCCGCTGGATCTTCTCCCACTTCACCGAGCACGTCACCCTCCGCGCCCTCATGGTCAAAACCATCACCGAAAACTCACAGATCGATTCCTCCAACTTCCAACAGATCCCCCCCACTTCCTACCAGGACGCCATCAAGCTCCTCCTGGCCACCCCGCTCCCCCACTAACCCCTCTCAGCCGCCTTAGCCCCTCGCCAAAGCTCCTCCAGTTCCTCCGCTGTCTTTCCCTTCAAATCACCCGCCGCCTCTTCCATCGCCCCAAACCTCCGCCGAAACCGCGCATTCGTCCCCCGCAGGCAAAACTCCGGCTCCACCCCCAGGTGCCGTGCCAGATTCACCACCGTAAACAGCAGATCCCCCATCTCCTCCTGCGCCCGCTCCCGAGCCCCCGCCGCAACCTCCACCTTCAACTCCTCCGTCTCCTCAGCCAGCTTCGCAAACAACCCGCCCACGTCCGGCCAGTCGAACCCCACCTTCGTCGCCGTCTTCCCCAGCTTTTCCGCCTCCATCATGGCTGGCATGTGCCTTGACACCCCATCCAGCAGCCCTGCCGCCTTTACCCCGTTGGCCGCCCGCTCCTCGGCCTTGATCCGCTCCCAATGCACCTTCACCTCATCCGCACTCTCCGCGCTCGCCTCCCCAAAGATATGCGGATGCCTCCGGATCAGTTTCGCGTTCAAATTCTCCGCCACATCCTCAATCGTGAAGTACCCCGCCTCGCTCGCCATCTGCGAATAAAACAGCACCTGCAGCAGCAGGTCCCCCAACTCATCCTTCAGCTCCGGCCACGCCCTCCGCTCAATCGCGTCGAAGACCTCATACGTCTCCTCCAGCGTATGCCGCTTGATCGTGTCGAACGTCTGTTCCCGGTCCCACGGGCACCCATCCGGCCCACGCAGCCGCGCCATAAGCGCCACCGCCTCAGCCAGCGCTTTCACATCCACCGCGTCCTTATCTGATCCACTCATTCATCCACTCTACCGCCGCCCCTCAAACCGAGGTATCCTGCTCCCATGCAGCCCACCCAGCCCGCTCCCGGCACTCCCACCGCCCAGACGCCCTCCACGGCCGCCCGAACCCGCTGGAAGCTCTTCCTGCTGCTCCCGTACCTCGGCCTCTGCTTCCCGTTCCTCTACGCGCGCAACTCCCCCACCCTCTTCGGCTTCCCCTTCTTTTACTGGTACCAGTTCCTCTGGGTCCTCCTCGCCTCAGCCATCATGGCCCTCGTCTACCGCAAACTCCGCTACTAGCTCCCCGTGCCGGCGCGTCGCTCGGACCCAAAACGCAGCAAAGGCGGAAGGCCAACAGCCCTTCCGCCTTTGCTCATCCACCTTACGATCTACTTGATCGAAGCCGTAGTCCCATTCGACGAACTCCCCGCCTCTACCCCGGTCATATTCGAAAGCACCTTCACCTCCACCCGCCGATTCTTCGCCCGCCCCGCAGCCGTCTTATCGCTCGCCACCTGCACGTCCTTGCCGATGCCCACCAGATAAAACTTATGCGGCGGAATCCCATACTTCGCCGCCAGATACGTCACAACCGCATCCGCACGCCGCTGACTCAGCTGGTAGTTATAGTTCGCATCCCCCACCGAGTCCGTCCCGCCCGTGACCTGCAGCAGGTAGCCGCGCGCACTCTGCAGGCTTGCCGCAACCTGGTCCAAATCTTTCTTATCCGCCGCAGTCAGCGCCGCCTTATCGAACCCAAACGTCACGCTCACGTCGGACAATTCCTTGTAATGATCCAGGTCCGCAATCACGCCGCCCAGCGAGTCCACCCGATGCGCCGCATCGCCCGCAGCCGTATTCGCCTGGTCCGCGCTCTGTCCTGCTGCCAGCGCGTGCGTGTTCGCCTTATCCGCAGCCGCCATTGCGCCACTGATCCCCGCAGTGGCCTTCTCATCCGTGCTCCGGATCGCATTATGGTCGGACGCCGTCTTTTCATCCAGCTCATTCGTGTTCTGGATAATCGGCGTCGTCTGCGATTTCACATAGTTCTTCGTGGAGCAGCCAACCGTGCTCGCCGCAAGCAGCAGCGATCCCGAAAGCGAGAGCAAAGCAACAGTCCGAGAAAAAGTAGTGGTGCTGGCAGTCATAGATTCTCCTTCGAGATCGAGTCTCGTCCATAACACCACTGCAATTGGAATACCACTTACGGGTAAGCCCCGTAAACCTCGAAAACCCGCAGAAACCGAAACACAGCCCTCAAACCCCCACCCCCGCCCGCAAAACTCCTCCGGAACTTTTACCCCGCCAAAGCGTCAAATCTTCCCGTTCCACCCCGGCGGCGCCAACCGAACTAAACTAATCTCTGGCCCTCCGCCGCGCCGCCCAAGACCATGGACCTCCTCGCCAAAATCCGGACCATCCCCACCCAGCCCGGCTGCTACCTCTACAAAAACGCCGCCGGCGAGGTCATCTACGTCGGCAAGGCCAAAAATCTCCGCGCCCGTGTCCGCTCGTACTTCCTGGAAGCCAACCAGCTCAACAACCGCAAGACCGGCTCCCTCATGCGAGAAGCCGTCGACATCGACTACATCACCGTCGCCAACGAACGCGAAGCCCTCGCCCTTGAAAACAACCTCATCAAGCAGCGCAAACCCCGCTTCAACATCCTCCTCCGCGACGACAAAACCTACCCCTACATCAAGCTCACCCTGACCGACCGCCACCCCAAAGTCTTCGTCACCCGCCGCCTCCGCAAGGACGGCGGCGCCTACTTCGGTCCATACTTTCCCGGCAACCTCGCCCACCGCCTCGTCGACCTCATCCATCGCTCTTTCCTCATCCCAAGCTGCAAAGTCGACCTCAACCGCTACCATCCCCGCGCCTGCCTCCAGTACTACATCAAACGCTGCCTCGGCCCTTGCGTAGAAGGTTTCATCCCCCCCGACCAGTACAAGGACGTCATCCGCGACGTCCAGCTCTTCCTCGATGGCCGCACCGACGAGCTCGAACGCCGCCTCACCGCCCGCATGGAAGAGGCCGCCGAATCCATGCACTTCGAGCTCGCCGGCCGCCTCCGCGACCAGCTCGTCACCCTCTCCCAGATGCAGGACAAGCAGCGCATTGCCACCGCGGACAATGAAGATGCCGACGTCTTCGGCTTCCACTACGAAAACGAAATGCTTGCCGTCAACCTCTTCCACATGCGCGGCGGCAAAATCGTAGACCGCCGCGACTTCTTCTGGGAAGACCTCCCCGACCTCGAAACCCACTTCGGCGAATCCCTCAACGAAGACGAAGAAAGATCCGACCTCGATGATCAGGTGGAGTCCCCAGTCTCTTCACCCGTAGAAAAAACGCGTCATCCTGAGCGAAGCGTAGCGAAGTCTTTGGACCCCGAAGAGCTACGCCAGCCACAATCGTCAGAACCACTCGGCCAAGAAGTCGCTTCGGCTCTTCCCTCAACAGACTGCGCCGAAGAATCCTCCCCCACCCTGGAACCCACCCCCACCCTCTCCGCCCCAGAAATCAACGAAGACGACTGCCTCCCCCCCATCCAGCAACTAACAACGAAGAACGAACAACTCACACCTGTCTTCTCCCCCGCCACCTTCTTCTCCGCCCTGCTCAAGCAGCTCTACCTCGATCAGTCCTACGTCCCCCGCGCCATCTACGTCCCCGTCGACTTCCCCGACCGCGCCCTCCTCGCCGACGCCCTCTCCGAGCGCACTCGTCACCGCATCGAACTCGCCGCCCCCCAGCGCGGCGACAAGCGCTCCCTCGTCGACCTCGTCTGCCAGAACGCCCGCCAGTCCTACGACCAGCGCTTCCGCGTCCTCCAGCCCACCAAAAAGCTCATCGTCGACACCCTCCAGGACCTCCTCAACCTCCCCGAGCCCCCCAAACGCATCGAATGCTTCGACATCTCCCACATCCAGGGCTCCGAAACCGTCGCCTCCATGGTCGTCTGGGAAGACGGCGCCATGAAGAAGTCCGACTACCGCAAGTTCCAAATCAAAACCGTCTCCGGCAACGACGACTTCGCCTCCATGCGCGAGGTCATCCAACGCCGTTATAAGCGCCTCCAGGACAGCAAGGAGCCCTTCCCATCCTTGGTCCTGATCGACGGCGGCTTAGGCCAGCTCCACGCCGCCTACGCCGCCCTCGAAGAGATCGGAGTCACCCTCCAGCCCCTCGCCAGCATCGCAAAAAAAGAAGAAATCATCTACGTCCACGGCCAGGAGGACGACCCCATCGTTCTCGACCGCCGCAGCCCCGTCCTCCACCTCGTCCAGAAGATCCGTGACGAATCCCATCGCTTCGCCGTCACCTATCACCGCAAGCGCCGCCAGATCCGCGACCGCGTCTCCGAACTCGACGACATCCCTGGCGTAGGCCCCCACACCCGTCAGCGCTTAGTCGAGCACTTCGGCAGCGTCCGCGCCCTCAAACAATCCGCCCAACAAAATCCCGACGCCCTCCTGGCAGTCGTCACCGCCAAAACCGCCGAAAAAATCCGCCACCACTTCACCGCCACACCTGCAGACTCTGGATTGGTCCAACTCACCTGATAAAGTCGCAGCGGTCCGCTTCCAGCGCCTGGTTACGCCATCAGCCATGTGTTAGCTTGCTCTTAGCAGAAATGCGGCCACGTAAGGAGATGCGATGAACGAAGTCGTGAAAGCAAGCCTTCCCTCTCTCCTCGCTATCTCCGTACCATCCCTCATGGTCCTGGTCGGCATCCTGCTCAACCAGCGCGCCGTCGACAGCCTTCGCGCCGACCTGCGCGACCTCAAAACCGAAGTAAACGCCATGCGAAACACCTTCCACGGCGATATCCTGATGCTTCTTCAGCGAGACGCCGACAAGGACACCCGCATTAGCGTGCTGGAAGAGAGATCCAAGCCAAATCGCTAAGCTCCACCCCCTTACGTGCGCCAGGCCCAGGCCCGTTTCCTCGATTCACCGTGCGACCGGACACACCAGTTGACTCCTCAGGCATCCCAATCCTCATGCCCAACCGCAAAAGCGTCCTGCTCTCCCTCGTCCTGACTTTCTTCTTTGGCCCCTTCGGCATGCTGTACAGCACCGTCACGGGTGCCATCGTCATGCTGGTCCTTTACGTTGCGCTTGGCATTCCCACCCTCGGCTGGGCCATCGCCGCCCTCCACCCCATCGCCATGATCTGGGGAGCCTACGCCGCCCACCGCGCCAACCAGTACTGATTTCGTCCCACCCCATTGCACACTCTTTGGTGCAACCAAAACAGAGGTACACGCTTAACCCTCATCCTTTGAAGACTTTGCAAACATTCGCGGGGAGGGGACCGAAACCTCGATCCCTATTCGCCCGCCCCTGCATTCGCCCCAAACGTGTCGCAGGCATCGATCACCCCCGCCTTCAGCCCCTTCTTGAACCACATCTCCCGCTGCGCACTGCTCCCGTGCGTCCACGACTCCGGACTCACCGCCCGCCCGCTCATCCCCTGCAGATGGTCGTCCCCAACCGCAGCCGCCGCCCGCAGTGCCCCCGCGATATCATCCGGATGCACAAACCCCCGCTCCTCCGTCGTATGCGCCCACACCCCCGCAAAGCAGTCCGCCTGCAACTCCAAATCAACGGAATACTCGTTCTTCTTCCCCGGCTCCTGCTGTACCAGCCGCTGCTCCTTGGCCTCAATCCCCAGCAGCTTCTGCACATGATGCCCAAGCTCATGCGCAATCACATAAGCCTGCGCAAAGTCCCCTGTATCCCCACCAAACTTCTTCAGCTCATCCCAGAAGCTCAGGTCGATATACACCTTCTCATCCGCCGGACAATAGAACGGCCCAGTCTGCGCCTGCGCCGTCCCGCACCCCGAATACGTCGCACGCCGGTAGATCACCAGCTTCGCATGACGGTAGCTCTTCCCCGTCCCATCGAAGATCCCCGTCCACGTCTTCTGCACATCGTCCAGCACAAAGCTGATCAGCTTCACATCCCGGTCCTCACCCGCCGGATGCGCCTGCGGAGCCCGGCCCTGCCCTCCGCCCAGCGACGACCCCGTCCCCGGCCCATAGCTCTGTGTCGACCCACCCCCGCCTCCCCCGTTGATCAACCCACCCAGAAAGTTATGCCCCGTCACCAGGCTGATGATCACCACAATCACAAACCCGGCGATCCCAAGCCCGCCGCCACCGCCGCCGCCAAATCCAAACCCGCCCCCACCCCCTTCGCCACCCGAAGAATCCCTTCGATCCTCAATATCGCTACTCGTCCCGCCCGGCGTCCAGTCCACACATCCTCCTCAAACCTTGTCGATTCCCATAAGATGCAGTTCCCGTCCTAATTCGCCGCCGCATAAAACGTATAGGTGGCCGAGTAGGGCATTCGCGACACCTCCCCCACATGCCCCACGTCGCATCCCTCCTCCTTCGCCGCCCCACCCTTCGTCGCATTCCGCACGATATACGTCACCGTCGTCATCGGCCCCTTACCCTCAGCCCCCGTCGCTTGCAGCAGCAGCCACGGCACCGCCCCCGCATCCGGCGCAGACTCCGACTTCAGCATCCGCCCATGTACCGTCCCACCCTGCACCGTCCAGCTCGGTCCCGCTCCATGCGTCCCCACCAGGTCGTCGCCCACAAACAGTTGCGCCTCGGGAGCGACCAACGTCCACTTCACCATCTCGCCCGTTTGCGTGCACTTATAAATCTGGTTGCCTTTGCCCTCCGCGGTCAGCACCACCTTTTGCCCCGCAGGCGCCGTAATCGTCTGCCCAAATGCCATCGCTCCAACCGCCATCATCGCCGCAGCCACACGAAGAGTCTTCATGCCGAACAGTCTACCCCCGCCCGCTGAAAATTTCTGCAACCAATGCAGCTCTCACCCCGTATCCTTTCCCAACCCATGGCTCACACCGTAGTAGTCCGCCCATCCGACCCCACCCTCGCCCCCGCCCTTCGCCTCGCTGCCATCTTCGCCCTCATCACCTTCGCCTTTCACACGGTGGTCAATCTTCTCCAACCGCACCTCGGCTGGGGGTACTTCCGGGACGAGTTTTACTACCTCCTCTGCGGCCGCCACCTGGCCTGGGGCTACGTCGATCACGGCCCCCTCGTCGCCCTCCAGGCCCGCCTCGCCGAAACCCTCTTCGGCCACTCCCTCGCCGGCATCCGCATCTTCACCTCTCTCGGCGGAGCCACCCGCGTCTTCCTCACCGGCCTCCTCGCCTGGTCCCTTGGTGGCCGCCGAGCCGCCCAAACCCTCGCGATGCTCGCCGTCTCCCTCGCCCCCATTTACCTCGTCCTCGACGGCTTCCTCTCCATGAACTCGCTCGAAGCCGCCTTCTGGAGCACCTGCCTCCTCGCCCTCATCCTCATCCAGAACGGCTACACCCAAAAGCTCTGGCTCCTCTTCGGCCTATCCGCCGGTCTTGGTCTCCTCAATAAGCCCTCGATGACCTTCTTCCTCATCGCCTTGGCTGTAGCCCTCCTCCTCACCCCGCAGCGCCGCCTCCTCTTCACCCCGTGGTGCCTCGCGGCGATCGCTCTCATCGCCCTCATCACTGCCCCCAACCTCCTTTGGCAGGCAAACCACCACTGGGCCACCTTGGAGTTCCTCCGCGAATCCACCCACCACCAGGATCACCCCAGCCCCATGAATCTCCTCAAAAGCCAGGTCCTCGGTCTCGGCCCCGTCAGCATCCTCATCTGGATTCCCGGCCTCTACTGGCTCCTCCGCACACCTTCGCGCCGCTGGCTCGGCCTCACCTACCTCCTCTTCTTCGCCGCCATGCTCACCCTCCACGCCAAGGATTACTACCCCACCCCCATCTACCCAATCCTCTTTGCCGCCGGCGGCCTCTTCCGCGAATCCCGCCTGCCGGACCTCAAACGCTCCCGCTTCTTCGCCCTTCCCATCCTTGAAGCCACCCTCATCGCCGTAGGCCTCCTCACGGTCCCCCTTGGCAATCCATTCATGCCCCCCGCCCAATGGATCACCTACATCGGCGCAACCCACCTCCGAGCCGCCGCGGGCATTTCCGGCGACGCCACCTTTCCCCAATACCTCTCAGACCGTTTCGGCTGGGATCAGCAACTCGCCCTCGTCAGAAAGGCCCTCGCCACCTTATCGCCAGAAGACCGCGCCAAAGTCCGCATCCTCTGCGCCAACTACGGCGAAGCTGCCTCCCTCGAGTTCCTTGACGGTAACAATCTTCCCCCCGTCATCAGCGGCCACAATAACTACTTCCTCTGGGGTCCTGACAACGCCACCGGCGAAGTCATGATCGTCATCAACGGCGCAACACCTGCGCAAATGCTCGAGTCCTACGCCGAAGTCACCCCGATCGACCACATCACCGACCCCTACGCCATGCCATTCGAGCGCCGCGCCACCGTCTACATCGCCCGCCATCGCCGCGCCAACCTGACGCAGGGCTGGCCAGACCTCAAGCACTTCGACTAAGCGGACAGACAATCGAAGCAACCACGACGGTGCTGAATCCTCAACCGCGTATCCTGAACCCATGCCCCGCAAGCCCAAGCTAGGCCAGAACTTCCTCGTCGACGACCTCGCCCGTCACCGCATCGCGGACGCCCTCGGCCCCGATCTCTCCCTCCGCACCGTCGTTGAAATCGGTCCCGGCCACGGCGCCATCACCGACATCCTCGCCCCCCGGTGCCGCCGCCTCATCTGCCTTGAGCTCGACCGCGCTCTCGCCGCGGAACTCACCTTCCGCTTCCGAGATCACCCGCACGTCACCGTCATCGAAACAGATATCCTCACCACCGATCTCTCCACCCTCGCAGACCCCGGAGAGCAGTTGGACATCATCGGCAACCTCCCGTACTACATCACCTCAGACATCCTCCTCCACCTCTTCGCCGCCGCTCCCGTTCTACACCGCGCCGTCCTCATGATGCAGCGCGAAGTCGCCGACCGCGTCTCCGCCTCTCCCGGCTCCAGGGAGTACGGCTCCCTCTCCGCCTTTACCCAAATGCACGCTCAGGTCGACAATCTTTTTACCCTCCCCCCCGCCGCCTTCAACCCACCGCCAGATGTCCACTCCACGGTGCTCCGTCTCCACTTCGCCCCGCGCTTCGCGGAGCTTCACGTGAACGCCTCAGACTTCAATAAGTTTCTCCGTCAAGCCTTCGCCCAGAAACGCAAAACCCTCGCGAACAATCTCCGCAACGCCGGGTACTCTCTCACCCACTGGCCGGCAGCCATTCCTCCCCAATCCCGCGCCGAACAACTCTCCCTGGAAGACATGGCCCTCCTCTTTCGCACCTTAGCCCCTTTGGAAAATTGATCTAACAAGTGCAGCAAACACCGCCGGCACACCCGTCTGCCGGTAGCCGCTCAACTCAAGACCGCGGATCCGCCGGAGCTACTCAGCCAATCCCGCCTGCTTATCGCTCACCCTGGTGGGCGACTTCCAGAACCGTAACCGAGAAAGGCCTCAGCATGTAGGCCGTGCTGTCGAGAGTAGCTGGCTGCTCACCCGGTGCAACCGCGTGAATCGCTCCATGCACAAACTCACTCGGCACCTGCACCGGAATCGTCCGATTACGGCGATTCACCAGCAGCAAACGACGAACGCCACCCTCGCTGAACGCCAGCGCGTCAATATCGTGGTCATGCGGCAGCACGCGGGTGCTCACCATGGTGCCGCCCGCCGGCATGGCATCAACGAGCAACCGTAAAGCCTCAAAGCGGGCATTCGGCTCGCCCGTCGTCCAGTCCAACATGGTCACGCTGGGAAATTGTGACGGAAACCCCACAAGCTGCGACTCATTCACCACATTGATCCCCATCTTCTCTGCTTCCAGAAAGATGTAAGCGAACACAGCCGCTGAGGCGTTCCAGTAGATGGCCGGAATCGGTGGTCCGGGATCGTTCGGTTTGTCCGGGTGCCAATCGGTCGGCAGTTCAGCTCCCACCTCATTGAAAGCAGTTTGAGTCTCGGGCGAAAGTCGCCTGCGGATAGCATCGGCATACCGCATCGTGGCCAGAAAGCGGTCTGCCTGATCGAAGAAGGAGAACTGCCAGCTATCTACCGTCTGCTCAAAGCGCGGAGCCGCGTAAAAGTGGTAGCTCACCATGTCGATCGGCACACCGGCTTGGTGGTGGCTGTGATCGAGAAAGTACTCCACCATCTCCGGCCCTCGCTCAGGAAAGGCCAGCGCCAGACCTACGAACTTCATCGCTGGATTCATGGCATGAAGCCGGGACACAATGGCGTCATACTCAGTCACATACTGTTGTGGTGTGGGCTGGTGCTCGCCGTCAATCTCGTTGAAGACCTCCCACCACGGCAGCTTCAGGTGATACCCGGAGTCATGCCTGCGTCCAAGTTCATCCGCAAAGCCGCCCTGCGTATACCAGCTTACGAGCCGCGCATAATATTCCGCCATTTGCTTGCCGCTCGGATCACGCAGTTCCCTGCCTTGCGCGTAATTCCATTGCACTGCATTCGGATCCGCCGCCACCTCCACAGGCTTCTTCTGTACAAACAGCCAGGCCGGCTGGGTTGAAAAGTTCAGGATCGGCGAATGGCCTTCAGTCGCATGCAGGAAGTCCAGCGTCATGGGATCGATCAAATGAAAGTCCCAGCTTGTGCTCTTCTCCGTGGGCTCCTCCAACTCAGCGACCGCAAGACGGGGATAAGGCACCCAGGGCACGTAGCGCACGTAATCCGCGCCAAGTTTGCTGAGTTCCCGAAACGCACGGTCGTGGATCGGAGATCCAGGTCGCAGCAGCGGGTTCACCACCACCTGCAAGCTCGGCGTGGTCTTCAGCGGCCGGGCATCCTTGGTCCAATCCACCGTGATCTTCTGCGGGTCCAGCGGAGAGACCTGCGCCAAAGCTGGACGCACCCACAGAAGAAAGATACCCGCCAACAATGCAGTCGGCCTCAACATACCTGCACCGTCCGAATGCTCAACAGCGCGGCCACTTTTTCAAGAACACCGGCGCGGTGTCCCACGCCAACCGCGCAGTGATGCGCTGGCCCATGTGCGTTCCAAGCATTGACAAAACCTCGCGCTCCAAGCGGAAACCGGAAGCGGCTATTCGTATTGCCAATCTCGAGCCTCGGTCCAGCCTCTACCATCCCCTCTGCGGTCAGCAAAAGGAAGCGTCCATTCGTGCTATCTTCCACCACCGACAGCAGCGTGACAGGCCCACTCCGCACCGACATCTCCACGCTAAGCCCACGTCCCACCTTGCCGTGATACACCTCCAGCGGACGCACCAGCGTCCTGCCTTCCGCAATGCCGAGGTGACCAGGTCCATCATGCCCCATCAGCACGACGTCATCAGCAAAGTCGAGCGCATAGAACTCCGTAAAGGAGCCACCCGCACCCAGCGTATCCATGATCTTCATCGCCAGGACGTTCTTGACCTCGTACTCTCCGGCAACCGGAATATTCCGCGCCGTCAGCATGGACGTGCCCAGAATAATCGAGCTCATCGTATCTTCATTACCCGTCACGCCGGTTCCCATGTAGTAGTACGCCAGTGCAGTCAGCTCATGCCTGGCCACCAGCGCATCCAGTGCCACAGAGGTGCGAGCGGCCCGTTCAAGCTCACTCTCTGCGCAGGAGCCATCCACTACAAAGTGCGAGCTGAACTCACTCAGTTTGCCAAGTACCTGCTCTTCGGTCACCACGCCCCGCAACTGGCTTAGCTCGTCGACCTCCAGCATCTCCACAACCCCACCAAACGTCGCACTCAACGCCACAAGGTCCGTCGCAATATCGAGCATGCCGGAATAGTAGTGGCCCATCAAACCCAGCCGATTCTCCGCCAGCGTCACGGCGACGTTCGCAGCCTGCATCCACTCCGCAATCTGGTTCCAGCATTCGGAATCCTCTTCCAGAAGCCCCGTAACCTGATGCACCGCGATACCCGCCCTGCGCAGCACATTCGCAAGCTCCGGAACAGGGCAGCTTCCGCACCACGCCAGCCACTCGCCCGTCATCCGGGTGCGGTCTCCAAGCGCGTTGAATCGGCCGTAGTCGAGCGCTGCCTCCGGTTGCAGGTTAAGCAAAAGAACCGGAACCCGAGCGTGCTGCACCATCGGCAGCACACTGGAACTCAGCGCATACGTGGTCGCGTAGATCACAAGGAAATCCACATCCTCACGCCGCAGCCGATGCCCCGCGGCCACGCCCGCCTGGGCGGTGTCCACCAACCCCAGCTCCGCCACCTCGACACCCATCTCGGACAGCTTATGGCCGACACGCCCGACGTAGCCTCGAAGCCGCTCTTCCAGGCCCTCAAATTGAGCCCAGTACGCCTGCAATCCAATCCCAACCAACCCAATCCGTGCCTTGCGTTCACTCACTGTAGTCTCGATTCTCAGATCCATCATTGCATCGCTGCGCGTAGCGTCAAGTACTTCAGCCGCAGCGGTGCAAGAGAGCGCAAGACCGCAGGCACCCGTATAACATCGGGCTCACCCCACCGCAGCTGGCTTGATTCAGAGAATGTGAGGAGGTATGGCGGACAGAGAGGGATTCGAACCCCCGGTACCCGCAAAGGTACGTCTGATTTCGAGTCAGATTTTAGGATGCGCGGAGAACTTTGCACCGGGGTCTTTAGAGCTGCAAGGAGTATTTGCGTCAACTACTTAGCAATCAACCTAAGTTTGCACAGGAGTATATGGGATGCAACTGAGTGCCGAACGAAGGTGCCATCAAAACTGCCACTGGCTGTTACGCTCCCTCCAAGCTGTATTCTTCCTCCACGTTGCTGGATGAGCGGAGGCGTTTGGCCAAGATCAGCCATAGATTGCAAGAAAGACTCAGCGGCGATGTGCTCACTGCTGAGGAAGCGGCAGCTAGCCTCAAAGTGTCGCGCAAGACTGTCATCCGCCTCTTAGAGAGGGGCGAGATCAAGGGTAAGAAGGTAGGGGTACAGTGGCGTCTTCGACGTTTCAACCTCGACGCTTACCTCGACGGGGATGAAGGCAAAGAAGAGAATGTGCGATAAAACCGCTGAGGCGGCGAGGAAGCGCCTGTGCTTCAGCTGATTTGCTGTGTGCTGTCTGAGCGCAGAAAAGCCCCCTGTCCCGCCGGTGAGGGCGAGACAGGGGGCAATCAGACCGGTGTGGCTGAACAGCAGTTGAGGCGTCACTAGGCGCTAGGTTCCCGAGCAGGCCGTCGTGAAGACGTGATCGTTCCGTCTGTGCCGACGCAGACATGCCGGTTCCCGTTGGTCGACTTGATGGCCGGCATCTTCGGGTTGCCGACGTTATCCCAAGCTTGAAACGGGATGTAGTTCTCAGCGGGATCCCGCCGATATAGTCGGAATACCCCTGTGCCCTCCGGTTTCACCGAAGTAGATCGCAATCGCGTCAGGCGCTGTTCAACATCTCAGGCCCGTTGTTCCGCACATTGCCGACGAGAGGGTTCGCTGGGGTCATCTGCATACCCTCCGACTCAAAGGGTCTCATCAGATCGACTGGCGGCTGCTCCGATTCTTCTCTGGAGAGCCACCGGTCGTAGTCTCTCTGGTGCAGGATGACTGGCATCCGGCTGTGGACCTGAGACATCAGTTCGTTCGCCTCAGTCGTCACGATGGAGAACGATTGAAGCCAATGGCCTTGCCCATCCTTCCAGGCGTCCCAGAGGCCCGCAAACGCGAACAAGGAAGCATCCGAGACCGTGAATGCGTAGGGCTGCTTTGTCTTGGCATCCAGCTTTTTCCATTCGTAGAAGAACGAGGCTGGCACAAGGCAGCGGCGCTTCTTGAACGGTTCACGCCAGGTGGGAGCCTCGGGCACCGTTTCAGCCCGCGCATTGATCGTGGAGATGCCCTTCACATCGGAAAGGCTTTTGCTGAAGAACGGAATCAATCCCCACCGCATGAGCACCATCTCCCGGCTGCCATCCTCACGGCTTTCACGGATCACCGCCTGAAAGGTGGTGGGTGCGATGTTGTAGTCGTCTGGAGGCATGGAAATGCCGGTGAGGTCGCTCTTGACGCGGAACGCCTCGGCTATCTTCTGCTTATCGGACCGGCGTCCGTATCGTCCGCACATACCCTAAGATTACCCCAGCGATAGAATCATTCGATGGATAACGACTTAGATTTTGGGTTTGAGCCGATTGACGAGCTTGAGGGCTATGAGACAGATGATGACGGAACCCTCAAGGGACTCCCCGCCGAACTGTTTATGGTGGGGCCGCTTGATGACGGGAGCGTTTGGTTGGGCGTCCAAGTCCGGTCACCCGGTAGCGAAGCCTTGACACCGATCCAAGTCCGTCTAGCGCCCCAACATGCGGTGATGATGGGAGAAATGCTTCAGAACGCCGGGAAGCTTCAGTTAGCTAACGGGCCAAAGAATTAGCGCATTGGCACTCCATGCAATCCTTGCAGAAGACCCGGCGCAAACACCCAACCCGGATCGACAGGGGGACCGGTGCTGGTAGCTGCGACATCTGGTCACTTGAGGTAAAACACCTATCGGCGGCCCGGACATGGTACCTGTGGCCTCGATTGCATCCACCTGGTTACCAAGTGCTCATAGCTACGCGCACCCATGCATTTGGAGCAGAACAAAAGTAATGATAGTTGGCATCATCACCAAACTGTCCCGGTGTGCAGGCTGAAGAAGATGAAGACGGCGCAACAAACCCTGGTTCGCTGTAAGAAGCTGCGATAAAAGGAATGTAGGCCGAATTATCTCCTTCTACCGCAGTTAGAGCAGTAGGTGTGAACAAGAGTCCTGAACATGAAGATGTCTTGCACCCACCTTGCAAGAAGACCGTATTTTGATTGCCGAACTGCAAAGCAGTCTCATCTGTACGCAAGATGTCTGCGTTACCATCGCCACCCAAGCCTAAATGTGATGTGTGCGCCGTTACACTAGTCAGTGGTGCGTACACATCAGATCCGCATACACTAGCTACCCCAAACTCACAGAAATTCTGGAAGGGCTGCAGGACATTCGCCGTGCTACCTCCAAAGATCGAGTCAGGGCTGTTGTAAAGGATGTTCCCTCTGAAGACCACACGGCTAGAATCGAAAGCATTGGTATACACAATGGCGCCTGCTCCTCCATTCACGCCAGAGTTGTTGCCGTACAGGTTGTTTTCTATGTGAACGTCATAAGGGTAGCCGCCCGCACCACCAGCAATGTAAGTGCATATCGAGCAAGCCTCAAAGTGACCTCCTTCGATGAGGACCTGTCCGGCCCCCTCTATATCAAAAGCGCGTGCCGCGCCCTGATTCGTGAAATCACGGAACGCGATAGTGAACGGTACGGTATGTGAAGTGTTTGCTGAGGATTCCTGGCCAATCCACACATTAGTGCCAGTTGGTGATCCCCCGTTCTCATAAGAGAAGCCATTTACCTGCGACTCTTGGTCAAAAACGATCTGAGCATTGTTTCCTACGATGTTGATGGGCGCTTGAGATCCGGACGGTGCGTTTACCTCGACTTTGGAAAAGGTGATGAACTGATTCACGGAAGGATTTGTGCATGTCGATAGGGTGCCACACACGTTCTGAGCACTCAGATTTACGCTATGACCCATGAACCCTTGCATGGTGATTAGCGAGTAGGTTGAGGACCACTCGCCTCCGCCCTCACCATTACTGGTAAGGTCTATTCCATTCTGAGCAGTGTTTCCTGTAGCTCCCACAAGGATCAAGTTTGTGATGAAGACATTCTGTACTTGAAGCTGGCCGCTTGGAGGCTCGATTAACAACGATTGAGTCGGACAAGTTGAGGTTATAACTGTTGGGAGATTGTTAGTTGTACTTTGGTATGTCCCGGCCACCCCCACAATCTGAAGGTTGGTCCTTTGAGTAATCTGACATGCTGTGTAAGAGAACGGACCAAGCAGAAGAATTAGGGTCTTGGAGCCGGGATCGATAGATCCAATGTCATGACTCCCGAGACCGCCCCTTGCATCAACAATGCACTGGCTAGAAGTACAAGCTGCTATGGCTCGTGCGATGGTGGTGTTTACTACACCATCAACCACTTGAACTCCATTGAGAGCAGGAACTGTCGTCGGTCCGGAAATAGCCCCGCCAGTGAGCGGCAGCTTTGTGGTGTCCGTGGCACTCGGGGCAAGGGGCAGTTTGAAGTTGATCGCATATATCCCCGTCCCGCTTGGCGTTAGGGTCACGCCAAAGTCTCCAGCGTTGGATCCAACGGTCATCGTGCCGGGGAGGACAGTCGGCGGAGGTCCAACAGGGCCGGGCGACACGGGAGCCTGGGTCGGCAGATTGGGTTGGTATAGGTCGAAGTTGCAGGAGACCGTCGAGCACCAAATGGAGGCAGGGGTGGCATGACCCAACGTGTCCGTCATTATGTTCGACGGCTGTACACACTCAAACCCATCCGAAAGGATGGGGTCCTGGCTGTCAGGGCTGAAGACTGTAACCGCGATACACGCATTTTTCGGCTGGCTGAACGCCGTGTTGGGCAAATTGATCGTAAACGCGCCATTGGTCACGGGAGCGCATACGGCGGGCTTGGTCGTGTGGCCCCCCCCGCTCAGCTCCACCGAGTATGGCTGGCTGTTCGAAGTGACCTGAGCGCAGACCGTCCCGGTCGCCAGAAGATTCCCTGCGACATCCTTGATCTGCGATGCAGACATGGGAATGAAGCCGGTGGGAACAGACTGGGCCCAGGCAATATCGATCGATCCGGCGAGTGCAGGAGAAAGCAGAAGACACAGGAGTGTTGAACGGAGCTTTTTCACCGTTTGTCCTTTCGTTTCGAGGAATCGGGAGGTTGGGGGCGGCTAGGCGATGGCGATGTTAGAGATCACAAAGGAAGCTGAGCTATTGCCGGAGGTCCCAGTACCGGTGAGGACCGAGCTGCTCGCAGCCTGAATCTGAACGTTGGCCAGGTTCTGGCCGGATGGGATGGTGGCGGTGTAGGTCGAACTGGCGGTGGTCGTTGATCCAGTGAACATGGACGTCCAGGTGGAGCCGCCGTCCAGACTGCAGTAGAGGGCGTTTGAGGAAGAGCCCGCGGTACCCCGGTGCGTAACGGTCAGCGCGGCCGTGACGGATAGCGTCATGGCGGCAGAGGCGACGCCGGAGAATCCGTACCATGCACAAAGTCCGTTGTAGGTCTGATCGCTGCTGCTGTCCCCATCATCAAGGTCTTGGAACCCACCTGGCGGCGAACCGTCGCTAGTCCGCACGCTGGAGCTTGTGACTGTGGAGCTTTGGCCAGCGGTGTAGGCCCCAGCCGGGTTATCCGTTGCGGAGCTGCCAAGGTCGGAGTTCCTCGTCGGCTGGAAGGCGGTGGCGCCGGCGGCCGGGGTAGTCGTGCTGCCGATTCCCAACATCGTGGTCTGGTCTGCGAGCCAGGCGCTGCGAGACGTGTACAGGACATATGCGTTAGTTGCGGGATTGAAGTTCACCCCGTACCAGGTGCTCGGCGCTTCAGCAGACCATGTTTGCGCCGGCAGGGTTACAGTCGCGCCGTTGGCGAGCGTGCCCGTTCCACTATCCCCTACCCCCCCGTTGTACAGGTAAACGTCGACGGTGGCCGTGGTGCCATCGTTGTTGGCAAAGCTTCCCACAATCATGGTGCTGGCCGTAGAAACTTGTCCGAGGTTGATGACCCGGGCTGCCACAGCGGAAAGCGACTGCTCCTCCGCCGCGAAGAGGTTGAAGCTGGTGGCCTTCAGGTACAGCGTCGTACCCAGCAGGGACGCATCCAGCACATACTTCGTGATCTGGTCATCCAGCCGAACGAAGAGCTCCCCGGCCGTGTGTGCCTCAGCGCTCGTCGAGAACAAGCCGCGCCGCAGATAGGTTCCCAGGGTGTAACTGTTGGTCAACGCAGTCGATCCGGTGAGGGTAGCCGTCTCGTAGCTGATCAGCTCCTCGCCCACCAGGCAGAGCGTAGCGAAAGCATCCGCGTTCGCCTGGGTTCCGCTCGAGAGCGACCCAGTCGTCACGACTGCGATCCCGTCCGTGATGTCTGGGTCGGAGCCGGCCGGTACGGAGGCCGTCAGGGTGCCAGCGCGGGAAGCACCGTACTGGCGGCCAATCTTCTGGTACGTTGCGTTGTCCGTGGAAAGCCAGAGGTCGCAGCCACCCCAGGCCGTGCCGCCGGCAACTGCGATCCAGAGCTCGTTGGTGCCACCGGTCAGGCGCGTGCTGGGCTGAAACGCCGCCAGAAGGTTCGTATCCCCAGGCTGGTCATGAGCCGCAGAGGACACCCCTCCTCCGTCACCCTTTGGGTAGAGCACGCCAGTGCCGACGCCATACAGGAAGTCCTCCGCGACCACGGAGAGCGAGTAGTCATCGTTCTCCTGGATGCTGACGATCCGGACGGCGCGTTTCTTCGGCTTGAGCAGGACGATGTCCATGGGCTCCAACAGCTGGTACCACCACTTGAGCTTGAACGTGTACTGGCGAAGGGCGACGGCGTTGCGTTTGAGCAACATGTTCATCGCCACCGCGGCATAGTCCTTCTCGCGGTAGTTGTCCCCCACGATCGTCTTCATGGGGAGGAGGCCATTCATGAGAATGGAGGCCTCATCCTTGTCGTTCAGGACATCGTTGTTGTAGTTATCGTCTCGGCGGGTGTACTGAAACTGCAGGGAGTTGTAGTTATCCGCCAGCCCCGGCCAGGACACGAGGAGCGGTTCGCCGCCCTTGTCATTGATGATGTCGGAGTAATCGAGTTCATAGACCGGGGTCGTCGCTGGCGAGAAAGTCCGCCCGTTGGCGATGGCGGTGGAGTCGCCGTATGGGACCACTTTCAGCGTTCCCCCGCTCCACACCGCCTCGGCATTCGAGAGGTCGATGATCTCCTTCAGGACGTCAAGCGCCTTCCGCTGGGAATCGATCCCTATGCTCTGGAAGAGATTGTTGGCGACACAGAAGTTCGAGTATGCGGTGAGGTCGCCAATGTACGGCCAGTTCATCCCAACCACCGGATGGGTGCAGATGTCGTTGATGATCCGGGAGGGGTCGCAATCTGCGATGCCGGAGCCAAAAGCGAGCCTTCGGGCGTTCAGGACTTCGACGGAGACGTTTGGGGGCGATGCACTGCTGCCCAGGTCGAAGTTCTCTGCGACGACCCGCGCGGTGTACGGGTAGGAGAGCGCCCGCGCCGGGTACTTCGACGCCATGTAGGCCCACACGCTCCCGGCCGCCTCTCCCAGCAGAATGCCAAGGTTGAACTTCGCCGCGGGCGAGACGTAATTCGTCGTCTGGGTGGTGTAGGTGTAAGTGATGGTCACCGTCTTGCCGGCGTCTGCGCCCGAGAAGGTGTAATGCAGATTGCCGCCGGATCCGGTGATGATGCCGCCGGAGGTGGAGGTGACGTTGCTGTCCTGCACCACCGAGTACTCGCCCGCGCCGGGGCTGGCCTGCACCTTTTCCATGGGGACCTGGTGCGTCCCGCTGAAGGTCTGCTCGCCATCGGAGCCGTAGTCATTGGCAGTGAAGTTGTACGCCTGCTGGTACGTCACACCCTGGTCGTTCTCTGTGGTGTTGGAGGCGGAGGTATGGGTTCCGCCGCCGGCGGGGATGGTGTAGGTCTCAACCGCGGCCGTGACGTCCGAGGCACCGCCCTCGTCGTAGGCGTTGCCGATGCCGTCGATCGGTCCGGTGCAGAGCGCGCAGTCGATGGTGGCGAAGTACTCGTAGCTGCTGACGTCACCGCCGCCCTTGCCGCCTTGTGACTCGCCGACGGCGCGGAAGCCAACATAATCGATCAGCTTGACCGGGAGCTTCACTGTGCCGGCCGCATAAGGGATCGGGACACCGTACTCGCTGGTCTGGATCTGGATGGAGCCCAGTTTGTTGGGAATATCAGACCGTGCACCAAAGATGGACATCGAGAATGACCTCTAAAGGGTGAAGAAGAGCCGCGGGGCGCGGCAGAGCTGTGGCTGGACGGTTGCGTCCGCATAGATCACGCCGGAGAGCACCACCGCGTGGATAATCTGCGGCCAGCGGAGGACAATGGCGCCATGGGAGAAGAGACGTCCCTGCCGGAACAAGGCAAAGTCGCCCGGCTGCGGATGCTCCACCTCCATGCATCCCAGCTCGCGGACGTGATTCAGGTAGAGCTCTTCGCCGCGGTGCAGGTGCCACTGCTGCACGTAGCGCGGGGTCGGCAGCTTTGGGAGGTCCGGCAACACGGCCCCGTAAACCGCAAGCGGCATCATTGCGCAGTCCACCCCGGCGCCCTTCACTGCGGCGTTCGGATGGTACGGAGTTCCCAGCCAGGACTTCGCCTCGGCCAGAACGGCTTCACGTTGGGTGGGTGTCATAGGGGATGTCTGGGACGTACGAAGTAGCGGCCGGTCAGTACATCGTGGTCGGGTCAGGAATATTGGGATAGCCGCGGAAGAAGGGGGCGATGCCGTTGCTCGGGACGTAGCCATACTTACTCTGGCAGGTCGCCTGGGTCTTATCGCAACCCGGCGAGACCTTGAAGGTGTCGCCGGCGGCGGGGGCGGCGAGCAAGGGGTACGCCGGGTAGAGAACTCCCCCGGCTGTCGAGAGTTTCACCATGTAGCTGATCCCGGAGAGCACGCCCGACGTAAAAGTGATGACTCCCTGGGAGAAATAGCCTGCCGCCTGCGAGGTGATGTTCGAGAGGATCGTGTTGGCCGTGCTCCCTGCCGCAACGATTCCCTGCACCAGATAGGCAGCGCGAGACAGTCCACACCCCGCATCGAAGAGCACGTTCGGGCAGTCCTTCTGGAGGAGCACCCGGGGAAAATCGTTGTCGAGCACGTTCAGCATGCTCTTCGCCGCCAGCTTGGCGTAGGTCAGTCCGATCTCATCGATCTGTGCCACCTGGCCGACGAACCGAACGACTGGGCCAACCCACGGTGACGTGGCCGTGGCGGCGAAGACGCGGGCATGGGTATAGGTCGCCAGGTTGAAGTAGCCCAGCATTGCCCGCTCGAGGTAGGTGCCGTTCACTTCATTCAGCTGCACCTGCTGGGAGTCGATGCTGAGCCCGCGTGTCAGTTTGGTGCGGCCGCGCATCACCTTCGTCTTGGAAGAAAGGTAGGTGAAGCCGTCGATCGTGATGGAACGTGGCGAGTCGGTGAAGCGGTAGGTGTCACCAGTGTTCAGAGCGAAGGTGAACAGGTTCGCAATGAACTGGCTTTGCGGACGCGAGGCAAGCAGCGTCTCAACGGCGACGGGGGCGTCGATCATGGGTTCTCGTTGGCCCTGGCGGACCTGGCACTGAGTCGGGTTAGTCGGCTGCGATAATGCCGGAGCGAAGAAGGTGGGGATGATCGCTGCTGGATCAGGTGAGCCCGGTGGGCTCAGAAGCGTGTTACGTTCAGCGAATTGTGTTAGTAGAGTGGCCGCCATGCATAGGTGCCGGTAGCATCTTGGGCGCAGAACTGGAGGACGTCCTTGGTGGAGGAATTCGTGTGCGTGTACTGGAACTGGCCGCCGAGAGCTGACGTGCAGGTCGCCGCCGTTGTCGGCCAGAGCCGCAAGGTTTTTGCGACCGCATCGGGAAGGTATTGCGTTCCCCCGCCAAAGTATGGGGCGTTGCTATCTGCGTGGGTCCCGATGATCTGAACGCCGTTGGCGATATCGTTCATGAACGCGCCTTGGCCCTGGTAGGTCCCAATAGCGCCCCAGGGAAGGGGCGAGTGGTTCTCAAAGACGAACTTGCCATCGCATGCTGGGTTACAGAAGTGCTGCGCCGTCATCCCATCGAAAGTGATGCCATGAACGTCGGGGCCGATGTAGTTCATCGGCGTATTGTCGCCTGAGACGGGTCCATTTCCCTCCTCGTAGGTGCTGGTCACCTTTGCCCCGTTGATGATGCCGTCGAACTTCATATTTGGGAATCCCGGACCGGGTACCCGAAAGGTGGAGTTTGAGATTTGCACTGCGCCATTGCAGTTCGTCGTTCCGTGCATCCAGAACGGGATGCCCCCGCCCACATAGTCCCCAGGATTACCGTAGGTCCCATTCGAGGCAGATGCGTGGAGTAGGTTCAGGACGGCTCCGCATCCGATGTCTTGGAAGTAGAAGCCATTTCCTGTTTTATTGATGACCGTGATGCGCTCGATATCCGACTCGTCCGAAAGCAGTTCAAGGTCGACAGGAGCGTTTACGAAGGTCGCAGCGCCATTGTTCTGCACTTCAATCCCCGACGCCCGGACATAATTGTCGAGGTTCGTATGGTCGTTACAGATCATGGCTTTCATCGTTGAAGTCGGAACTCCGCTGGATGCCGGAACGGTGTCGAGGATCGCTGGGCTGCCCCCGCCCCCAGGTGCATCCCCGAGCACGGTCGCCCCGCTGAAGATCTTGATGGGGCAGAGGGTTGTATCTGTCGAGCTCCACCCCCAATCCATCACATGAGGCAGAATTGCAGTCACTTTTGCCGGGACGTTGATTCCGGTCCCGGTCGTCTGAAATGTCGGCCCGCCGACCCCCGTCAGGTCGCATTTTCCGCCTACGGCATACGCGGCGGTAAGGCAGGCGTTCGCTTTGGCGGCGAAGTCGGCTCCGCTGTAGCACTCCGCGTAGAACATGCTTCCCGAGCCGTTCGTTGGGCAGCGGGCGTATGCGCTCCACGTCGCGCCGTCGGTTGAAGTTTGCAAAACCGTGCCGTTGTAGCGCGAGTAGAGGCCGTCTGTGTAATGCACAGACAACTGGCTGCTATATGGCCTGTAGTCCGCAGTTCCCTTGACGGCGACACTGCCCGAAATTTTGTTGGTGATGACGAGCGGATCAACGCCGTTATTTGCATCCCAAGCCGCGCCATTGAAACTGAGGTTTCCGCCGTAAGCGCCTCCGCTGCGCACCATCGTGCTCCCATAATCGCCGGTGATGACGATCGGAACGGCATTTGAGAAGGGTCCGCCCCACTCATTGTTCTGAATGTCGATGTTGGACACCGCGGCATTCTCAACCTTCAATATCCCGGCAGTCTGGACGCTGCCATTCGAGAGGAAGTCGTCGCCCCCCATGTGCAAGTTGACCTGGCCGTACCCACGGGCAATCCATCCGGATACGCCTTCAAAGTCCACACCGTCAACCGTAACGGTTCCCATATTTCCGTTTGTCCCTGCAAGGTAATCGCGCCCCATCACAACGGCACCGTTATCCGAAGCGGCGGAGGTAAGTCCCATTTGCCCGCCCGTAATGATGAGCCCATCCGAGTTAGGGGATGCTTGAACCGAAGCCTTCGCGCCCCCCAACCATGAATCGATGAGCCTCCATTGGTTGCCAGACTGCGCGCCTGTCCGCATGTTCACCGATACGTTATGACCGCCGCCAAAACCCATCCGCGCGTTGACCAAGCGCAGACCATAGCAGTTGTTAATTGCGTCGATGCCGATATCGGTCCCGTAGCTAGTGAGGCCGTCCACGGTAATCTGCGTCATGCGGTTGAGAAGAAGCGCCGCTTGCCCATTCTGAGGAATGCTCCCCGCAACGCTAGGTCCAGCGAGGATGAGGTCCTGAATGCGTCCATCGCTGATCTGTCCCGTCGCCGCGTTGTTTCCCACCTGCAGAATCGTGGTCGTGGTAGATGTGCTCTGAATCTTTGACCGTCCGGGTATGCCGTAGATGACGACAGGGAGTTGTGCGGATGGTGAGACTTGGCAATTGACCGTGCCCGTTGTCTTGAACGTCGTCGCCGGAATAAAGAACGCCTTGCCTGCAGCGATGGCGGAGGTGCAACCGACGTTTAGGGCCGCCGTGTCATCTGTAGTTCCGTCGCCGACCGCTCCGCCGTCAGTGATGGCGTTGTACGTTGAAAGCCCAGCAGACGAGAGATACGGCAAGGTAGGGATATCGCCCGCAGTCAATAGGCGGAACCCGTAAGCCCCTGATCCACCCGAAGCCGGGCCAGCAAGAACCGCGTTCTGAGCGACCGCAGCCGCGGCTGTGCAAACCGTGGACGGGGTAGTAGTCGGGGTTGCCGTGGTGCAGGTAAACAGGGGTGCCAGCGAAGTTGCGGTGAAGCTAAATGAACTTACGGTCCCATGTCCCAAGCCTGCGAGCGCACTTGCCAAGGCTGCGTCACCGTTGGCGCGCGCCGTCGCCTCAGCAGTGATGTCACTGATGTAGGCTCCAACTCCCTGTGCAGAAGCTGTTCCCAATAGTCCGGCCAGCAAAGCGAGAAATGCCAGTTTCATGCCCAAATCCTTAGCTGTATACCAGCCGTCCGTTTGCCACCATGGCGGTCCGGGTGACGCCATTTGAATCAACAATGGAATAGGAAGTTACGCCGCCGACGGACGAAGTAGCCGCAGATAGAACTTCCCTGGCAACACCGTTCTCATCGGCTTGCAGGGTAACTAGGAAAGGGTTTCCTGTTCCCTGTTCGAGATAAACAATTCCCGCACGCGGTGACTCAAACACAGGCTGACCGGACACGCTTAGGACGTTCCGCTCCTGGATGAGCTTGAGTTTGTCCCGCTGGTAGAGGTTGAACCACATGGCCTGGAACTCTTCCTGGTCATTCACGAAACGCAGGCGATGCAACCACTTGAAGCTGGCTCTGACCGCCGCCCCCGCCGCCGGTGCCGCCGCCAACGTCACCATCCCCGCCGCAACCGAAGACACCGTCGCTGCGGACGCTCCGGCAACGACCTTGATCGAGGACTCGATCGGGTTATCGACCAGATCGAGGAAACCGCCGAGTGGCCGCACAAGTTGGAAGGCTGTCGTCGTACCGTCCCCCGTGCCGATCTGCACATTCGTCACGGAGGAGTCATTCGGGCGTAGCGTCAGTTGCGCGAGATCGAAGAGGAAGGTGTCGCGCTGGCCCCCGCATGCGAGGAACAGGCCGACGATCTGCTCGTAGTCGGTCTTGTTGGTGGGGTTGGTGTGGTTATTGGGGAGGTTGTAGCGGGTGTCGTTCGAGACGAAGCCGAAGGTAAGGTCGTACTCCCAGAGCGGATATGGATCGATCTGCAGCCGAGTGGTGCTCCGGTCGGCCGCCTTCTGGACGATGGTGTCGAAAGTCGGCCGAACGGTGTATTCGAGCGTGAGCCCGCGGAGCTGCGGAAACATCAGGGTCCCGTCCGCAGCAGCCTGGAACGTGTTCGGCAGAATCATGGATGCCGCGCCGCTTGGAGTGCCCATGGTGTCCTAGTTCTGGAACGCCGGGTGGCGATCCCGCATCAGGCTGGATACCTTGTAGGCCAGCGCGTCTTCGTGGGTGTCCAGCATGGAGGGGAAGTCCTCGCCGCCACTACCGTGGAAGGTGTTTCCACCGAAGTTGTTGTTGATCGTGGTGCTCTTCGCTTTGCCGCCGTTGCCGAGACCATCCATCAAGGCCTGCGTTTGGGGCGGCGGGAGGATGGATTCCCCCTTGTGGATCATGGCCACGCCGTCATGCGGCACGTACGCGGTACCGACATCGAACGACGCCAACGCCATAACCCCAGCAAACGCGCCGGCGGCGGCGATGGGGGCGAGGCCGGGTCCGATGATCGGGATGGCAGCCGTCGCCTTCCAGGTCGCGGCGGCGGCCGACTTTGCGTCTCCAAAGATCTCTTTGAGAGCGGTGGAGTGGCTCACTGAGCTCGAGGTCGCCGCTGCGGTGGTGTCACTCGCGACCTTCGCTGCATTGCCGGCGTTATGCGCCGCGAGGGTCATGACCTCATGCTCCATCCACTTGAGCGTGATCTGCTCGAGGTTCTGGATGGTGCTGACGACCATGCTCTCTCCCATCTTTCGGAAACCCTGAGCCATGGATTCCTGCCCACGCAGGATGCTGGCGGTCATCGAAGAGAAGTCGCTGTTGATGGTCTGGAACGCTGTCTTCCAGGGGGCCGCGACCTGCTGCTGGATGACAGACTGATCCGAGATGCCTTGCGCCTGCCCCTTGCCCGTCTCCTGCGAGATCTGGTTCTTCACCTGGGCAATCTGCGCGGCCTGCTTCGGATCTTCGACCTGCCCGGTGACTGGATTCTTCGTTGCCCCCTTCTCAAGCCGCTCCAGCTCTTCACGGAGTGCCTGAAGGGTCAGACGATGCTGCTCCGCGTGAATCTGGGCCTCGCGCTGCGCAGCGCCCAACGCAGTGATCCCCCCGGACGCTTCGAGGGCGCGGAGGCTGGCCTCGGCGATCTCCACGTTGACCTGCGCGCTGATCTCCTGACCACGGGCTACATCCTTCCAGTAGCTCTCCCAGCGTTCACCGCTACGGGTCAGATCTTCGTCTAGCTGCTTGGTCCACTTCGTCAGGCCTTCGGCAACTTTGGTGTCAACCTTGCTTTCGTCCTCGGTGCCCTTTTTCTGCGTTTCGGCCAACTTCTGGAAGCCTTCATGGAGCCTCCGTGCCGCCGCATCGGAAAGTTCCGCCTGCTTGCGAGTAATGGCGTCGTACTGCTGGGACCCCACCTGAAAGGCATCGATGCGCTCGTCCCAGAACTCGCGTTCCGCCTTGGCGGAAACCGGCGCCATCGTTTTCCACTCGTTGAGCTCGGCCTCCATGGCCTGGAAGCGCTTCTCCGCCGCCTTGCGGGCAAGCTCGTCTTCGTGAGCCTGCGCTTCTCGTGATTGCTTCTGCCCCTCCAGCTTCCCTTTTTGCTGCTCGTCAGCGAAGTTGGTCTGCGACAAACCGGCATGATCGGCGATCCGGTCTCCAGTCTCAGCAGCCTTCTCGTACTCCGTGCGTTCTGGAGTAAGATCCACCGGCGTGATCGAAATACCGTAGCCGCTCTTCATCATCGCGGCGTTATTGTCGAGCTGCGTCTGACGGGTAGCCACGTCAGTCGCATGTTTCCGCATCTCACGCGCGAAGGATTCTGCATTCGACTTCTGTGTCGCGTAATAGCGATTGTCGGCCGCGATCTGCGCGTTGTGGAACGTCTCGCTGGCGGCTTGACGTGCAGCAGCATTGCTCCCCGCGGCGTCGAGATGCTGCTGATAAACCGTCTTCGCATCTTGCAGATCCTTCAGCCGGAGCGTCTGAGCTCTCTCGCCCTGGATCTCGAGCGCCTTACCAGCGTCCGTGATGACCTTGTTGCTGGTGGCCGTTCCGGCGACGCCGGCGAGAGCACCCTCAAAGGCAGAGACGTTGTGCTCTTTCAGCAGGGCCTGTAGCTGCTTGACGTCCCCCGCCAGTGCTTCTTGGAGCTTGTCCGCGGCGACGGTGCCTTCTGCAAGCGCAGTCACCAGGCCGTCGGTCGGATGCCCGGACAACTTCGCGATCTGGTCCTCGAGGCGCGAGTTGCTCAGCGCGAGCTCATCGTCAGCGGCGCTGAGTTTCTCGGTCATCTCGCCGAAAGCGCGAGCAATCTCCGTCGCTGCATGTGCTCCTTTTTGCTCTAGATCGTAGAGCTTCTCTCCCATATCGAAGAGAATCTTGGCGAACATAAGGCCGCCCACGATGGGGAAGATGGCCTGCATGAGCGGGCCGAGTCCCAACACTTTGGCAGTGAAGTTCTCAACGGCTCGGATCCCACCGTTCCCCTCCAGGCTTCGAATCGCCGCGCTCGTAGCCTGAACGTCCGTGACGCTGTGGTGAGAGGAGGTGGCGAGCGCCTCATTGGCCTCAGCCAGCTCAATCGTGGCTATTCTCGCGCGCTCGGCAACAGGCGCGAGCAAAGCCAGCTTCTCCTGTTCACTCAGAACGGAGTTGCTCGCGAGCTCAGTGGTCTCACGAAGAGCTTTCTGGGCGGAAGCGTTCTCAAGGATTGCCGCGGCCGCCCTGGTCGCTTTCTCTGACGAGAGCCCCGCAGCCGCTGCCTCTCCGGCACGTGCCGTTGCAAGCGCGGCCTGCTCCTGCTGCTGCAGTGCAAGCCGTGCGGCATCTGCCTCAGCCTTGAGCGCAGCCTGAGCCTCAGCCAGCGCGGCCGAGGTGGCCCTCACCTTGTCCTGCGCGGCCGCTAGCGCCTCCTGTTGGGTTGCTTCGTCGGCCGTAGAGGCGGCGAGCGCCTCGGTGACCTCCTTGAGCTCCGCCTTCGCCGCGGTGTCGGCGATGGTGGCGGCGGCGACGGCCTTCGAGGCTTCACTGGAGTCGCCGCTGCCGGCAAACTCCGAGACCACCGCGTCAGCCCCAGCGGTCCCGCCGGTAGTCTTCGGTGCCGCGGCAGCCTGCGCCTCTTTCAGGTTCCGTGTCGCATCCGCAACTCGGCTGATGGACGCGGCGAGGAGAGCGTTGGCCTCTGCCGCCTCCATGGAACCGGCCTTGGCAAGGATGTTCGCTTGACGCTCATCGGCTTTGGCCTTGGCCAGTTCCCTGCTGGCCTCTGCGACCTTTAGCTGCTCCGGCGTGACGTTCTCCGCCATCGTCTTCGCGTCATCGGAGATGGAGGCGAAGGCGCGCTTGGAACTTCCGGCGGCATCGCCGAAGACGATGTTCAGCCGCTCCGCCCACGTCTGGCCCGACGCCGCGGAGGAACTAAACCCATCTTCGAGCTCCGTCTTATCGACGGAGATCCCTACCTGGAAATTAGGCATAGCTGGCGAAACCTCTGGGACAAACGAAAGAGCCGCCCGGAGGCGGCTCGAAGTGAAACATCTGGTGGAACTACTTGGCGGCTTCCATGCGTGCCCTGTGCTCTTCCACCCAGCGCAGCATGTCCTTCATGTACTCCGGCATCTTCTGCGCCCGCTGACCGAGCTCCCCGGAAAGTTCCATGTGCTGCTGCTGGATCTGCTCCTCGCTCAGTTTTCGCGCCTTGGGCTTGAGGTACTTCCACGCGAGGATGCGATACGCGGGCGGTTCCTCATTGAGGTGGGCCGCCAGGTCCAGCACGTCGGCGATGGGCTGATCGTTGTACTGGGCGATGCTCCAGCCGGTCGCCCGAATGGTCGTGTTCTTGAGCCACGCCCAATCTAGTTCGCCGGCTGGTTCTCTTCCCCCGGCCTCACCGCCTTCATCCCGGAGGCGTTCTGAACTGCCTGGAGACAGACCGAGAACGTATGAAGGTCGAGCTCGGCATACAGCTGATCGTCCGTAATCTCGGGATAGTTCCGGCGAATGGCAACGCCGATGAGGGGGATGTAAGCCTTGAACCGCTTCTCGACGGACTCCTTGTCCTCGCCCTGCAGGGGATGCGCCAGCAGATCGTAATGCTGCTGAAACTGGAGAACGGAGAGGGACGGCACCAGATGCGTCTTGCCGTTGAAGAAGATGGGGATGCCGACGTACTTCGGTTCGCTCATTGCAGCAGTACTCCTCAGAAGAATGGGGGTGAGGGGGGACCGGGCTCACCGGAGGGCGACCCGGGCCGGGTGTGGTTACAGAGTGTCGGCGTAGATGTTGCCCAGGTTGTCGGAGGCGTCGCAGTTGGCTTCAAAGTCGAAGTCCGAGATCCAGTAGTCGCCCATCTTGCTGGGGATCGACACCTGGCCCATCGTGCAGCAGAAGAGTTCGAGCGCGAAGTACCGGTTGCGGAAGGTATTTGCCATGAGTGCGCGGAACTCAGGCGCGTAGCCGGAGACCTGATTCTTCAGCGCAATCGTGGTGCCGGTCGTATCGGACTCGAGGTAGGAGATCGCGACCGCGCTCGCCGTCTCGGCCGCGGCGAAGACGTAAGTTCCGCCGGCCTGGGTGTACTGCCCTTCCAAAGGTGTGCCGGTGGGGATGAACTGCATGTTCGTGCCGGTGTCGTTGTTGACGACGCCGTAATCGCGCACAAACTTTGATTCCTCGGTGACGGGCACGCTTGCGGCCGGCGTGTGCAACTCATCGGCCACCAGTCGGTTCAACCCCACGGTGGCGGTCTGCGCGAAGTAGAGCTGGTTGAGCATGTTCGGGTCGAGCAGCGCAATCTTGCCTTTGCCGCTGACGTCGATCTTGGCGCGGCCGGTGGAGACGGCGAACTGCTTGGCGCCGTACAACTTCTTCAAGTCACCCTTGAACGTTACGGAGCACTCCTGAAGAATGCCGAACTTGGTCGGGGTGGGGTTGGCGGCCAGATTGCCTGCATTGGGGATGCCGTAAAGCGCCCCGGTTCCAAACTGGAGGTTCATTGGTTGCTCCTTGTAGAGGGTGGTGGAAACACGAAAGCCGCCCGGAGGCGGCTTGGCGCGAATCGCTGGCTGGTGGAGGGGTTACGGCACCAGAATGTGAATGGGGACGATGGCGGCCGCCTGGGTGGTGAAGATCCCGGGATCCTGCTCGACATCTCCGTCGATCCAGCAGTCTTGGACCAAGCCGCCAAGGGTGAAGGTTCCGGTGGAGGCATTGTCCGGAACCAGGGCGTCGTCGATTGCCTTGAACAACGTGTTGAAGGTGATCGCTGTGGGATTGTCAGTCCCCTCCCCGTACTGCGGGGCCGGAAGGTACAGGATGAGGAAGCCGGTCAGCGTGAGGGTCGTCGGCAGTCCTTGCGTCTTGCCCCGCCGCTCTCGCATCTGCACCTGGAACAAAGCGGGTTGCTGCTCAGCCACCAGCCGGGGCGGCATGATGTGCTTTTGGCTCATCGTCACAAAGTGTGACCCCAGTTCCGCCTGCAAGTGCGCGAACAGCGCGTCCCAGATGGGCTGACGATCCACCCCGGCATACTGGCTCTGGAATCTAGTAAGGGGCAACTTCGGTCACCTTCTGAAGGATCAGGTCGAAGATTGGTCCCTCCGACTCAGCGAGGGACGTGTTCATAAATGGGTGCGGCGCAACCTTGAAGGCCTGGTGGCTGCGAATCACCTTCAGCCCACTCATCGCTGCCGAGAAGAATGCCATGAGCTTCCCTTGAACGCCTGGGATGCTCGTTCCTTCTTCCAGCCATTGCGCGAGATTCTTACGGCCCGTGTCCGGGAAGACGCTGCCCTGAATGGCGTTCGCTGTTTCGCGCAGCCGTACCCCGTTCAGCACGGCGCCGAGCAACTCTCCAGAGCGGCTGACGATTGGGTTTCCCTGCAGCTTGTCGGCGATTGTCCAGGAAAGCTGCTCCGTTCCCTCGGCGACGCCCTCCCGAACGGCGGCGAAGATCCGTTGCTTGGTCTGGTCAAAGTACGCATTGACCGCAGAGACGCTCTGCTGCTGGACCTGTGCGGTGATCATCCGCGGACTGCCCGGCGATGGTTTGCCTGTCCAGCCTCGACGGCCGGTGGCGGCGGATTCGAGGCGGTGGTTGTCGCTCGTCCGTACCCTGGCCAGTGGCGCATGTACCGCTCGATCACCCGCTGTGTATTCGGAGGCATCGCGTTCGGATCGGCGGTTGTGCGTTCACCCTCCACGCTGCGCTGCTCCGTCATGCCCGTCGACTGCCGCTTGCTGTTGCGGAAGAGAACCCATTCCGCCACGGCGAGGGAGATGTCCTCCGGCACATCATCGTACCCGGCCGTGTAGGTGATGGCGATCTGGGCGCCGTCCGTAAAGCTGTTGCCGAAGGACAGATAAAGAACGAAGCTTCGTTCCGGATCGGTGCCCGTGTCGAGATACCAGCCGGAGGTGTTGGATCCTGCGACCGCCGGGAGAGCCGTGCCTGCGATGTTCAGGGACGATACCGCTGTGATGGGCCAGTGGCGCAGAATGAGCCGCGGCGAACCGTCGCCAGTCCGCATCTCCGTATACTCGGCACTCATCAGGTCGATACGCTCGATCTCGCGCAGGAAGTCCGCGCTGGTCGCCGTGATCAGTTCCTGCAGCACGGTGTCGAGCGGCCCCGCCGCCGAAGGCAGGCCTGCGAGGTTCTTGACGGTCGAGAGTGTGGTGAGATCTGGCATTAGACGGGGATGATGTAGTCCGAGAGCAGGTTGGCGATGGCGGTTGGTTTCGGACCCACAGCGCCCTCGAAGAGCCACTTGGCCTGGATCTTGATGGCGTTGCGAATGGGCTTCGGCACGAATGCGGCCGCTGAACCGTAGCCGCACGTAAATGTGATGGCGACAGCATCCGCTGTCCACCACTGCGTGGGCGGCCAGCCTCGGCCAACTGGGGGACGGAGGCGGGCCGTTCGCGTGTCTCCCCCAGAGACAAGCTGGTATCCCCAGCTTGCGGATACCAGCATGTCCTGCTGAACGCCCGCAGTGTCCAGGTAGGTGAATGCGGTCAGAGCATCGAATTTCGGAAAAGGCAGTTCAATATCGTGGCCATGCCGCACCTGATAATCGGACCCCTGGAACGGAAACTGATCGAGCGTCAACTGCCAGGTCTGCGTGATTAAGGCGCGGCTGGTGATGTTTTCGCAGTCCTGCCGCGCCGTCGCGATCGCGTCGCGGAGTTGCTCGGCAAGCGTCTCTTCCCGGAGCTGATCCGTGTCCTCCATGGGTCCGAAGCCGCACTGCAGCTTCATTTCATTGAGGGTCACCGGTTCCAGTGCTGGTGCCGCGATGAGGGTTAGGCTCATCGCCGCGCACCTCTCCTACGGGTCGCGGCTGGTTGGCTCGCGGGAACCGCTGAGGCCTGCACCTTCTGAACCTCACTAATCGCATCAACATGGTGCGAATCGACCACGACTGGCTCAGCGGACCGCTCCGGGTATTCCGGTTCGGCGCGGCCATCGTTGAGCATGACCTTCGCAACGCACGGCTTCACAAAGCGGACCTGACCGGCGTAAGCGCCGGCGAGCATGCGTACATACATGAGGAACCTCGAAAGTTGGGGTCCCCGCCGGCGACGAACGCCGGCGGAGGAACGTTTGGGGAGCTGTTTAGACCAGCACCGTGGGGCTCTGGTCCTGGCCATACCGGGATCCAGAAAGGATCGCATGAATGGTGGCGAGTACCGAGTTCGCGCCGTTCGTGATCTGCACCTGCAGGTAGGGGAAACCCTGCGGCAGCTGGGCGGTGTCGATCTCGATCACGTAGAAGATGTTGTCGTTCGCAGACGGCGCGTAGCCGGTTGCCGGAACAGCGATACGCGCGCTGAGCTGGTCGAGGCCGGCGGTTTCAGCCGCGAAGAGGTCGAACGGAATCGGGGTCGCGCCGTCACCGTTTGCATCGGTGCAGGCCTTGAGAAAGATCTCGGTGGGGGCGGCGGCGCTGACGCCCAGGGCGATGAGGATGCTGACGTGAGCGTAAAGCTTCGTCGAGAAGGCGGGGCTGGTGACGCCACCGGTGATGTCCTTGGGCTGGACAAGCTGGACGTGGTGGCCGTCCTGTGCGGAGTAGAAGCGTTCCATGGTTTTCTCCAGGGTGTTGCGAGAGAGGTCAGGGCGGCGGGCTGAACCAAGTTAGCCCGCCGCCGTATGCTGAGTTGAAGGGGTGGCTGCTTAGGAGCGCGTCGCCAGGCCGATGTACGGAGACAGCGTGTTGCTGCCCGCGTTCGCCTGGCCGCGGGGCTGCTGCCAGATGGGCTGGCCGTCCACGCGCATGATGAACCGGTATGCCATCTCGTCCGTGGTAAAGGCGACGTGCAGGGACGTATCCGCCCGAAGTCCGCCGCGACGGCCGAGGTAGTACTGGTTGAAGTCGATCAGCGTGATATCGCCGACGGTACCAAGGGCACCTGCCTGCTCGATGACCAACACCGGAATGCCGAGCATCGATCCCATCTCCGAGTTGTTGCCACGCTCGCCGGGGAGTTTGTACAGGAACTCGACAGCCGTTCCGGAGCCCCGGGTGAGGTTGAGCAGCTGCGCCTCAGCATCCTGCGTAACGACGAAGACAGCCGAGCTGCGGCTCGTCGCAGGCAGCCGGCCACGCATGTTCAGGATGTTCTGGGTGGTGATGGTTCCGGCAGGCTGATTGGTGTCCTTCGCAACAGTGATGAAGGCGGGAGCATTCGTCGCACCGAGAGGCTGGCCGGCGCCGCTTCCGTTGTAGATCGCGTCGTCCAGCTTGTACGCGAGCTCGTCCGGGGCGACACGCTTGATGTAGGTGGTGAGACCCGGCGCGTCCTCCTCGACCTCATTCGTGTCGTAGATCAGGACGGTGACCTTGTTCGCGGTCAGCGTAAGGTTGCGGAGCTTGGCCTGCGAGCGGGTCAGAGGCTCAGCTTCACCCTCCCAGAAGCCCTGCACACCACCCCAGCGGGATCCGTTCGCGCGGCTCTTTTCGTCCACCGCTGGAGCCGTGTACGTGCGGGACGCCATCGGGATCTCGAAGCAGCGGCTCGCCAGCTGACCCACTTCATAGGCGGTGGCGATGATGTCCTTCGAGAACTCCGGCGCAATGGCAAAGCCACCGTCGGAATCCACTGTTCCACTCTGACCGAGCGCGGCGAGGATGCGAGGATCCGCGTGAGAACGACCGCTCACGGCCAGCTGCTTGACCGCCTGGAGCTGCTCGCCCAGGTTGTTCCAAGGCTTGTTCTCCGCGCGGTTCTGACCGACCTCTGCGCCACTGGCAACTGCCTCGGAGTTCCGGTCGCTCTCCTGTAGTTCCTCAAGACCCTTGATCTGCGCGTCGTAGGCATTTCGCTCAGCGATCGCGGCTTCAAAGGCGGTCTTCTGGTCGGGGGTCATGAGGTTGTCGCCAGCCTCGGCGGCGATGTCCTTCGCGGTCTTGTTGGCTGCTTCGCGCTTCTGCCGCAGCATCTTGAATGCCATGTGTAATCTCCTTGGTTTTGGGGCGTGATGGTCCACCGGCGCTGCGGCAAGGAAGCCAGCACCGTCTTCTCAGCCGCACGAGGGCGGCAGGAATCCGCTAGAAATCTTGCTTTTCGGGGTTTACTCGCAGGCCAGCGCTACCCGGCGGCGCTGCAGCGCCAGAGCACGCTCATGTTCCGCCTTGGTCTTCTCCGTTTTCAGAGCCTTGCAACTGCAGCCTTCTGCCGCGCAGTCATCGGCAGTGCATCCGGAGCAGTCACCCGACGTGCACGGATCGCAGTCGCAGGCGCAAACCTGGTCTTCATCTCCGTCCTCATCGGTATCCGTTCCGTCGTCAGCCTTCGCCGCAGTTGGAATCGCCTCCGGGGCCGTCTCGGCTGCTGGCTCAATCACCGCGGCTGCCGGCGCGCTCTCGGACGTCTCTGCAAGGAAGGAGTCGTTCGCCGTGCGTTGCACGCCGAACCGCGCGAGCACCGTGTCGAGTGTCCCGATCTTGTCCGCCATGCCGGACGCGATCGCATCCGGCGCCATCACCACCCGGCCCTCGCCGAACCCGGCCTTCACGGCAGAGGCCTTCACCTTGCGGCCGCGGGCGACAGCGGCGACGAACTGGTCGTAGTACCCGTCCACCAGCTTTTGCATCGCCGCGAGCCCAGTCTCGTTCAGCGGCTCGTAGCCATTGTTCTCCACCTTGAAGCGGCCGGCGGAGACCAGCGTGATCTTGACCCCCATCTGCGCGAGGTAAGCCGAAATGTCGTGATGGGCGTTGTAGACGCCGATTGACCCTGTCAGCGAACTGGGCATGACGTAAAGTTCGCTCGCCTGCGAGGAGAGGTAGTACGCGGCGGAGGCGTTCAGCGTGTTCGAGATCGCAACGATCGTCTTCTTTCCGCGTGCGGCGAAGATCTCGGCCGCCAGCTCGTCGACACCGGCGACGCTGCCGCCAGGGGAGTCCACGTCGATGACGATGGCGGTGACGTTCGGATCCGCTAGCGCCTGCCGGAGCTGCATCGTGAAGCCCTCGGTGGTGGTGCCGCCGAAGTAGTAGGTCATCCAGCTGTACCGCTGGGTGATGAGTCCGTAAAGCGGAAGCACCACCACTGAGCCCCCGGTTGACGCGGAGATCTGCTGTCTGCGCGCAGCTTCGATCTCCACATTCGCCTTGAGTGCGGCCTCCTGGCGATTCGCCGCCTCACCACCCTCCGCCATCGTCCGCGCGACGCTCTGCATGTGCTGCAGGAACTCCGGCTGCAACGCCCACGGCGTGGCGGCCATGGCGCTCATCAATTCGACTCGCTGCATTAGTTACCTCATGGTTTTCAGCAGCACTTCTGCCTCGACCGGAGACTTACCGGACATCGCGGCCAGCACATGCACGTTGTGGCGAAGGTCTGCCATCGCCTTCTTGGTCTCGTCGTTTTCCAGATCGTCCAGCGAGGAAGATTCGGTATTCCCCTTGCCCGCAGAGACCGGGTTCGAGGTGTTTGTCAGAGGCGTCCAAGCCAAGGACCGCCAATAAATGTCTCCGCCAGCCACCGGGTCGAGATCTTCAAGGAGGCGCACATCGTTCTGGCTCATCCAACCGTTCTGAATGGCCACGGCGAAGGCGGCGGTCCGGCTGGCATTGTCCCCGCGCAGGATCGCGGCCATGGAGAATTTGGCCGAGTACTCCTCGTCCTGCAGGATGTCGCGCTGAAGCGCCTGCTCCCACGCCACCACGCGCGGCAACAAGCACTGCGTGGCGAACATGATGTTGAACTGCTCAACCGAGGCATACGTTGCAGCCTTTTCGGTCTCACCAATGAGGTGAGGGGGGACTCCGAACAAGCTGCAGATCTCAATGCGGGAGAACTTACGTGCGTCCAGCAGCTGCGCGTCGCTCGGCTTCACGCCGAACTCCTTCAGCGCGAGGCCGGCTGGCAGCATGGCTACCTTGTGCCGGTTTCTACCCGTCTGATTCTGTCGCCACTTCTCGCGAAAGTCCTCTTTATCCTGGTCGCTCTTGAACTTCGGGCCGCCCGCCTCCGGCTGGAAGTAAATGCGCGGCGTCGCATCATTCTGGAAGAAGCGAGCAGTGTAATCCTGAGCCGCAAGCGCAACGCCGAAGATGTCGGCCCCCATGGAGACGGTGCTCTGTCCGACGTACCCGTCATCCGACCAGTTGCGCAGGTGAAAGACTTCCTCCTGTACAAGTACCCGGGTGCTGTTGGTCAGCGGGTCGCTGTAACGGTAGCGCATGCGGCCGTTGGACAAGATCTCCGGGATGACACGGGCTGGGTGCATGGGCAATAGCTGCTGCGTCACACCCGTGCGGCGCACCATCTTCTTTTCGGCGTAGGCGTTCCCGCTCAACTCAAAGTGACCCTGCTGCATCTGCCGGAATTCAAACGCGGTCTGGCGATCATTGGGGCGGGAGTAAAGCAGCCGGTACTCCGGGCACTCGGTCGCCAGGCGCTTGCCGGTCTCCGTGGCCGCGAAGACCTTCAGCGGCATCATGGCCATGTTCCGGGCGATGATGCTGGTGCATGCCTGGGCGGCACCGATCCGCTTCACAGTATCTGGCGTGATGCGCATGCCAGCGGCATAGCTCACGGTCTGCAAGCCGGAGTAGTAGCGGTCATCCAGACCCGCATCCCCCTGAGAGCCAGCGCCGCTGTCGGCGCGCAAAGCGAAAGCGCCGCGTGCAATCCTGTCGACGAAGCCCATTATTTTCCGATTTCCTTGGTTGAGGCTGTCTCAGGGTGTGGCTTGACGCCGTTCAGTGTAGGCGCCACCAGGTGTGGTGGAACCCTATACATCCGGCAGATGTCCTTCAGGCCTAGAGCTTGACCTTCCGCGAAGTTGGCCCTTCTTGGCGGCAGAATCAACGGTTTGATCGGCATCAAACCTCCTCGTCCATGTGCCAGCCGCGGGCCTGATCGATGCCGCCCAGGAATCCGACCACCGCCGCCTCGATGCCGCCAGCCAGCCATGCCCCGGGGTGGGACCATCCCCAGATGCCGTGGACCGCAGCGGCGGAACCCGCGAAGAAGAGCGCATTCCAAGCAAATTCAGCCAGTGTTGCCTTCATGAAGGTCCTCAGAGCTCGAAGAAATCATCCGGATCGATGAACTCTTCCGCGTCACCCTCGGGCAACTGGGAGAGCGCATTGAAGAGGGCTGACATGGGGTCAATCTTGTTTTCCGGCTGCTCTTTGCCCGGAAAGAGGTTGCTCTTTTTGTCCAGGTGCGCGACGACGTTGGACATCGCCCACGTCGCTACCGGATCTCCGTTGAAGTGGAAGCGCTTGTCGACCACCAAGGCCTCGAGCAGCTTCATTGCCGGCGAAAGATTTTCAACGTTCTGCCGCAACTCCACGCGGGTGCATCCCGTCTGGCGCGCAATGCCCTGGGAGAGCTGCTCAGCATTCCAGGGGTCGTACACGAAGCACTCTGCGTTGGTGGCTTCGACGTCATCGGCCAGGGTGTCCTGTACCAGCTCGAAGTCGATGGCGTTGTAGTCCGTCTTGGTGATCCAGCCGTCCTTCACCCAACCCTGGTAGTGCTGATTCTCCGGTGCTTCCGCTTTTTCTTCCGGCAGCCAGTGGCGCCAGAAGGCGTAGTAGTGAGTGCGCCCGCCCTCTTCCAGCCGACGGAAGAGACGCACGCCGCTGGTGAGGTCGATCTTGGAGCTGACGTCGGCGGAGACCACGCATTCCTCGCCTATAAACTCCTCGGTGGTGAGCACGGGATCGGCGCACTCATTCCAGCGCTGCATGTTCATCCAGGCACTGGAGGCGTTCTGCCATAGGTCCAGGTGCTTGGTCTTGAAGATGTTTTGTTTCCGGCTCTCCCGGATGGCCTCTTTCAGCTTGTTCAGCAGGTAGTCGGCGAATACGGACACGCCAAAATTCGGGTTTGCCTTGCGGAGCGAAGCCTCGGTCGTCCAGTCGTCATCAGCATCGAGCGTGTAGATGATGCCGAAGATGGTGTCGTCCTCGACCGTGCCTTCGAGGATCTTCTGAATTGTCTTTTCGGTGGCGAAGCAAGGTCCCGCCTGGTTGACTCCGGCGGTGGAGATTCCGAACTCGAGGGGCTGTTCGCGCGCTCCCATGCCCATGACGTAGGCATCGCGGAGCATATCGTCCTTCAGCTCGTGCTTCTCGTCCTCGATGTAGCAGTGAGCCATTGCGCCGTCGCGCGGCCGACTCGTAACAGCGTGGAATCTGCAACCCTTCTTCGGGACGGTGAGGCGCTTCGTCGCGACCTTGATCCCGAGCTTCTCGCGGAGCTTATCGTGCCGCTCCATCATCTCTTTGGCGGGCCGGAAAACCTCCCAGGCCTGCTCTTCGTTCGTCGCGGCGCAATAAACTTCCGCACCCGGCTCTCCATCGGCCGCAAACATGAAGAGGCCGACACCAGCAGCGAGGATGGACTTGCCGTTCTTGCGCGGGACTCGGATTTCAGCGCGACGGAAGCGCCTCAACCGAGTTTTTTTATCAACCCAGCCGAAGATGCTGCACAAAATGAAGCACTGCCACGGCTCGAGCGTGATGTGGTTGCTTTCACCCGCCTTCACCAGCGCCCACTTGCCCTTGACGTGCGGCAAATGCTCGATAAACAGACAGATTCGGCTCGCCTTGGCCTCATCGAAGATGTACGGCCAGCGTGTCCGAGGCTTTTCCGACCGCTTGACGTCGTTCAGATGGCGCTGGGAGGCGAGACGAACCCACTTACAGGCATCGATCTTGCCGGAGACGACATCCTCCGCGTACTTGGTCGCGGCCGCGGCGTAGTTGCGTGCTTTCAGTACCTCGCCGTTGCGCAACACACGCGCCGTGGCCGGTTTTTCACCTGGAATGACCCGCCCTGGCCGCGTTCTGGTGGGCTTTTCCACCTCACTTGACCCGTCTTGGACCTCCCGGGCGGCCGCTGCGAGCGACGAAGTTGGCGAAGTCGTCTTCCTCGCCGTCCTCGTCGACTTCTGGGGCGGCGGTAACTCGGCTTCGATCCGCTGGGGTGAGGCCGAGGCGCGAGAGGCACGAGATGAGGATGTTGAGCTCCGCGCCACGAATCACACCGGTCCTGAGTTTTTCCATCAGCCGCGAGATCACCTCGAGCACCAGGCGGTCAGCCTTGGCGAGGACCTTGGGCGGCACGATGTCCACAACCTCCCACCAGAGGTCACGCTGGGTATCGTCAAAGTAGTTCGGGGGATCGCCGATTGGGCCGTTCGATGGCGGCTCATAAGAGCGCGCTTCGCCTCGCTTCGGATCCTTTTTGAAAGCCCCGTTTAGTTCCAGCTCGGCAGTTGGCTTCCTCGGTCTGGCCATCGGAACTCACTCTCTCTCTCCTGCCCCATGGTCAGGCCCTTTTGATCTCCTCTCCCCAGAACGGCCGAAGAGATAGAGCCTGGGTGGGCGGACATGCCGAGCGCATCGACGGGAGCACCAGGCACGCATCCCGCTTTCGCCAGTAAAGGTGCATGCGGCCGTCGTGATCGTCTCGCAGCCAGCGGGTGCCTGGACTCACATAACCCGTCGCGGAGTTCCGGGCATGCACCGCTATCGCCCACATGCGTGCTCCCCGCATCTTGTCTCCAGAGCGAATCTTGGGTCACAGCTCAGCGGCCGAACCCACCGTCTTCCGTGGCCGTCTTTCTGTCATGGCAGCCCTTGCAGAGCGCCTGATGGTTGGCAGGATCCCAGAAGAGCCGCTTATTTCCGCAGTGAGGGATGACATGGTCAACGACCTTCGCCGCGACGGCGACATCCCCGTGAAGCCCAAACAAATCTTTGCAGAGCGGATGCTCCGCAAGGTAGCCTGCGCGATACCGTTGCCACGGCGCGTTGTAACCCCGCTGGGCAGCAGTTTTTCTTCCCTTTGATCCCCTTCCCCGCAACGCGCAACGCGGACAGTATCCCGTTTCCACGAGACTTCCACACCGCCCGGCGCAGGGACGCTTTGCCCGTTGCGGCATTCGCTACTTGATGGGATCGATGCGCAGGATGGGAGCACGAGTGCCTTGGCTGAAGGTGCGCTCGAAGATACCGTCGAAGAGCTTGCGCAGCTTCTCTGGGAGCACGGCGTTCTTCAGGTTGTTCGCGGCGTCCTTCGCCCGGTCATAGCGTGTGCTTGGGGTGAAGAGCTGAGAGAACAGCGCGTCCTGCTTGTTCAACCGCATCGCGTCCCGCAGCTCGAGCACGACCGCCGGATGTTCCGTCGTGGTGGTCCCGGACGTGGCAGTGAGCTGGAACTCCGATCCCAGCAGGCGCTTTGAAGCCGGGGCTGCCTTTGGCACCTCGCCGAACGTCATGGCGAGGGAGAGGAGATGGGCGCGTACGTCCGCCGCGAGCTCCGCCGCGAGCCGCTGTTTTGCGGTGGGCTTGCTCGCCTCCTGGTACTTCTCCAGCTTCTTCACCAGGCGGTCGATCTGCGGCGCCGTGGGCTTTTTCAAGTCAGTCATAGGAGTACCTTGAGGTTCGTCTGTAATGGAAGGCGGTTCGGGAGTTTCGCTACGTGCCGAGCAGGCTGGCGGTCTGGACCGGCACCTGCCGGTTGTTCAGGACAGAGACCATCAGCGAGATCTTGTTCGAGAGAGAATCCAGCGTTACGGGAGTCGTTCCCTTCAGCGTCGCCAACACCGGAAGCAGGATCGGCGAAGCGAGAGAGATCGCGTCCCGCATCTTCTGCTGCCTTGTATCCTCGTTTTTCGGCGCATCGGAGTACTTCTGCTCGATGGTGATAACGATGTTCTGGATCAGGACAGCGGAGCCTTCGAGGATCGCGGCAGAACTGTCAATCTCCGGGCTGAACTCCGGGAAGAGAACGTCCGCCAGGCTCGCAGCCGGCGGTGTATACGTAATCACATCCTTCAGCGCGATCCCAAAGAACACCTTGACGTGGTCCATTAGAGACTGAAACTTCGTCTCCTTCGGGGGCGCTTGCTGGGCCGGGGTTTTCTCAGGGGGAACAATCTCTACAGTTGCCATGGTGCTCTCCGCCGCTTTCGCGGGGCTACTTATCGGTTGGGGAAACGCCGACACTGACCGTGCGCTCGGTCGTGGTGGCGGTGAGGGTTCCGCCGACTCCTCGGCTAGCATTCCCCAGCTCGGCGGGGAAGACGGCGCCGATGCTCGCGTCGGGGACAGCACCGGCGGTGATACCGCGGAACTTGGCCTCCGCAAGCCGATCAGCGTTAGCAGCGAGTCGCTGAATGAATCGATAAAACCAGCCATACCAGCTCCGCGCCTGCGCGTCGGTGGGCGGCGCCATGGCTCCCGCCGCTGCGGCGAAAACGAAGTATCCGACCAGCGCCAAAATGATCTGTATGCTCATGGCTTACTTTCTTCGGTTGGCCCGGGACCGTAGAGAAGAGTCACGCTTTCCGCACGTCTTCGGACCCAGTCGATACTCTGTAGCCCAATTCTTCACACGAGGTTCGTGCGAGTTGGCGAGTGACTCGACCTTAGCGGCCGGCCCGCTCAGCGCAGCAAGTACCTGAAGCAGTCCGAGCGACGGCTGCGGTGTCACACGCATGACGATGGCTGGTGGTGTCGGCGGTAATGCAGTACCCATGTTTTCTCCTTATTTGCGGGGAATTTGTAGAATCCCGCTGAGCGTCGACACATTCGTGTTCAGCTCGCGCAGCTCGCGCTGAATCCCTTCGAGCGTTTTTGAATAGCCCTCGTGCAGCGTGTTGTGCGACGCGAGCGTGGCCATGACAGACCGCTGCCATTCTTCAAGCAGTTCAATCCGTTTGCAGGCGGCATCCAGAAGCATCTGGTTCGTTGCGCCCTTGGTTGCTTTGCCGAAAAGGAACGCAACAAGAATGAAGGCGGCGGGTGCGAAGACCGAAAGGAGTTTCTCCCAGATAGGATCAGCCACGTCGGGCCTCCCGCTCTTGGACCAGCTCTCGGCTCTTCTCCAGTGTCTGAATGGCTAGATAGGCGATCTGGAGGCGGGCCTGTTCTCTGTCGGCCGCCTTGTCCTTCCGCAATCTGTCTTCGGCCTCACTCGTCCGCAGCGTCGACACCATGTCATCTTTGCTGACGACGCAATGCACGGCGAAAAGGAGGCTCAGCAAAGCTGATGTGGCCCGAGTCCACGGCGCGAGAGCGAAGCCGCCAATATAGGAATCGATGGCGTTGCAGAAGTTGGTAACGGCCAAGTCAAAGAAGAGTCCTGCTCCAAACAGAAGCAGGAGCCGATGACCGATATCTTTCCAGTGTTTGAGGAGGAACGCCAGGACAAGACCAATCGTCAGGAACGCACAACCGCGACATAGGTTGAAGGTGATTCGGGCCCAATCTACATTCGGTGCCATCTAAAACCGCCAGACCGAGGTGATCGCAACAGGTAATTTCATGCAGCGCGCCTCCGGTTCCTGCCGCCGCGGGCAGATTCCATCTCGTCCCGCATGCGCCGCTTATAACCACGATGGAGGGCCGCTTGGCGTGGATCGTGCTTGTACTGCTCGCAGTCCGCGTGGTCGCGCTTCAGTTCCTCTACCAGGAGGAGGACTGTCTCTGGATTGCTGAGGACTTTGCGCGAAAGCTCGACCGCCTCGCTGCAGATATCACAGCCAACCCACTGCTCGCGATCGTTCCGGATGATCACCCTAGGCCGCCAGCTCAGTAAGAGCGTGCCAGGTGCGAACGCTGGGGCGATCCTTGATGCTCGCCAGGTTCGGTACCCGGATGCCACGAGCACGGTTGAGGATCTGCTGCGCTCGCTGCCGCTCAAAGTAACCCACCGCAGGACCGACCGTGGCCGCGTTTCTACGGTCGAACTCGAAGGGCCACATGGCGTACTTCTCCACCTCAGAGCGGCGATCGATCTCCCCGGATACAGCGAGCATCGTGCTGAGCGTCAGCATCGCCGGGGAGGCCTTTGACGCGCGGGTGGGGCCAGTCTCCCGGTAGATTGAGATGACGCCATTTTCTGTCTGCCGGTACAGTTCCTGTGCCTCGCCTGCGGATACCATCTCCAGAGCCGTGCGGGCACTCACCCGGCGGCCCATCCACTCCCGCCAGTTCTCTGAATCCTGTGCGTAGCCAGCCAGAAGCACCGGCCGATCCAACTTCTTCATCTCCACCACACGGCACGCATGACGACGCTTGCGATTCATTCAGCTCTCCAAAAACAGAAAGCCGAGCTCGTGAGCTCGGCAAAGGTTTCAATTGTGGGTTCGGGCGCAGTTCATCCGGGGAGGGAGGGCCTGCTTTGCGCGAGGCCGGCCTGTGATCCCCAGTCTTACGGGGCAGGCAGCGCATTCGGTTGTGGAAGGACTCAGCTACTATGGCAGGGCGTTGCCTGAGACACCAGCGGAACTTCGCTAAGCTACTACCTTAGCTTCTAAGCTCTCCTAACGTAGTAGTTGACCGCCAACACGCACCCTATGTAGAGTTGCAAGTATGGGTAACGCGGATTTACGTATAACCGGTCCGCTGTTGAGGGTGATGCAGGTATTTCTCACCAATCCCTCAGGTCAGATATCGGGCACCGATCTCATGTCGGTCACCAGCCTCGCCTCGGGAACTCTGTACCCTATGCTGAAGCGTCTTGAGGTGGCTAAGTGGCTTGAGAGCGAGTGGGAAGATGTTTCCCCGCAAGCAATTGGAAGACCCCGAAGAAGGCTGTACAGAATTACCGGTGTCGGCGCAGGAGCCGCGCGTCGTGCAATCAAGGAAATTCACCCGGCAGCTTGGGAGCCCGCATGGACGAACTCGTAAGGTTTGTCCTGAACGTCCTGGCCCGGATAGTAGCCGACGAGCTCACGTCGTGGTGTCCCTCCTTTGCTGCTCGCCTGATCCGAGGTGCGTCCAAGTTTCTTCCTCCGGATGAGCAGGGACGCTACTTAGAAGAGTGGACTGCTGCCGTCGAAGACTTGCCGGGGAAGTGGAGCAAGTTGTTCTTCGCACTGGATCTTTATAGGGCGGCATTCCATATGAGGACGCCGCACATTCAACCGTTGTCTGTGGGTTCTCTCCGTGCCAAGAGTGTCCGCCTTGATCGTACCTTTGACGACGACGAACCGACAATACCTAAGTACCACCTGACGGTCGAAACGAACGGACTTCAGTACATCGTCTTTTCGGAGTCACTCGACAATCTAAATGTTTTCATGCAACAGTTCGAGTTTGAAGGGCTGCAGGATGCAGATGTGAAGACGATTTCATTCGTTGGCATTGGGAAAAGAGGGGTAGTGTCCCTCATCATCGGAGATGTTGAGGAGAGCCTTGGCTCCTCCACGTAGCCCACTGCTTTTACAAGACACTTACTCACCAGCTAAACACTGGTTGTATTCAATTTTTCTATGTATCCTTCCTGCTTCTCGAGCGCCCTGCGCTGGCGCTTCTCCGCCTCGCGTTCAATCATGTGCTCGATGACGGCGCCGTCGCCCCACTCCGGCGCAAAATCCCGCAGCTTCCGGTGCGCCGTTTCGCTGATGGCGATCTGCAACCGGTGCATGCGCTCGCCATTCAACCGTCTTCGCCGTCTCTGCGCCATGCTGAAGGCAGCATAGCAGGGTATTCAGAGGTGAGGAAAGTACCGGCCACGCCCCCATATCCCGCTATAGACCAAAAACATGAATTTTGCGGAAAAGATAATCTGACGGACAACGGTCTAGGGGGCGAGCGGGTCCAGAGATTTCGACCCGTCCCCCAGCTGGACTGGAGCGATGTCACAGGCGATCGCGCGAGAGGAGTGCCATGCACGTCCGTGCATAGCTGATGAAGACTACCTTGTCGCACGCTTCGACTCACCACATACCTTGCGCGTCTGCGGCGGAGTGGTCATATTCCTCGATGCAAGCATCTTTATTAGGAATGCTTGCTTTTGTAAGTTGCAAGCATTATCTTCAATTTGAGGTGCAAGCATGAGCGAAGAATCAACGGGAAAAGCTCGGGGAGGCCATGCACGAGCCGAGGTGCTAAGTCCGGACGAAAGGACGCAGATTGCACAGAAGGCTGCTGCTGCACGGTGGGGCGAAGCAAAAACTCAGAAGGCCACCCATCTAGGAGAGTTCACGATCGGCGAGAGGAACATCGCGTGCGCCGTCTTAGAGGACGGGACCAGAGTTCTTTCACAGAAGGCGGTGGCCGCTGCACTGGGGCGATCCCGAGGAGGTCTCTACCAGCCTAAATTCAGGGCGGATGGGGAGGGGGAGAAACTACCCTTTTACATCAATGCTGCGAACCTAAGGCAGTTTATTTCCAAAGACTTACTGAGGGTGCTGAGTCACCCAATTCCTTATCGGGATTTTCGTGGCGGCACTAACGCAAGGGGAATTCCAGCAATCGCGCTGCCCCAAATATGCGATGTCTGGTTGCGTGCCCGCGAAGCCGGAGTTCTCAGTGCGCCACAGAAAATCGTCGCACAGAGGGCCGAAATGCTCATGCGCGTACTGGCTCAGGTCGCAATCATAGCGTTGGTCGATGAGGCAACCGGGTACCAAGCAGTACGCCCTCGGGATGCACTTCAACAATATCTCGACAAACTGATCTCTAAGGAGCTGGCGGCTTGGGTAAAAACCTTTCCAGATGAGTTCTACGAAAACATCTATAAGCTCAAGAACTGGCCTTGGCCTGGCATGGGGAAAAATCGCTACAGTGTAGTCGCACAATACACAAACGATCTGGTTTACGAGCGGCTTGCCCCTGGTCTCCGCAAAGAGTTAGAGGCTAAGAATCCGAGGAATGCAAAGGGCTATCGACCAGCTAAGAACTTTCAGTGGTTGACCTCTGAAATCGGCCATCCGATGCTTGCGCAACATCTCTATTCGCTCATGATGTTCCAACGCTTGGCGATTGCTCAGAGCTTCGGATGGAATCGCTTCGTTAAGATGGTTGACCAAGTGCACCCGAAAAAAGGTACCACCCTAGACTTACCCTTCGGGGAGTTGGACGAGGTGGAGCTATCAGAAGGTTCATCACAAACACAAAAGCAGCTGCGATGACCGCGCCGTCGCCCCACGCCGGCCCAAACTCCCGCTGCTTGCGGTTAGCTGACTCGCTAATGGCGATCTGCAGCCGATTCATCCGCTCGCCGTTCAGCCGTCTTCGCCGCCTGTGCGCCAAGCTGAGGTGGGCCATAGCAGCGAACAGACCCATGAGAAAAGCAGAACTTGGCTGTTAGGATTATGCGACGCTAACGCAGGCAACAAGACCCATCCTAGGAACCGCAAACGAGCGATGATGCCGAATATAGTCAGTGCCTTGAGCAAGACGATCGCCGTCTCTGTGACTTCGCCCTCCTCCGCTACTTCGCTGAGAGTTGGCGCTGTTCAGTCCAGCCTCATCGACCTACTTGACAGTGGCGTGCGGGCCAACCTTCAAGGATTTAGCCAAGATCTGTATGACTGGGTCATCATATCGGCTTGGGTAGTAGCGCTCGGCTGCGTCTTTGAGGGACCCGAACTTTTCTTCGAATTATGGCCCGGATTATTCGCATGGTTCACGTGGAGTTCTTCGATCCATCATGATAAATTCGAACGCCGCATAAAAGTCGCCGGGCTGCTGGGTTGGGTGTTGATAATTCTAGGCGTCGCAAGTGAAGGCGTATTTGAAGCTGTCCAGAACCGAGCGGAGGGGCAGCTACAAATATTCAACGATACTTTGCTTGCCGACGCACGGCTAACAGCTACGAGGGCCAAACAGTCTGCCTTCGATGCTGCTGATGCTGCGCATGAAGCGAAAAAAGCGTCTGAAAGCGTAGCAGTTATCGCTTACGGTGCAAATCAAACTGCAGCCAATGCACGCATAGCAGCAGAAGATGCCGACGCACAGGCTACTTCCGCGAGTAACATTTCTGGCGAATCGAAAGTTAAAGCCGAGGCCGCAGGTAAGGCTGCGGACGCTTTGAACGCGCAGCTGGCCGCCACCGAAGCCAAACTGAAAGATGTTGAGGCTAAGCGGGCAAAGCTGGAGCAGTCGTTGGTGGACTTGGCGGTCTGCAATGCACCGCGCACATTCCGTGCCTGGTACATCGGCCCAACATCCTATGTAGAAGCCCTGAAGCCCTTCAAAGGAGTGACCGCTCTCCTTACGCACGAGGCTAACTCAGAAAGCGAGAGAGCAGCCCGCTACGTCGAAACAGCGTTGAAGGCAGCCGGATGGACCGTTGTTCAGACTCCATTGAGGAAAGACGAGTTCATCCCTGCGGGAGTCTCGGTTATGACCAACGGTCGGAACGACCATTCTTCCGCCTCCCAGGCGTTTGTTACATGGTTGCACCAGAACAATTGGCAAGCTACTAACTTGTTTTTTCTTCCTTCGAATGAAACAGACATCGGGCCGAACATGATGAAGATACTCGTTGGCTTATACCCCGATGGTAGCCTGATCGTCTCCCATAACGACTCGCAGGCAATGCAGGTATTCGATTCTATAATGGCCGAACACAGCGAAGATGCCATGGACGCAGCGTCACTACAACGTCTAAACGACCGCATCAAGGATTTCACACCTGATAAGCAAGCGCAGGAACGTTCCCTCTATGAAAAGTTCAGGCAAGCACATCTTGCGGAGAGAGCGACTGCCATGAAGGACGAGGAGCAGCCCTGCCGTCCTCTTAGCGGGCTATCCTCGCAGCCATAGATCAGACGGCTATCGTTCCTCCCAGTAGCCGGATTTGCTCCCCAGCGGATAATTTCTCCTCCTTTGGCTCAGCGATCAAATTACAGCGAACATCGCCTGGTCCGCGATGAAACCAGCCGCCGCCAACGGCGGGTACGATCACCTGACCGCAGTTTCAGCAGATGGACTCGCATCTGCGCCTCGCTCATCAGCACCATGTCGAAGATGGCGTTGAAGCGATGCTTCAGCACAGCCGCCGCCATGATCTCGCCGGAGTCCGGGCGAAGCGGCGCGTCGCCGTGGTCGCCTCCGAAGACGACGATGGGGTACCCCCGGGCCCTTCCCGTCCGCGCTGGATCGCAGTCCCCACCAGCCGGACGCCGGCGCCAGCACCACGATGTGGCCATTCCGGTCCATCATCGCCTCAGCCAGCTTCCGCGCCGTCTGCGTCTTGCCTGAGCCGCTCATCCCCAGGATCGCCACCTTGTTGACGATCACCTCGCGCGGAAGCGAAAAGCCGTCGCTGCCGATTGTTAGCGTACCTTCGATGATTTCAACCTATCCTCTTTCTAGTCACAGGGACCGCAGGGTGGTACGCTGGCTGCCATGGATCCGCAGGCGAAGAACAAGAGTGGCCCATCTGGATGGATTTCGATCGGCATAAGTACAGTGGCACTTCTCGTAAGTCTGCAGACTGCGCTCAAATCTAATGAAGAACGCAAGCAAGATGTTGAGGGACATATTCAGATAACAGACCTGTCGCTCCATCCCTCTCCGGGGAAAAAGGACGGAGCAATCATCACTTACGACGTGCAGAATGTCGGGAAGCTGAAACTTAGCAAAGTTCACATCGAAGCCGAAGTCAAAGTGTTTAGTGGTACCAAATTGAGCGACGACGGCCGCAGCTACGTCGTTATAGGCACGGGACGCGCCATCGATGGTGATCCAGGGATGTATGTGGGTCCAGATCCTACTCTCAAGCCCGGCGATCGATGGAACAAGTTCGTCTTCATAGATTCTGCCAATCAGGCGCAGAAGCCCTCGTACCGAGCAATCTTCCGGGGTGATGAAGATTTGACGATCAAAATTAGAGCGACTGCTACCAACGGCGATGGGACCACCGTGTCTTCCTGTTCCTTCTACGACTTCGTGTCCTACAACAAGCAATTTGATAACGGGTTGACTTGCATATAGTGTTTCTAGGTGGGCGCGTTGACGAGTGGATCCGATGCTTCTGGGTGCTGACGATTCTGAGGGATCATGCTGTCTTCCTCCTCCGGTAGTCCGCGCCGATCATCTCGATCGGGCGGCACATCTCCTGCAGGCGAGAGAACGTCCTCGCACCTACGCGGTCGCCCAGCGTTTCCTGGCGCACGCCCCCCACCAGCTTCCCTTCGCCCACCCCCAGGTTCGGGTAGTTGCTGGTGAAGACCGTCAGCAGGTTGGCGTTGTAGCGCGCGCCGATCATCAGCCAGATCTCGTCGAACGACCAGTCCGTCACCCGTGCGGCGCCCAGATCGTCCAGCACCAGCACCTCCACACGCCGTAGCTCCTCGAACAGATCTCCCTCCGTCCGCACCGGTGTGTCTCCCGCCTCGGCCGGGACCCGCGAGAATCCGCGCTTCAACTGCACCAGCAGCTCGCCGACGTCCCAGAACCGGCCGGATGCGCCGTGATCGAGGACGAGCTCCGCCAGCAGCGCCGCGGCCAGGTGCGTCTTCCCTACCCCGCACGTCCCCGCCAGCAGCAAGCCGCGGTCGGAATCCGGGAAAGGGTACGTCTTGACGATGCCGCGCGCCAGCATCAGCGCCCAGTTCACCGAGGGGTCAAGGCCGGCGGCGTTGAACGTTCCCAGCCGCGCATTCAGGAACTTACGCGGAATGCCGGTGCGCGTCAGCCGCTGCTGCCGCTGGCGCTCCCGCCGGCAGGAGCATGGCGACGCAAACCGGTTGCCTTCTACCTCCCGGATCACCGTGCCCAGGTCCTCGCACACCGCACACTGCGGCTTAGGCACCACGGCCGCCGCCGCCTCCGGCATCCGCTCGATCCGCGCTCGGATCTCCGCCCAGGCCCCCTTCGTCAAGGCCTCGCCGCCCCGCGTTACTTCCCCTTGCTCTTCCATCACTCCCCCAAATCTGCAGTCTTTGGCTGCACAGTAAGTCGTTTACGTGCACCTCACTGGTAAGTCGTTCTTATCCCGGAGCGTTCCGGCACAACACCGTTGCCACCGCATAGCTCGCATCGCTTCCCGGCCAGCATGCCGCAGCCATCGCAGGTCGCACACGTCTGCACATGCGCGTATCCGTGGCAGACGGTGCAGGACGATTTTCCGCCGTAACGGTGATCCTTGGTCCCATCGGGATTGTTCCGCACCATCAGCCGGGCACAGGCGCACTTTTTCACCCCCGGCACCGACGCTGTGTCCATAGGGTTCAAAGGTCTACTCCGTTCTCTCGAAGCATCTGGAGGTCTTCCGCCAGTCGATCCAGCGTCATCGGGGCGTACATGCCATCGAAGTCGAACTTTGTCAGGTCCGCGTCGGAATAGGTAATCGCTAGATAGCTTGAATTTTCGGCTCCTTCGCAAACCATCCAGGCGGCGGAGCTTCCGGGAGGGACAAAGATGGTGTGGAGCGTCTCCGCTTCCATGCCGACAGGAACTTTCATTCGTTGTGCCAAGAGGGAAAGGGTTCGAGCAGGTCCCATCGCCACAAAGCCTGGTGAGCCGCCACGAACGGCTGAAGAGTAGGCGTAGGGAGTAACCGGCCGCCTGTCGCCGCTGCCAAACATGTCGACTAGGACGTTTTGGACAGGGCCGAAGAGCGGCACGAGCGTCAGGCTGCAGTGATGCGCGTGCATGCCCAGCGGTAACGGACCGCCAAGGGAACCGCCCAACTCATGCTCAGGCCGGGCGACAAATACCCGGACCATGCCAGGTGCATCCTTGATCACCAGCGAATCCACGCCCTTGGCATGGCAATTCATTAGCGACTTGCTCCGCATCACTCCCATAAGGGACTCTCCTTCTCACTCTTTGTCGAATCATTTCGTTGTGGTGCACGGGATGGTCTCCGCCCACCGCCTCTCCTGCTAGTCCTCGACGCCCTCCACCTCAGCGTCTTCGCTTGGGGTCTCTCCAGCGATCAACTTATTCAGGTCGATGACAAGCTGCTTGGCCTGCGCGACATTGATGACCGTGTCAGCGGTCTCTTCTTCGCCGCTCGCGATGAGGACCAGGTTGACGTCGTCATTGAACTTTTCTACCCAGATACGGTCTGCCATAAGCTTCCTTTCTTGAACGTCTTACGTGTGTCTCGTTGAGGTGCAGGAATTGTCTCCGCACACCGCCTCACGCTCTCCCTTGCCTCAGCCAGAGTCCTCCCGCTCCGCCACCACCTGCACCTGCGGCGAGCAGCCGAAGGTCTCCTGCATCGCCCGGGTGAAGCGATCGCGGTAGAGCTGCAGCCCTTGCAGGGTCTGCTTCGGCCCGGCGGAGCTCAGGACCAGGAGCGTGCCACCGTCCGTTTCCTCGTGGCTGCTGTACGCGGCGGAGCCGAACATCCCATCCCACTCGACCAGCGGATTGACCACACCGCACATCTCCGGCTGGTACTCTCGCTCGCCCGTGAAACCCATCGCCTCCGCTGCGTTCTCCACCTGCCCGCGGAGCGTCTCGAAGAACAGTCGCACCCCCGCCGGCCCGATGACAACCGCGCCGCTGGTAGACTCCGGCATCGGCGCCGCCCCCACCGCCGCCCGCGCCTGCTGCTGCGTCGGTTGCGCTGTGACATTCGCGTATACCGGCCATCCCATCGCGATCCAGTGGATTCCCTGCGCCAGCTTCGGGCCACCGGCCGGCACAGCGGTGCGCAGCACGAGCACCGGCGTCGCGTCGTGCACGCGCATCAGCTTCGTCGCGCTCTTCTGCCGGGGGTTGGCGGAGTCGCACTCGATCGCGACTTTCTCCACGCCCTTGGCAGTCATCCGCACACACCAAAGGTCGAGCATCCCCTGGCGTCCGTCACCACGATCGGCAATCGGCGCGTCGCACTGCACCTGGAACTCCGCCGCGCGCATGTGCTGCGCGATCTGCTCGCGGAGGTCGGAGAGATCACCCTCTCGCGGCTTGAGGGACGGCAACCCGGCGAGCACCTCCGCCAGCGATCCGGAAGTCCGCCCAGCGGGCGGATTTAGGTGGGGTTTGTCTACCAGTCTTGTCTTGTCTTCTAGAAGCATTAGATGGGCCGTCGAATTCTGAGACAAAACCCCCTCATTTTGAGACAAGACACCCCCTGATTTGAGACAGCTTGTCTCACGGAGAGATGGTGATTCAACCTCCCGCTTGTCTCCCACAGAGACAGCCGGAACACCAATGTCCTTGGCGCGAACCTCAAATATGGCGGCAACTTCGTGAGCATGGTGAAGCTGCGCTCCTTGTAAATCCTTCAGCGGCGTGAATGCGGGTGGATCCATGTCGAAGAGTCCTGGACCCTCCAACTCCAGCGCCACCTCTTGGAAGCTCTTCTTTGGTGCGGGGTTCTTGCTCGTAACTTCAGCCTCTGCCAGCTTGCAGCGCAGCCTGCCGATCCGATCCTTTGCCTCGCCGGGACCGGCTGCGTCCTCCAGGTCGAAGAGTACATACACCTTCCGTCCACGCCCCGTCTGGCGAACGCCGACCATGCCCAATGCCTGCATCTTCCAGAGCATGCGCGCAGCCGTGTCCTTTGAAACCGATGCTCCCTGCCCGAGCTCGCGCAGTGTGACGTCCACCACGTCCCGCCGCACCTCGCGGCACAGCGTGTTGTAGACGGTCACACCCAGGGGTCCGATCACAGGTTGAAACACATCGATGAGGACGTTCTGCACCCAGAACCAATCCGCCCGCCGCGTGTCTCGCAATCTCACTTCACTCATAGCCCAACTACTCCTCTCACTTCCAGCAACTCTTCCGGCAGGTCAAACAGCTCCACCGGCATCCATCCCTCGTGCCCGCCGTTCGGCGAGGCATCGGACCAGATCGACCTCCGAGTGATCCACCCAGTACGGCCAGCCTCACCCCACTGCATCTCTCGCACCTGATCGAGATCGAGGTAGTACACGTCGCCCACCTGAACCCGCTGCCCCATGCCGGTAAGCCCGTCCGCCGTCTCCAGCCGCATGATCTCCGCCCGGTGCAACCTCATGCGCGGCTCCCCTCCCACTCCTTTTTCGCGTCCAGAACGTCCGCGTAAAGCAGTGCCGCCTCTGCGCATTTCGCCTGCCTCTGCTGCAAGGTCTGTTGAGTCTCGCGGAAGTCGCGGGCGGTCAACTGTACCCAAGACAAATGCTCCAGTTCATGCTTCTTCCATGCCTCAGCTTCATCGGTGAAGTGCGTGTTCTCGAAGATCTGATCGCCGTCCGCATCCTTGTTCGGCCACTCCGGCTTCTCCGCCAGAACCTCCACCGGCGCGGCCTGTCCGTATACCACCTTCCACATCGTCGTCATGCTGCCTGCCCTCCCTTCTGCCGCATGGCGGCCACCATGTTCTTCTCCACCCAGCGCAGCACATGGGGCGGCTCCAGCAGCTTCACCGGAATGCACACGCTGAAGATCTGCGCCGTGGTCAACCTGTTCTCACATTCCGGGCAGGCGATGAAGCTGAACTCCGCCCGCGCCACCGTCGTCGTGCAACGGCCGCGGTTCGCCTCCTCCTGCGTCACGGCGCGGCCGCAGTGCGCGCAGCTCTCATCCACTTTGCCGAGATACAGTGTGTACGGCGGATGAAGGTCGCGGTAGCGCGGCGGGAGCTGCTCATCGATGAGCAGAAGGTCGTGTGCCGCATCGTCGAGCGGCAGCTCCGTCCCGACCGCGTTCACCATGAAGTCCATGACCGTGGTCTCCGGCCCGAGGATCTCGGACGAGAGCGGCCACAGGTGGCTCGGTGTGTGCCAGACGAACTGCCTGTGAAGAAGCAAGATACGGCTCTCGACGAATCGCAGCCGGACATTGCCGCTGTTGCCGCAGGCGCGGCAGTGGGGCCAGGTGCGTCCGTGGAAGTCGGTGTACTTGCCGGAGCCGCTGCAGTCGCGGCAAGTGGCCAGCGTGGCGAACGGGCGGTGCGATGTCGTCGTCGCCGAGAAGTACGACAGCCGGATGGCCTCGGCCTTCGCCTGGTAGATGTGGCGGCGTAGCGCCTTGCCGCTCCACGCACGCCGGAATGACTCCGACCGCACCCAGCCGTTCAGCCGATCAACGGCCTGCAAAATTGGCAGAATTTCGCTCACTGTCCCCCCAGGGCAAACACCTCGACGCCGCCGCTATAGTTCGGCAGGTAGACCCGGCCGTTCCAGATCGTCGGCGGCATGAACTTGTTGAAGACGTACGGGATGCCCCACCGCTGGCTATCCCACAGCACCTTCAGGCTTCCGTCCACAGCCAGGTGCACCGGGTCATAGATCAGCAGTCGACCGTATGTCACGGACTTGTTGGCATCGCCATAGGGCACCGAGCAGGCGAGGATCATGGAGTTCGGGTCCGAGCCGTTGCTGGATCCGGCGCAGAACCCGCCTGTCATCCCGCCGCCGGGCTGCGTCCGCACCTCGTTGCTGGCGTACTCATGGCTTTCCGCAATGTACGTCAGCGCCCCGGCCGGTGAGACCGCCCACTTATGCAGGTTCTGGTTTTCGCCCCAGACAAACAGCACCCACGACTTCAGCAGCGGATCGTAGATCTGCACCGGCGTCATGTGCAGGTGGGCCGTCACTCCGTTGGGAAGGAAGTTCAACACCTGCGGGTTCTGGGGATCGCATGGGACCGGGCCGGGATCCTGCGTCAGCCATACGCAGGGCGACGCCAGCTTCGCGTAGTTGATCTTCGGGTTCTGCAGGTCGGCCAGCGACGTGTTCCCCATGCTGTTCATGCGAATGGGGTAGCCGATTCCGTCTTTGCTGGAGGCCACGCACACCTGGATGCTCTCAATGCAAGCCATCATGTCTGCGCCGAAGTCCTGGTCTGCCCAGTTGCCGGCAGGAATGGAGGGCGTCACCTGCGTCACGAGCTGCCCCTTGGAGTTCACCGCGGCCGAAATCTTGGCGCCCATGAACCCCATGCCCTTCATCGAGTCCATGGCCGCCATGTCGTGGCCGTTCACCGGGATGTCCTTACTGAGAGCGTTGGTCACCGGGTTGGCGCCGGCGAGCACATTCTTCGGCTCCGCCACCTGCCCGGTCCGCTGCATGTCCAGGTAGCTGGTCCAGTGGTCCACGATGTGGAGGGTGCCGTTGTACGTCAGCCGAAGGGCCGACTCAGCGAAGTTCGTGATCCCGTCGAAGTAGCCGGTCGCGGTCAGCGCGTAGATGTTCCCTTTGGAGTCAATGCTGACGCCGCCGCCGGAGTTCCAGATGTTGGCCGCCAGCCCATTCGAAGTGCCCAGCAGCGACGTGAACTTGTTCGTGGCGGTGTCGAAGGCGAACAGATATCCGCCCACCCCCGGGTGCGTCATGTAGACGTTCCCGCCGCCCTCGACGACGACCTTGCGGCCGTTGAAGTTGTACAGCGCGGCGGAGCTCCGCACCTTCTTCCACTGGGCGTTGAAGTCCGGCCCCGCGGCGCCGTTGGCCAGAGTGATGCTGCCCTGCAGCATCACCGGAGGCACCACCATCTTGCCGGTGACGACGTCCAGCACGTACATGTACTCCCGCGCCGTGCCGATGTTGCCAGAGCCATCCGGCGAGGCCTGGCAGACACCGTACCACCGCTTCGTCGCCGGATCGGTCACGCCGGTAGAAAGGCACCCCCAGTGCTGGTTGATGTTGTACATGTCCATGTTGGGGTTCGCAGTTTCCAGTACCGGGGTCCCCAGCGTGGTCTGCCACAGCCCCACGCCAGTCTCCGCGTCCACTCCCCGCACCACGTCCGCCATGCTCGGCAGCACCATGACGTCATGGGTGGATCCGTCCGTGAGCTTGACGCCGGGCAGGATCAGCGGTTGGGCCTCCATCCCGCGCGCGTCGCCGATCACGGGAATTGTCGTCTGGCGGACCAGCCCGTGAGTTGCAACGCTCGCCTGCGTCAGGATCGTCTCGTGCGGGTTCATGCCAGTCCGCGCATTATCGAAACCCCGCGTCGTCACCGCTGGCAATTGCGCGCTTGCAGCCGCCGCAGCCACCAGCCATACCGCCAGCGCCAAGCCGCACTTCGTAAACGTCGTCTTCATACCTTGTCTCCTCTGGGTTGAGTTGCATTGCTTTCTAGAAATCGATGAAATCCGTGGTGCTGCCATACGTCTCCACATCGAGCGGCCGCCGCACGATCGGCCGATTAACCCCTGCAGGCGAATAAGCCACGCCGTTGCTGGCCGAGCCGAAGTAGTTGGGGCCGAGTGTCAGATAGACCCAACCGTCCTGGTTGGTCCAGAGGTCCTGCCCGTTGCCGGTGTAGTCGTGCAGGTGGCGGTTGGGGCCGAACGGCGTGTGCACCCACTCCGACCGCCAGTTCACCGGGTCGCTGTTGATGCCGCACAGCAGGCCTCCGGACCAGCGATCGCCCCCGTCACCGTTGCGGGACCAGACCAGGAAGGTGGGGTCCACATACTCATAGACCAGCGCGCCGATCGCGAACATGGCCGAGATCCACATGTAGTTGTCGATCTTGGCTGCGAGGCCATACAGCTCGTAGTCGCCGGCGTACACCAGAGCCGCTTCCGAAGGTGTGGTCAGCATGTGGAGGTATGCCCAGAGCTTGTTCCAGCGGACATTCTCGCCGTTGTTCAGGTCGGTATCGGCGGTGTCGACGAATCGCACCGCCTGCTCCGGCAACCGGCTGGCCAGGCCGCCGTCCATCAACGCGGTCAGCGGCGCGGAGCCCTCGCAGACGGCCTTGTAGATCCAGTGAGACGGAAAGTCCAGCGTGCTCTTCCCGCCGGACTCCCGCACCCACTCCTCCAATTCGTTGACATCGCCGACGAAACACTCACCGAAGTTCCACCCCGCCAGGGACTCGATCATCTCGTGCGTGACGGTGACGTTCTCGCCCTTGGTATCGTCCAGGCGCATCCCGTCCAGGCCCAGGCGGCTGCGGCGCCACTTCATCGCCCGGATCACGCCGTTCAGCATGTAACCCTTCGGCACCGAGTTCTGGTAGCTCACCATGTCCCCGAAGGAGTAGTTCCCTTCCGAGTCGAAGACATCGTCAACGGCAGCCTTGGGCACGAAGCAAGCCGGGGTCTTCTGAAAGAGCGTGGGATCGGGCTTGCCGCCGGCGCCAAGCTCCGTATAGACCTGGCGATTGCCGCCGTCGTACTGGTGGATCACTGCATCTTCGAGCACCAGCATTCCCCGCTGGTGGAAGAGGCTGTTGGCAATCTGGATCTGCTGGGCGGTACCCCAGCGCAGCGGGCGGCCGGGCCACTGGCCGATGTTGAGGTCGTACTGTTTGCCGTACCCATCCGCGTTGTATGCGGTGCCGGACTGCGACATCGTCAGCGGCGGCCACAGATAAGCTCCGCATCCGGAGCTCGCCAGCGTCTGCGCCATCGCCACCGCACGCTGCGCCTGCCACGTTGCATTTGGGGTCTCGAGGTCCACCGGCGCGTCCATGACGCGGAGCACGCCGTTCACCAGCTTGCGATAAAGCGCGTTGTAAATGATCAGCATGAGTGCATCTCCTCGGGAAGCTTTCCACCGGTCATGGTGGTTGAAAGGTTGAAGTCGCCCAGCGTTCCAGAGGAACTCCGGTTCAGAAACATCGCCAGCGGCCACACTTGGCCTCCGCCACACCTTGCGCAGCTCTGTGAGGAATCTCCCAGCGCGTCGCAGTCGAGACAAACGTAGGCGTTGCTGACATAAAGGCTCATGCGATCCTCTTGCTGTACTGGGGATGGATAAGTCTTGCTGGGCCTTTCTCGAGCCCTTCGCGCAGCTCGCTGTCGAAGAACTCGCCCGGTTCAAGCGTTCCGTCCATGGCCTTCATCAGGTCCACCTCGACCTTGGCGGAGTTGATGATGGTCTGTGCGACCTCGCGCACCGCGTTCGCGCGGGCAAGATCCATGGGCTTCTCTTCGTCCTTCAGCGCCTCAATCGTCTCGAAGAGGTGGTTACGCAGATCTGACATTTTGTTCTTCACGGTTCTTCTCCAGGGTTCGTAGTCTTCTCTTCAGCACGCCGTTGAGCTGGATCACTTCGACCAGGTCCTTCGGCAGGTTGTGGATGGTGTTACGAAGCATCAGCTCAGCCCGCGAGAGCAGCTCGAGGTTCTCGATCGCGATATTTGTTTTGTTCCCGTCCTTGAACTTGACTGTGTGGCCTTTGGGCACCGGGCCGTAGTGCTCCTCCCAGAGCATGACGTGAACAGGCCGCCAATCACGCGGCGGGTAGCCGGTATCCGTCATCTTGCGCTGGAGGTAGCCGTCCATCAGCCGCTCCGAGCCGAGTGGCAACCAGGTGTGCGGCTTCTCCCCCTTGCGGAACTGGGTCTCAGCCATGCGTCCCACTGCCCAGCCAGGTCGTCTGGCCCCCTTATTCATCGGGACATGTCCTTTGGGGAAGAAATGCAGCTTGGCTCCGTGATCCGGACGCCTCATGTTCTCTGCGGCCTCGCGGGCGATCAACTCGGCACTCTTATGAAGGCCCAGCTTCCCTGCGACTTGCCAGACAGTGCTTGTCTTACGTCCGAGCTGCATGGCGATCTCCTTCGTGGGTGTGTCGTGGTACAGCCGACGAAGCAGGTCCAACTCGGCTTTGACCCAGCGGACCCGGATCGTCTTCATAGCACGCCCTCGGACCGCATCCCGGATCCAGTGGTCGATGAAGAGATCCTCCAACCCGGAGGTAACGCGCGTGTAGGAGTCTGGGTCCGCCAGGTACAAGACCGCATCCAGCAGGCACGCAGCACCCTCCACCGCACCTTCCATGGCACAGTCGAGAGCGAGTTGCTGTAGCAAGAGCGGTGCGCTTCGCGCTATCATGCGCGCCTCCGCTGGTCGATCTGCGAGCGCACACCGGCAGCCTCGCACTCATGCAGGGACGGCTTCTTCTTTGGACCACGCTTGCGGGCGATGAGGATGCGCACACGCTCCAGCAGCTCCCCTGCTGAAGTTGCACCCTTGGGCAGAAACGCATCGGCCGCAAGCGCACGCTCGAAGCTGGTGAACGTGTCAGAGGTAATCAGCGCCGGAAGGTCGGGCTTGATCTGCTTGGCGCGGCGGACCAACTCGTTTCCGTCCATGAATGGCAGTACCAGGTCTGTGATCAGAAGGTCGAGTGGCGGAATACGTCCCACCAGTTCGTCCAGCAAATTCAACGCCTCAGCCGCGCTGGAAGCCGTGAGCACGTAGTACCCGCGCGTCTCCAGCAGAAAGGTGCGGGTGGAGAGGTGCTGTTCATTCGCGTCCACGCAGAGGATGACTTTCTTCGGCCTCATACGCCCCCCTTTCGCGCGAGCGTCAGGTCGACGCACGTCTCCACGAAGGAGGTGAGGATGTCGACTTGGGTTTTGCTGTTCTGAGTAATGCGATCGACGATGTCGTGCGGCATCCCCTCGACCCGCTGCTTCAGTTCAGCCGCGGCGGCGTCGATCCCGCGATAAGCGTCCGCATGGAACCGCTGCACCTCTTCGCCGAGCTGTCGAATCCTTGAAACATCCCAGAGCTGGAGCCGCATGGACAATGTGGTGTATACGTCCCTGTCGGCGAAGCACTCCTTCAGGAGCGGAAGTGCGGAAGCCGCCTCAATGACATGCTGCGGGGTGGGTATGGCTTCGCTAATTTCCATGAGACGAGGCCTCCTTGGTTGGGGTGGGAAGGATGGGGTTGGTCATGCCGCACCCTTTTCGTGGATGAGCCTGTTTAGGCCTGCCAGATGTTCCGTCCAATCGATGTCGCCGTCGCTGCACTCCATCACCACCACGCCCGGATCGAACGAGTCGCAGCGAGAATGGTTTGTGCCAATGCCGAGCGACCGTGCGATCTCCGCGCTCAGCTCCGACTGGGTCCTCGGCGCGTCACGCCGTAACTCGGGATGGTTAGGGCTGAAGTAGTGGAACGGCCGCGCAACCAGGCCGCAGGCGGTGGTGCCGTCCTGAGCGATCTCAAGCGCCTGGCACCGGCCGTGGAACTGGTACAGCAGCACGCGGGCAAACGTGCAGGGTGCAACGTCGCAGCAGTAGCCGCAGCGATTACAAGGCTGGTGATATGGGGGCTTCTGCAGGATGGGGAAGCTCATGACGCACCCCCGAAGGCCGGGAGCCATGGCCGGCTGAGAGCTTCCTTGATCGCCTCTACCCTGCGTCTCCGGCGTCCGCCGGGATCGTCGCTGGTCGGGATGGCCACCATGAAGAGGAGGAGAGCGATCAGCGCATTGGCAGCAGCCCAGCAGTAATCGCCCGGCAACCGCGGCGGAAGCACGTCGAGAAGGAAGACGAAGAGAAGTAAGACAGAGCAGAGAACTCTCCGGACCGAGTTGACTGCTAAAAGCCGTTCGAGTCTCCGAACAGAATCCGGTGTGCGGTGCATCTCGATCACGCACCATACGGTCCACACGTTGAAGAGGTGATCCCAATAGCCAAAACCTCTTAGCACGCTCCCGCCCGTGAGCAACACGGCGAAGACGCCGATCAACACCCGCTCGATCCAGAGCTGCCGCCAGGAGAACCAACCGACGCAGAAGTCGATGACCTTCTTCATCCCCAGCAGCAGGTAAAAGTCGATGGTCCAGATGCACTCGTTGATCCGCTTACCCAAGGTTCACCCCTGGGAAACGCCAGTGGATGATGTCACCGTGAAAGTTTTTGCTTAGATCCCAGAAGGAAGCCATGTCCTGCAGGGATTCGAAGCCGTCCCGAACGGCAAGTGCCTCCATCTCGTCATGCGCGAGCTTGGTCCCGTCAATCTCGATCTGGGGGAATATCCCGTCCATGACGCCATTCATGAGCCCATGGAAACGATGCCCCGAGTCGACGATCCAAATATCGCCGACCTTGGTGATGTCGGACTCGATCAGCTTGCGGCACTGCTTGGTTCGCATCGCATAGTAGCCGTGGAAGCACTGGCCGGGTTGCGGACGCTGCTTTCGCTTGGAGCGGATGGTGTGCGTTTTCTCGCCACTCACAATTTTGGGCACGAAGCGAAGTTTGAAGCTGTAGGCAGGCATCAGCGCGCCGCCTTTCCAGCTTCGCCAGAGCAGCGCGGGCACTCCGTACCCTCGTTCGACGTGCGGCCGCCGCGCCGCCGCACCCAGCCGAGCTTACGGAGCTCCTCGAGCACCATCTTCTTCGTCCAGATCGCACCGTCGAAGATCTCGGACCGGTCCTTGCAGCGATCGCACACCAGGCTGTACTCCGTCTCAAAGGCCATCAGCGCACCCCCTGGAAGCTCTTCCGCAAAGCATCCGTGGTGTGAACCCCGTGCAGGGTCCACCGCAGCTGGCTAAGCGTGCGCTCAGCCGTCCGCACCGAGCACCCCAGCTCCAGCGCAATCTCCACTGAGCTGTATCCTTCGACCAGCATGCGTGCGGCGACTTCCTCAGAGGCCGTCAGCGCCTCGAGCTCATGACGCAGGGTGAGGTGCTCGACCACCAAATCTTCGAGCGCGTGGCTCGGGCAGCCGTGGCTGCCGGTGATCTCGTAACTGTTCAGCCGGCGGATTGCCAGCACATTGAGCGCAGCGGAGGCCATCAGCGCACCTCCAGCAACGGTTCAAGCTTTGTGTCGGCTTTCAGGTAGAGCGGGTGTTTCGGGCTCCCATCGGAGTTGCGACCAAGGCACTGCAACTCAGGCGGCAGACGGGAGATGAACTCCGCCCGGCCACGGTGCGAGCCATTGGCACCCCAGCACGCCACATGAGGACCGTTACACCCTTCCAGAAAGTCGGCCAATCGGTTCTCAGCGCCGATCGGATCCTCGGCCAGCTTCATAAATGCCGGCAGAGTGGCCCGGTAGGCGAACAGGTTCAGCATCCTGATCCCGCCACACCCCCAGGACTCCGCAAAGCCACGGCAACGCCGGACGGTCGGATCATCCTGCGTCTCGTCGGCCGTCGAAGGGTTCAGCCCGATGAAGGCCGCCAGCGGCTTAGTCTCATCCCACACGATCTGCAACTTGTACCGGTAGCTCCGGCACAGCGAGAACGTCGCGATTCGCTTCTCGAGAAGTGGCTGAATCATGCCGCACCCCGCGATGGCAGGCTCTCAAGATGCTGAATTGGATCCGTTACGAACCCCACGTTAAGGTGGGCAACCTCCGCAACACCCGCCCAGAAATGCTCAACAGCGCGTGATAGCCTTCCGGGATGGTCGGCTACGCAGCTCCCGAATACGGCGAAGAAGTCCAGGCCGCCATCAAACGGGCATGGGAGACCTTTCACGCTATCGTTCGGATCATGCCAGGCGGCGTGGAGGGAACCCGACGTGTGCATATCTGTTCCGCACTCAGCTCGCAAGCGCTTGAACACTTCCGCGCCATCGTCATACTGTGTGAGGGTAAAGTCGCCATCGGAAGCGCCTTCGCACTTTTCCGCCCTCTGCTGGACACCGTCATGCGAGCAGAGTGGCTCGGTAGTTGCGTTACCGCTGAAGACTTCGATGCGCTGATCAAGGAATTGCCCAGCTTTCGCTTCAAAAGATTCGGACCGATGGCCCGAGAACTCGATGCGCAGCACGGTAAGGGGCAGTATTTTGAAGACTTCACAGGGCACGTTTACGAGGCCCTTTGTGGCTTCACACATTCTGGTTTTGAACAGATCGCGCACAGGTTTGGCGAAGATGGATCGATTTCCCCGTCCTATCCCGAGAACAAGATCGGAATGCTGGTAGACAACGCGTCGCGTGTGATCCTGATTCATTTCTGCTGGGCTTGCGACTTTCGCGGTCTGCACATGGAGAAGCAGTTTTTGCTCAGCGGGTCGCCGTTCGCGCGGGGGAATCAACATTCGGAGACCTCCGGGAACTGACGCCACTCGCGGCCATCCAGCAACGCACCCGCAGCCTTCTTGCCTACGCGCCTCATCGATGGGTGTCCGGTTCACTGGGCACCTCCACAGGCTGCGGAAATCTTCGCCTTACTTTCGCCTAGAATTGAGGCATGGGCGGTGAGCGGGCAGCAACGACCCGCCAGCGGGAAGCTGGAAAGATCTGTGCACTTTGCCGAGTCCCGCTCGATGCTCCGCCATGGGGACACTGGGGAGAGCGACTCTGCGGAAAGTGTGAGCGAAATCGGCCGCGCCGCCGCGTCCTGATGAACTTCATGCTCCGCAACGGCTGGCACATCAGCTTCCTCGAAGAGGACTGCCGAACCACGCTCAGGAAGAGGTTCACCTTTGCAAGCGATACCAAGATTCTGGAAACCGCAGTGCGCGGCGGCGCTAAATTGGACTCCGAAGAACGCATGATGTTTGAACGCGGCATTCAGACCGGCCGCGGCGGAATATGGCTGTACCTGACCGATGATCAGTACCGAAAGCTGAAGTGACCGCATCACCGTGCACCGCCCGACGGTACCTGCGCGGCCTCTTCATCGCGGATAGCGACCCAGTTGCGCTCTAACGGGTGGCGGAAGAGTTGGTGGCGGTTCTCCAGGTAGAGAACCGCGTCCTTCATATCCGGCTCGGCAAGCTCATTTGCGTGCCCCGTGTCCCACCATTCCTCACCTTGGGGGCCGACGGGCAGGCAGGAGCCCTCGATGATCTGTGTGGCGTGCCGGAACGCTAGATGCCGCTCGAGCACACGTTGCCCGCCGAAAAGCTCGATCGCCAGGCCTTCGCGCGTCCACTGCCGGACTGTCATGCTGCCGTGCTCGCGGACCGCCCGATAGTAGATCTTCGGATCGGGGTTGAAGAATAGAACAAGCGCTTCCATGGAGCAGCGCGCGCCATCGATGATGAGGCTATTCGTGAGCGGCTCGACTGTGATCTTTCCCGCTTCATCGATCGCATACGGCGTGATCGATGCGAGGGGCCGGACTGCCAAGTCAACCGGTGTGTCTTGATCTGCCATGCACTGCCTCTCTTCCCAATGGCTGGTGTGGTTGGAAAAAAGCCGCGCGGCCAGCAGTCGACCTTCAGCCGCGCGGTGTCGTGGAAACTTACGAAACGATGACCATGTTCTGCACGCATTCGGTCGCGCTGGTCTTCAACTGCTGCTCGAGCCACTTGGCGATGGTGTCGATCGCGGTCAGCTTCCAGCCGCCGCCATCGGCCTCGAAGAGGGCACAGGTGTTCCCCGCCGTCTCGCTATTCTTGACGCGGAAGATGAAGTCCCCCGCCGGCTGATCCACTTCAAGGAAGGTGCGGAAGGGCTTCAGCGTAACGCGCGGCTTGATCGTCATCTCACTTCTGAGGAAGGTGCCTGCCCGCCCGGATACCGTTTGCGAGAAGCCGTCATCCTCCTGCCGAGTCTCCGTGTTGTGCGCGATGTTGCCCACCGTGGAGACCAGCGCGTTCAACTCGTCGTCCTGCACGAACATGGAGCGTAGCGCGATGTTGAACGACTCCTGCGTGTAGTACTCGTTGAATTTGAAAGAACGCTCCGGCTTCAAGGCCACGGTCTCCAGCACCACTGGGCGTCGACCGTACTTGTCCGACCCCTTGGACACCAGTTCCACCGTGTCGAAGGCGGAGACCTGGACGAAGGTCTGCGACGGATCGAAGCCTTCAAAGCCGTTCTCCAGCAGCTTCACAAAGCCGGAGAGCGTGTGGACCTGCAGCGTGGCCGGTGCCGGCGGGATGAAAAGCTGGACCTTGCGGTCTTTGTCGATGTAGGTGAAGCCATCGATGTCGAAGGTTTTGGCGGGGGCGAGGCCCAGCACCAGGTCGATTGCGTTGGTTGTGATCGATTCGCTCATGTTGCTCGTCTCTTTCTTGAGTGGGTTGCGTTGGCGTTATGCTTCGTTTGCGTGCGGTGTAGGGTGGCGGGTTCTGGCTCGAAGCCTCCGATAGCGGCGAATGCGGGTTCGCCCCCCCCACCCTCGCGATCTACTGCGGCTTGCTGGCGGCGGATTTGCCGTCAGGCGGGACCTCGTAGTTCATCTCCGTCTGGCGCGAGTCGCGGCCATAGGCAAGCCACTCGCCGCCTCGCTTCGCGACGAACATCGTGCCCTCGGCCGGGACCATCCCGGCGAGCTTGGTATCGACCTTCACCCTGATCGCCGCCCCAACCCGATCTGGGTACGGTGCAAACATGATCCGCAGCACGATTTCGCGCTTCTGTGTGGCATCGGTGTTTAGGTCCATCATGTTTTCGGCAACGCGCTTCAGCGCCTCGCTGCCCAACTCGATTACGGCGCCCTTCGCGAGCGTGTCCAGCCCCAACACCTGCGGCATTCCATCATGAAGATCTGCGGTCTGCGTCTTCGACATGTCACTTCCCTCCTCGCCCTTCGGCGTCCTTCTCAGTTCGTTCCAGCACTTGGCTGCACCAGCGGAGCCAGCGGCTGCGGCGCGAGCGCCCGCTGAATCTCCGGCACCATCAACTCCACGATCTCGCTCAGCTGATTCCTGGCCACCCGGTCACGGGACCGCATCAGCCGCATCGCCGCCTGGGTCTGCGCGAACGTAGTTCCCGGCGCGAGTTCCTCTGCGAGCTCGTGCACGTTCCGGTCCTGCACCATCTCGGCGAATACGCTTCTCATGCCTGCCCGCCTCTCCTGCTTGACCTGTGAAGCCGCCAACTCATGCGCGGCGCGCTCAAAACCGAAGCCACGGAGAAGGCCAGCGGGAGAAAGCCCAGGCCGATCAGCGATGGCTTCAGGAAATAACCGGACGCGATGAGTCCAAGCAGGCAGCCGAAGCTCGCCGCTGCGTATTGGAGCTGCCGGCGGCTTACCACCACGTCACCCACACCGCGGTCGCGAGCACACCGATCACGGACGTGGTGAAGACAGCTAGGCGGCGGGTGCGCGACCACTTTGGCGAAGGCTTCGACGCGTCGGGGGCAAAGCCGACATGGATGCGGCCGGCGTCGCGGTCGATGGAGATGGGCCGCCGCTGCAGATCGGGACTGGCCACGCGGTGCTGTCTCGCGTACTCGAGGCAGACCTCAGTGGTCAAGGTGCGCAGCATGGCTCCACGCTCGACGCTGCAGATCTCTGGACCGATCTGCTCCCGGTACCACCGCACAGTGTGCCCGCCAGCGATGCAGGCGAGGTAGTCCATCTCCTTGGCAAGGAACTTCGCAAACGCTTCGAGAGCAGCCTCGTCACACTGCGGCTCAGTGGGCAGGAAAGCGGGATTGGGGTCCAGCGGCGGTAAAGAGGTCATGGGGGATCGTCTCCTTGCGGGGAGTGTTGTGATTGAGGTTGAAAGAAGCCGTCTAGGTCCGCATCATCAGGGGGATAACTGGCGAACCCTTGAGCCACAATTGCTTTTTGAAGTTGCTGCCCAAATCTCCTGCACCAACCCAACAGCGGGATTCACCCAGTTCTTTGCATCGCTGGACCGGCCCTCTAGCTTCCCCATCAGGCCGCCCTCGTCTGTTTCGTTGACGCAACAGGGCGCTCACCTTTGGCAGCATGGTCCAGCACGAGCAGGCCAAGCGCACTCACCGTCCACGGCCGATACCGGACCGCCTCGTTCTTGTTCAGGAACCCTCTCGCGACCAGGTACTCCAAGGCTTGGTTAGCGCCGGAACGCGACCTTCCCATTGCGCGTGCCAGCTCGTTCTGTCCTGGTGTAAACCCCATCGTTTGTTGATATTCGTGGAACGCCCGAAGCGCCCGAAGGTTCGCCGGCGTGATCCGTGGAAGCTTGACGAGTTCAGCAGTGTGCGTCGCCATGACTTCCTGACTATGGAGCCGGCTATGCTTGTTGTCAATCAAAAAGATTGATGGTGGACAATTATTTTGTTTTACGGCAGACTATGACAGCGAGACCATAGAGCGACCCGGGGAATCACGTTGACAAAAATGGAAACATCGGGAAGCCTTAGCATCTTGGAAGTTATTAGCAAGGACGGTATGGCAACGAAGCTCTGCTCTAAAGCCCTACAGCCGCCGCATAATCGGTGCCATGCGTATCTACGCATGGAGATCCCGAATGCGTCTCACTCTCGCACTGTTCGGCCTTACGATGGGCCTCGCCACCATCGCCGCCACGATTCACACACAGCCAAATCTCACGACGCCAGTCGTAACGCAGGTCTGCCCCGACTGTGGTCCACCACTCTGCGATCCGGACGACCCGCATTGCCCAGATTCGCCTTTGTAGCCATCGCGCCAAGCAGGGAGGTGCTGCGTGCATTCAATCCTTAGCGTCACATGGATGCTTGGCACCTCTCTGGAAGTTCTCATTGTCTGCTGCGTTCTCCACAAACGCGCATACAAAGCTTGGCCTTCCCTCCTCTTCTACTGCTGCTGGGACCTCGCTGGTGATGTGGCTCTTAGCCACTTCCACTCCCCGTGGGGACACTTCTATGTCTATTGGGGCTGGTACCTAGGCTCTAGCATTATGCGCTTCTGGATCATCAGCGATGTCATTCGTGCCTTCCCAGGCTTCGCGTTTCTTCGTGGTTCACTCTTATTCCTTCTGCTTCCTGCCTATGCGTCGATCTTAGGGGGCGCTTCCTGGGTGGCTTACCGTAGCTTTACACGGTTGCCGCAACAGCTCATCGCGTTTTCACACATTCTGGATCAGTGTCTGGCGTTTGCGCTAACGTTCATTTTGATTGCCACTCTCGCCGTGATCTGGTTTCAAGGAATTGGTTGGTCGCGGCGTGGTGCAGGGATCGTTAGCGGACTGGCCCTGAAGCTTGCGGCTTCGCTCTTCACATCTCAACTGCTCTCCACGCCAGCAACTAGGGGCATAGGAGGGTTCATGCAGGCAGCAGCGGCAGTTATAACGCTGCTGCTGTGGCTGCGTGTCTTCTGGCAACGCGACGAGAACCTTCAGCTGCCACCCATTCTTCAGCATTCATTCGGCACATACACACCCACGCAGAGAAAGACGGCATCGTGAGAGTCGAACTTTTCATCCTCGCTTCAGTCTCGGTCGGAGCCCTTCTCGCGTGGCTGCCCAAGCGGAATGCTCACCTAAACAACCTTGGAGAGCAGCTTGCGGCACTTCCCCACGGGCGCCTAATTCGCCTGTCAGCGTACGCCCCAGATGACATCGCTACTCCCGCCGCAGACGGAGTGTGGGCCGCGCTGGGTGGCGCGCGCGGTCTGCTGCAGCTCTATCGCGACCTGGGCCACGTAATCAACATTCTTCAAATCTGCGCCAGTACCGGACTTTACAGCCTGGAAGACGCTCACCGTGCATACTCTGCGGCTCGCCTTCAGCGCTTCTACACCCTCGTCGCTTTGATCGAAGGGATGTTATGCTCTGCTATTCCTTCCGTGCCCCATGTAGCCGCCGCCGCCGCCGTCTACTATCATTGGGTTGCTACCCTGGAGACGCTGAATCTTTGTGAGGTTGAGGATGCCCCAGCCTGCATGAAGAAGCGGGGTTTGTTGATCTGAAGGCACCCATGAGCGAGAAGCTTAAGAAATACGAGGCTCGAGTCAACGCGGTAAGGCGCGAACTCCGGCAGCGGCAGCCCGAGTTGATGCAGGAATTAGAGCTCAACGAGCAACTGGCTGCTCTGCACCGGAATACCGACCCCAACGATCTGTCGTTCCTTGCAGGGGTTCCGAGAAAAGCGATTCCCCTGGCCCTCGAAGACATAGGACGCCCCGCCACTGTCGAGGAACTGTTTGCGGTCCTCACCCAGCGAAAGTTCTATATCGGCGAGCCCAGCGAAAAGGTGCGCTGCAACAGCAGCATCAACGCCCTGATCGCAAACGGGACTTTGAAGGTTGTGAGTGGCGAAGGATACGCACGCCTCGTCACCCTCAAGACGTCTGATTCACAATAAAATAACTGACTACGTTCAATCTTTTTGATTGACTCTGCTGAGCCATTCCTCTAAGGTCTCTTTACGTCTGCGAGGTTATGACATCGCAGCAGGAGATCAGATGTCAGCAGCTCCCACGCCACATCCTATTTATGCCGTTCGCCGCGATTCGAGCGCGCTCACCCTTTTTTCAAGATCAAGAATGGTACCTGTATCCGACGCCCTCCCCTCTGCAATGCTAAGAAGCACCTTTGAAAGTTCCCCTACGCGGGCATCGAGCTTGAGGAACAGCTGCACAACCTCTACTTTGTCATTCGCCGCCGTCAAGCCGATTTCAGCCAAAGCAACCCGCACATCCTTATCCATGAGTCACACCCCGGTATCGCAAACAATCGCGTCCGGAAAGTATCTCCGCCCGCAGCCTCCCTCAGAAGTAGCTCTTAATGTTCACCCCTCAACCCGCCCATACCAGGCCACCGGCCTCGGCGTGGGCCCGGCAGGTGGCATTCATGGTTCGTCCATTCTGCCCGTCGAGCCAACAAGTCACAAGGCAACTCAAGAGGAGAAATAGCCCCATGCCACCATCACCAAAAAAGAAGCCTGCACAGAAGGTGGACAAGCTGCTATACCGGCGTCAGGAGGCGGCCTACGCGCTCGGGCTTTCGGTCCGCTCGATTGACGCAATGCTCGCGGATAAACGGCTCACGGGGCGACGTTTCGGCAGATGCGTAGTGATCCCGGCCGCCGACGTGCAACGAGTGGCGGCAACCATCCTGCGTTCCGACATGTTGCAGGGAGTTGCACTCAGCCGCACTTAGTATTGCCCCTGGGCTACGCGCCCCTGTAAGGTTTGTGGCATGCCCGAGAAAACAGTGACGAAGGTCCGTGGCGTCTACGAGCACCCCAAAGGGTCCGCAATCTGGTGGTGTCAGTACTTTGAAGGCGGGAAGCGGCACCGCGAGCGGGTGGGAACGCAGGCGAACGCCATCAAGCTCTATCAAAAGCGGAAGACGCAGATCCTGCTGGGGGAGAAGCTGCCGGAGCTGAGCCGCCGTAAAGTGACGGTGTCCGAGCTGATCGACGACGCCCTAGCCTACGCCAGAGATCATGACCGCGTGATGAGGAACTACGAAGGCAATGCCGACCGGCTGAGGCTCCAGCTTGGCGTTCGCCCGGCCGAGGATGTGAAGCCGGAGGAGATCGCCGCCTGGATTCGGCGGCACGCCAAGTCGCCGGCAAACTTCAACCGTTACCGTTCCTTTGTGAGCCTCTGCTTCCGGGAAGGAATCCGGAACGGCAAGGTGCGGGACAACCCCGCGCGGCACGTCCTCCAGCGCAGTGAGCCGCGCGGCCGCCAGCGCTTCCTTTCGCGCGACGAGTATGACAAGGTGCTCGCAAAGCTGAGGCAGCTTTACCCGGAGCAGGCGCCCGCCTTCATCATCTCCGTCCACACAGGCATGCGGTTGAGCGAGCAGTACGGGATGCGCTGGTCTGAGGTGGACTTCGACCGCGGAGAGCTCCGCCTCCGCCGAACCAAGAATGGAGACGACCGGACGATCCCGATGTCGAACATCGTCCAGGAGCAGTTCCGGAACCTTCGGCCGAAGGTGAAGTACTCGGCCTCGTCGCTCGTCTTCCCGCGGAAGAACGGGGGCAAGGGGAGGATCAAGGCGCCCTCAGGTCTGGCCGAGGTGCTCCTGATGGAGGACGTTGCAATCGCGGACTACACCTGGCACAACAACCGCCACACCTTCTGCTCCTGGCTGGCCATCGCGGGGAGTTCCCTGCGCACCATCCAGGAGCTCGCGGGGCACCGCACCGTGGAGATGAGCGCCCGTTACGCCCACCTTTCCCCAGACCACAAGCGCTCAGAGATCGAGCGGATGTCGATCCGACCGAAGGGCAAGCTAACGGAGTTTGCCAGTGCCACCAGAACTGCCATCGGCGAGTAAGAGAATTTGAGGGGATCGAAAGATTTCTGGCGGACAGAGAGGGATTCGAACCCCCGGTACCCGCAAAGGTACGTCTGATTTCGAGTCAGGTGCATTAAACCGGGCTCTGCCATCTGTCCGCGCACCTCATATTCTATCGACCCACTCCCATCGGGTCAACGCGGCCAGCTCAACGCGCCGCCCGCTTCAGCAACTCCCGGGCAATCACCATCCGCTGAATCTCGCTCGTCCCTTCCCCAATCGTGCACAGCTTAACATCCCGATAAAACTTCTCGGCCGGATAGTCCTTGATGAACCCGTATCCGCCATGAATCTGCACCCCCTCGTCGCAGATCCTGCATGCCACCTCGCTCGCATACAGCTTTGCCATCGCGCTCTCGAGCGTCACATTCTCCCCCGCATCCTTCATCCGAGCCGCCCGCATCGTCAGCAGCCACGCCGCATCCAGCTCCGTCGCCATCGTCGCCAGCTTAAACTGGATCGCCTGGAACTCGCTGATGGCCTTCCCAAACTGCCGCCGCTCCATCGCATACTTCATCGCCGCATCCAGAGCCCCCCGCGCCATCCCTAAACTCAGCGCCGCAATCGAAATCCTCCCTCCATCCAGCACCCGCATCGCATCCTTGAAGCCCTGCCCCTCCACGCCAACCAGGTTCTCCCCTGGAACCACGCAGTCCTCAAAGATCAGCTCCGCCGTATCGCTCGCCCTCAACCCCAGCTTGTTCTCCTTCTTCCCCGGCCGGAAGCCCTTCGTCCCCTTCTCCACCAGAAACGCCGAGATCCCCCCATGCGTCTTCTTCGCCTTGTCCTCCGCTGAAACGGCCGTCACCGCCAGCACCAGCGCGCAATCCGCATACGTCCCATTCGTGATGAACGTCTTCCCTCCGTTCAGCACCCAATTCCCGCCATCTCGAACCGCCGTCGTCCTCATCCCTCCCGCATCGCTGCCCGATCCCGGCTCCGTCAGCCCCCACGCGCCCAGCCACTCCCCACTCGCCAGCCGTGGAATCCACCGCTTCCGCTGTTCGTCGTTCCCCGCCAACATCACATGGTTCGTACAAAGCGAGTTGTGCGAAGCCACAATAATCCCCACACTCCCATCCACGCGCGACAACTCCTCAATGGCCAGCACGTACTCCACATACCCCATCCCGGCCCCGCCCAGCTCCTCCGGAAAGATCACCCCCAGCAATCCCATTTCACCCAGCTTCTTCACAATCGCATGAGGAAACTCGCTCGTCTCATCGCGCTCCTCGCGTCCGGGCAGCACCTCCTTCGCCGCAAACTTCCGCACCTCTTTCCGCAACGCTTCCTGCTCTTCCGTCAATCCAAACATGTCCATCTCCCCGGCGCGCCGCACTATCAGCGCAACTTATAACCCCATTACCATACGGAATACCCAGAACAACACGCAAGCCCACCCGCATTGCCCTCCCCGAGCCCTCCACGTATCCTCCCCAACATGCATTCTCTCCCCCGCGCGGCCCTCTTCTACGCCTCCCTGCTGCTGCCCCTCACCCTGCAGGCCCAGTCTGGCACCGCAGCTCCGGACAACTGGCAACTCCTCCCCTTCACCCGCCCCGCCGGCGCCCAGCCCACCATCACCCGCAACCCCGCCGCAGTCTTCACGGACCCCATCACCCACGCCCCCGTCCATTGGGAGGCCCTCCACACCTTCAACCCCGCCGCCGTCGTCCGCAACGGCAAAGTCATGCTCCTCTTCCGCGCAGAAGACGACTCCGGCTCCATGGGCATCGGCCTCCACACCTCCCGCCTCGGCCTCGCCGAAAGCTCCGACGGCCTCCACTTCACCCCCATGCCCGCCCCCGTCTTCTTCCCCGCCCCGGACGCCCAGCAATCCCGCGAATGGCCCGGCGGCGTGGAAGACCCACGCCTCGTCGAGTCTCCCGACGGCACCTACGTCCTCACCTACACCCAGTGGAACCGCGTCACCTACTCCGTCGGCATCGCCACCTCCCCCGACCTCATCCACTGGACCAAGCACGGCCCAGCCTTCGGCAGCACCGGCAAATACGGCACCCTGCAATACAAATCCGCCGGCATCCTCACTCAACTTGTCGCCGGCCATCTCCTCGCCGCCAAACTACACGGCAAATACTGGATGTACTGGGGCGAAGGCCACATCTCCCTCGCCACCTCCACCGACCTCATCCACTGGACCCCCATCGAGACCTCCTCCGGCGCCCCCATCACCCTCCTCTCCCCCCGCCCCGCCCTCTTCGATTCCGGTCTCCCCGAAGTCGGCCCGCCCCCCATCCTCACCCCCGCTGGCATCCTCCTCCTCTACAACGGCAAAAACGCCAACACCAGCACCCCCGCGCTCCCAACCACACCCGCCCCCGACCTCGACCCCGCCACTTACTCCGCCGGCCAGGCCCTCTTCTCCGCAGACGATCCCACCCACCTCCTCGCCCGCACCTCCACCCCCTTCCTCCGCCCCCAACTCCCCTGGGAGCGCAGCGGCCAATACGCCGCCGGAACCACCTTCATCGAAGCCCTCGTCCCCTTCCACAACCACTGGTTCCTCTACTACGGCTCCGCCGACTCCCTCATAGGCGTCGCCCTCGGCCCCGAGGTGACCCCCGCCCCCCAACCCGCGCGTATCCTGACCCCACCGGCATGATCCACGGCCCCAACCAAACCCGCTTCCACGCCTTCCGCCTCCGCCTTGAAAGCCACGTCCCCACCAGTGGCGTCAACGCCGTCCTCTGGGAGTTCTTCGTCTTCGGCTTCAAACAAGCCTGGGCCTGCCTCTTCGGCGGCGTCCTCCTGGCCCTCGTCCTCCTCACCAAACACGTCTGGCCCCCTCACTTCCCCCTCGCCCGGTACGACGCCCTCTTCCTCGCCGCCCTCGCCCTGCAAATTCTTCTTCTCACCCTCCGCCTTGAGACCCTCCGCGAAGCCAAAGTCATCCTCCTCTTTCACGTCGTCGGCACCCTCATGGAGCTCTTCAAGACCCACGTCGGCTCCTGGTCTTACCCCGAACCCAACCTCATCCGCATCGCCGGCGTCCCCCTCTTCTCCGGCTTTATGTACGCCTCCGTCGGCAGTTACCTCGCCCGCGCCACCCGCATCTTTGACATGCGTTACACCCGCTACCTCAGCCCGCCCCTCACCGCCGCCCTCGCCGCCCTCATCTACGCCAACTTCTTCACCCACCACTTCCTCCCCGACATCCGCATCCCCCTCTTCCTCCTCGTCGCCCTCGCCTTCGGCCCCACCTGGGTCTACTATCGCCCCTACCGCACCTGGCGCCGCATGCCCTTGATCCTCGGCTTCGCCCTCGTGGCCCTCTTCATCTGGCTCGCGGAAAACGTCGGCACCTTCGCCCGCATCTGGGTCTACCCCAGCCAGCGCGACACCTGGCATCACGTCGACACCGCCAAGTTCGGTGCCTGGTTCCTCCTCATGATCATCAGCTTCATCCTCGTCAGCTTCGCCCACAAACCGCGCCTCCCGCCCCACCTTGAAAATCTTCCCGCCGCTCCCGGGAACAAAACCCCCTCCATCCCGGTCTAAGCACCCAGCACTCGCACGTCAGGAGCTCCCATGCCCGTCCGCCCCACCCTCCTCTGCACCCTTGCACTCCTCACCTCTGCCTCGGCCCAGACCCACAAGCCCACACCCACCCCCTCCACCAAGCCGCCTACCGGCCTTCCCGTCACCCGCGTCTCCCTCTACAAAAACGGTGTCGGCTTCTTCGAACACTCCGGCCGCGTCCTCAACGACCAATCCATCTCGATTGACTTCACCTCTTCCCAGCTCAACGACGTCCTCCAGTCCCTCACCGCCATCGACCTCCAGGGCGGCCGCATCACCGGCGCCGGCTACAACTCCACCACCCCCATCGAGCAGCAACTCAAATCCCTTCCCCTCGCCCTCGGCGAAGACGCCACCCAGGCCGACTTCTTCAACGCCATCCGCGGAGCCCGCGTCTCCGTCACCGGCAGCGGCCCCGCCATCACCGGCCGCCTCCTCTCCATCGAATCCCGCACCACCCCCACCCAGCCCAACCAGCCCCCCGCCGAACACCAGTTCCTCACCGTCGTCTCAGACGCCGGCTCCGTCCGCACGCTCGAGCTCACCCCCGCCGTCTCCGTCACCCTCCTCGACACCGCCCTCCACACCGACGTCACGCGCTACCTCGAACTCCTCGCCTCCACCCGCAACGCCGGCCTCCGCCACCTCACCCTCGAAGACCGTGGAACCGGCCCGCGCGACCTCCGCGTCTCCTACATCTCCGAAGTCCCCGTCTGGAAGTCCACCTACCGCATCCTCATCACCGACGCCCCTTCGTACTCCATCAAGTGCGGTGCAACTGAGCCCGGCCAGCAGAATCATCCTTGCACCCAACCACCTTCGCCAAGTGGAACCCCCAGCCAGACCGCCACCCTCCAGGGCTGGTCCGTCGTAGACAACACCACCGGCTCCGACTGGCTCAACGTCCACCTCTCCCTCATCGCCGGAGCCCCGCAGTCCTTTATCCAACCCCTCTCCACCCCCTACTACACCCGCCGCCCCGAGATCCCCCTCCCCTCCGAAGCCCAACTCTCCCCCCAAACCCACGACTCCGGCGATGAGGACGACTCACTTCACAGTCCAAGCAAGATGCCACGAGAAAATGCCGGACTCGCAGGTATGGGAAGCGCGGCTGGTGGCGTCATAGGCGGCATCGCTTCCGCAAACCAGACAGTAGAAGTGACAGCGGACTCCGCAGCACCCCTTCCCATGCAAGCTCGCGCCATGAAGAACGAGCTTCGCGGCAACTACAAAGCCTTTGCCCCACCGCCCGTCCCCCCGTCTGAGTACGAAGCCCTCTCCCAACAATCCCTCACCCCCGCCACCACCACCTCCGCCTTCGACGACTACTTCGAATATGCCCTCACCGACCCCATCACCATCCGCAAGAACGAGTCCGCCCTCGTCCCCATCCTCCAAACCAAGCTCCCCGTCGAGCGCGTGACGTTATGGTCGCCCCAGCAGCCCATAGCCCTAAGAGCCCTCTGGATTACCAACACCTCCACCCTCACCCTCGACCGCGGCTCCTTCTCCATCGTCGAAAACGGCTCCTTCGGCGGCGAAGGCCTCCTCGACCCCATCCACCCGGATGAACGCCGCCTCCTCTCCTATGCCGCCGACCAGGCAGTCCGCGTCTCCCAGTCCGCCGCCTCCAACACCCGCCGCGTCCAGCACCTCACCATCAAGGCCGGCGTCCTCACCGAAACCTCCACCGACGTCTCCGACCTCACCTATGACATCAAAAACGCCGCCCCCGAATCCCGCACCGTCGTCATCGAGCACCCCACCCGCCCCGGCTGGGAGCTAACCTCAGACACCAAGCCCACTGAAATCACCCCCACCACCCAACGCTTCAAAGTCCTCGTCCCCCAGGCCCACACCAGCACTCTCCATATCACCGAGCGCCACACCAACTACGATTACATCCGCCTCACCGACCGCACCGAAGACCAGCTCACCCTCCTTCTCCGCAACGCCAAGGCAAGCCCCGCCACCATCGCCGCCCTCCAGCCTGTCTTTGACGCCCACCACAAAGTCATCGCCCTCGACCAGCAAATCTCCGCCCTCACCTCCGAAACCGCCTCCATCACGCAAGACCAGACACGCCTCCGCGAAAACATGAAAGCCCTCAAGGGCAGCCCCGAAGAAAAAGCCCTCCTCACCCGCTACACCGGCGAACTCAACGCCCAGGAAGACCGCCTCGCCGCCATCAATCACCAACTCACTGACCTCCGCACCCAACGCACCCAGGCCGACGCCGACTTCCAGCAAAAGCTGGAATCCCTCACCCTGGACGAATCCCTCTAATCCCCAGCCCGTTCCTCCGTTCTTTCATGGAGAGAAAAGAAGCGTCATCCTGAGCGAAGTCTGACGGCATCATCGTCAGACGCAGTCGAAGGACCCCGAAGAATTCCATCCGCCTCAACCCTCAGCAGGCCCACGCGAGGATGCTGCCTCTCGCCCCCGCCCTCTTCCGCACCCATGCTTTCGGGTGCCCCATTCATCGCGCCGTTGCTTCACGCGATGAGTGGGCATCGGCGAAGCCGACCGCCGTTGCTGTTGCCCTTGCCCTTGCCGTTGCCGTTGCCGTCGCCCGTTTAGCTGTCATTCCGCCGGTGCCCCATCCTCGAACGACGGTCTCATCGTCGGACAGGGTGGAGTATCGGGCTGGAAGCCCGACTGCCTTCCTCTCCTCACCGAGACCGTCGTTGCATTCAATCCGCGTTCGTCCTTGCCCTATCCCGGAGATCGGTCCAACCGGTGCAGATCGGTGATAAGCATCTCGCCAACCCCACCACCCGGAGTGGCTGCTCCTTACCCACGTTACCCACACCAAAAACCACAACTTCACCATCCAATCGCGTACCCTGAATCCATGGACGCCCTCCAAAACGACCCCCGCACCGCCCTCCTCAACCTCATCGCCACCCTCTCCTTCCGCCTCGGCGACTTCACCCTCGCCTCCGGCCAGAAGTCCGACTACTACATCGATTGCCGCATCACCACCCTCCACGCGGAAGGCGGCCGCCTCTCCGGGATCGTCCTCCTGGAGCTGATTCGAGAGCACTTCCCCTCTGCCATAGCCGTCGGCGGCCTCACCATGGGGGCCGACCCCCTGGTCTCAAACACCGCCTCCGCCTCCGCCTGGGAACTCGCCGACCACGCTGAATTCCTCGCCCTCGACCCCGAAGAAGACCACGGCCCAACCCCCACCCTCCTCCACGGCTTCCTCGTCCGCAAAGCCGAAAAAACCCATGGCACCGGCCGCCTCCTCGAAGGCTTCCTTCAGCCCGGTGCACCCGTCGTCATCGTGGACGACGTCTGCACCACCGGCGGAAGTACCATCCAAGCCATTGATTCTGCACGCGCTTCCGGCATGAACATCATCGGCATCCTCTGCCTCGTAGACCGCGAGCAAGGCGGCCGCGCCAAAATTGAAGCCGCCGCCCCCGGTGTCCCCTTCGTCACCGTCTTCACCGCCACAGACGTCCGCAAGGCCCACAAGGTAAACTGATTGAGACATGATTCCCACCCTCGAATGGCTCCCTGAAGGCGTTAACTTCCTCGATCAAACCAAGCTCCCTCTGGAAGAGACCTACGTCCTCGCCACGGATTACATCCAGGTCGCCACCGTCATCCGTGACATGATCGTGCGCGGAGCCATGGCCATCGGTGTCTCCGGAGCCATGGGCGTTGCCCTCGGCATCAGCCGCAGCACCGCCACCACCCTCCCCGCCCTCACTACGGAAGTTGACACCATCTGCGACCATCTCGCCGCCACGCGCCCCACTGCCGTCAATCTGTTCTGGGGAATCGCCCAGATCCTCAATCTTTACAACAGCTTAGCCGCCCAAAATGCATCCATCGCATCCATAAAGGACGCCGTGGTGGCCCGCGCCCGTGAAATGTATGACGAGGACATCGCGAACTGCAAGGAACTAGGCCGCTTAGGCGCCGAACTCCTTCCCCAGAAAGGCACCGTCCTCACCCACTGCAACGCCGGCGCCTTGGCCGCCTGCGGCTACGGTTCTGCTCTGGGTGTCATCCGCGCCGCCGTGGAAGCAGGCCATGAAATCGACGTTTTCGCTGATGAAACGCGCCCTTACCTCCAGGGAGCCCGCCTCACCGCCTGGGAACTCATGCAGGACAACATCCCCACCACCGTCCTCTGCGACAATATGTCCGCCCACCTCATGTCCAAAGGCCGCATCCAGGCCGTCATCGTCGGCGCGGACCGCATCGCCGCCAACGGCGACACCGCAAATAAAATCGGAACCTACGCCGTCTCCATCCTCGCCAAAGAGCACGGCATCCCCTTTTACGTCGCCGCCCCTTGGGCCACCATCGACGTCAACACCGCCAGCGGTGATTTAATTCCTATCGAGCAACGCGACCCCCACGAACTCACCCACATCAATGGCAAGCAGATGACCCCCACCGGCGTCGGCGTAGAAAACCCCGCCTTTGACGTCACACCAGCAAAATATATTTCCGCCATCATCACAGAGCGCGGCATCCTCCGCGCCCCCTTCACCCAGTCCATTGCCGCGATCGTCGCTGGCCACGCACAACCGGAACTCGTCCAAGTATAAGCCTTTCGTAAATGCTTCAGCAGCAAAGGCTTACGGATTCTACCCCGCTCCGTGATAAGGATATCTCGTTTCGAATGAAGACTTTACATTGGACGGACCGCAAAAACGTGGTTTTCCGGCAGAGGTCCAGACCTAAGTACAATCGTTTGAAGACTTTGCACGAATTCATGCCCGGTGTGGGGTACCCCCGCGATACCAAGAAGGGACTCTCCATGACGCCGGCACTCCCTCCCTTCCTGGATCCCCGCCGCCGCTCTCTCGTCCGCGCCAGCCTGCTCGTCCTGGTCAGCTTCTTTGCCGCCGCTTGGCTCTCGGACTTCCCCCATAACCGCGCTACTCCCTTGCTCCTGCTTCCCGCCCTCGCCGCCTTCACCGGTACTGCGGACACCATCCGCTGCATGAGGAAGCGCTGGAGTTTCTACCATGGTGGCGTCCTGCTCCTCATCTACATGGACCTCATGGCGGACATGATGATCCTCTTCTTCCTGCTCTACCCCTACGCCCTCTGGCTCACCTCCTCCCGTTAGCCCCCCTCCTCCCCCGGCGTATCTCTCAGGAACTCGGCCCTTATACGCCGCAAAGGTTCAATTTGATTGAAGACGCGGCGTCGAGCTAACGCGCAAACGCGTTCTCGAGACTTAATGCGTCTCTGGAGAAAGGACTAACACCCGGAACGAACCGAAGGGAGAACCGAACCTGAGACAGCTGAGGCACTCCTTCGCCGACACATCATACGGCTGATCTTCAACCACCTTCGGTGTGTTCAAGCGCACTCCTGCCGGAAGCAGTCCTTTCAGGTTGCCGCCTATCGTGTTGACCAGTTCCCCGATTGCATCCCGAACATCGCCATCCAGGCTACCAGGCTGAGACCCGCTGATCACGCGCTGAGTAAAGGCATACGCCATACCCGAGGAACATTCCAAACGCACACTGCCGGTGCATTCCCCCAAATAACGCAGGCTCGCCGCAAAGATTGTCTCCGATTCGTTTTCAAAAACAGGCGCATCTCGCTTTGGAATGGCAGGCATCTCCGCAAGTGTCTCAAGCGCCTGCTGCACAATACCTACCTGCACCTCAAGAGATTCCGTTGTTACAAGTTCAGTCAGCATCACGGCTCCTAGCGAAGAGAATAGAGGGTCGTCTTGCCATACACCGATCGTTGAAACCCCTCGTCCATCCCGATCAGCGTCTCTGCGCAGCCAAGCACAATGATGCCGCCTGGCAGGAGGGAGCGCGAGAGAGACGACACGATCTGACGCTTCGTGTCGAAATCGAAATAGATGAGGACGTTACGACAGAGAATGAGATCGAAAATGCCAAAGCTCGACAGATTGGCCCTCAGGTCGGCCTTCTCAAACCGAACCAGCGAACGCAGTTCATCCTTGACCTGCCAGTCCAATCCAACCTTGCAGAAGTACTTCATGAGATTGGGTGTCGGCAAGCCGCGCCCCACCTCGAACGTCCCATACTTTCCTGTCCGTGCCCGATTGACGGCATGTTGCGATAGGTCAGTCCCCATAATTTCGAACTGGCTGGACGTGTAGCCCGCGTTGAGCAGCATCATCGCCAGGCTATAAGCCTCCTGCCCCGTTGAGGAAGCGGCAGACCAGATTCGCATCTTTCGCTGCCCGCGCGTGGATTCAATCAACTGCGGCAGGACAGAGGACTGCAGCGATTCAAAGACCTGAACATCCCGGAAGAAGAGGGTCTCATTCGTGGTCATTGCGTCGATAACGTCACTTGCTAAGTGCGGCGTCCGTCCGGACGCGATTCTCTGGCACAATTCGTCAAGCGATCCAAGCCGCTCCCGCTGAACGATGGGAAGCAGTCGCGCTTGGAGGAGGTACTGCTTATCGTCATCCAGGACAATGCCTGACTCGCGCTGCACATAAGACTGCAGAAACCGATAGCTCTGTGCCGAGAGAGTGCAAAGGGACTCGTCATCAGCTTTTGTGGGCATCCAAATCGAGGCTCCCATTACGCAGTACCCACCCTTCTCATAATCTCCGGCACGATCCCTTGGATGGGCAACACGGCATCGGCAAGCTTTGCCGCAACAATCGCTCCAGGCATCCCCCAGACGACGCTGGTGGCCTGATCCTGTGCAAGAATCGTTGCACCGAGCGCCTTCAACTGTTTTGCCCCAGCAAGCCCGTCATATCCCATCCCGGTAAGGACCGCCGCCACCACCCTGCCTTGGACAGTTTCCGCGAGAGAGCGAAAAATGACGTCGACCGCCGGCCGGCACGAGTTCTCTTTCGGCCCCTCATCCAACATCACGGTGAGCTTTCCATTCTTGCGCGCCACTCGCATATGGAAGCCTCCAGGCGCCAATATTGCAACACCTGGATAGAGTTCCATTCCGTCGCGACCCTCTTCCACATTGATTTTGCTCGCTGCATCAAGCCGCTTCGCGAGCATCGTCGTAAACTCCGCAGGCATGTGCTGAACGATCACGATGGGCAGAGGAAAGTGCTTCGGCAGCATGGGAAGAGAATCCATCAAGGCGGTCGGGCCTCCAGTGGATACACCGATAGCGCAAATCTCGGGAGAAGGGCCCTTTGGCATTGTCGTTGGAAGTGGTCGCGCTAAGGAAGGCATCGCTTCAACTACGTCGCCCGTCGGCCTCATCGCACTCGGAAAGAACTGCTTCACCTTAAAGAGAAGCTCGGTCGATAGGTGCGCCCAGGCATCCACTGCGGAGGGCAACGGCTTGGTCACGTAGTCGCTCGCCCCCTTCAGTAGAGCCTCAATCGTGACCTGCGCACCTCGCGCGGTGAGACTGCTCACCATGATGACTCGCACAACCGGATGGCAGGCGACGATCTGACGCAGCGTCTCCATGCCATCCATCTCAGGCATTTCTATATCAAGTGTGACGAGATGAGGCTGGAGTTCTATGATCTTCTGCAAAGCTTCCGCACCATCGCAGGCGTGGCCCACCACTTGAACATGCAGATCCTGCTCAAAGACTCGTGTAATCATCCTTCGCATAAAGGCAGAGTCATCGACTACAAGCACCCGAATTTTTTCAGAGAGCGGCACAGGTCCCCCAACGATCGACGTATTAAGACAGGAGATTAACAGGCAGTGCTTTAGACCGCAAAATCAATCCGAGATAAGGCCTAGGATGCGGAGCTTGTCTGTGATCATGCTCTCTGTGAACGGCTTCATCACATACTCGTTTGCGCCCAGCGCGAGAGCAGAGTTGATCGATTCGATATGCGTTTCCGTGGTGACCATCATGACCTGCAAATCATCGAAGCGTTCCTGCTCTCGCATTTCGGTCAACAGTTCAATGCCATTCATCTCCGGCATGTTGTAATCCACGCACATCAGGTCAATCTCGTCTGCCGCCCGATCCAGCACCGTCAATGCTTCGTAGCCGTCACCGGCTTGCTCCACCTCGAAGCCATTCCGGATGAGGATGCGAGCAAGCATCCCCCGAACGGCCTTCGAATCATCGACGACTAAAGCCTTCCTCATGGTGCACTCCTCAGTATGGCTTTTGGGCTACGAAGCAGAATCCTGTACACATTCGCTACTCTGTCCGGAAGCGTCGCACCAGAACCTGCAACTCATTCGACATTTTGGAAAGCGTCTGGGCCGCGACCTCCGTTTCATGAGCTCCGCTTGTAATGGTTTCGGCAGAGGCTGCTACGAGATTGATGTTTCGAGCGATCTCTCCTGTCCCGCGGGCGGCATCAGCGACATTTCGACCAATCTCGTTCGTCGTCGCAGTCTGCTCTTCCACGGCAGATGCAATGGTGCCGGAGATGTCATTCACCTCGTTGATGATCGATCCAACCTCCGCAATCGCCTTGATAGCCGCTTGGGTGTCGCTTTGAATCGCTTCGATCTTCAGGCTGATATCCTCGGTCGCTCTTGCAGTTTCTTTGGCCAGCTCCTTCACCTCGTTCGCAACTACAGCGAAGCCCTTGCCTGCCTCTCCTGCTCTTGCCGCCTCAATCGTCGCATTCAAGGCGAGCAAGTTGGTTTGCTGCGCAATGGAAGTAATCGTTTTGATCACCTTGCCAATTTCTTGGCTCGAGAGTCCAAGCTTTGCAATCGTATGATTCGTTTGTTCCGCCATGGCGACTGCGGTGCGCGCAATCCGCGAAGACTCCGTCGCACTCTTTGAAATCTCACGAATGGAAGCGATCATCTCTTCAGAGCTCGCCGCAACAATTGACACATTAGCCGACACCTGATCACTGCTGGCTGATACCGTCTTCGCCTGCTTTGACGACTCATCCGAACTGCGCGAGACATGCTGACTCACGTTGAAGAGCTGTTCTGCAGCGGATGATACCGACATCGCGGTCTGGTCAATCCCCATGATGCTCACTCGCAGGTCGGCAATCAACTTGCTTAATCCCGTAGCGACTTGACCAATCGCATCATCCCCGTGTCCAGGAATGGATCGCGTAAGATCGCCTTCTGCGGCTGCAGCCACCACGGAAAGCAGATCGTTTACCTTCGCAACAAGCTCTGCTGATTCCCTTCGTTCTCTCTCTTCGTTCAGTGAGGCCTCACGGCGCATCGTCACCTGTTCGGTGATGTCGGTTGCAATTTTTACGACACGATCCACCACGCCGTTACTGTTCAGCATTGGGCTATAGGTGGCCTGTAGCCAAACTTCCCGGCCACCTTTGCCAATCCGCTTGAACTCCGCTGTCTGAAACTTGCCATCGTGAAGATTCCGCCAGAAAGTTTTGTACGCTTCTCCTTCACGCTCACCGGGCGCCACAAACATCGAGTGATGCTTGCCAACGATCTCGTCCAGCCGGTACCCCATCGATTGCGAGAAGTTCTGGTTTGCGGTGAGACACAGACCATCTGCCGTAAACTCGATCACCGCCTGGTTGCGGTTCGTCTCCTCCATCTGACGCCGTTTGTTGTCTTCTGCCGTCTTGCTTTCCGTGACATCATTGCTCAGGTAAATCACTTTGTATAAGTGGCCATCCTCATCACGCGCGGGACAGTAAATACCGTCCACCCAGACCACATGGCCACTCTTAGTTTTACGTTTGAATGTTCCGCTACGCGCCTCCCCGGCGCCAAGCGCGCTCCAAAGATCCTTGGCCCCTCCCTCGTTACGATCTGTCTCGTTGGACAGTATGCTCTGGTGTCTTCCGACCAGTTCTCCGAGTTCATAACCGTAAACCTTCAGGAAGTTATCGTTCGCCGTGAGGAAGATGCCATCCGCGGTATATTCCGCGTACAGATTGGCATAGTTGATCGCATTCATGACGGCCCGTGACCTCTGCCGCTCTTGTTCTAGAAGCTTTGTGGAGGAATCTACACGGGATGCACCGGTGTGCCGAGGCATCTTTGGGGCGACGGGTTTACGCGCGGAAGCGCCTTGAACCTTTAACATGGGAGTTTCTCCTGATTTTCGTAAATGGAACCGTCTAGAGTCTAGTTACAAGCCGTATCAAAAAGTTTCTCGCTATCCAGCACCAGCATCAGTTCATGCTCCAGATGCACAACGCACTGCATCAACTGCCTTTGTTCGAGCGGCATGTTGTCAGGAACATCGACGCATAACATCGGTGGCACATCGACCACGTCACAGATCTCATCCACCAGCAGGCTGATAATTGCGTCCCCGGACTTGACGACGATGTTCACGCGCTGCTCCACTCCCGCTCTCGGCTTGAGCCCCAGGCTCCGGCGCGGATCAAGCGCAATCACGATCTGGCCGCGCAAGTTGATGAGACCTTCAATGGCCCGGGGAGCAAGCGGAACGGGGCTCATCTCCTGCTGACGAATAAGCTCCTGCACTTTGCGAACGTCGATGCCGAGAAACAGTTCGCCGACGCGGAATGTGGCGCATCGCAGCCCTACCGCGGAGTCCATCATGCAACCTCCAACAGGTGCTGTCGCTCTTTGAGTTCACTTCCTATCAGACGATTTACCGTGGCGAGCAATTCGTGGCGCCTAGAGCGTACAAGTCTCGCGTCATAATCGACATCATGGGAGGTCGAGCTTTGAAGATGCTCCGCGCGGTCCACCAGTCCGACGATCGGAATGTGTTCCAGGCGCTTATCACGCCGGATCAAAGTCAACGCACTCTCGTTCTCGTCTCTGGTTACAATGGATTCGATGACTACATCGAAAGCCGTGTGCCTCAGCTTCAACATCGCATCCATAGCCGTGTCGGTAGAGGCCACAGCGTATCCTGACGCACTCAGATACTCGGAAAGCATCTCGCGGCCTGACCGGTTGGAATCCACAAGAAGGAGGTTCACGCCACGTTGCCCTGCATCCGCATCGGTCAGCCAATCCTCTCCTGTCGAGCCCACGACAGAATGGAGGTCGAGCAAATCTGTGATCATGCCGCCAATCAGCGCCGATCCAAGCAATCCGAGTGCAGAGCTTCCCCGACGCACGGTCACCGCAGCGTCCACAATATCGAGAATGGTGTCTACGATCACTCCGATGCGGCGTACGCCATCCGTGAAGACGATTACTTGGACCATCTCCGCAAACGAGCCCCGCGTATACCCCGGATCCAGTACGGAAGTGAGAATCACAAGTGGAAGAATGGCGCCGCGGTAATGCAGTACGTGCTGGCCGCCAGCACGTTCAATTCGATGCGAGGGGATTTCTTCAAGCCTCGCAACAAGCGAAAGCGGCACTGCAATCCTCTCCCAAGGACCAGCCGCGAAGAGAAGCAGCATTTGCGTGGGAGTCTCCATCTCATGAGGTCCGGAGGCCCCCGCCTCTCGTGCCGATCGGCCGTTGGGCCGTTGAATTCCGGCCAACCGCGCCAAGCCTGCTACATCAAGGATCAACGCAGGCAGGCCATCGCCCATAATCGTTGCCCCGCTGTAACAGGTCAGTCCCTTTAGTTGTCGTGCAAGCGGCTTTACGACGATCTCTTGGGTGTCGTGAATATGATCGACGACCAGGCCGAACTCTCTGCCATCTGCGTGCAGCACCACCACGCTTACCTCGTCAGATCGTTTCGTCGACGCGGCGTTACCAAGAATGCCGCGCAAATCAACAAGGGGCAATAGCCTGCCACGATATTGAAAAATGGGTGTCCCGTTCAGGATCTTGATGCGCTCTTCAATCTTCGTCCCCTCCAGCCGTATGAGCTCCAGAAGATTAGCCTGCGGCACAACGAAGCGCTCGTGACTGGAACGAGCCGATCCCACCGCAGACTGTACGCTTCTGTCCAGAGAGACAATCAATCCCGGAATGATCGCAAGCGTCAGCGGAATCCGAATGCGAAGAATCGTTCCGCAAGCGTCTCCCGGTGCAATCTCCACACTTCCACCAACCTTCTCAATATTGGTCTTCACCACATCCATCCCGACACCGCGCCCGGAGATGCTGGTCACCTGCTCCGCGGTGCTGAACCCTGGCGCAAAGATCAGCTCGCGTGCTGTGCGATCGCTCATCTGCAGCGCTTGCTCCTCAGTGATCAGCCCGCGCTCAATCGCCTTGGCTTTCATCTTCTGCGGATCGATGCCTGCTCCATCATCGGCGATCTCTAGGTTGACCACGCCGCCTTCGTGGTAAGCGCTCAACTGCAGAAGTCCCTCTGCATCTTTTTGCTTCGCCGCCCTTACACTCGGTTGCTCGATGCCGTGATCGCATGAGTTCCGGACAATGTGAGTCAGCGGATCTTTAATCGCCTCGATGATCGCCTTATCAAGCTCCGTATCAGCGCCCACCATCTCAATCCGAATCTGTTTACCGCACTGAGCCGCAAGGTCTCGGACGACGCGAGGCAGCTTGTTCCACACCACACCCACCGGCTGCATGCGAGTCTTCATCACCCCCGCTTGCAATTCGCTGGTGATCAGGTTGAGCCGTTGAGCCGTTTTGTAAAGCGTCGGATTTAGGCTTCCCGCGTCCTGCAGGAGTTGATTCCGCGCAAGCACAAGCTCGCCGACAAGATTCATCAGCTTATCGAGCAGGATCACATCGACTCGGATGGTGGAATCGCTGGCGCGAACTTCGGCCGGCTTGCGGTCAGGTGACGAAGAAGTAGAGACAAAGGGCTTCACAGCCAGCGGAGCAGGAGCCGCCACCGGAGCTGCTGGCTTCTCCATGACGGGTTGAACGGCCATGAGCTCCACTGCTTGCGGGCTTGGAGCAGAGGCAGCTTCGATGACGGACTCATTGAAGAAGTCATGCGCAAACTCAAGCCGCACGATGAGTTCACTGCAATCCTCAGATCCTTCGTTGCCGCTGGCCTCGATGTTCAGCAGCAGCACCTTGATCTTGTCCACGGCTTCCAGTACCAGGGAGATCACGTCTGGAGTCAGCTTCCGTTGACCCGCGCGAACCTGGCTCAGAATATTTTCCGTAACATGCGCCACCGCGCCCAGCTTGTTGAACCCGAAGAAGCCACACGTGCCCTTAATGGTGTGAATGCTGCGGAACACACTGGAGATCAGCTTCTGATTGTCCGGCATCTTCTCGAGTTGCACGATGTCGACATCCAGCGTCGCGAGACCCTCGTTGCTCTCGATCAGAAACTGGCGAATATCGTCTTGGAGTTCTTCGTCGTTGTCGTGGACCACAGGTGCCTCATCGAATGACTGCTATATCGGTAAGGTTGTGCCAAACATAAGCAACTCATCATCGTTTCTCAATTGCCGATATGTATAGTTGGATCGCGGCAGACAAAAGACCTATAACAAGAAAAAGGCCCTCGCCGAAGCGAGGGCCTTCCTAACTACAAAACTGTTAGACAACCTTGATGAAGATGATCACAAACGTGAACAGTGCCAGCGACTCAATGAACGCCAAGCCGATCAGCAGGAAGAGGAAGATGCCAGGGCGTGCGCCGGGGTTGCGCGCGAGAGCCTCGGTGGCGGAAGCGGTCGCCCGTCCCTGTCCAAGTCCGCAAAGACCCGCAGCGATTGCCATGCCCAGACCGGCAGCGATTGAAACCCACCAGTGGCTGGTCTCAGCGGCTGCACCCTGCGCGAATGCCGGCGTCGCGAGCATCATCGCGGCCAGCGTCATGAAGAAGAACTTACCTATCTGGAAGAACTTTGCCATTGAACGACTCCAAGCCCCCGTCAGGATGTTCGCCGCCAGTGGGTGGTTGATGCTCACCGTACTGGCACCCTCACGCTAAGCGGCGAGTGTTGCGTCTCGGCTCAGAGGGGGCACCCCGGAGCCGGAGAAAGTTAGACGCTCAGAGCTTCAGCCCCGAGCGCTGCGGGGCATCAATGCTCGTGCGAGACGGCGAGCGACAGATAAATCATCGCCAGCACCATAAATACGTAAGCCTGCACCAAAGCCACGCCAAGGTGCAGGAACATAAACACGAGCGGAATGCCCACAGGAACCAGGGAGAAGAAGGCGAGCGTGACCAGATCCCCGGCAAACATGTTCGCGTAAAGACGGACCGTCAGCGAGATGACGCGGGCAAAGTGCGAGATCAGTTCAATGGGAAGGAGCAGCGGTGCTAACCACCAAACGGGTCCCAGAAACTGCTTGATATAGGCACCTTTGTTTTCACGAATGCCGTGAAAGTGATAGTAGATGAAGGTGCAGAGCGCGAAACCAAGTGGCACCACGACGTTAGCGGTGGGAGACTCAAGTCCCGGGACCAAGCCCATCAGGTTGCCGACGAGAATGAACAGGGCGAGCACAGTCAGGTAACTGACGAAGCGCTCAAAGCCGTGACCAATGACGCTCTCGCCCTGGTCGGACACGAATTCATGGGTCATCTCAGCGAGGTGCTGTACGGCTCCGGGCTTCTCCACGCTAAGCGAGACGCGAACGAGAATGAAGTAGAGCAGCAGCGCCGCGAAGATCAGCAGCTCCATCGCGAAGGCGTTCGTGATGGGTGCCTTGGGGAACTCCGGATTCAGGTGCAGCGAACGCAGAAATGCCGTGACCGCGGGGCCAAAGTGAGCGTTCAGGAATCGTGTAAACAGAAGCTGAGCTGGCATATCAATCTTTTCGACAGAAGTCTGTAATTTCAGCTAAACGGTCCACGCCTTCACCAATCGCAGACCCTCGACCGTCAGTGCAAACACACCGAGCCCGAGGCCCGCCGCAAGCGCATAAACGGAGCCGTTCAGATATTTAAGACTAACATAGAGCACCACGATGGTCAGGGCCAACCGGGTGAAGAAACCAAGGAGGATCCGGCCCATGGGCCGGGCCTGGGCACCCTCGTCCATGCGTTCCATAACGGCTACCATCAGGCGCATCCACTCCCACAAACCAGAGCCGGATATCGCCGCGCCGATACCCAGGAGTGCGGCTGTGCGCCACCCAGCTTTCCACCACAAAATAGCCATGCCGACCATGCTGATCACCACAAGCAAACGCAGGGCACGGCGGATGGTCCCCTTGAAATCCTCGTCCGTCAACCCGCCCAGGGCGTCGATACCGGCCATCATTCGCCCCGGCTCAGGTACTTGGAGGCGGTGCGGTAGATCTGGATGAACCCGCCGGCGGCTCCGAGGAGGATGCCAGCGACTCCGACCCAGTGCAGGTGGAAGTGCTTGTCTACGAGGCTGCCGAGGAACCAGCCGACGACGCAGCCAAGGGGGAGCGCGAGCGCCAGCTGGATCATGGACTCGGCTTGGACCAAGCCGCCTAAGGCTCCGTTCTTCTTGTCGTCTGCCACGCTGTCCATTATCGCGCACAGAGTCTGACCGCGATACTCTGGAGAGAACGTATCCAGAAGGAATTCCATCGTGTTCGAGTCGAAGTTTGAAGAAGATCAGTTTGGGTTGCGCCAGGAGAAGCTGGCTGAGATTGGCAGGCTGGGTCAGGCGGAGGGGCTAACCCCCGCGGAATCCACGTACCCTAACAGCTTCCCGCCCGCGGACTGGCCCGATATCGCCACCATCCCCGCGCTCCGCGAGCAGTACATCGAGGCCGATACTCCAGCTACGGCGGAGCAGTCGGAGGCGAAGCGGGTTGAGGCTTCAGTTGCGGGACGGCTGATGCAGATCCGCGTGCAGGGTAAGGCCGGTTTTGCGCAGCTGCAGCAGGGGGGGAAGCGGCTGCAGATCTATGTGCGTAAGGATGAGGTGGGGGAGAATCAGTTCGCGCTGTACAAGCTGCTGGATTTGGGGGATCACATTGGGGTGAAGGGGTACCTGTTTGTCACCCGCACCGGGGAGACGACGCTGCATGTGACGGCGCTGCGGTTCCTGGCGAAGGCGATGCTTGCGCTGCCCGACAAGTACCACGGGCTGGAGGATGTGGAGCTTCGGTATCGGCAGCGGTATGTGGACCTGTTCATGAATACCGGGCAGTCGGCGAAGCAGCAGGAGCACGCTCCTGCCCCTGACGTCACCGATCCATCCGCGACCGAGCTCTCAGACCCTCACGTCACCGACGCTCCGCCGAATGTGCGGGAGGTGTTTGTGAAGCGGGCGAAGATCCTGCGGGCGTTGCGGACGTTCTTCGACTCTCGTGGCTATCTGGAGGTGGAGACGCCGATGATGCAGTCGATTGCGGGCGGCGCTGCGGCGAGACCGTTTACGACGCATCACAATGCGCTCGATCTGCCGCTGTTCCTGCGGATTGCGCCGGAACTGTATCTGAAGCGGCTGGTTGTCGGCGGAATGGACCGGGTGTATGAGATCAACCGGAACTTCCGGAACGAGGGTGTGAGCACGCAGCATAATCCTGAGTTCACGATGCTGGAGTTCTACCAGGCTTATGCGAACTATCACGATCTGATGGACTTGACGGAGGAGCTGATCAAGTTCGTGGCGATGGAAGTGAATGGAACTCATCTCACGACCTTCAATGGTCAGGAGATCGACCTGAGCAAGTGGACCAAGCTTTCGATGCGTGAGGCGATTATCAAGTTCTGGCCTCAAGATTTGCTGTTGATTCCACTTGAGATTCAGGATTTAGAAACTTCGGACGCGTTGTATTCCAAACTTTTGCTTGCTTTGGACGGTGGATATAACCCGACTTCCGAACCCGCGTTTGATCCGAGTTGGAAGCCTGAAGGTGAGACCGATCTGCGTTTTGTGAAGATCACAAAAGCTTTGAATCTGGCTTTCCAGAACTTGAAGAGTCGACAGGCTCCTCTCGGCAAAGTGATTGCAGAGGTGTTTGAAGCGGTTGCAGAGGAGCATTTGGTGCAGCCGACTATCATTTATGACTTTCCTTTGGCGGTGTCTCCTTTGTCGAAGGTGAAGGCGGATGAGCCGGAGTGGGTGGAGCGGTTTGAGTTCTATATTGGCGGGTTTGAGGTTGGGAATGCGTTCTCTGAGTTGAACGATCCGGTAGACCAACTGCGGCGGTTTGAGGCGCAGGTGGCGGAGAAGGCTCGCGGCGACGACGAGGCGATGGAGATGGACGAGGACTACGTGCGGGCGCTGCAGTATGGGCTTCCTCCGACGGGCGGCGAGGGGATCGGGATTGACCGGTTGACGATGATCCTGACGGGATCGCGGTCGATCCGGGATGTGATCCTGTTTCCTCTGCTGCGGCCTTTGAAGGCTAAGACGGAAGGGTGAGGGGTACCCTCTCCCCTGCCTGAATGTGTGCAAAGTCTTCAGAACATTGGGGTTAGGGTTGGACCTCGGGTTTTTGTGTGGGAAAGTCTTTGTTTTCAGCGATCCATCTTGCACAGTCCTCAGAACAAACCGGTTACAGGTATAAAGGAAAAGAATAAGGCCGCATCTCTCTGACGAGAGGTGCGGCCTTTGGTGTTGTTGCTCTACTTCTATTTTACCAAAGGCTTGGGTGGTGTTGCGCCAACTATTTTTTCCTCGTAAGTGGCCTGGAATGAATCGGTTGAGCGATTTATGAAGTGTGTTGGACTTGACATGGGAGTTTGCGGGTGTTTTTGCGCGAAGTAGTTGCATGTTGTTGATGTACGGATAGTTATGGCTGTGCTGGGCCGGATTCGCGGTCGTCTGCCCCTATAGATCGGGCCTTCAGCCCTCGGTTTGTGGTGCGTACGGGACCTGGGGCTGCGCCCCAGGCTGGTATAGGACGGGCCTTTGGCCCTGATTCAGGTTGGTGTGGGGCCTTTGGCTCTTGATCCTGGCTGTGTGGGACGGGCCTTCGGCCCTTGATCCTGGCTGGTGTGGGACGGGCCTTCGACCCTTGATCCTGGCTGTTGTGGGACGGGCCTTCGACCCTTGATCCTGGCTGGTGTGGGACGGCCCTTTGGCCCTTGATCGAGGCTGGTGTGGGACGGGCCTTCGGCTCTTGATCCTCGCTGTGGGGGACGGGTCTTTGACCCTTGATCCGGGCTGGTATGGGACGGACCTTTGGCCCCTGATCCGGGCTGAACCCTTCATGCTCATGGTTCGCAGCAGGAGCAGGGGACGGGTTCCTGACGCAACGTTATGGGTGGGAGCGGAGGATGAGGCGGAGGTCACGGAGGTTGTTGCCGGTGGGGCCGGTGACGATCTGGTCGCCGAGGCGGGCGAGGAGTGGGGCGGAGTTGAAGGCGGCCAGGGCGGCGACGGGGGAGAGGCCAAGGGCGGTGGCTCGGGGGAGGGTGGTGTGGTCGCAGACGGCTCCGGCGGCGAGGCTGTGGCCGTCGATTCCGTCTGAGCCGGCGGAGAGGATGGTGGCCTGGTCGTTTGTCCGTAGGAGTTCGGTGGCCGAGAAGAGGGCGAAGTGCTGGTTGCGGCCTCCTTCGCCGGGGTTGGGCGGGAGGGCGAGGGAGAGCTCGCCGACGGAGATGAGGCAAGTGCGAGGGTGGGTCAGGGCGAGGGCGACGCTGCGGGCGAGGAGGTAGCGGGCGGCTTCGCGGTAGTCCCAGTCGTCCGGGGTGTTGTCGATTTCGGTGTGGAAGGCGAGGGAGCGGGCGGATTCGGCGGCGGCCTGGGCGAGGTCTTCCGAGGAGAGGATGGTGGTCCAGGTGGCGCGGGCGAAGGCGGGGTGGGAGGGCTTGGGGGTTTCGGGGGCGTTGGCGCGAGCCAGGAACGCGGTGATGCGATCGGGGAGGGTGAGGCGGGGTAGGAGGGTGCGGCAGTCGGCGAGGGTGGTGGGGTCTGGGAGGGAGGGGCCGGAGCCGATGGTGTCGGGCGTTGCGGCGGGGACGTCTGAGAGGAGGAGGGTGTGCTGGGCGAGGGCGGGTGCGGCGGCCACGGCGAGGCGGCTTCCTTTGACTGCGGAGACGTGCTTGCGGAGGGTGTTCATGTGGGCGATGGAGAGACCGGAGGCGACGAGGGAGCGGTGGAAGGCGGCGAGGTCGGGCAGGGTGATGGCGGGATCGAGCGGGCGTTCCAGCATGGCGGAGGCTCCGCCGCTGAGGAGGAAGAGGACGGCGGTGCGAGGGGTGGCGGTGCGGAGGAGTTCGAGAACGGAGGTGGCGGCGGCGAGGGAACGGGCGTCCGGGGTGGGGTGACGGCCGGGGAGGTGCAGGGTGTCGGGCGTGGAAGGCTCTGGGGATGGGGAGATGACGATGGATTGGATGGGGATGCGGGCGGGGGCGAGAGCTTTCCTGCTGGCGGCGTGCATGGGGACGGCAGCTTTGCCGATGGCGACGATGAGGAGGCGGTCGAGCGCGGTAGCGGGGAGGGTGCGGGGGCCGAGGGTGAGGGTGGTGGCGTCGGCGTGGAGGTGTGCGAGGACGGCGCGGTGGATGTCGACGCGGGCGAGGGCCTGGGCGAAGATGGCGCGGGCGGCGGTGGCGAGGGGGTTCATGGGGCTAAGGCGAGGATAGACGGTGAGGGGTTGGGCGGCTTAGGATTCGAGGGCAGGCAAAGGAGAGCGGATGACGGGAAATGGGCGGGCGAGGCGGGATTTTTTGAAGACGTTCGGGTCGGCGGGGATGATGAGCATGGTGCCGGAGACGGCGTTTGGGCTGGCGAGCGGTGAGGGGCACATTGTGCATGAGGTCGCTGCGGGTGGGCAGGAGGAGAAGGCGAAGTACACGATCAAGTTTGCGGTGTGTGGGATGAGCCATGACCATATTTATGGGATGGTGGGGGCGATCCAGCGGGGGGGTGGGGTGATGGTGGCGGCGTATGGGACGGAGCCGGACAAGGTGGCGGCGTTCAAGCAGAAGTTCCCTGAGGTGAAGATGGTGGGGAGCGAGGAGGAGATTCTGCATGATGCTTCGATCCAGTTGGTGCTGAGTTCCAAGATTGCGAGTGAGCGGGCGGCGCTGGGGGTGAAGGTGATGCGGGCGGGGAAGGATTATCTAAGCGATAAGCCGGGGATTACGACGCTGGAACAACTGGCTGAGGTTCGGAAGACGATTGCGGAGACCAAGCGGATCTACGGGATTATGTACAGCGAACGGCTGGAGGTGAAGGCTGCGGTAAAGGCGGGCGAGCTGGTGCAGGCAGGGGCGATTGGGCGGGTGATCCAGACGATCAATATCGCTCCACACCAGGTGGTGCAGGGGGCTGGGACGAACGGCGGAGGGGCGCCGCGGCCGGCGTGGTTCTGGGAGCCGGAGCTGTATGGGGGGATTCTGGCGGATATTGGGAGCCACCAGGTGGACCAGTTCTTGTTTTATACGGGGTCGACGGAGGCGGAGGTGGTGGAGTCGCAGGTGGCGAATGTGAACCATCCACAGCATCCGAGGTTTCAGGACTTTGGGGATATGGTGCTGCGGGGGAACAAGGGGCTGGGGTATGTCAGGCTGGACTGGTTCACTCCGGATGGGCTGGGGACGTGGGGGGATGGAAGGTTATTTATATTGGGGACGCAGGGGTATATCGAGGTGCGGAAGTATACGAATGTGGCGGTGAACAAGCAGGGGAACAACTTGTTCATTGTGGATGCGAAGGAGGCACGGTATATCGACTGCAACCAGGTGCCGCTGCCGTTTGGGCCGCAGTTTGTTGCGGACGTGGTGAACCGGACGCATACGGCGCAGGACCAGACGCAGTGTTTGCTGGCTGCGGAGCTGGTGGTGAAGGCGCAGCGGGGGGCTAAGGTGGTGCGGTTGGGGTAGTCGAGGTAGTCCGGGGGGATTTTTCGCGCGAGCCGGATGGGTTGGGGCGAGATGAGCTTCTTCGGGGTCCTTCGACTGCGTCCGGCGCAAAGTGCGCGCCGGACTTCGCTCAGGATGACGCTTCTTTTCCTGGGTCAAAGAAAACTAGTCCCAGGCGAGGGAGCCGCCGGTTTGGTATTCGGTGACGCGGGTTTCGAAGAAGTTCTTTTCTTTTTTGAGGTCCATGGCTTCGCTCATCCAGGGGAAGGGGTTGTCGGTGGGGGGGAAGACGGGGGCTAGGCCGATCTGGGCGGCGCGGCGGTTGGCGATGAAGTGCATGTACTGCTCGCAGAGTGCGGGGCCGAGGCCGAGGAAGCCGTTGGGCATGGTGTCGCGGCCGTAGGCGGCTTCGAGCTCGGCTGCGGAGCGGATCATGGAGGTGATTTCGAGTTGGAAGTCTGGGCTCCAGAGGTGGGGGTTTTCGGCTTTGATCTGGTTGATGACGTCGATGCCGAAGTTGAGGTGGATGGATTCGTCGCGGAGGATGTATTGGTACTGCTCGGCGATGCCGACCATTTTATTGCGGCGGCCGAGGGAGAGGATCTGGGCGAAGCCGGTGTAGAACCACATGCCTTCGAAGACGACGTA
>CAXSZW010000009.1:0-212997 GCA_964242025.1 uncultured Acidobacteriaceae bacterium
AGGTGTAGGCGGGATTGTCCGCCAGCGAGGCCAGGGTGGCGGGATTGCCGGCGTAGGTCAGCTTGTCGAGGTTGACGACAGGCGCAGCGGCGGGGGTCTTGAACCAGTCAAGAATAAAGTTGGAGCCGATAAAGCCGGCGCCGCCGGTCACAAGAATGCAAGGAGTCGAGGTCAAATCCATCCTTCCATAGTAGAGGATGCGTTGGGGCGGGGGCGTAAAGAAGCAGAGGAAGTGGCTGAACCCGAAGGGGGGATGGGGACGAAGGCGAGTGGCTCGCCGGGCCAGCCGAAGAGGAAGATCATGTACGCAAACCAGTAAAAGGCGAGGACGGGGATGAGGTTGATGGCGCCATCGCTGGCGGCGATGACGGCGTACAGGATGAGGCCGCGGAGGGCGGCGCGCTGGATGGGGGAGCGGTATCGGGCGGGCTGGGCGAGATACAGGATGAGTGGACTGGCGAAGAAGAGGAGGATGGCGAGCAGACCGACGACGCCGAACGTGGCGGTAGCGCCTAAGTAAACGATCTCAATGAAGGCGCCGACGGCCTGCGTGGGGAGAAACGTGGGATGAAGGAGGACGCCGAGGTAGGCGGCGCGGCCCCCGAGATTCTGGTCAAAGAGGAAGCTGAGTTTCTGGGCGTTGAAGAGCAGGCCGAGCAGCACGAGGACGACCATGGCGGCGACGGTGAAGGCGCCGCGAATGGCGGGGCCGGGGGTGACGCGAGGGAAGTGCTTGATGGAGGACCTGAGGGCAAGAGCAAGGGAGAAGAGCTCCTGCAGGATGAGGCCGGCCCAGACGGTGCGGGAGAGGGTGAGAATGAGGGCGACGATGAGGGTGTAACGCTTCCAGCGTTTGGGCTCCAGCGCGTTGTACAGAGGCAGGAGGATGAGGGTGGCGACCCCGTACAGGTTGCCGTTGTTATAGGTGGAGATGAGCTTGAGGAAGACGCCGCGGGCGATGTGTTTGCGGAGTTCGATTTCACCGTAATCGGCGCTGTTGACGGTGAGGTAAGGGATCTCGATGAAGGAGCCGACGATGGGGTGATAGAAGAACATCGCGATGCCGAAGAGGGCGGCGGCGAGGATGCAGAAGCAGAAGTACCGGGCGATGCGGGCGGCGTCCAGACGGGGGTAAAACCAGGGGAAGAGGAGGAGGAAGAGGGCGGGAAGATAGAAGAAATTGACGAGGGAGCTGACAAAAAAGCCGGTATCCGCGATGCCGTTGATGAGAGCGCCATACAGGAAGATGACCTGGAAGGGGAGGATGCAGGCGGCGGCTCCGAGGAGGCGGAGCGGGGCTTTGAGGGGGAAGGCGATGAGGCGGGCAAGGAGCAGCGGAGGGCCGCAGAGGCCGAGCAGGATGTAACCCCAGGTGATTGGAACGAGGCCGACTTTAAAGCCGCCCTTGGGGAAGAGGACGAGGAAGGTAAGGAGCAGCCAGGCCAGAGCGGCCGCCGGGGTGAGCCTGCTGATGCGAGCTGGAAGGCGCATGGGCATGGGCGAGGGCTTAGACGGGACGGCGGAGGCTGTTGCGGATATCGAGGAGATGAGCTCGGTCCACGGGGTCCGACCAGATTTTACGGGCTGCGATGGCGATGATGACGGCGACAAAGCCGGCGAGGACGGCGGTGAGCGCGGCGAAGAGGAGGAAGGTGCGGCGCGGAGGCCAGGCCTTCTTTTCGGGCTTTTCCGCGGGATCGACCACGCTGAAGGCGAGTCCGCCGCTGGCCTGGGCGAGGCGCTCGGTCTGGTAACGGGTGGAGAGGGAGGTGAGGAGGCTTTCGTGGTAGCGGACGTCGCGCTGGCGACGAGCGACTTCGAGGTTGATCTCCGGGACGCTGCCTGCGGCAGAGGGTGCGCCGGCGCGTCCGGCGGAGTTGGATTCGAGGGTGGCCTCCTGGGCCTGAAGACGAGCGATCTGGGAGTTGAGGGTGCGGACCTCCGGGTTGTTTTCCGTCGCGCCCTGGAGGAGACCGGCGAGCTGGACCTGGAGGGCGGTGATCTGGCTGCGGGCAGCGGCGATGGCGGCGAGGCCGGCCTGGGTCTGCGATTCGGCCTGGACGACGCCGGTCTTCTGCTGGATGTCGCGGAGGCTGTTTTCAGCCTGGACGAGGGCGAGGCGCTCCTGCTCGAGCTGGAGGTCGTAGATCTTCTGGTGCTCGGCTGCCTGCTTGATCTCGATGGTCTCGCCCTGGCGCTGGAGGCCTTCGACGAAGGCGTCGGCGATGCGCATGGCGAGGGCGGCGTCGCGGTCCCGGGCGGTGATGGTGATGAGGGTGTCCGGGGTGCTGACGAACTTCATGCTGCCGAGGAGCTGCTTGCGCGCGTCGATGTGGCTGTGGGTCTTGTAGACGTCCATGAGGCCAAGATCGTTGACGACGAAGTCCGCGACGAAGTTGCTTTTGAGGAGGCCGATGTAGAGATCGCCGGCGGAGTTGCGGCCGCCGAAGATGGAGGAGAGGCTGTTGGAATCAGACTGGGCGCCCTGGGGCAGGATGACGGCGGAGGCTTCGAAGAGCGGGGTGATGGTATAGGTGTACGCGGCGCCGAGCAGGAAGATGAGGGCGGTGACGGAGAGGCCGATGCGCCACTGTCCGAGGAGGACGGCGACGACGTGCAGGAGGTCGATGCTGTCGTCCTGAGGCTGAAGAGCGGGCGTCGTGTTGGCTGCTTCCAAGGGGACAAACCTCAATCGGCTACGTGTTTGGGTGCGGGCGGCTTGGATCTCCGGGTCAGCGGACGGCAAGGATTGCGGCAAGGATGCTGAACTGGCCGACGATGGTGGAGATGTCAACGAGCTCGCGGAAGAAGGAGGGGTGCTGGAGTTTGGGGGGAACGACGATGGTGTCGCCGGGGTGGATGGCGGCCTTGCTGACGTTGCCGTACTGGTCGCTGGAGACGGAGCCGTCCGCGTGGAGGATGAAGGTGCGCTTGGCGTCTGCCTGGCGGTCCGGGCCGCCGGCCTGGCGGAGGTAGTCGAGCTCCCGGTGGTCCGGCTGGAAGAGGAAGGAGCTGGCGCTATAGACCTGGCCTTCCACGCTGACGGTGGCGGGGACGCGGGGGACGACGAAGCGATCGCCGTCTTCGAGCGCGAGCTCCGGGAGGTTTTCGAGCGCGTTGGCATCCGGTTTGACCTCCAGCACGATGCGGCCGAGGGCGACGGTGCGGCGCAGGCGGGCGACGATCTGCTGGCCGTTGGCGATGCCGGCGGAGCTGGCGGCGGCGTCATTGGAGCTGATGGCGGTGGAGGCTTTGTTGGCGGCTTCAATGGAGAGGCGCGACTCCAGGTTGTCGGCGTACTCGTTGAGGCGCTGCTGCTGGATGCGGCGGGTGGATTCGCGGGTGAAGTCCGAGCCGTAGAGGTAGGCGTCCGGGGTGAGGCCGCCGGCGCGAGCGATGAGGGAGCGGAGGGTCTCGCCGGGGCGGACGCTATAGACGCCCGGGGCGCTGAACTCGCCTTCCAGGCGGACGAAGCGGGTCTGCTGGCCGGTGGGGACCTTGATGTCCGCGGTGGAGAAGAAGGTGACGACGTCGCCGGATTCGAGTACGAGGTTCTGGGTCTGATCGTTTTCGAGGAAGAGCTTGCCGGGGCTGAACTGGATGAGCGTGGTCTTGAGGGAGGAGGGGTCCAGGCGCTCGACGACGGCGTAACTCCAGTCGATATCCGGCGCGCTGAGGACGACGTCCGTGGCGGACTGGAAGACGTTATTGCCGCCGGTGAGCGCGGAGCCGAGCGAGGCGCCGCCCGCGCCGTTGGTGGAGGCGGTTCCGTTGAGGACGGCCTGGTCCGCGGACTGGGTTGCGCCGGAGCCGCGAACCTGCAGGGTTCCCTGGGCGCCGGCGGGAGGGGGTGTGGGGATGGCGTTGCCGAGCGCGTTCCGGCGGCGGTAGAAGTCGCGGGTGATGAGCTGGTCCTTGCTGGCGACGAGATCCGTGACGCGCATGCCGGTGTGCCAGACGTAGCGGCCGGGGTACTCGACGTTGCCGCGCAGGGTGACGGCATCCTTGTACCGGTCCGAGATGGCGGCTACGGTGAGGATGTCGCCATTCTGGACGGAGGGGTTCTGGCCGTGGGCGAGGTTGACGTCCACGATGCTGCGCATGGTGTGCTCAAAGATGCGGTCCAGGCGGACCTGCGCGCCGAGCGCGACGGCGGAGTTGCCGCCTGCGAGCGCGATGGCCTGCTCTACCGTTGTCTCCGCCTTGACCTCATAGACGGCGGGGACGTTGACAGAGCCCGAGATGGCGACCTGCGGGCCGACGACGGGGATGAAGAGGGTATCGCCGGGGGCGAGGGGGATGTCCTTGGATTTATCGCCGTGGAGGAGGAGGTCGTAAAGGTCAAAGTGGGTGATGACGGCGCCCTGGCGGCTGACCTGGATGTCTCGCAGGCTGCCGGTGGGGAGCGGGCCGCCGGAGGCAAAGAGGGCGTTGAGCAGCGTGCTGAGCGAGCTGACGGTGTAACTGCCGGGGCGGCGTGCCTGGCCCACGACGAAGACCTGGATGGAGCGCAACTGGCCCATGTTTACGTTGAGGTCGAAGTTGCGGTAGACGCGGCTGAGCTGCGAGCGCAGGAAGCCCTGCAACTGCGAGTAGAGCAGGCCGGCGAGGTGGATGGTGCCGACGTCCGGGAAGGAGATATCGCCGTTGCGGTCAATGGTGAAGGCGCCCTGCTGATTGACCTGGCCGTAGAGCTGGACGCGGATCTCGTCGCCGGGGCCGAGGAGGTAGCTGGGCGAGACGGGGATGTTATCTACCGGCGCAAAGGTGGAGGGGACGCCACTGAAGAGGGAGGCTCCGAAGATGGGGAGTTGCGCGCCGGTGGTTTCAGTGACGAGGCGCTGGAAGTCCGTGGGGGCGTCCGGGGTGACAACCTGGGCGGTCTCAGGGGTGGTGCGCCGGGTGGTGGAGTCCTCGGTGGTCTTGGTGGAGGACGTGGTTGGGGTGGTGATCTGCCCTGACTGGAGGGTGCGGGGAGCGGTGGAGGGGGTTGCGATGACCGGGGCGGCGGTGGCGGGAGCCGCGGCGGCGGGGGTGGCCGGGGCCTGGGCCTGCAGGAGAGGGGAGGCCAGCGCGAAGAACAGGGCGGCTGCCGGCAGGAAGGGGGCGTGACGAAGGGCGGCTTTGAGGGCTGCTCGACGCGCGGAGCGCTGGGGGTCTGGATGAGTCACAAAGAATCGCATTCCTGTCCGTGGTTCCGACGTGTGCGGTTGGGCCGATGAGGACCGGGGCGTTCTGCCCGGTTTGATGCGCAAGAGGTAGTTTACAGAATAATTTGCGCAGGGGACGCGGGAGCGTCCGGGCAACTGAAATCGACGTGGGGCGACTCAGAACGGGAGTTGGGCAAAGTTTGACGAGACGTTTGGAAGGATGGGCACGATGAGCAGCGATGACGCGAAGTTGGATGGGCCTTCGGGTAAGGCGCAGGAGAAGCAGGGCCGGGAGCCCTCAGGGCACAAGGACGACCAGGCGGCGGCTCCGGAGGTTAAGGACGCGCATATCAACCCTTCGGCTCCGGAGGACTCCAACGCGACACCAGGGACGACGGGGGAGAAGTAAGGCTGACAGCGAAGGCTGCATAATGGTGGAGAGGGTCCGCGTCTTCGCGGGTCCGGGTTTGCGTGCGGGCCTATAGCTCAATTGGTTAGAGCAGTGGACTCATAATCCATTGGTTCTCAGTTCAAGTCTGAGTGGGCCCACCGATTTCTTTTGCGACAGATTTTCATCAAGGCAGGCGTATGACGGTGAGGCCGCAGCGGACGCTGGACGAGTTGAACGAGCTTCGCAGCCTGACCTCAGACGAGCATGGCGCGCAGCGGGTGGCGTGGACGCCGACGTGGTTGAAGGCGAGGGCGTGGTTTGAAGGCAAGGTGGATGCGATTGCGGCTGCGCCGGGGTTTGGTGGCGCGCTGGAGCGGCACTATGATGCCGCGGGAAATCTTTGGGTGACGTTGCGAGGGGCGACGGAGAAGGCGCTGCTGCTTGGGGGGCATCTCGATTCAGTGCCGAACGGCGGATGGCTGGATGGGGCGCTGGGGGTATTGGCCGGGCTTGAAGTGCTGCGGGCTGCGAGCGAGCAGTATGGCGGGCGACCGCCGGTGACGGTGCGGGTGGTGGATTGGGCGGATGAGGAAGGGGCTCGGTTTGGGCGGAGTTTGTTTGGGTCTTCCGCGTTTGCCGGGACGGCTTCGATTGCGGCGGATCGCGGGCGCGCGGACAAGGAGGGCGTGACGTTGGAGGCGGCGCTCGCTGCATGTGGGTATGACGTGGAGCGCGTGGGCGAAGCGACTGCGGAACAGAAGGATGCGGCGGCGTACCTGGAACTGCATATTGAGCAGGGGCCGGTGCTCGAAAGGCTTGGGCTGCCGCTGGCGGTGGTGCTTGGGACCAAGGGTGTTGAGCGGCATGCGATTACGTTTTACGGGCAGGAGGCGCATTCGGGGTCGACCCCGATGGCGGTGCGGCGCGATGCGCTGGCGGCTGCGGCCAAGCTGGCGCTGGAGATTCGGCCGATTGCGCGGAAGCATGAGAACGCGGTGGCGACGATGGGGAGCGTGAAGACGTTTCCGGGGATTGTGACGGCGGTGGTGGGGCGGTGCGAGACGACGCTGGATATGCGGGACCTGGACGCCGGCGTGCTGGCACAGATGTTCGCGGAGGCGAAGGCGGCGAGCGAGCGGTTTGCGGCGGAGGAAGGCTGCACGGTTTCGTGGGAGAGGATCTGGTCGATTGAGCCGATCCCGTTCGACGCGGGCTTGATTGAGCTGGCGAATGAGGCGGTGAAGGAGGTGGCGGGGGAGGCTCCGCTGCTGCCCTCCGGGCCGCTGCACGATGCGGCGGAGGTGGCGCGAGCGGGGATTCCGACGGTGATGATGTTTGTGCAATCGCTGCAAGGCCTGAGCCACAACCGCGCGGAGGATACGAAGGTGGAGCACCTGGCGGCTGCGGTGGAGGCGTTCGGGCTGCTGGCGGCGAAGACGGTGGCGACGCTGGCGGGATAGGCCGTGGCTTGGGGTGTTCCGGGGTGAGGTTATGGTTGCCGCCAGGCCGTGCGATGATGCATCATCGTCTCTTCCACGCGCCACGCAGGAGGCACATTGAGCGCATCTCCGCCGTTCTTTCCGCAGGCTGCAACGCCACCCGAGACGAGGGCGCGCTTCGCCGATCTGCACCCGGGGTTCGACCGGCAGGCCGCGCTGGCTGAGGCGAACCGCTGCCTGTATTGCTTCGACGCGCCGTGCATGGTGGCGTGTCCGACGCATATCGACGTGCCGCGGTTTATCAAGAAGATTGCGAGTGAGAACCTGGCGGGCTCGGCGCGGGCGATCCTTGAGGCGAACGTGCTGGGCGCAAGCTGCAGCCGCGCGTGCCCGGTGGAAGTGCTGTGCGAGGGTGCGTGCGTGATGCATCGGTACAACCGGCAGCCGATTGAGATTGCGCGGCTGCAGCGGTATGCGATGGATGCGTTTCATGCGCCGGGGACAGGACTTCCGTTTGCGCCTGCGGCTGATACTGGGCTGAAGGTGGCATTGATTGGTGCGGGGCCGGCATCGCTGGCTTGTGCGGCGGAGCTTCGGCGCGTGGGCGTTGCGGCGACGATTTACGATGCGCGTCCGCTGCCCGGCGGGTTGAATACCTACGGCATCGCCGATTACAAGCTGCCGCTGGCGGAGAGCCTGCGCGAGATCGATATGATTGCGCGGCTGGGTGTGGTGTTTCAGTTTGGCGTGACTGTGGACGCGGGGATGTTTGCGGAACTTGAGACTACGCATGACGCGGTGTTCCTGGGCGTTGGCTTAGGGGCGATTCACGCGCTGGGGATTGCCGGCGAGGCCATGGACGGCGTGACCAATGCGCTGGATGTGATTGAAGGCTATAAGGTGGGGACCCTGATAACGATGTCCGCGCGTGTGGCCGTGGTGGGCGCGGGGAACACCGCGATCGACGCGGCGATTGCGGCGAGACGCATGGGGGCGGAGGAGGTCCACATGATCTACCGCAGAGGGCCGGAGCAGATGTCCGCGTTTGCGTTTGAGTACGAGCATGCGAAGCAGGAGGGTGTGCGGTTCCTATGGCATGTCCAGCCGGTTGGCATTGAGGGCGAGAGCAAGGTGGATGGGCTGCGGCTGGTGCATCTGCAGGCGAAGGAAGATGACTCGCTGGTGGCGGAACCGGGGACTGAATTTACCTTGCCCGTGGAAGCCGTTGTCCTGGCGATTGGACAAAGCACGCACACGCAGTTTCTTGCGCAGGGAAACGCGGTGAAGATGGAACGGGGACGGATTGTGATCGATCGCGTAAGTGGGCAGACGAGCCATCTGAAGATCTTCGCCGGCGGAGACTGCAGCAACGGCGGACGCGAGGTCGTCGATGCGGTGGCCGATGGCAAGCGCGCCGGGCTGGGAATTGCGGCGTATCTGGCCTCGAAGACGGAGGCGCACGTTGCCCACGCTTGAATGTAACTTCGCCGGTATCCAATGTCTGAACCCGTTCTGGCTGGCCTCCGCGCCGCCCACCAACTGCGGTGAGCAGATTATGCGTGCGTTCGATGCGGGCTGGGGCGGCGCGGTGTGGAAGACCATCGGCGAGCCGATTACGAATGTGAGCTCGCGCTACTCGTCCATTGATTGGGCGGGTCAGAAGATGATGGGCTTCAACAATATTGAGCTCATCAGCGATCGTCCTATCGAGACAAATTTGCGGGAGATTGCTGAGGTAAAACGCCGGTATCCCAAGCATGTCGTTATTGCGTCTTTGATGGTGGAGAGCAAGCGCGAGGTGTGGCATGAGATGGTGCAGCGCGCGGAGGATGCGGGGGCGGATGGGCTGGAGCTGAACTTCGGCTGCCCGCACGGCATGAGCGAGCGGGGCATGGGTTCCGCCGTGGGCCAGGTACCGGAGTATGCGGAGCAGATTACGCACTGGGTGAAGGAACGGGCGCGTACGCCGGTGATCGTCAAGCTGACGCCGAACATCTCCGACATCCGCATGCCGGCGCGTGCGGCCAAGCGCGGCGGTGCGGATGCATTGAGCGCAATCAACACGATCAACTCCATCACAGGCATCGACCTGGACACATTTGAACCAAGGCCGATGGTAGATGGCAAGAGCTCGCATGGAGGCTACTGCGGGCCGGCGGTAAAGCCCATTGCGCTGAACATGGTGCAGCAGATCCAGGCGGATGCGCTCTCGATGCTGCCGCTCTCCGGCATCGGCGGCATTGGAACATGGCGGGATGTGGCGGAGTTCATCCTGCTGGGCTGCGGCAACGTGCAGGTATGTACGGCGGCGATGCACTATGGGTATCGCATCGTCGAAGACATGGCGGATGGCTTGCTGGACTGGATGGCGCAGAAGGGCTTTGCGACGATTGAGAACTTCCGCGGGCTCTCGCTGCCGAACGTGACCGAGTGGAAGCGGCTAAATTTAAATTACCGCGTGGTCGCGTCCATCCACGCGGACAAGTGCATTGGCTGCCAGCTTTGCTACACGGCGTGCTGGGACGGCGCGCATCAGTGCATTCATCTGGATCGTGCGGAGGGTGGCGCGGAGCGCGTGCCTGTGGGAACCGACCCGCGCTACGTGCACGCCGAACCGAATCCACACGGAATGCCGACGCCGGCGATGATCTTCGCGCAGTCTAAAAAGGCGATTACGACGACACCGATTCCGAAGCTGGACCTGGGCGGCATGGGACAGAATATATCTGTAACACCGCTTGCACGTATTCCACGTGTGGATGAAGATGAGTGCGTGGGATGCAACCTGTGCTCGCTGGTCTGCCCGGTGGAGGGCTGTATCACGATGGAGCGGATCGACAATGGCCTGCCGCCGCAGACGTGGGAAGAGCGCTCGGCGGCGGGTCTGACGCCGGCTGGGGCGGTTGAGGCAAGCATGGCTGAAGGGCACGACTAGGAGCAGGAAGGAACGTATGGGAATCCTGATTCAACACGGCACGGTGATCAACGCGGACTTGACCTTCAAGGCCGACGTTCTGATTGAGGGCGAGACGATCGCTCAGGTCGCGACGAACATTGACCCTGCCGGACACACGCTGGTGGATGCGACCGGTCTGCTGGTCATGCCCGGCGGTGTCGACGTGCATACGCATCTCGATATGCCCTTCGGTGGCACGACCTCAGCGGACGATTATCTGACGGGCACGCGGGCAGCGGCGGTAGGCGGGACCACGACGGTCATCGACTTCGCCCTGCAATCACGCGGGCACACGCTAGCGGAGGCGCTGGAGATCTGGCGCGGCAAGGCTGCCGGCAAGGCATGCATCGACTACTCGCTGCACATGGCCGTCACGGACCTCGGCCGGCACGGCGAGACGCTGGACGAGATGGATGAGATGGTGCGTGAGGGCATCACCAGCTTTAAGCTCTTCATGGCGTACCCCAACGTGTTGATGATCGACGATGGGCTGATGTTCCAGGTGATGCAGCGAGCCGCAAAGCTGAACGCGCTGATCTGCATTCACGCGGAGAATGGGAGCGCGATCGATGTGGTCGTCGCGCAGGCGCTGGCTGAGGGTAAGACCGCCCCGCACTTCCACGCGCTAACCCGCAGCACGCAGGCGGAGGCGGAGGCGACGCATCGTGCGCTGGCTCTGGGCGAGATGGCTGGGGCGACGGTGTACATCGTGCATCTCTCCAACTCGGATTCGTTGCGTGAGCTTCGTGCGGCGCAGGCGCGTGGGCTGCGGGCGCTGGCGGAGACGTGTACGCAGTACCTGGTGCTGTCCTTGGAAGAGCAGATGCCTGGGAAGAGCTTTGAAGAAGCGAAGTACGTGTTTACGCCGCCGCTACGGCCGAAGTCCAACCATGCGCCGCTGTGGGAGGCACTGGCGGATGGAAGCCTGAGCGTGGTTTCAACCGATCACTGTCCGTTTCGGTTTGCGGATCAGAAGTCGCTGGGCAAGGATGACTTTACGAAGATTCCCAACGGCGGGCCGGGGATCGAGAACCGGCTGCAACTGCTGTGGCATCACGGCGTCAACGCGGGCTTGTTGACGCCACAGCAATTTGTAGCATTAGGGAGCACAAATCCCGCGCATGTCTTCGGCATGACGAAGAAGGGCATCCTGGAGGCGGGCTATGACGCCGACGTCCTGCTGTGGGATCCGGACGCGGAGTACACCATCTCCGCTGCGACGCAGGCGATGAACACGGATTACAGCATGTTTGAAGGGTGGACGGTGAAGGGCAACGCGGCCAAGGTCTACTCGCGCGGACGCCTTGTGGTGGATGGCGGTGTGTTCATCGGCAGGCCGGGCCATGGACGGTTTCTGAAGCGAGAGGCAAACGCCGGAGGGCTCGCTTGATCGCACCCACTTCCGTCGCGGGTGCCACGCTGATCGTGAATCCGGATTCGCGACTGTACAACGACGATCTTGCGCCGACCAGCCCGGAGCAACGCACATGGACGACTTATAACTACATCGCACTGTGGTTTTCGATGTCGATGGAGGTGACGACGTACATGCTCGCCTCCTCGCTCATCGCAGGCGGCATGAACTGGCTGCAGGCGGTGGCGACCATCCTGCTGGGCAACCTCATCGTGCTGATCCCGATGATCCTGAACGCGCACGCCGGCGCGAAGTACGGCATCCCATTCCCCGTCTTTGTGCGGGCCAGCTTTGGCACGCGCGGCGCGAACATTCCCGCGGTATTGCGGGCGATCGTGGCGTGCGGGTGGTTTGGGATTCAGAGCTGGATTGGCGGGCAGTCTATCGCCGCGATGATGAACGTGCTGTGGCCTGCGACGCTGGCGATGCCCTGGGTGCTATGGGCGTGCTTCCTCGGCTTCTGGTTGCTGAACATGGTGATCGTTTGGCGCGGCGTGGAGAGCATCCGTTTTTTGCAGAGCTTCTCCGCGCCGTTTCTGCTGGTGATGTCGCTGATCCTGTTGGCGTTCATGACGCATAAGGCGGGCGGCTTCGGGCCCATGCTTGCTGCACCCAGCAAGTTCCATTCAACGGGCGCGTTCCTGCACTTCTTCTTTCCCATGCTGACGGCGATGGTCGGGTACTGGGCGACGCTCTCACTGAACATTCCCGACTTCACGCGCTATGCGAAGTCGCAGGAATCGCAGATTGTGGGGCAGGCCTTCGGGCTGCCGGTGGCGATGACGCTCTACAGCTTCATCGGCATTGCGTGTACGTCCGCATCCACCGTGGTCTTCGGCGAAGCTATATGGAGCCCGATCACGCTGCTCGGACGCTTCCATCAACCGGCAGTCGCGTTCCTTGCGCTGATCAGCATTTTGATTGCGACGCTGAACGTGAACATTGGCGCGAATGTGGTGAGTCCTTCAAACGACTTTTCCAACCTTGCGCCGCGCTACATCAGCTTCCGCACCGGCGGGCTGATCACCGGGTTCCTGGGCCTTGCGATGATGCCGTGGAGGCTGATGGCGAGCTTCGGCAACTACATCTTTGGGTGGCTGGTTGGGTATAGCGGACTGCTGGGTCCAGTCGCGGGAATCATGGTCGCGGATTACTTCATCCTGCGCCACAGACGGCTGGATCTGCAGGGGCTGTATCACGGCAACGGCGTGTACTCCTACAGCGCTGGGTTCAATCCACGGGCGATCATCGCGCTGATTGTGGGCGTGTTCTGCGCGCTCATCGGACTCTTCGTTCCAGCATTGCGCTTCCTGTATGACTATGCGTGGTTCGTTGGGTTCTTCTTGTCCGGCGCGACGTACGTTTTGCTGATGAAGAGCAAGGTTTTGCAGGTGAAATCAGCCATAGAAACTCCCGCTATATGATGACTGAACAGAGGATAGAGAGCATGGCACAGCTTACGTCGCAGGAAGTCGTTGATATCACCCGCACGACCAATTACGGCACGTGGCGATTCCAGAAGGGCTGGAATCCCATGCACATCACGGACGCCAAGGATTGCTACATCTATGACGGCGCGGGCAAGCAGTATCTGGACTTCTCGTCACAGTTGATGTGCTCGAACCTGGGCCATAAAAACCAGGCCGTGATTAATTCCATTGCCGCGCAGGCGCAGCAGCTTGCGTACGCAATGCCGGGCTATGCGACCGACGCGCGGGCCGAGCTTTCGAAGGTGCTGCTGGAGATCCTGCCGCCCTCGCTGAACAAGTTTTTCTTCACCACCTCCGGCACGGATGCCAATGAGGCGGCCTTCAAGATTGCGCGGATGTACACGGGCAAGACCAAGATCATTGCGCGCTACCGCAGCTACCACGGCTCGACCAGCGGCAGCATTGCAGCCACGGGCGACCCGCGGCGGTGGGCGATGGAGCCGCGCGGCAAGCAGCAGGGCGTGATCTTCGCGCCGGAGACGAACTGCTATCGCTGCCCCATCCGGCACACGTATCCGGGGTGCGGCATCGCGTGCGCGGATTACCTGGAGCACATGATCCTGAACGAACAGGATGTGGCCGCCGTGCTGGTTGAGCCCATCGTCGGCACCAACGGCGTCATTGTGCCGCCGGACGAGTACATGCCCAAGCTGCGGCGCATCTGCGATGAGAACGGCGTGCTGCTCATCGCAGACGAGGTGATGACCGGCTGGGGTCGCACCGGCAAGTGGTTCGCCATGGAGCACTGGGGCGTGGTGCCGGATATTCTGACCACGGCCAAAGGCATCACCAGCGCGTACGTTCCGCTGGGGTTGTGCGCGACCAGCGGCAAGATCGCCGAGTACTTCAACGACCATTACTTTGCGCATGGCCACACGTATGAGGCGCATCCCATGACGCTTGCGCCTGCTGTGGCCACCATCGCAGAGATGCGCCGGCTGAACCTGGTCGACCGGGCGGCGGAGCTTGCGCCGTATGTCGAAGGCAAACTGCGAGCGTTGAAAGAAAGGCATCCCAGCGTGGGTGATGTACGCGGCAAGGGCCTCTTCTGGGCGGTGGAGCTGGTGAAGAACCGTACGACCAGGCAGCCCTTCAACACCTACTCGGACAAGGTGGCCGGTAAGCCGCTGCTGGTAGATCAGATTGCGGGCAAGTGTCTTGCGGAGGGCGTGATTATCCAGGCATGGGTCTCGCACTTTGTCATTGCACCGCCGTTGATTGTGACCAGGGAAGAGATCGACCTGGGCATCGCCACCCTGGACAAGCATCTTTCGATTGCGGATGCTCTGGTCGAAGCCGACACCGCTTCTGATCCGGTCGTCGAACTGACCACGAGCAGCGCGACCAGCGACAGCTAACGCGCACCCTACGGGCAGAACAGGAGACCGCATGGCTTACAAGACGATCGACGGCATCACCAGTTCCATCATTCCGTACTACGTGCAGGCGGGAAGCTGCACCGTGCTGCTGGGCCAGCGCGGCGCGAAGGCCCAGGCGTTCCCTAACGCATGGTGCCTGGTGGGCGGCTTTCTGGACCCCGGCAGCGAGACGCTGCAGCAGTGCGCGGCGCGGGAGTTGAAGGAGGAGACCGGGCTCATCGCCGGACCGGAGCAGATGAAGCTGGTCGTCATTCAATCCGATCCGACGCGCGATCCACGTGGGCAGATCATTGATACGGTGTGGTCATGCCGGCTGGAAGGGCGCGTTGAAGCCGCGGCCGCGGACGACCTGCAGGCGGTCGCCTGGCATCCGCTCAGCGAGGCGCTCGCGCTTCCCCTTGCGTTCGATCACAACGACTCGCTGCGGCGGTTCGCGGAGCAGCAATCGTTGCTGGCCTAACTCCTTCATTGCCCGCAGGACAGGATGTTGCTACTCTTGCGCCATGAAGCTCGCGCACGTTTTCGCCCTCCCCGCCCTCCTGCTGTCTGTCTCCGCTGCGTTTGCCCAGGCTCCTGCAAGCGGTCCCTCTGGACCCGCTGCTGAGGTGCAGGGCTCCTACAACCGGCTGAAGCCGAACGTCATCAAAGCCGCGGAGAAGATGCCCGAGGCGGACTTTCAGTACAAGCCGACGCCGGAGATTCGCACTTACGCGCGTGTGGTGAACCACATCACCGAAGCGCAGTTCCACACCTGCACCACGCTGAACGGCAGCACCTTCGACAAAACATCCGTGCCCGCGGATACGGCCACCAAGGACGTCATCGTGGCGGCGCTGAAGGCGTCTTACGCGGAGTGCGATAAGGCGTACGGCGCGTTGACCGACGCGAACATCTCCGAGATGCTGACCAGCGGTCCGGGCAAGCGGTCTCGCATCGGCATGGCGTGGGGCAACGTGTCGCATGACAACGAGCAGTATGCGGAGCTGTCCACCTACCTGCGGCTGAAGAATCTGGTTCCGCCTACGAGCGAGAAGTAGTTTCTAGCCGAGCGTGGGCATGGTGGTGTCCACGCCGGCGCGGATGCCGGTGGGCCAGCGGCTGGTGATGGTCTTGATGCGGGTGTAGAAGCGCACGCCCTCTGGGCCGTAGACGCTGTGGTCGCCGAAGAGTGAGCGCTTCCACCCGCCGAAGCTGTGGAAGGCCATGGGGACCGGGATGGGCACGTTGATCCCCACCATGCCGGCCTGCACGCGATGCGCGAAGTCGCGCGCGGTGTCGCCATCGCGGGTGAAGATGCTGGTGCCGTTTCCGAATTCGTGCTCGTTGATGAGAGCCAAGGCCGTCTCAAAGTTGCTGGCGCGCACGATGCCCAGGACGGGCCCGAAGATCTCCTCGCGGTAGATCTTCATCTCCGGCTTGACGTGGTCGAAGAGGCATGCGCCGAGGAAGAAGCCGTCGCCTCGTGGCAGCGCGGCGTTGCGGCCATCCACGACCAGTTCCGCGCCCTCGCTCTGGCCTGTGGCGAGATAGCCGGAGACCTTCTCCAGGTGCGTCTTCGTGACCAGCGGGCCAACGTCCACGGCGCTTCCGGGCTGGTCCTGCGCACCATCGCCGATCTTGAGCTTGCCAATGCGTTCTTCGAGCCGCCCCAGCAGCGCGTCGGCCGTCTGCGCGCCCACGGCAACGGCAACCGAGATGGCCATGCAGCGCTCCCCGGCCGAGCCATACGCCGCGCCCACCAGCGCGTCCGCCGCCTGATCCATATCCGCGTCCGGCATCACAATCATGTGGTTCTTCGCGCCGCCCAGCGCCTGCACGCGCTTACCCGTCCTGGTGCCCTGCGTGTAGACGTACTCCGCAATGGGCGTGGAGCCGACGAAGCTGACCGCCTGGATGGTCTTGTGCGCGAGGATCGCATCCACGGCGGACTTGTCGCCATGCACAACGTTGAAGACTCCGTCCGGCAGCCCAGCTTCCTTCAGCATCTCCGCCAGCAGGACGGAGACGCTGGGGTCACGTTCACTCGGCTTCAGCACAAAGGTGTTGCCGCAGGCCAAAGCGATCGGGAACATCCACATGGGGACCATGGCGGGAAAGTTGAACGGCGTGATGCCGGCAACGACGCCGAGCGGCTGACGCATGCTCCAGGAATCGATCCCGGCGCCGACCTGCTCGGTGTACTCACCCTTGAGGAGCTGCGGGATGCCGGTGGCGAACTCGACGACTTCCAGGCCGCGGGTGCATTCGCCGCGGGCGTCGGAGTTGACCTTGCCGTGCTCGCTGGTCAGCATCGCGGCGACTTCGTCCATGCGCTGCTCGAACAACTCGCGGAAACGGAAGAGCACGCGGGCGCGGCGAAGCGGAGGCTGGGCGGACCAGGAGGGAAAGGCTTTGGCGGCGGCCTGCACGGCGGCATCCACTTCAGCGTCCGTGGCGAGCGGCACACGAGCCTGCACGCGCCCGGTGGCTGGCTGGAAGACATCGCCAAACCGGCCTGAGGTTCCGGCGATGTGCGCGCCGTTGATCCAGTGGGAGACTTCGCGGACGGCCTGCGCGGAGGCCTCCGGCGGCGAGACTAGAGCGGATGCGCTGGACATGAGTCAACCCTCCAAAACGCGCACCGCACACAGCGGCGAACGTGAAAGAAGTATCCTACCAGCCCGGCACCAAGCCTAGTACTGAAGCTCGTGGAAGGCCGGCCAGGTCAACGTGCCGTCCTTGCGGATGTAATACATGAAGAGCTTTTTATCCTTCTGCGTCGCGGAGTTTGCGCGTACGGCGACGATGATGCCGGTCCCAAACGTCCCCGAGCCATCCGTGCGTGAGATATCGACGTGGTGCGAAAGGATGGGTCCCCCGGCTGGGCTCTCCTTGGTCCAGTCCTCGGTAAAGCGGTCGATGGGGTACTCCTTGTGCTTCGCGGCATGCTGCTGCCAGTCGTCATCGTTGGTGTAGATGGCGAAGGCCTTGTTGTAGTCCTTGGCTTCCAGCGCGTCGAAGAACGTGTTCACCTTGTGCTCGGCGGGCAGGTTCGAGAAGGCCCAGCCGTGGCCGAAGAGGTATCCCGCCAGCGTGAAGAGCACGAGGAACACAATGAGGGCGAAGCCGCCGATGAGCAGGCCCTTTTTGTTCTTTTCGGCGCGTTCGTCGTAGGTGGGAGCGTTCAAAAGAGTCATGGTTCAGGCCATCCTTTTCAATCCTGCAATCCGTTAGACACCATCTTTGCAGAGAAGGGTACCGCTTGCCGCTAAAAGCGTGCGCCGGAATCTTCTTCGAGCACCGGAAAGGCGTTGCGGATCAGCTCGCACTCAGCTAGAGCGTCCGGACCGAGCAGGTAGACGGAGACCACGTCGAAGCGCGTGGGAATGGACAGGCGCTCGCCGCGCGGAAGGGTGCGCTTGTAGGCTCGCGCCATGCGGCGGAGCATCCGTTTCTTCTGATCGTCAACGGACGCTTCAGCAGGGGCAAAGTCGCGCCTGGTGCGGGCTTTCACCTCCACAAAGCAGAGCGTCGGCCCGTCCCACCCGATGAGGTCCAGATCGCCGCGAAGTTCAGGGGAGCGCCAGCGCCGCTCCACGAAGAGGTACCCCTGGCGGCGAAGGAAGAACATCGCTTCAAACTCCCCGCGCTCGCCGGTGAGCAGGTGGCGGGGCTTCTTCGCGGCATGCCCCAGCCTCACAGACAGCCGCTGCAGGCGGAGCATCGTCCATCGTTGCGCATCCAGCCGCCAGCCCAGCAAGCGGCCTGCATGCGGCGCGGCAACGGCGTGTCCGGCGGCGATTTCCATGCGGAAACTATACTCCCGGCTGGGCTTACGTAGGCGTTTTCCACCCATCCATTGCCTCCGCCCCCGCACTCTGCGATACTTAACCGTGCCCACCAAGGCCCATCCAAATACACAACTCAAGAGGTCGCGGACATGTCTGCAAAGTACATCTTTGTAACCGGCGGCGTCGTGTCTTCGCTCGGCAAGGGGCTCGCGGCAGCGTCCATCGGCTGCCTGCTGGAGGCGCGCGGCATCAAGGTCAACCTGATGAAGTTTGACCCCTACCTGAACGTAGACCCAGGCACCATGAGCCCGTTCCAGCACGGTGAGGTCTTCGTCACCGACGACGGCGCCGAGACCGACCTGGACCTGGGCCACTATGAGCGCTTCACCCATGCCAGGCTCACGCGTGACAACAACCTCACCACCGGCCGCATCTACGAGCAGATCATCACCAAGGAGCGCCGCGGCGACTACCTGGGCAAGACCGTGCAGGTCATCCCGCACGTCACCAACGAGATCAAGAACGCCATGCGCAAAGTCGCCGCGGACTGCGAGATCGCCATCGTCGAAATCGGCGGCACGGTCGGCGATATCGAGTCGTTGCCGTTCCTTGAGGCCATCCGCCAGATGCGCCAGGAGCTTGGTCGCGAGAACACCTGCTTCGCCCACATGACGCTCGTCCCGTGGATCGCGGCCGCGCAGGAGCTGAAGACCAAGCCTACCCAGCACTCGGTCAAGGAGATGCTGTCGATCGGCATTCAGCCGGACATCCTGCTCTGCCGCAGTGACCGCAATGTGCCGCGCGACATGGCCAGCAAGATCGCCGCCTTCTGCAACGTGGAAGAAAAAGCCGTCATCATCGCCCGCGACGTTCCTTCCATCTACGAAGTCCCGCTCAACCTCGCGGAGCAACATGTCGACAGCCTCATTCTCAAGTACCTCCACATCGAATCGAAAGCCCCCGACCTCACCAAGTGGCAGGACATCATCCAGCGCGCGTATAACCCGGAGGACACGGTCTCCATCGCCATCGTGGGCAAATATGTTGAGTACGAGGACAGTTACAAATCCCTCAAAGAAGCGCTGGTCCACGGCGCACTCGCCCACCGCCTGAAGCTGCAGGTCACCTGGATCGAAGCGGAAGGCCTCGAAGCCAAGGACGCCAGCGGCCAGCTCACCTACGAGGGCCAGCTCAAGGGCTTCGACGGCATCCTCGTTCCCGGCGGCTTCGGCAAGCGAGGCATCGAAGGCATGTTGAACGCCATCCGCTACGCCCGCGAAAACAACGTCCCCTACTTCGGCATCTGCCTCGGCATGCAGACCGCGTGCATCGAGTACGCCCGCAACGTCTGCGGCTTGGAGAAGGCCAACTCCGGCGAGTTCGACCCCGGCACCCCGCACCGCATCATCTACAAACTCCGCGAGCTCACCGGCGTCGAAGAGATGGGCGGCACCATGCGCCTGGGCGCCTGGCAGTGCGTGTTGGAGAAGGACTCGCTCGCCTACAAAGCCTATGGCTCCACCGAGATCAGCGAGCGCCATCGCCACCGCTACGAGTTCAACCGCGAGTACGAAGCCGTCCTCACCGGCGCGGGCCTTCGCCTGACCGGCACCACGCCGGACGCCACCTACGTTGAGATCGTGGAGATTCCCACGCATCCGTTCTTCCTCGGCTGCCAGTTCCACCCGGAGTTCAAGTCGAAGCCCTTGGAGCCGCATCCGCTCTTCCGCGACTTCGTCGGCGCAAGCTATAAGAACCGCCAGACCCACCTCGCCAGCCACATTACGGGAGCCGTGACCCCGCATGAGGCCGTGCCCGCGGCCAAGGCGTAATGAAAGACGTCCTTCCCATCCGCCTCAGCGCAGGCTAAAGTGATGCGGGGACTACCCATCCCCGCATCTCATCTTGCGGAGCACGGATGCCAGCAAGCGCGCAGCAGTCTGAGGCAGGTCAGGCGGAGAAATCCCAGCGCGTCAAGCGGTGGACCATCGCCGTGGGCGTGGTGCTCGCCGTGGCCGTCTTCCTTGGGCTGGTCAGCGGCCTGCTCCCCGGCATCCCGGACCCGCAGCAGAAGGCCCTTACCGTCTTCTATCGCCCCAACGCCGGCAAGGAAGGCCTCTCGCTTTACCTGCAGCCGCCCATGTCCATGCTGCAGGTGGAAGGCCGCAGCCAGGCCCTGGCCATGCAGTTCACCAACTACCAGTCCACCCCGGTCCAGTTGCTGGACGTACACGTTGAGCCCTCCAACTGTTTTACCCTCCGCTTCAACCGCCCCGGTCCCCTGACCGTCATGCCCAACCAAAGCGTCGTGCTGCTGCCCCGGCTGGCCGCCCGCGCCGGCGTGGAGGAGGACTCCACGCGCTGCCATCAGCAGTCGCTCAACTTCGTCTATAGCTGGGATGGCGCGGAGTCCCGCGTCAACACCAACTCCGTTTCAACCAGCCCGGTCACCCTCATCGCGCGCTGGAAGGAGTTTGCGGAGCGCCTTCTCCATGCGCTGGATGCCATCGTCATCTCGGTCTCGCTTCCCCTCTTTCTGGGTTTGCTGAACTATCTTTATCAGCGCTCCGCAGACCGCCGTGCCCAGCAGGAGACGGCGCTGGCCCGCAACCTGCAGGTCTGGAAAGAGATTCTCCCCAGCATCATCAAGCTGGTCACGCAGCATTACGTCCCCATCAGCCGCAAGATGGACATCGTCACGGAGGAGATCGTCAAGCTGGAGTCGCACGATCCCGCGCAGGGCGGCTCCACGCTGAATGTGCTGGCGGCTCTGCTGCTGCTCCGCCGCGCCGTGTGGGAGCTCTACCAGCAGAACGGCGGCTGGTACCTGCGCAGCAAGCGCGCGGAACAGCTCTGCACCAACCTGGCAGACCGCCTATGGGACGAGTGCGACTCCTACTGCCGCACCGTGGAGTTTCGCAATCTGGCCGAAGGCTTCACCCGGGAAGACACCTTCTTCACCATCCGCGATCACCTGTCCTCACCCACGGTTACGCCGGAGCGGCGTCAGCTTCGCAACGACTTTGAGTATGCCTTGCGGGATCCCCGTAAGCTGGATCGCATCAAGCGCCTGCTCAGCCTTTCCACTCGCGTGCTGGACTTTGAGTGTGATCGCCCACTCTACCCCGAGTGGTATGAAGAAGCCCCACGCTTCAACACGCACCAATTCTCCGTGCTGGGTCTCGGCATCCGGGACGAGGAGCGCGTCCAGCAGATCGCCGCCGAGTACATGGCCGGCATACGGCCGGAGTGTAAATACGAAGCTCCTGCGTGAGCAGGCTTAGCGTCCGGTTCCAGGCATCTTCATCCTCATGGAATCAGTATAAATCTCCCGGAAATCCCGCTTCAACTCTAAGGCGCGGTAATGGCCTTCTCATCCCGCTCCGCCTCCGCGCGAACCCGCGTCTTCGGCCTCCAGAACAGGATCGGCTCCTCAAAGTACTTCCAGGACAACGCCGCATACCCCACGGTGATCGCCACCGCCAGCAGCGCGGAGACGGCCACACTCGCCACATGGTCGCGCACCACCTGCAGCACCAGCGTATGCATCAGGTACACGCAGTAGCTGATGCGGCCCAGGTAGACCATCGGCCGAAAGCGCAGCACGCCCACATACCGCCCGCTGAGCGCCCACGCCACCACGCCCACGCTGGCGAACAGGCATAGCTCGTAGATCCACACATTGGCCTCGCGCGTGTTGGCATCCGTGGAAAAGCCCGGCATGCGCCCCAGCAGCACCAGCGCCACACCCGACGCCAACGTCACCAGCGGCCCATACACGCCGTAGCGCTCGATCACCGCCCGCTTGCGCCGCCACAGGATCGCCAGCACTGCGCCAGCGGCCAGCAGGTCCATCCGGAACGGCATCAGCATGTAAATCTGCCAGTGCCCCTGGAACATCGGGGTGCAATACCAGCGCAGCAGCGGCGCCAGCAGGATCAGTCCACCCGCCGCCCAGGCCAACGCCGTCTCGCTCAAAAAGAAGACCACCCACGGCCACACCAGGTAAAACTGCTCCTCCACCGCCAGGGACCACAGCACCTCAAACGGTAGCAGGTGCTTTACCTGGTAGGCCACCAGAAAATTCATCAGGAACACATACATGTACCACCGCTTCAACCACCCAAAGCCCAGTACCAGCGAACTCACCAGCAGCATCACCAGGTACGGCGGCAGAATCCTCCGCGCGCGCCGCTCGTAAAAGTGGCCGAAGTAACCCCCAAGCGGACGTTCCTTGCCGCCGATCAAAATGCCCGTGATCAAAAACCCGGAGAGCACAAAGAACAGGTCCACGCCCGCCCACAGCAGCCGCAGACCAAACGCATGGTGCAGAAACACCGCGCCAATGGCCAGCGTCCGCACGCCGTCCAACTGCACGATCCTCTTCGACTCTGTCGCCGGCCGCTCCATGCCCCTCTATCATCGCACCCGGCCATTGCTATCCTTGCGCTATGGCCGCCCGCTCCTCGCTCCTGCTCGCCGTCCTGCTCGCGCTTCTGGCGTCTCCGCCCGCCCGCGCCATTGAGGTCCGCGTCTCCGCCCAGGCGCTGGAGCGCACGCTCAATCACCAGCTCTTCAAGACCCCCGGTCCCCCTGACCTGCCCAACCGTTACTACCTCCGCGGCAAGCCCGGCACCGGCTGCTCCGTCTTCGCGGACAACCCGCAGGTCAGCTTCATCGACGACCCCGCCGGCCCCTCGCGCATCGTCGTCAAGGTCCACACCCACGCCAACTTCGGCGCCTCCGTCCACGGCCACTGCATCGGCATCTGGCTCAACATCGAGTCGCAGGTCTCCTTCATCCCGGAAGCGGAAGGCGAATCCATCGGCTTCCGCGACGCCCACATCGACAAGCTCACCGGCAGCAAGGAGCTCGACACCCTCCTTGCCCCCTTCCTCGCCAAAAAAATGCCGCAGGAGATGAAGGTCAACGCCGCCGACCTGATGCGCACCCTCCTCATCCGATCCCCCGACTCCACCGGCTACATCCTCACCCTGGACGAGCTCAACATCCACTCCATGCAGGTCACCGGCCAGCAACTCATCGTCGACCTCGACGCCAAAATGCGCGTAGACTAACCCTTCCGCAGCCTTATCAGAAAGGTGTACCTCCACGCCATGACCACCCAGTACGACTCCGGCCGCGGCTCCTCCCGCTCCTTTCTGCTCTTCCTCTTCGCGCTCGTGCTCGGAGCCGCCGGGCTGACGCTCTTCCTGCATCACCCCTGGACCGGCCTCCCCGGACGTCTTGCCACGCTCCTCGCCGGCCGTACCACGGACTTCAACACCTCCGTCCCCGTCGTCGTTGAAAAGATCCAGCACCTCAACCGCCTGGAGACCGTCGTCTACTCGCTGGATTCTGTCGTCGAAGGCGGTCGCACCAGCCCCGTCTTCCCGGACGTCCTCGCCGGCGACAAGATCCTCCTCGTCGTCCACGGCCAGTCCATCGCCGGCATCGACCTCGCCAAGCTCAAGCCCGAAGACGTCCGCATCGAAGGCCCGAATCAGCGTGCCATCCACGTCAACCTGCCGCCGTCCGAAATCTTCCTCACCACGCTCGACAGCGAACACAGCCACGTCTACTCCCGCACCACCGGCCTGCTCGTCCCCGTCGACCAGAACCTCGAATCCGAGACCCGCGCCAAGGCCCAGCAGCAGCTTCAGGCCGCCGCCCTCTCCGACGGCATCCTCGACGCCGCCCGCAAGAACGCCCGCGCCTCCGTCACCACCCTGCTCTACGGCCTCGGCTTCCAGCAGGTCGAGGTCAACTAGCCCTTCAGAAACCGCACACACAACATCCAAATCGTCACCGCAAGCGTCCAACAAACATCGTCAGCCGGTCAGCGTCCCATTACCGAACCGGATACCTCTCCCTCCAAAGCACCATTGTCAAAGGTTCATGCACCTGCGTTATCATCCACACACTATGTTGTCGTTCCTTCCAACCCGCATCTTCGGCCACAAGCTGGAAGACGTCCCCGCGGCGATCGCGGAATCCGCCTCTGAAGCCTTCTCGAAGGCCATGCCTGTCGCTGCCTCGGACTGCGAGGAGACCACCATCCTCCGCACCGTCGGCTGGATCTCCGCCGGCCTCGGCGCCGTCGCGCTCGGCCTCTTCGTCGGCCGCGAGCTTCGCCAGCGCTACAAGTTCAACCGCCGCACCCCTTACGACTTCTACTCCCACTCCGGTGACGAGATGCAGGACGTCGAGTTCGGCGTCGGCGTCTAAACCTGCTCGAGGCCCGCGCATGAGCTTCAGGCTTGCCGCTGCATCCATCCTCGGCACCGGCGCAGCGCTTACCCTGAGCCTCCCAGCCTTCTGCCAGACGCCTCAGACCGTCCACGTCGCCGTACGCGTCTTCGATCGCGACAACCAGCCCGTCGGTGACCTCACCCCCACCAACTTCGTCCTCGCCTCCCCCACCGGCACACCCGTGCCCGCCACGCTCGAATCCCCGCACACTCACCTCCTCCTCATCCTCTCTCCCGGCCAGGGCGAGCTCACCCCCGCCGGCATCCCTGCGCTCGCGCAACAGCTGAAGCCGCTCTGGAAGGCCGGCTGGCACATCAGCATCCACGATGCCCAGGGTCGCCAGACCCCTACCTCGCCGGCCTGAAGGCCCTGCAAGACACCCTCCGCACCTCAACACTCCTCCACGCCTCCGTCCCGGACGCCATCGGCACGCTCGCCGAATTCCCCGGCCACCGCGTCGTCTTCGTCCTGTCCGGCCCATCTTTCACCGCTGACCCCGAGACCATCCGCCTCGCCCAGCGCCTCCACGCCATGCTCTACCGCATCGGCGCTCCCCGCTCCAACCGCTTCCAGCCCGGACGCTGCAACCCGGACCAGGAGTTAGCAGAATTCACCGGCGCCGGCAGCGGCATCGTCGCCCAAAGCTCGAGCGCCGGTGCCTGCTTCTCCTCCACAGCCCCCACCCCATACCTCCACGAGGAAACCACCTTCCACGCCGCCGCCCGCGACGCCCAGTCCGACGCCTACGCCTTTTACGACCTCCGCGCCGTCGTCCCCAGCGACACTCCCGCCCTGACCCTCGCCGTTCACGCCACCTCAGACGTTCCCACCAGCTTCCGCGTCACCGCCCAACCCTGGGCCGAAGACCGCGAACCCCTCCCCACCATCTCCATCCGCAACCCGTAGCCTTCACCCTCTTCCCTCGCTCTTCCTGTAGCATCCAACAGGAATGGACACGAACGCCAAAGTAGCCTTCCTCTTCCCCGGCCAGGGTTCTCAATCCGTCGGCATGGGCCGCGAGCTCTACGACACCTACCCCACCGCCCGCGCCGTCTTTGACGAGGCCGACGAAGCCCTCGGCTTCCCCCTCTCCGAACTCATCTTCAACGGCCCCGCCGAGACCCTCCAGCTCACCGAGCACACCCAGCCCGCCATCCTCACCGTCTCCGTCGCCGCCTTCCGCGTCTTACAGGAGTCCCTCCCCGGGCTCACCCCCGCCTTCGCCGCCGGCCACTCCCTCGGCGAGTACAGCGCCCATGTCGCCGCCGGAACCGTCAGCTTTACCGACGCCGTCCGCACCGTGCGCAGCCGCGGCCAGTTCATGCAGCAGGCCGTCCCCGCCGGAGAAGGCGCCATGGCCGCCATCCTCGGTCTCCCCGCGGAGGCAGTTAACGATTGCTGCGCCGCCGCAGCCGACGAACACTCCGCCCCATCCCCCGTCGACACCACCCCATCTGAATCCGAAGCCCCCCGCGCCGACGTCGCCCGCTCCATCGTCTCCCCGGCCAACCTCAACTCCCCGGAGCAGATCGTCATCTCCGGCTCCGCCGCCGCCGTCGAGCGCGCCGCCGCCCTCTGCAAGGAAGCGGGAGCAAAAAAGACCGTCATGCTCAAGGTCTCCGCCCCCTTTCACTGCGCCCTCATGCAGCCCGCGCAGGACCTCCTCGCCTCCACGCTGGAAGCCGTCGCCTTCTCCGACCCCGCCTTTCCCGTCGCCTGCAACGTGGACGCCCGCCTCGTCACCCGCGCGCCAGACACCCGCGACTGCCTCATCCGCCAGGTCACCGGCCCCGTCCGCTGGGTCGAATGCATCAACCTCCTCGTCCAGCAGGGCATCACGCACCTCATCGAGATCGGCCCCGGCAAAGTTCTCACCGGCCTCACCCGCCAGATCCTCGGCAAGGGCGTAGAGTCCCCCGCCAGCTACAACGTAGAAGACCTCGCCAGCCTGGAAAAAACCGTCATCGCGCTCAACCCACCCGCCTGAGGAGAGCCTCGATGTTGAAAATCCTCATGCTTGGCCTGTTTCTCATGCCGATGCTGCACGCTCAAACCAACATCGACGAGCGGCAAATCCGCGCCACTCGCCGCTCCTCCAACGAAGCCATCCGCCACCACGACCTCAAGGCCTTCGCCTCCAGCCTGGACGACGACTTCGTAATGATCCGCGGCAGCGGCGTCTTCGTTCCCACGCGCCAGGCATACATCGATACCTTCGCTCAGGACTTCGCCACCCCCAACTCCGTCGCGTACGAGCGCACGCCGGACAAGATCGAAATCTCCTCCGCCGCGCCGCTCGCCGCCGAGCACGGTCACTGGCTCGGCACTCGCCCGGACGGCACCCGCAGCTATGGCGGCACCTACCTCGCCATGTGGCGCAAAACCGCCTCAGGCTGGAAGCTCCGCTCTGAGCTCTTCATCGTGCTCAACTGCTACGACAGCCCCGCCTGCGCCCAATACCGCAAACCCTAGCACCCGAAAGGACACACATCATGCCCGCACCCACCGCCCCCGGCGACATCGTAGAAAACTTCTCCGCCCAGGATCAGGACGGCCACACCGTCGCCCTGTCCGACTTCGCCGCTCAGAACATCGTCCTCTTCTTCTACCCCCGCGCCGACACCCCGGGCTGCACCATCGAAGCCTGCTCCTTCCGCGACGCCATCTCCGACATCCAAGCCACCGGAGCCGTCGTCCTCGGCATCTCCCGCGACACCGTCAAGGCGCAGAAGAAATTTGCCGAAAAGTTCCACCTCAAGTACCAGCTCCTCGCCGACCCCACCGAGGAGATCTGCAACTACTTCGCCGTCATCAAGCCCAAAAACATGTACGGCAAGCTCGTCAAAGGGGTCGAGCGCAACACCTACCTCATCGCCCCCGCGGACAAGGACGGCCACCAGCGCCTCCGCCACGTCTGGACCAAGGTCAAACCCGAAGGACACGCCGACGAAGTCCTCGCCTTCCTCACATCCCTCTAGCGCTGATAAAGCACGTCATTCTGAGCGCAGCGAAGAACCTCTGTATTTGCCCTTGCTTGTTCCGGGTGCCCCCATCCTTTTCGCAGTCTCATCGCGAATAGGTGGGGTATCGGGCGAAGCCCGACCTCTTTTCCCTACCTCACCGCGGCGTAGTCGCCCCATGAATCGCCGTCGTCGTCCCCGCCGCCGGCCTCGCAAACCCCGCAGGCGCACTCACCGTCCCCGCCCCCACGCTCACTGAACTCCCACCCTTCCCCGCCGTCTCGTTCCCATCGAACTTATCCCCGCTCCCCAGCACCTGAAACTTCAGCGGAGCCCCGGCCTGCACCATCGCCTCCGTCCCCTTCTCCGGGTTCGCGTCCGCGACATCCCTGTGTCCTTCCTGCCCCAGAAACTCCAGCACATCCGTCGTCACCGCCACCCCGCCCACCCGCACCACCTGCAGGCTCAACACCCCCGCGCTCTGCACCATGCCCGCCTTCGCAACGCTCAGGACCGTCACCTGCACTGGCGTCCCCGCCTTCATCACCCTGCCGTCAGAAGCCGTCACCGGCCCCGCCAGCACCCCTTCCAGCATCGCGCCATTGCGCTGTACACCGGAGCTCACCGCCTGGGTCAAGGTCACGTTCACCGCCGTACTCGCCTTGATCCTCACCGCCTCCGCGCCACCCCGCAGCCCCGCCGTCGGACTTCCCACCGCGCTCACATCCTTCGGATCCGGAACATCCGGCGTGTTCACCGGAATCTCCCCCACCAGCCCCTTATCGTCATCCGCCTTCACCGTCGCCGCCGGCACCTTCCCCTTCGCGTCCGCCTTCGCCGCCGCCACCTGCGCCCCCGCGCTCCCTGCCAGCAGCAAAACCCCCAACCATCCCAGCGTCTTCGTCTTCATCCGTCACCTCGCACACAGACTTCGCTCTCAATTAGGATGCAACATCCCCCAACCACCGCACCAAAACCCATAAACTGACCCTTAGCCGCTCACCCATGCCCCCTCTCCTCGAATCCGCAGCCGCTCTCGCCCTGACCGCCTCCGCAGCCTCCGGAGCCCTGGCCTACGCCTCCCTCTACCCCACCTCCCAGCTCCTCGGCCCCATCCTCACCGCGCCCCGCAACCGCCCGCAAGACTTCGCCCTCACCTTTGACGATGGCCCCAACCCTCTCGCCACCCCCCAGCTCCTCGACGTCCTCGCCCGCCACAACGTCCGCGCCACCTTCTTCCTCATCGGCCAGAACGTCCTCCGCGAACCCGCCCTCACCCGCACGATCGCCGCCGCCGGCCACGCCATCGGCAACCACACCATGCACCACCCCTGGCTCACCTTCTGCTCCCCCACCCGCATCCGCGCGGAACTCACAGACTGCAATCACGCCCTCGAAGACACCCTCGGCGCTCCCGTCACCCTCTTCCGCCCGCCCCACGGCGCCCGCTCGCTCACCGTCCTCCGAGCAGCCCTCGCCCTCGCCCTCACCCCCGTCAACTGGAACATCATCGCCGGCGACTGGGAGCCCGTCTCCTCCACCATCATCCTGCACCGCATCGCCCGCGACTTCGCCGCCAACCGCGCCCACCGCCGTGCCACCAACCTCGTCCTCCACGACGGCCCCCACACCGCCCCCCGCCTCCCCACCGTCTCCGCTGTCGACCGCCTCCTGACATCGCTCGCCCCCCTCAACCTCACCTACGTCACCCCAGACGCCTGGATTGAATAAGGTTTCAGGGATCAGGTCTCAGGTTTCAGTAAGAGCAAGCCTCTCCTGACCCCTGAAACCTGACCCCTTATCCCTCGCTCTCAGCTACCATAGCCACACCCACCATGGCCACCCAACCCCTCTCCCCCGGCATGACGCCCGAGCCCCTCTCCATGGGCGCCGTCCTGCGCATCCCCATCATGCGCCGCCTCTGGTACGCCCAGCTCGTCTCCACCTTCGGCGATTTCCTCGCCCTCTTCGCCGTCATCTCCTTCCTCACCTTCAAGCTCCACGCCTCCCCCGCCCAGGTCACCAACCTCCAGATCGCCTATCTCCTCCCCATCGCGCTCCTCGGCATCCTCGCCGGAGTCTTCGTCGACCGCTGGCCCCTCAAGACCACCATGGTCTCCTCCGACGCCATCCGCGCCGGCCTCTGCCTCCTGCTCCTCTTCGCCAGCACCCTCGCCCACTTCTACCTCATCCTCGCCAGCATCTCCGTCCTCAGCTCCTTCTTCTCCCCCGCCCAGGGCGTCGCCATCCGATCCGCCGTCCCCCTCCACGGCCTCCGCTCCGCCCAGGCCCTCATGCAGCAGGTCCTCTTCGGCGCCCGCATCGTCGGCCCCCCGCTCGCCGTGCTCATCTACAAATTCGCCGGCCCCAGCCGCTGTTACATCGCCGATTCCATCTCCTTCGCCGCCTCCGCCTGCCTCATCGGCTCCATCGCCCTCAAGCGCACCATCCCCGCCCCAACACCCGCGCCGGCCCAGCAGCTTCGCTCCGAACTCGAATCCGCCGAACTCCCCACCCCCGAGCCCGCCCCCTCAGCCCAGCCGCGCCCCTCCCTCGCCACCATCCTGCCCGATATGAAGCAAGGCCTCGGCTTCATCGTCGGCCACCCCGGCGTCCTCTTTGTCACCGTCGCCCTCTCCGCCGGCATGTTCATCCTCGGCTGCTTCGGCCCGCTCATCGCCGTCTACGTCCGCGACAATCTCCGCCAAAGCTCCGGCACCTACTCCGTCGTCTCGCTCATGATCGGCCTCGGCATGTTCCTCGGCGTCAACGGCCTCAACACCTTCGGCAAGCGCCTCTCGAACACCCTGCTCGTCTACTGCGGCCTGCTCGGCATCGGCGTCGGCCTCGTCATCCTTGCCGGCATCCCCCACGTCTGGGCCGCCATCCTCGCAGACCTCATCATCGGCATCGCCGTCTCCGGCATCGTCGTCCCCGCCAACGTCCTCATCCAGCAGGAGACCCCACCCACCCTCATGGGCCGCGTCGGGTCCACCTCCATGAGCCTCATCTTCTCCGCCCAGATCCTCGGCCTCGTCCTCTCCGGAATCTTCGCCAACCTCATCGGCGTCCGCCACGTCTTCGCCTACTGCGCCGTCATGCTCGTCCTCCTCGTCCTCGCCGGCAAGCTCTTCATGGAACCCAAAGCCCGCCCAACTGCCGCCGCATAGCAACTCGCGCATAACCTGAATGCACGTGATCCTGCCCCCGAAGCAAAGCTCAGGGGCAGGACCCCTGTATTTGCCTTTGCGGTTGCTTGTTTGAGGTAAGAAAAAGACGCGTCATCCTGAGCGAAGTCAGTCGCGTACTTTGCGAATGACGCAGTCGAAGGACCTCGAAGAAGCCCGGCCCATCTCCATCTCCATCTCCAGCAGGTTCGCGCGAGACTCTCGCGTCACTTCTCCGACCCCTACCCCGCAGGATATCCACAGCCCTCGCAACAACTTACCCGAAGCCGGGTACTACTCACCGTGGCTGGTACAGGAACCTTATCTGACTTGACCACGGAGGCAACACCATGAACACCACGACCGTTCGCAAGCTCGTCCGCACCGCCCTCACCACCACTCTTACCCTCGCGGCCCTCGCCTTCGTCGTCGCGCCCCACGCCGCCCAGGCCCAGAGCTTCTCCGTTGGCGTCCAACTCGGCCAGCCTGCCTACGGATACGGCTATGCCGCCCCTCGCTCCGCCTATGACCGTGAGGACCGCTTCCGCGACGATCACTTCCGCCCTCAGCAGTTCAGAAACGACCAGTTCCGCGACCACGAAGCCTGGGAGCGTCAGCAGGCCTTCGCCCGCCACGAAGACTGGCAGCGTCAGCAGTTCCACTTCGATCACGACCGCCACGAAGCCTACGACCGCAACTTCAACAACGGCTGGCGCTAAACCTCACCAGGAATCAGACCCAGAGGGGCGCCGGATCTCACTCCAGCGCCCCTCAAGTACCTCAAGCCAGCTCAGCTCGCATTCCCCAGATACCGTTCCTTCGCTCCTTGCAACTGGTCGATCTGCCCCTGTTTCAGCGGCTGCATCGTTCCCAGTTGATGCGCCGCCAGGTGCACCTGTGCCAGGTGCTCCAGCGTCTCCATCCGCATAAACGCCTCCAGCAGGCTGCTCCCGTAGCTCACCGCCCCATGGTTCGCCAGCAGGATCGCGACATGATCCCGCACCAGCGGAGCCAGGCTGGCCGCCACCTCCTCCGTCCCCGTCGTCGCGTAGCAGGCCAGCGGAACCGGTCCCAGCATCATCACAGACTCCTGGCAGAGCACCTCATCCAGCGCCTGCCCGGAGCACGCAAACGCCGTCGCCACCGGCGGATGCGCATGCACCACCGCGCGCACGTCCGTTCTCCGCCGATACACCGCCAGGTGCATGCCCAGCTCGCTCGTCGCCTTCCTGCCCCCGCCGCAACATCGCCCGTCCAGATCCACCACCGCCATGTCCGACGCCCGCAGCAGATACTTGCTCGCCCCCGTCGGCGTCACCAGAATCCGCTGTGCATCCAGCCGCACGGAAAGGTTCCCAGACGTCCCCGGCATAAACCCCAGCCGGTGCAGCCATCGGCTGAACCGCACCAGCTCCCGCCGCAACTCCATCTCCATCCCGCACCCGTTCTCGCTCACGTCCCGCCCTCCTTCAGCTCGTATTGCCGATGAACCTCTACCGCTGCAGAATCCGAAACTGCGAAAGCCCCCGGTCCGGCTCCGCTGGAGGCGCAGTCGCCTGCTGCATCCTCCTCCACAGCCGGCCCACCCGATCGCTCGCCATAAACAAATGCCCTGCCGTCAACCCTCCCGCAACCTTGTAATGCCCCACCGCCGCCAGCCCCATCGAAGCAATACAGCCGCACTGCTCGCAGTCCGGCTCACCGCCAAACTGGCACGGCGTAATCTGCGTCTTCAGGTCCGCGGAGATCGTCTCCGTCGTCCGCGCAAAGATACACGCTTCCGGGCTCTTTGGAGGATGAGCAATCTCGTCAATCACAATATCCTGCATATCCAGCTTTGGATACTGCACCCGCAACCGACGCAGATCCGCAATCACCGCCGCCCGCTGCGCCTGCGAAAGAATCTCCACATCGGTCGCCCCGCGCTGCGGCGTAAACAGGCTGAACCACACCTTCGCAATCTCCGGCTGCGCGCTCCAGAACGCCAGAAACTCATCCAGGTACCCCGGCCGATCCGCAATCTGCGACGTGATCGTGCAGTGAATCGTCACCTTCGCTCCCTTGATGCTCTTCAGAATCCGCTCATACGTCGCCGGCTTCCTCCGCGCGTCATGCTCCGGCTGCAAACCGTCGATCGACACCACCACATTCAACCGCTTGTACTGCTTCCACTCCGCCGGAATCACCCGGAACGCACTCGTCACCACCTGCGTATGGATCCCGCGCCGCTCCATCTCCGGCAGCAGCGCCTCCAGCTCGCGATACCGCACCATCGGGTCTCCGCCCACCAGGGACACATGCAGCGGCTTGCGTTCATCCACCACCGCCAGCACCCGCCTCACCAGCTCATCCCCCTTGAAGTCGGAAAGCTGCCGCAACTGCACGTCGCCCCCCAGGTGCGCCGCGTCGAAGGCGTAACACCCCGGGCAGCGCAGCGGGCACTCCTTGGTGATCTCAATGGAAAGCGACGGGGCGCGGCCGGTGAGGATCAATCCCCATGCCTTGAATACTTCTGACTTCTTCATGAATACTCCCGATGACTGGGTTCAAGTCGTACCTTCACTACGGCGCAGCGGCTACAAACGAGCGAGCCGTGCCGGGATGAGTGTCGTAACTTTGCTCAGATCAGGAGGGGAAGCGAGACGGTAGCCGAAGATGGCCCCGGAGGCAAAACCGGTCCGGCGGTAAAGCGCTGCAACAACAAGCGGTCGGCCCAAGCATCGGCCTCATCGCGGTAAGGAGCATCAATCCACTCCCGTAGCGCAATCAGCAGCGAGAGGGTCTCCCGGAACATGTCCGCAAGCAGCAGCACCAGGCAGAGCACCGCCAGCACGGAAAGCAGCCCCATCTCAAAGTCCTGCCCGCCCCGCAGGAACCCGTCAAACGTCCAGAAGTGCGCCGTCATCGGAGTGATGGCAAGCAGCACCGCGGAAAGGAGGATCAGAAGCCGGCCGGCCAGCACACAAAACCGCGAAAGCATCTTCGCTCGCAATTGCTTGACCGTGGCAGACTGGCTCAAACGTCCTCCGAATCCCCATTTTATCCAGCAAATGCTCTTCCGGCCAACACAGAGCCAAGCGACCATCCACCCCTTTCACGAGCACCATCCCCTGATGAAGATAACCCCTTTAGAATGAGATTTTTGCAGCCAGTGGTCACTGAAAACAAAGAATTTAGCTCGTCAATACAGTTCTAAGCCCTTTGTTTCAAATTTTTGCGCACATTCCTACCAGGGCCCGGGTAGGCGTTCCGCCCTCCCAGGCACTATCCTGAACCCCACATGTCAGAACCTCGCCAACACGCCTACACCGGCCCCGCCCTCCCTCAACTCCCGGAGCCCTCCCACGCCGAGCGCGTCCGCACCCTCTTCTCCCTCGCCTCCGTCGCCGCCCTCTCCACCCTCTCCCGCAAGCACCCCGGCTTCCCCTTCGGCTCCCTCATGCCCTTCGCCCTGGACCCCCAGGGCCGCCCCCTCTTCCTCATCAGCAACATGGCCATGCACACCCAGAACCTCAAGGCCGACCCCCGCTGCAGCCTCTTCCTGGGTCCCTTGGGTGGAGGAAACCAGGACCCCGGTTCAGACCCCCTGGGCGCAGCCCGCGCCACCCTCCTCGGGACCGCCGAACCCATCCCCGAATCTGACCTCCCCGCCGCCCGCGAGCTCTACTTGGCCCGCCAGCCCCAGAGCCGCTACTGGATCGACTTCGCCGACTTCAGCTTCTTCCGCCTGCAAATCCTGGACGTCTACTACGTCGGCGGCTTCGGCACCATGGGCTGGGTCGACTCCCCTGACTACGCCCGCGCCGCGCCTGACCCCCTCGCCCCCGCCGCCGCCGGCATCCTCGCCCACATGAACGCAGACCATGCTGACGCCATGATCCTCCTCGCCCGCACCCACAGCGCGCTCGAAGCCACGGAGGCCTCCATGACCGCAATCGACCGCCTCGGCTTCACCCTCAGCCTGCTCACGAAGGAAGGCAGGAAGGGCACCCGCATCAACTTCCCCCGCGAAGCCATCACACCCGGGGACACCCGTCGCCTCTTAGTCGAAATGGTCCAGCAGGCCCGCGCCTAAGCCCGCAACGCAGTCCGCGCAGCCGTGATCACCGCTTCAATCTCACCATCCCCATGCGCCGTGCTCACGAACGCTGCCTCAAACTGGCTCGGCGGCAGCCACACCCCCGTCTCCATCATCGCCCGGTGAAACCGCCCGAATGCCGCCGTATCGCTCGTCGACGCACTCGCAAAATCCGTCACCGGCTGCTCCGTAAAGAACCATGTGAACATCGAACCCACCCGATTCGTCATCACCTTCACCCCAGCCTCGCTCGCCACCGCCGCCACTCCCTCCACGATCGCCCGCGTCGTCCGCTCCAGCTTGGCGTAGATCACCTCCCGATGCGCGATCAGGTGTCCCAGCGTAGCAATCCCCGCCGCCATCGCCAGCGGATTCCCACTCAACGTCCCCGCCTGGTACACCGGCCCCAGCGGCGCCAAAGCCTCCATCACCTCCGCCCGCCCGCCAAACGCGCCACACGGCAGCCCCCCACCCAGGATCTTCCCCAGCGTCACCAGATCCGGGTTGATGCCATACCGCTCCGACGCCCCACCCAGCGCCAGCCGAAACCCCGTCATCACCTCATCCAGGATCAGCAGCGCCCCATGCTCCGCCGTGATCCGCCTGAGCCCCTGCAGATACCCCTCCCCCGGCACAATCGTCCCCGCATTCCCCACCACCGGCTCCACAATCACACAAGCGATAGCCCCCGGATGCATCGCAAACGCCGTCTCCACCGCAGCCAAATCGTTATACGGCAGTGCCAGCGTATGCATCGCCGTCTCCTCCGGCACCCCTGCCGACCCCGGAATCCCCAGCGTCGCAATCCCACTCCCCGCCTTCACCAGCAGCGCGTCCGCATGGCCGTGGTAGCACCCCTCAAACTTAATCACAAACTTCCGCCCCGTAAACCCACGCGCCAGCCGGATCGCAGACATACAAGCCTCCGTCCCCGAGCTCACAAACCGCAGCTTCTCCACGCATGGAAAGCATTGCGTCACCAGCTCCGCCAGGTTCGCCTCGCCCGCATGGCTCGCCCCAAAGCTCGCTGACCTCCCCGCTGCCTCCCGCACCGCCTCCACCGCCGCCGGAAACGCATGCCCCAGGATCATCGGCCCCCAGCTCCCAAAGAAGTCCAGGTAGCGGTTCCCATCCACATCCCACAGGTACGCCCCATCCGCCCGCTCGACAAACGGCGCATCTCCCCCCACCGCCCGGAACGCCCGCACCGGAGAATCCACCCCACCCGGCAGCAAACCCGCTGCCCGCACCTGTAACGCCCTTGACTTCACCATGACCCGCTCGCTCATTCCACCAGTGTAACGGCGGCCCGCCCCCTCGCTCTGCCATCGGATTGCCCTCCCATCCGTCCTCGCTCCCCATCAGCTTCCCCTCTCCCCGCGGAGGCGCGCTATAAAAAGCAAGCCCTTGCAAACATCCATCTTGCCGGTTCAACCCGTTTACATCCCAGAAGGCCATCGATGACACCCCACTTCAACACAGCCCGTTTAACCTTGGTGGAAAAGCTCCCTGCTAGACTGAAAGTCCCGTCGCGACCCGAATTCAGGAGCCTCCGTTTGCCCGAAGAGACTATTCCCAGCTCGAAAGCGTCCGTGTCTTACGCCGATGCCGGTGTCGACATCACCGCCGGCGACCGCGCCAAGCAGCGCATTAAGATGCTCGCCCGCAAGACGTTCAACAAAAACGTCCTCTCCGAAATCGGCGGGTTCGGCGGCCTCTTCGCCCTGGACCTCGCCCGCTTCCCGGACCCCGTCCTCGTCTCCAGCGCTGACGGCGTCGGCACCAAACTCAAGGTCGCCTTCGAGCTCGGCATCCACCACACCGTCGGCGCGGACCTCGTCAACCACTGTGTCAACGACATCGCCGTCCAGGGCGCCACCCCCCTCTTCTTCCTCGACTACCTCGCCACCGGCCGCCTGGAAAATGACGTCGTCGAAACCGTCGTCCGCGGCCTCTCCGAAGCCTGCCGCGCCAACGGCTGCGCCCTCATCGGAGGCGAAACCGCCCAGATGCCCGGCTTTTACGCCGACGGTGAATACGACCTCGCCGGCACCATCATCGGCTGCGTCAACCGCCCGGATATCATCACCGGCAATACCATCGAGCCCGGCGACGTCCTACTCGGCATCCCCTCCAACGGCCTCCACACCAACGGCTACTCGCTCGCCCGCAAGCTCCTCTTTGAGGTCGCCAAATACGGTCCCGAACAATACATCAACGAGCTCAAGGACAAGACCGGCGCGGCACTCATGCGCACCCACCGCAGCTATCTCGCCGTCATCAAAAAGCTCACCGCCGGCAACGCCCAGCCGGACGCCACACCCCTCGTCCGCGGCTTCGCCCACATTACCGGTGGCGGCATTACAGAGAACCTTCCCCGCATCCTGCCCAAGGGTCTCGACGCGGTCATCGATCTCGCCGGCTGGGAAGTCCCGCCCCTCTTCGCTCACCTGCAGCAGCTCGGTAACGTGGACCGCGACGAAATGTTCCGCACCTTCAACATGGGCATCGGCCTCATCGCCGTCATCCCCGCGGAGCAGGTCAAGAAAGCCAAAGCCATCCTCAACCGCGCCAACGAACGTCATCACATCATCGGCCGCATCGTCACCCGCGGCACCCGCAAAGTCCTCTACAACTAGTCGGGGAAGCACTCACCGCGAAGCGGTCCAACACCGTGCGAAGCACCGCCCGCCCGGCGCAAGGGCGTACTTGTTCTTGCCTTTCATCATGCAATCAGATCTGGACTCCCACCTCATCACCCTCGAGCGCTCCCTCCACCACCCGGCCATCCGCGCCGACCCCGCGCAAGCCGCCCCACTCCTCTCCGCGGACTTCCGCGAGTTCGGCGCCTCCGGCCGCATCTGGTCCCGCGCCGCCATCCTTGAAGCCCTGGCCACCGAGCCCTCCTCCAGCATCATCGCCCGCGACTTCACCTGCCAGCCCCTCTCCCCCACCCTGGCCCTCCTCACCTACGTCTCCAGCAACGGCACCCGCGAAGCTCTCCGCAGTTCCCTCTGGCGTCTGGAAGACGGCCACTGGCGCATCCTCTTCCACCAGGGCACCCCCATCCCCTAGCCACCATCCGCATTGCCGCAAACCCTCGATTCTGTCACAGTGAAGCTTGTGTTCCGGAGATTGAAGTGCTCAACACACAACTGATGGATCATCTTCAGACCGCAGGCTATGCGACGCCAGAGGATGTAATCCACCTCTTCATCGGTGGCTCAGAACTTCACGGCGCAAAGGTCGGAACCACGGACGATCTCGACCTCTACGGTGTCTTCATGGGAACGCCCGAAGAAGCCCTAGGTCTCCAGCCTCGAGCTCATTTTGTCTGGTCTACCGCAAGCGATGACCGTCGTAACGGCCCGGATGACGTAGACGTCACGCTCTATTCCCTCCGCCGTTGGGGCCATCTCGCCGCCAAGGGAAACGCCACCGCGCTCCACTTCCTCTTCGCAGAGGCAACCGCCACCTCAAGCCCCGCATGGACGCCCCTACAGACACACCCTCATGTCTTCTTATCCAGGCAATCGGCAGAGCAGTTTATCGGCTTCGCAGAAAACCAGCGCAAGCGCATCACCGGCGAGGCAGGGCGAGGCAAAAAGGGCCGCAGGCCAGAGTACGAGTGCATTCACGGCTATGACAGCAAGGCCGCCATGCATTGCCTTCGTCTTTATCTGGAATGCACTGAGTTGATGCGCGAACGCAGACTTACGCTACCTCGTCCAGAGCGGGATCTTCTAATCGCAGTCAGGAAAGGCCAATACACGCTCCCTCAGTTTGATGAACTGGCCGCAGACCTCCGCAATCAAGCGGAGCAAGCTGCACTCTGTTCCTTGCTGCCCGACGCCGTTGATAGGGATGCTGTCTCAAGATTGATCGCCACTACTCATCGAGACTATTGGGACGCTCAAGGACCAACGGCCCGAGCTACGTCTCACACTTTCGAAGATGCCATCCCGACTGTGGAGACTTCCGCATGAACCGACTCGGCATCCTCCTCTCCGGCCGCGGATCCAACTTCCTCGCCATCCATGCTGCCATTCAGGACGGCCGCCTCCCCTCGACCGAAATCGCCGTCGTTCTCTCCAACAAGGCCGACGTCCCCGGACTCCTTGCCGCACGCGAGCTCGGCATCCCGGCCCACCACATCCCCATCGCCAGCCGCACCCCGCAGGCTCGTGACGAAGAGTTCATCTCCCGTCTCCGCGACGCCCAGGTCGACCTCGTCTGCCTCGCCGGCTACATGCGCATCGTCACCCCGGCCTTCGTGGCCGCCTTCCCCAACCGCATCCTGAACGTCCATCCCAGCCTGCTCCCCAGCTTCCCCGGCCTCGACGCCCAGGCCCAGGCCCTCGCTTTCGGAGCCAAGGTCGCCGGCTGCACCGTGCACTTCGTGGACGAGCACATCGACCACGGCGTCATCATCCTCCAGCGCGTTGTCCCCATCCTCGATACCGACACCGAAGAAAGCCTCTCCGCCCGCATCCTCATCGAAGAACACAAAGCCTACCCCGCAGCTATCGCCCAGGTACTCAGTGGTCAGTACGCCGTCCAGGGCCGCCGCTTCCTCAAGCAGGCCTAATACCGCGTCGACGTATCCGGAAACACGTAAATCACCACGCCCAGCGCAAACAGCAGCAGCACATACCGCATCAGCGTCCTTGTACTCGGCTGTTCCGGCACATCGCCCTTATAGATCCGCCACCCCATCCCCACTGCCAGCAGCACCAGGATCCCCTCGTGCGAAAGCGCAAAAAATAAGGCCGCCGTAGCCAGCACCAGCCACCGCTGCGTCCGGTCCAGCGCATACGTCGCCTGCGCCCCATCCAGCCCCACCACCGGAATCAGATTCAGCAGGTTCAGCCACGCCGTCACATGCGCCAGGGCGCTGAACAGCCCCGCCGTATCGCCCGTTGTAAACCGGGCCACGCCCCCGCACACCACCGCCACCATCAGCCCAAAAAACGGCCCCGCCAGCGCAATCCCGGACAGATCCTCCAGGTTTACCCCCTGCGAAAACCACCGCACATACGCACCCATCCCCGGAATGAACACCGGCAGATCAACCTTCAGCCCCCGCCGCCGCGCCGCAATGTAATGCCCCATCTCATGAATCAAAATTCCCACCGTAAAACCCAGCCCAAACTTCCACCCGAAGATCGCCCAATAGACCAGGAAAAATCCCACAAAGCTCAGCAGAAACTTCGCCTTCAGCAGCACGAAGAACACCGTCTTCAGCTTCGCCAGAAAGAACACCACCGGGGCCAGCGGACCCAGCCGCTTGGTCCACTTCGCCTTCGTCTCCTCTTTCCCCCGCAGCCGCGCATCAATCTGCCCAATCCTCTGCTCCACCGCCTCCGCCTGCTTCGTTCCCGCCGGCAGCCAGTGCAGTCCCTGCTGCCATATCTCCCGCGCCTCCGCCCAGTGCGACGCTCCCTCCTCCGCCAACGCAGCAGACGCAATCCGCTTCATGTGCCCTGCATACACAATCGCCTGGCACTCCGGGCAAGCCAGCGTCCCCGGGGGCAGCCAATGGCTGCACTCCGGGCAGTTATAGATCGCCTCCGGCACCTCAAGATGCGTTGTTTCCACCACAGTTCCTACGACAGATCCCATACCATCCATTCCACGCCAAAGCGCCCAACTCCGCAAACCGCGCGCGCCCTCAGCGCAACCCGAACAGCGTCATCCTTCGTCCGCCACTGCCGCCGCCAAATCCCGGCGAACCCGCCGCAATCTGCCACGCCGCCCGCAATCCAACAAACAAGATCACCAACCCAAGCGCCCCGTTGATCGGTCGGCTCAAAGCCAGAAACGGCCCAGCCACAATCTCTCTCATAAGAAACGCCGCCGGTATGCGCGTAATCGCCCGCAGCGGAATCCCACTGTAATGCAGCACGTCCAGCAGATTCCCCGTCGTCACCGCAACATACGTCAACACCACCGCAGCAACCTGATACGCCCGCCCACCCACGCCGTCCGAACCCGTCATCATCGCCTTCGCCACCGCCCAGCCCACGCCAATCGCCACGATGCTGACCATGAACCCCGAAAAGCCAATCACCGCGTACGCCACGCACCCCACCACCGCCGCAACAACGCCGCAGACCACCGCCTTCGGAAACGCAGCCCCGGAAGCCCGCCGCCCACCATACCCTTCCATCACCACGGGCGCGCTGTACTCCGCCCGGTCGAACTCCGGCATCTCCATACTCATACGCAAAACCCTCGTCCTTCTCAGCTTAGGTCGCTCGCCCCGGCAGCGTCACTGCGTCTTTCGCGTCACCCAGAGTCACCTTCACCTCCAGCCGCCGCTGCCCGCGATACACCGTCAGGGTCACCGTATCGCCCGCACGGCGCCGCGTCAGCGCCGCACCCAGATCCTGCGCATTCTCCACCGCCTGACCATCCACGGCCACAATAAAGTCTCCTCCCAGGTTCACCGGCGTGTTCCCCATGTACATCCTCTGGTTGCCTCCGCGCAGCCCGGCCTTCTCCGCTGCGCCACCCGGAAACACCCGCTCAACCAGGATCCCGTACTCCGCCGGCAGCCCAATCTCCGCCGCCACATCCGGCCCAATCGGCAGCGTCTCGATATCCAGCGTCGGCCGCCGCACTCGCCCAAACTTCGCGAAGTCATCCAGCACCGCCTTCGCCGTGTTGATCGGAATCGCAAACCCAATCCCCGCGCTCTGATCCGCGCCTGCGCTTGCAATCAGCGTCGTAATCCCAATCACCTCGCCCCGCGAGTTCAGCAGCGGACCACCCGAGTTCCCCGGGTTGATCGCCGCATCCGTCTGGATCGCATCCTCAATCGCCCCGCTCCCACCCTGTACCCCAATCGACCGTATCGCCGAGATCATCCCCCGCGTCATCGTCCCGCTCAGCCCAAACGGATTCCCAATCGCATACACCCGCTGCCCCACCACCAGCCCATTACTCTCACTCAGCGTCGCCGGCACCAGGTTCGGCGCATTGATCAGCAGCAGCGCCAGGTCATGCGACTTGTCGATCCCCACCACCGTCGCCTTGTACTTGTGCTTGTCCCCCAGCGTCACCTCAACCCGCTGCGCGTTATCGATCACATGATTATTCGTCAGGATATGCCCCTGCTTATCCAGGATGAACCCGGACCCTTGCCCCTGCTGCGGCACCGGCCGGTTGAAGAAGTCGTAGTTCACCGCCGTCGACGTAATGTTCACCACCGAAGGCAGCGCCTTCCGGTACACCGCAATGTTCTGCTGTTCCTCCGCGTCAAACGCCGGCGCGGCATTCGCAGCCTCAGTCAGCTCAAACCTCCCATCCGCCCCTTGAATGGATGACCCGATCGAGGACTGAATTGAAGCCAGCCTCTCCTGCACCACCGGTAGCGGATGCAGCCAGCCCGGTGACCGCGTCGACGCCCCATGCGTCGTCACGTAATAAAACCCCGTAAGCAAAATCAGAACCAGCAGAACCGGACGAACCTTCATCGCTCAACACCTTAAAAACCCAACCCTGGGCAGAGATCAGCCGCACTCCTCATTGTAACGATTCGCCGGCTCAGGCTGCCGCATCTTGCCTTGGATAAGAGTCACGCTGGTCTCGAACGCTTCTTCAAGACTGGCTCAAGGCGGGCATTCAGCCCAAACACGCAGTTCGCCTAGGGGGACCATCTCACCGCCCTCCATATTGCAAAAGAGCCGGGTGATATGGGCGTGACTTCAGGTTGGGAACTGCGTCCACTCAAAGGCGTCACGCTCACCCGCATCGTTCACGAAAAGCAGGCATTTCGCCGGAGATGTCGCTAAAGCTCAGAGATGCACTGGGCACTTCACCCAACTTCTGGCATGGCATGCAGGCGCAGTATGACTTTTGGCGGGCAAATCAGGCCAAGCGAAAGAAGCTTCCCTTGCTCAAGGACGCTGCCTGGCGGAACCGCCCAGCCTAGCCCCCCAGATTCGCTAGCCCACGCTCCAGCAGCGCCGTCATCGTCTTCAACTCCGTCACGGAAACCCCAGCCCAAACCTCCCCCTCAATTCCCCGCGCAACTCCCTCCGCATACACCAGCAGCTTCTCCCCCGCCGTCGTCAGCCGGAATGTCACAAGCCGTTCATTCTCAGCGTCTTTCCCGCGCGTCATCCATCCCCGTTCCACCGCCAGCGCCAGCATCGACTGCGCGCTCTGCGGCGTCACCAGGCACGCCCTCGCCATCTGCGCCCCGCTCCCGCCCGGCCGCTCCCTCACTTCGTACAGCAACCTCAGTTGTGCAGTCGTTACATGATGATCCTTCAGCTCTTCATCCAGCCTTGCCTTGAAGCTCACCATCACCTGCCGCATCAGCTTCCCCATCCGGCGCGCGGCATCCTGCTTTCGATTTGAACTTTTAGAATCCATATCAGCTTCCTGATATCCTATCAATAACCTGATAATGAGCGAAGCCGAACATCCCGAAGTCGAGTGGAAGCCCAAGTACAACCCCTGGGCCATTGCACTCGTCGTCACCCTCGCCACCTTCATGGAGGTGCTCGATACCTCCATCGCCAACGTCGCCCTCCCGCACATCGCCGGCTCGCTCGGCGCCAGCCAGGAGGAAGCCACCTGGGTCCTCACCAGTTATCTCGTCAGCTCCGCCGTCGTCCTCCCCATCTCCGGCTGGCTGTCGAACCGTTTCGGCCGCAAGCGCTTTTACATGACCTGCGTCGCCCTCTTCACCGTCTGCTCGCTGCTCTGCGGCCTCGCGCCTTCGCTCCCCATCCTCATCTTTGCCCGCATCCTCCAGGGCGCCGGCGGCGGCGGCCTCGCCCCGTCGGAGCAGGCCATCCTCGCGGACACCTTCTCCGTTGAAAAGCGCGGCCAGGCCTTCGCCCTGTACGGCACCGCCGTCGTCATCGCCCCCGCCATCGGCCCCACCCTCGGCGGATACATCACGGATAACTTCAACTGGCACTGGATCTTCTTCATCAACCTCCCCATCGGGCTGCTCTCCCTCTGGCTCTCCAACCGCATGGTCGAAGACCCACCCAAGATGAAGGCCCTCACCCACGTCAAAGCCCCCGTAGACTTCACCGGCCTCGCTCTCGTCGCCGGTGGCGTCGGCTGCTTGGAGTTCTTCCTCGATAAAGGCCAGGAGAAAGACTGGTTCGGCGACCCCATGATCTGCACCGTCGCCGCCATCGCCGCCGTCCTCCTCCTCACCTTCGTCATCTGGGAGTGGCGCCACCCGGATCCCATCGTCGATCTCAAGCTCCTCAAAAATCGAAACTTCGGCACCGCCGTCTTCCTCCAGCTCATCCTCGGCATGGTCCTCTTCGGCTCCACCGTCCTCATCCCCCAGTACCTCCAGGCCCTGCTCGGCTATACCGCGGAGCGCGCCGGCATGGTCCTCTCCCCCGCGGGCTTCGTCATGATGCTCGGCATGGGTCTCGCCGGCCGCTCCCTCGGCTGGAAGATCGACCCCCGGCTCACCGTCTGCCTCGGCTACCTCGCCGTCGCCGCCGGCCTGTACAACCTCACCCGCCTCTCGCTCGATACAAGCTTCGGCACCGCCACCCTCTGGCGCATGCTCCAGGTCATCGGCCTGCCCTTCATCTTCATCCCTATCTCCACCCTCAACTACGTCGGCGTCCCCCGCTCAAAATCAAACCAGATCTCCTCCCTCTCCAACTTCGCCCGAAACCTCGGCGGCTCTGCAGGCACCGCGCTCCTCACCACCTTCCTCGCCCGCACCGCCCAGACCCACCAGATGACGCTCGCCTCCAACACCGGCCCCGGCAGCGTCGGCTACACCCGATACATCGCCTCCGTCAGCTCCGTCCTGCGCCAGCAGGGTATGAACGCTGCAGCCTCCGGCCAGGCTGCCGTCGGAATTGCCTATCAGCAGATGCTCCGCCAGGCCTCCATGCTTAGTTACAAGAACGCTTTCTTCGTCCTCTCCGTCACCATCGCCTGTCTCTCCCCGCTCCCCTTCCTCATGCGCCTCCCCAGCAAGGCAGAAAAGCCCCTCCCGGAAGACGCCGTCGCACACTAAATCTGCATCAACCCAATGAATCCGCTGTCGCCCAGACAATATAAGCGGCAAAACGAAGACGATAACATCCCCCTCAGGGATACATGCATCGCAAGCAGTAGCTCCTGAGGTTCGACATGGACACGCCACGAACGCCGCTTCGTACCGGTAAGCTGAGCCGGGTTTTCGCCGCCGGTGAGCAGAACATCCGCGTAGCCAACGATCGTTTCAACGCCGCGCATCGTGGAGAAGACTGCAAACTCTGCAACTCCGGCCCGCACCTCCCCTTCTCCATGGCCTTCCAGCCCATCGTCGACGTCACGCACGGAACGATCCTGGCCTATGAAGCTCTGGCCCGCGGTCCCGCCGGAGAACCCGCAGCCACCGTGCTCGATGACACCCTGCATAACAATCGATACTCCATTGACCAACGCTGCCGCGAAAAAGCGATCGCCATCTCGTCCACGCTCGGCATCCTCTCCACCACAGCGGATCTCAGCGTTAACTTCTACCCCAACGCCGTATACGAACCCAAGCAATGCCTCCAACGCACCTTCAATGCCGCAAACTCAGTTAACTTCCCACTTCAACGCATCATCTTTGAAATCACAGAGGTCGAACAGGTCCGAGATCACGCCCACCTGCGCAACATCATGACCGAATACCAGTCCCATGGACTTCGCGTCGCCATCGACGACTTCGGTGCCGGCCACTCTGGACTCGCCCTGCTCTCTGAATTCCAACCCGACATCATTAAACTCGACCGCGCCATCACCCACCGCATCGATGAGCGCTCCGCTAGCCGCGCCATCGTGCGCGCCATCGTTCAGGTCTGTAAGGATCTCAACATTCAGATCATCGCGGAAGGGATCGAACGCCGACAGGAGATGACTACCCTCTGCGAGCTCGGCATCTTCCAGATGCAAGGTTACTTCTTCGCCCGGCCAGCGTTTGAAGAGCTTCCGCCCTGGCCCGTCAACGAGCTCGCCGAAACGCATTAGACAGCCGGAACTCTTCCCGCAGCTCCGGAGTCTTCAGGTTCTCCCGCAGATGCGCCAGCCGCTGCTCCAGCGCGAACAGCGTCGCCGCCAGCGGCTCCGTATTGGTCATCGCCACATCCCGCCACATGCTGTAAGGGCTTGATCCCAACCGCGTCATCTCCCGCAGCGCCCTTCCCCCAATCGCCTCAAACTCCGCCGCCAGCTCCGGCACATGCTGAAACTCCTCCGCAAACATCGCCGCCATCGCCGTCGAAACCATCTGCGGCAGATGGCTCACCCACGCACACACCTGGTCATGACGAGCCGCGTCCAGGTCCATCATCCGGCACCCAAAACGCCCCACCCACTCCCTCCACTCCCGCGCAATCTCCCACTCCTCTTCGACCGGCGTAAACAGCCACATCGCTCCGTTGAACAAGCCCGCATCCGCCAGCGCCGCGCCACCAGACTCCTTCCCCGCCATCGGATGCCCCGGCAGCATCCTCACCAGCACATCGTTCGCCTTCAACGTTCGCGCCAGCTCACTGATCTGCCGTTTTGTACTCCCAACGTCCGTGATCAGCTGATGCGCCCCCATCCGAGGCGCCAGCCGTCCCATCCAATCCATAATCCCCAACACCGGCACCGCCAGCACCACCACATCACACGGCCACAGGTCCTCGAACTGCCCAGCGCGATCCACCGCCCCCACGGCGACCGCCATCGCGCTCTCATCCGCGTTCGCATCGCACCCAACAATCTCTCCCGCAAACCCGGCCTGTCGCAGCGCCAGCCCCACCGAAGCTCCAATCAGCCCCGTCCCCACAATCGCAACCGATTGGATCACTACGCCACCGTCCGCCCCACCACCGGAGCCAGCACTCGCAACTGAGCCACCAGTTTCTCCAGCTGCTCCGGGAACAAGCTCTGCGCTCCATCACTCATCGCCTTATCCGGGTTCGGATGCATCTCCATCAGCAGCCCATCCGCCCCAGCCGCAACACTTGCCAGCGCCATCGCCGGCACGAACTCCCGCTTCCCAACCCCATGCGATGGATCGCCAAACACCGGCAGATGCGTCAGCTTCTTCAGCACCGGAATCGCCGACACATCATACGTATTCCGCGTATACGTCTCAAACGTCCGTATCCCGCGCTCACACAGGATCAGGTCATAGTTCCCACCGGACAAAATGTACTCGGCAGACAGCAGCACTTCCTCAATCGTCGCCGCGATCCCGCGCTTCATCAGCACCGGCTTTCGTATATGTCCCAGCTCCCGCAGCAGATTGAAGTTCTGCATATTCCGCGCGCCAACCTGGAAGCAATCCACATACGGCAGCATCGGCTCAATCTGCGAGATCTCCATCACCTCGGTGATCACCAGCAGATTCGTCTCATCCGCCACCTCCCGCATCAGCTTCAGCCCTTCAATCCCCATCCCTTGAAAGCTGTATGGCGAACTCCTTGGCTTGAATGCCCCCCCACGCAAAAACTGGCACCCCGCCTTCGCCACCTGCTTCGCGCTCAGCAGGATCTGCTCCTTGCTCTCAATCGAGCACGGCCCCGCCATAATCGTCACATCCTCGCCACCCACCACCACGCCGTTGGCAAACGTGACCTTCGTCCCCTCCGGCCGGAAGCTCCGCCCCGCCAGTTTGTACTGGGACGAGATCCGGTACGCCTCCCGCACCCCGCCCATCACCTGAAACTCCACCACGTCAAACTGCTCCGGGCTTCCCACGCCCGCCAGAATCGTCTGGTTCGCGCCCGTCGTCCGATGCACATTAAACCCGAGCTCCACCATCCGCTCGATCACGCTTTGAACATCTTCCGCCGTCGCCTCGCCCTGCATCACTACGATCATTGCCGTCTCGCCTTCGCCTCTCGTCGTACTGCCTTACCCTGCTCTTTGCTGCCTCACACTGCTCTTTACTGCCGTTGAAGCGTCCTCATCACGTCCATAATCCGCTCATACACACTGATCAACTCCTCGTCGCTCAGCGGCCCCGGATTCTTCGCCTTCACATGCTCGAACACATCCTGCTCCCGCTTCGGCTCATAGATCGGCTGGCCCACGGTCCGTTTCACCGCGCCAATCGCCTTCGCCGCCTCTGCCCGCTTGCTGATCAAACCGACAATCTGCTCATCCAGCTCATCGATCGTCTTCCGCCAGTCCGCTATCTCCATGCCTTCGCTCCGCCGTATCGTCTTGTCATCTTCAGCCCAGCTAATTCCACTGCAACGCCATCATATCTTGCTCGCTCTGAACCTCAACAGTTGTAACTCTCCGGGTGCCCCATCCTTTTTTGCAGTCCATCGCGAAATAGGGTGGGGTATTGGCGAAGCCGACCTTCCCAGAGCACTCCACCTCGCCCATCATTCCAGGCTCACTCCGCACGCAGACCGCCTATAAACTCCCCCACCGCCTTTGCCGCATCGCTCGGCACCGTCTTCTCAATCAAAGCCACCAGCGCACTCCCAATCACCGCCGCATCCGCAAACGCCCCCACCGCCTTCACATGCGCGCCATTTGATATCCCAAACCCCACCGCAATCGGCAGCTCCGTAAATCTCCTCAACCTCGCCACCAGCTCCGGAGCATCGCTCGCCACCGTATTCTGCGTCCCCGTAATCCCCACCCGGCTGATCGCATAAACAAACCCCCGGCTCGCCTCGCCAATCGCCTTCAGCCGCGCATCCGGGCTCGTCGGAGCCGCCAGAAACACCGGCACCAGCCCATTCGCCTCCATCTCCGCGAGATACTCCCCCGCCTCTTCCACGATCATGTCCGTCAGCAGCACCCCATCCGCACCGGCATCTTTGGCGGCTGCACAAAAAGCCTTCATCCCCATCTTCACCACCGGGTTCAGATAGCTGAACAGCACAATCCCGCACTCCGGCCTCGCCGCCCGCAGCTCCTTGCAGAGCCCCAGCACATCGCTCAGCCTCACCCCCCGCGCCACCGCCCGCTCGCTCGCCCGCTGAATCACCGGCCCATCCGCAAGCGGATCGCTGAACGGCACCCCCAGCTCAATCACATCCGCACCGTTATCAATCGCTGCCAGCGCAATCGCCTTGGTTGTCTCCAAGTCCGGATCACCCGCCGTCAAATACGCCACAATCCCCGGCTTCTTCTTAAACAAAATCGCCACTTACAGACTCCCCTTCGGCGCAGCCGCCGACGCACCCTGCAAATCCAACTCTCTCGCCAAAATCCCCATATCCTTATCCCCCCGCCCGGACAAATTCACCATCACCACCTCATCCTTCCTCATCGACTTCGCCATCCGCATCCCCTCCGCCACCGCATGGGCACTCTCAAGCGCCGGCACAATCCCCTCCGTCCGGCTCAGCGCCACGGTCGCCTTCAACGCCTCATCGTCCGAGCAAGAAACATACGTCGCCCGCCCCGTGTCATGCAGGTTCGCATGCTCCGGCCCAACACTCGCATAGTCCAGCCCCGCACTCACTGAATGCGTCGCACTCACCTGCCCCGCATCGTTCTGCAGCACATAGCTGTACGTCCCCTGCAGCACTCCCGGCGTCCCCCCGCCCACCGTCTGAAAACGAGCCGCATGTTCCCCCAGCGCCGTCCCCCGCCCGCCAGCCTCAACCCCCACCAGCCTCACATCCTTGTCGCCCAGGAACTCATAAAACGCCCCAATCGCATTCGACCCGCCCCCCACGCAAGCCACCACCGCATTGGGCAGCCCACCCGTCTCCTCCAGAAACTGCCGCCGCGCCTCAATCGAGATCACCCGATGAAAGTTCCGCACCATCGTCGGATACGGATGCGCCCCCAGCGCACTCCCCAGAATGTAATAAGTCGTCCGCACATTCGTGACCCAGTCCCGCATCGCCTCGTTGATCGCGTCCTTCAGCGTCGCCGACCCACCGCTCACCCCCCGCACCTCCGCCCCCAGCAGCCGCATCCGGTACACGTTCAACTCCTGCCTCCGCATATCCTCCTCGCCCATGTAGATCACGCACTCCAGCCCAAACAGCGCGCACACCGTCGCGGTCGCCACCCCATGCTGCCCAGCGCCCGTCTCCGCGATAATCCGCTTCTTCCCCATCCGCCGCGCCAGCATCCCCTGCCCCAGCGCATTGTTGATCTTGTGCGCCCCCGTATGCAGCAGGTCCTCGCGCTTCAGATAAATCTTCGCCCCGCCGCAAGCCTCCGTCAGCCGCTTCGCAAAATAAAGCGGAGTAGGCCGACCGCAGTAGTGATGCAGCAGGTCCGCAAGCTCCGCCTCAAACGCCGGGTCCGCCTGCGCCTCCGCATACGCCTGTTCCAGCTCCAGCAGCGCCGCCATCAGCGTCTCCGGCACATACCGCCCGCCATACTTCCCAAACCGTCCCGCCGCTGCACTCGCGCTAGCCCCCACCCCAAACCCCGCCGGACTCACTATCGTCGTCGCCACTGCTCACTCTCCTGAAAATTCAAGCTCTAAAACACAAAAGCCGCTCACCCTTGTCTGGGTAGCGGCTCATTCTGGTCTCGTTCGATTCTCTCGTCTGTTCCTTACTGCGTTCTGCCGAGGAATCTACCGCGCCGAAGCCGCCCAGGTATAAAGCCACCAGGAGCGGTACGTAAACGACGGGCTGAAGAAGGAGAAACTCATAGCTCGCCTTGACTCTACATCAACCCGCGCTGCCAATCAACCAGCCACTCCACCCTCAAGCACAAAGGAACGATTTCCCGCTTCGGAACACGGCCTCAGGAAAATCAGCCCTGGTCCCAACTTCCTGCTGACAGCCATTGACGCAGAGGATTACGGTGGCCGTCGAACATCGATTCACAGGAGATCTCCCATGCTGCTCGCCTCCATCCTCTTCGCCCTCTCTGCCGCGGCTGTACTGACAACGTTCTTCTGGATCGGCGCAAAAACAGCCTTCAAAGTAAGGCAAGATCAAGAGTTCACTCAGGGCTCGCCCGAGGTTTATCAATCTGTGACTCGTAGATTTCCTCGACTCGCGCCACACTATCGATCTCACTGAGCGGCTTGTCCGTCCTGATCCGCAGAATTCTTGGAAACCGCAGCGCGAACCCGCTCGCATGACGGTCGCTCCGCATCACGTTATTGAACGCCACCTCAAACACCACCAGCGGCTCCACCGTCCTGAAGTGCCCCCGATCCTCCAGCGTATGCGCCTGGAAGAACTCCGTCAGCTCCGCAATCTCCGCATCCGTCACCCCGCTGTACGCCTTCCCCACATTCACCAGCTCCCCACCCTCCGCCCGCACCGCGAACGTGTAATCGCTCAACGTCCCAGCCTTCCTTCCTTGCCCAAACTCGCACCCCGTCACCACCACATCCAGCGTCGCCAGCTCCCGTTTCAACTTCACCCAGGCCAACCCCCTCCGCCCCGGCTGATACACACTCCCCGCCGCCTTCAGCATCACCCCCTCGTTCGACCTCGCCCTCGCATCCGCATACGCCCGGTCAATCTCCTCCGCACTCTCCACCAGCTTCGCCGGCGAAATCATTAGCCTCGGCAAAAGTTCGGGTGCCCCATTCATCGCAGCCTCATCGCGATGAGTGGGATTCCCGGATCCATCCCCAAACCCGTCCCCAAATAAAGTCCCCTGCGCCTTCTTCTCCGTCAACTCCATCGGCGCCCGAGCCTTATCACAGACCCGCTCCACCACCGCCTCCAGCCGGTTCCGCCTCTCCCTCAGTGGCAGCCCCAGCCTCAACTCCCCCTCCGCAAACATCAGGTCGAACGCCATAAACACCACCGGCACCGCCCGCCTCACGTCATTCCCCACCTTCTTCCGCCCAATCCTCTGCCCCAGCACCGCAAACGGCAGCGCCACCCCCGCCCCATAGTCCCACCCTAGAATCTCCCCATCCAGAATCACCCCACCCACCCCCGTCTGCCCCGCCTCCGCAAACGCCTCACACAGCTCCGGGAAACTCTCCGTAATGTCCTCCCGATTCCGCGAATAAATCGCCACCCTCCCACTCTGCTCCGGGTCCCCAAAGTGCACCTGCGCCCTCATCCCGTCATACTTATCCTCCAGAAACGCCTCCACCCCCGCCGCCCCACCCACAGCCTCCTCTTCCAACATCGCCCCCTCCACATCTCCCTCCATCACCTCAGCCACGACATCCTCTTGCCCCCCCCGCGCTTTTCCCTTGCGCCCTTTACCAGCTGCCTTGCCCTTCTCCACCTTCGCCGGCTTCGCCGTAAACCGATCCACCGCCTCCTCCGGCGTCTCCACCGGGCTCGCCAGCATAAATCCCAGCGGATGAAACAACCTCATCCTCGCCTCCCCCAGCGTCCCCGCAAACGCCCTTACCGCCGCCCCACCCAGGTCTGCCTCGAGCATCACCGCATGACGCACCTCCGCCACATCCGCCCCTGCCGCGACGCCAATCCCCTCCTCCACAAGACTCTGCTTCACCCCAATCCGCATATCCCCCAGCATCAGCTTCAGCAGGTACTTCGCCTCCAGCGCCGTAGCCCGCCGCAGCAACCCCTCCACCAACCCCGCCCGCACCGCCGTCGTCCTCGCCCCCGCCATCGCCGCAAGCGCCTCACTCACCTCCCCCAGCGTCAGCGACGAACCAGGTGCCCCATTCATCGCGGTCTCATCGCGATGAGTGGGTCCGCCACGAGCGTTCGCGAGCAAATCGAACCCCGCCGCCCCCATATCCCCATACTTCCGGAACCCCGCCGTCAACGCCTCCCCCGTCGCCCCGCTCACCGCCAGCAGCGCCTTACTCAGCAGCGCCCCACCCGCATTCAGCTTCCTCGGATCCGCCTCCGCAAACGGCAGCCCCGCCAGATACAAACAGAACAACCCCACATCCCCCGCACCGCCGTCATGCACCCGCCCGATCGCCTCCGCAATCGCCGCCCGCTTCTTCAGCCTGCTCGCCGTCCCCGCCATCTCCTCCGCCAACCCCGCCACGTCCCCAAAACCGGCCATCGCAAACCCTCTCCCATCAAAGATGCCTCCCGAACCCTACACGCTCGGAGTAACATCAAATAAGCGCATGAACTTCTTTGCAAACCCGGTGACCTCTCCCCGCGTGACCCCTTCCCGTCACGACTTTGCCTAGCTGCGCCTGACAGAAAGCCAGCCCAGCCGCAGGCCCCACCCACATCCAGCCTCACCCCCAAATTCCAAACCCTTTGCTCAAAGGATCTCTATGTTCGATCGCCTCGCCCAAATGGAAGCCCGGTACGACTCCCTCTCCCGCGACATGTCCGACCCCACCCTGGTCAACGACCAGAAGAAGTTCCAGGCCATCGCCAAGGAACACCGCGATATGGAGCCCATCGTCGAAAAGTATCGCCAGTACCGCAAAATCGCCGACGGCATCGCCGAAGCCAAAGCCATGCTCCAGGATCCCGAAACCCAAAAAGACCCCGACATGAAGGCCATGGCCCAGGAGGAGCTCGCCACCCTCGAGCCCCAGCTCGAACCCCTCTCCGAAGCCCTCACCGTCATGCTCCTCCCCAAGGACCCCAACGACGACAAGAACATCGTCATCGAGCTCCGCGCCGGCACCGGCGGCGATGAGGCCTCGCTCTTCGTGGCCGAGGTCTTCCGCATGTACCTCCGCTTCGCCGAGCAGCACCGCTGGAAGGTCGAGGTCATGTCCGAGACCCCGTCCGACGTCGGCGGCCTCAAGGACGTCACCGCCATCTTCGAAGGCGACAAGGTCTACTCGCAGATGAAGTACGAGTCCGGCGTCCATCGCGTGCAGCGCGTCCCCGCCACCGAGACCCAGGGCCGCGTCCACACCTCCGCCATCACCGTCGCCGTCCTCCCTGAGGCCGAAGAGGTCGACGTGAAGATCGAGCAGAAAGACCTCCGCATCGACACCTTCTGCTCCTCCGGCCCCGGCGGCCAGTCGGTCAACACCACCTACTCCGCCATCCGCATCACCCATCTGCCCACCCAGACCGTCGTCAGCTGCCAGGACGAGAAGTCGCAGATCAAGAACCGCGAAAAAGCCATGCGCGTCCTCCGCTCCCGCCTCTACGAGGTCGAGCAGGAGCGCCTCCACCAGCTCCAGGCCTCCGCCCGCAAGGCCCAGATCGGCTCCGGCGATCGCTCCGAAAAGATCCGCACCTACAACTTCCCCCAGAACCGCCTCACCGACCACCGCATCGGCCTCACCAACCACAACCTCAACATGGTCATGGAAGGCCAACTCCAACCGACCGTAGACGCCCTCATCGCCCACGACATCGCCGAGAAGATGAAGGGTGAGCCAGTCACTGCCTGAAGCGCGCTTCGCGTCAACATCGCCCAAAAATGAAGGCGAACCCCTCCCCGCCTGAGCTTTGGGTGCCCCATCCTCGACACGGCGCAGCCGTGGCAGGGTGGGTTGTCGGGCGAAGCCCGACCGTTCTCCTCTCCCAGCCACAACGTGCCCCATTCATCACGCTCTTTGGGATGAGTGGAACCAAAGCTAAAGCCGTTCGCACCACCGCAACGGGTGCCCCATCCTGTTCGCAGCCTTATCGCGAATAGGGTGGGGTATCGGGCGAGAGCCCGACCGCACTCCTCAATCTCACCCCAACCCGGTAGGATCAACCCATGCGCCGCCTAGCCACGCTCCTCCTCGCCACGCTCCTCACCCCCGCCCTTGCCCAGCAGCCGCCTGCCCCCTCTCCCAACCTCGCCGGCATCGCCCACGTCGCCCTCCGCGTCCACTCCCTCCCCGCATCCATCGCCTTCTACGAAAAGCTCGGCTTCATCAAAGCCTTCGACCTTTCCCGCGACGGCAAAGTCTACGAAGCCTTCATCAAGATCAACGACCGCCAGTTCATCGAGCTTTACCCCGCCGACGAAAAGAACCCCCAAATCGGCTTCCTCCACCTCTGCTTCGAAGGCGCCGACCTCCCCTCCGTCCACGACTTCTACGTCGCCCAGGGCCTCACCCCCAACGCCGTCCGCACCGCCGGCGCCGGCAACCTCCTCTTTACCATGCCCGGCCCCGCCACCCCCCAGGGCCCGCAAAACCTCGAGTACACCCAGTACATGCCCGGCTCCCTCCACTCCAAAGACTTCGGTCAACACCTCGGCCCCACCCGCATCGCCACCGCCCTCACCATGGTCACCATCGCCTCAGACGACCCCACCGCCGCCACTGACTTCTACCTCACCAAACTTCGCTTCAAACATCACGCCAAGGGACGCCTCGCCCTCCCCGGCCCGCAAGCCCACGGCAGCATCAGCGTTGTCCCCAGCGACAAGCTCCAGTTCAAAGCCGCCATCGCCTTCGACCTCGGCGACACCACCCCCTCCCAGGCCGCCTCCATCCTTAAATCCCACGACATCCCCTTCACCAAAGACCCCCTCGGCGACCCCCTCCTCCTCGACCCCGACAGCAACGAAATCACCCTCCGCAGCCCCCACGTCTTCTGAAAGCACATTTGCTTTTTGTGGGACAGTAATGAAGCGTCATCCTGAGCGAAGTCGGTCGCGGCTCTTTGCGACCGACGCAGTCGAAGGACCCCGAAAAAACTGACTCACCTCAACCCTCACCGGCTCGCGCGAGAAGTAAAAGCTACATCCCCCAGCTGACTAACGACATACGAATAACGAAGAACGAACAACTCCCTTTGATCACTGCCCAACAAGCCCTACTCCGCGCCACAGACCAGCTCTCCGCCCACCCGGACCTGCGCCCCACCGCCCTCCCAGATGCCGCCCTCCTCCTCACCCACACCCTTGGCATCACCCGCACCACACTCCGCGCCCACCCCGAACTCCCCATCACCCTCGACCAGCAGTCCGCCTACCAGTCCCTCATCACCCGCCGCCTCGCCTTCGAACCCATCCAGTACATCCTCGGCACCCAGGAGTTTTACGGCCTCGCCCTCCGCGTCACCCCCGCCGTCCTCATCCCCCGCCCGGAAACCGAACTCTTAGTCGAAGCCGTAGCCGCCCGCGTCTTCCACACCCAATCCATCCGCATCCTCGACGTCGGCACCGGCTCCGGAGCCATCGCCATCGCCCTCGCGCACCTCCTCCCCCACGCCCACATCACCGCCCTCGACCTCTCCCCCGAAGCCCTCGCCATCGCCGCCGAAAACGCCGCCACCCACCGCCTCTCCTCCCGCATACACCTCCTCCAGTCCGACCTCCTAGCCGCCGTCGTCACCGACGCCCCCTTCGCCGCCATCGTCTCAAACCCCCCTTACATCCCCACCTCAGACGCCCCTACCCTCCATCCCCAGGTCCACGCCCACGAGCCCCACCAGGCCCTCTTCTCCGGCCCCACCGGCCTTGAAATCTACGAGCGCCTCATTCCCAAAGCCGCCTCCCTCCTCATCCCCAACGGCCTCTTAGCCCTCGAAATCGGCCACGGCCAGCGCGACCCCATCGCCCAACTCCTCCACTTCTGGTCCGCCGTCGAATTCCTCCCCGACCTCCAGGGCATCCCCCGCGTAGCCCTGGCCCGCCGGCGCTAATGCCCCACAAACGAAACCCTCAGCTTTAGCGGCCCCTTCACCCCAACCGGCAACGCCTCGAACTTCGTCTCCTTCGCCGCGCTCCAGGCCGCCTTATCCGCCGCCTCATCCTTCACCGGCCCCTCCAGCCGCATCGCCGTAAGCTGCCCATCCGCGCCAATCGATAGATCCAGCACCACCTCGCCCGTTCCCGCCTGCCAGTGACTCTTCAACCCCGCCACCACCGCACGCAGATACGGGCTCAGATTCACCCCACCCGTATCCGTCAACACCTCCACATGCACCCCAGCCCTCGTAGCCTGTTCCATCACCTGCCCACGCGCGGAAGACCCCATCCATCCCGCCACCAAACCCAACGCCACAAACCGTCCAAGTCGTTTCATAGCCCAGAGCCTACGCCGCACCCGTCCCATCCGCAACCCTGCAACTTTCCCCCGCCACCCGTGTCCAATACAACAGGAGTTCTAACATGTATAAGTCCCTCGGAATGTTCCTAGCCTTGGCGACTCTGTCCGCACACGCGCAGTATCCGGACCCAGCCAGCCAGTCATCCTCCTCAGCGCCCATCGTTCAGCAATACCCCGGAGCACCCGGCACCCAGTACTCCCGCCGCGCCCAGGCTCTCCCGCAAATCTTTGAGACCCAGCCCGGCCCCGGCGTCTACGTCCGTTCGGACGTCCCCAACGGCGTTGAAACCGTCACCGCCTCCCCCGGCGCAACCGAGCTCCGCATCGTGCAGGGCCGCGCTGACATCACCGTCCACCATCCCGCAGACCACTCCGAGATCACCATCGATCTCCCCAATGGCCAAGTCGCCCTCCTCAAGGATGGTCTCTACACCTTCAACGCCCAGACCAACACCGTTCGCACCCTGCGCGGCGAGGCCCAGGCCATCAGCAAGGATCCCAACGTCAAAGGCCCCAAGATTAAGGAGACCCAGCAGCTCGCCTTCTTCCCCGGAGCCAAACTCAAATCCGTCAACGCCTACTCGTACGAGCTCACCGCGGATCTCCTCCCGCAGGACGGCCACGGCGATGGCCCCATCCGTGACGGTTACGCGGAAGACTTTTACGGCGGCGGCTACCCCTACGCCTACGGCTATCCCTTCGGCTTCTACCCCTATGGCTATGGCTACGGCTACCCCTTCGGCGTAGGCCTCGGCTTTGGCTACGGCGGCGGCTTCTACCGCGGCGGCTTTGGCGGCGGCGGGTTCCGCGGCGGTGGCTTTCACGGCGGCGGCCACCGCTAAACCACCCGCACGCGCAACACACAGGGGCTCCTTACCAGGAGCCCCTTCTTGTTGCACTCAAACCTAAGCCTCCTGCAACATCTCCGTCTTGTACTTCGCCGCCAGCTCCTGCGCCTTCTTCCCAAACGCCGCCTGCTCCGCCTCGCTCAACGGCTTCGGAGCCGTCGTCAGCGTCGCCACCCGCTCCCCCAGCTCACGAAACATTCCCTCCTGCCCTGCCGGGACGCACACACACAACAGCCTTACATCCCCACCGGACACGTTCCGAAACTGGTGCGGCGCGTTCGCCGGAATATGGATCGTCTCCCCAGCCCTCACCGTGCTCGTCTCCCCTCGAAACGTCGCCTCCATCTCCCCGTCCATCACCACAAACGTCTCTTCAAAGTCATGACGATGAGGCGGAGGCCCGCCCCCCGGCGGTATATGCATGTCGATCAAACACAGCCTCCCCGCCGTCTGTTCCCCGGTCAGCAGCAGCGTATACGTATCTCCCACAATCCCGATATGCTCCAGCCCCTCATCCTCATCGGGCCGCGCCACCACCAGCATCCTCGCCAGGTCATCCGCCGGAATTACCATGCACACCTCCGTCTTTCTCCACAGGTTCTTTCTCCATAGGATGCGCCCGTACACCTCTGCTACCCTTCCCTCATGCGCTTACCCTTGCTGGCCGCCTCCACCCTCCTCTTCGCCACCCTTCCGTCCCTCGCCCAGTCCAGCGTCCAGATCAAGCCCGTAGCCGATCGCCTCGCCGCCCAGAACACCCTCTTTGAAGAGTCCTGGCAGACCAATCTCAAGCTCTCCCCCACCCTCGCCACCGGCATCGGCGACTACCGCTACAACGACCAGCTCGGCGACGCCTCCCTCGCCGCCGCCGCCAAACGCCACGACATCAACGCCGCCTTCCTCGCCCGCATCAAGGCCATCGATGCCACCGGCTTCCCCGAGCAGGACCTCATCTCCCACGACCTCTTCCTCTCCAACCTCCAGGAAGGCGTCGACGACTACGACCTCAAAGACTTCGAAATGCCCCTCAGCTCCTCCGGCGGTGGCGGAGGCCCCCACACCGGCGTAGCCGACCTCCCGCTCTCCATGCCCTTCGACTCCGTCAAGCACTACGAAGACTACATCGCACGCCTCCACCAGATTCCCAAGGTCTTCCTCCAGACCGAAGACGTCCTCCGCCAGGGCGTCAAGGATCACCTCGTCCCCGTCCGCTTCATCGCGGAAAAAGTCCCCGCCCAGTGCGCCGGCGTCGTCTCCGCCAACCCCTTCCTCATCCCCACCCGCAAGTTCCCCGCCTCCTTCTCGGAAGCCGATAAAAAGCGCCTCACCGACGAAATCACCTCCACCCTCACCAACGAAGTCTTCCCCGCCTACACCCAGTTCTCCGCCTTCGTCGTCAAGGACTACATCCCCTACACCCGCACCACCCTCTCCGTAGAAAGCCTCCCCGGCGGCAAGCGCCGTTACCAGGCCTCCCTCCATCGCTTCACCACCACCAACCTCACCGCCACGGAAATCCACGCCATCGGCCTCAAGGAAGTCGCCCGTATCGAAGCCGAAATGGCGGACCTCGCCAAGGCTAACGGCTACAAAGACCTCGCTTCCTTCCGCGACCACGTCGAAGCCGACCCCAAATACGTCCCCTCCTCCGCCCAGTCCATCGTGGACGATTTCGCCAAATACATCGCCGCCATGCAGCCCCGCCTCCCGGAGCTCTTCGGCGTCCTTCCCAAGGCCCCGGTCACGGTTGAGCCCATCCCCGCCTTCCAGGCCTCCTCCGCCACCCACTACCAGGGCGGCACCCCGGACGGCAAACGCCCCGGCCGCGTCTCCGTCGCCGTCTCCGACTACGCCAAGCGCTCCTTCATCAACGATGAAGCCATCGCCTACCACGAAGGCGTCCCCGGCCATCACCTCCAGATCACCATCGCCAGCCAGCTCCAGGGCATCCCGGAGTTCCGCAAGCACGGCGGCAACTCCGCCTATACCGAAGGCTGGGGCCTCTACGCCGAGCAACTCGGCAAGGAGATCGGCTTCTACCAGGACCCCGGCTCAGACTACGGCCGCCTCCGCTCGGAGCTCTTCCGCGCCGTCCGTCTCGTCGTAGACACCGGCATCCATGACATGAACTGGACCCGCGACCAGGTCGTCCAGTACATGCGCGACTCCCACTCCATCGACGAGCCCACCATCCAGGCGGAAACCGACCGTTACATCTCCGGCCCCGGCCAGGCCTGCTCGTACAAGCTCGGCCAGCTCAAAATCCGCGAGCTTCGCGAGCGCGCCAAACAGCAGCTAGGCCCCCACTTTGACATCAAGGCCTTCCACGATGAAATCCTCAACGCCGGCAGCCTCCCGCTCGACGTCCTGGAAGCTCGCGTCAACCGCTGGCTAGCCGGCCAGCTCCCCGCCACCGCCAAATCCGAATAACCCACCACAACGGGTGCCCCATTCTTTGACAGTCTCAGCGTCAAAGAATGGGGTATCGGGCGAAAGCCCGGCCGCCCTCACCATCCCAGCCACCGCATCCTCCATCCCCACTCACCACTCCAATCCGCCCCACCCCGCAGTAACTTCCAGACAGATCACCAAAGGAGGGTATTCCCACCCTCCGCCGCCGCCCGAGATACAAACCTAACCCCTTTCCTTTCAAATTTTTACCCTAAAAGGTGTAGGGGTGGGGCCTGACCCATGCGATACCCTACAATCCCATGCTCCGTAACCTCCTCAAGAGCCTCGCCTACTCCCCAAAACTCGGTCGCCTCATGGACCGCGCCGAGACCCTCCTGCCCCCACTGCGCATCTGGCACCGCGCCCAGTACCAGCGCCACTTCCAGAAGTTCTACCCCTGGGAGCGCCTCTTCCAGGGCGTCTTCCCCACGCGCGAGTCCGCCCTCGCCGCCATCCCCCCCGCCCGCCCCGTCGGGTATGACAACCCCGCCGCAGCAGAATTCCTCGACCTCCCCACCCCCATGCTCCCCTCCGAATACCCCATCCTCTTCCACCTCACCCGCCTGCTCCCCAACGCAGCCGCACCGGAAATCTTCGACCTCGGCGGCCACCTCGCCCTCGCGTACAACTGGTACAAGCCCTACAACATCCTCCCGCCCACACTCCGTTGGACCATCTATGACGTCCCCGCCGTTGTCGAATCCGGCAACCGCCTCCTGGCTCACACTCCCAATTCCCAGCTCCGCTTCACCACCTCCCTCGCCGAAGCCGCCCACGCCCCCATCCTCTTCGCCTCCGGCTCCCTCCAGTTCTGCCCGGAAACCCTCCCCCAGATGCTCGCCACCCTCGAAACCCTCCCCCCCCACCTCCTCATCAACAAATTCCCCGCCACAGATCTCCCCACCTTCTTCACCCTGCAAAACATGGGCCCCGCCATCGCTCCATACCGCATCTCCAACCGCGCCGAATTCCTCGCCGCCCTCGCCACCCTTGGCTACACCCTCATCGACACCTGGCACACCCCGGAGCTCTCCGCCCACATCCCCTTCCACCCCAACGAAGCGGTCGAGTCCTTCGAAGGCTTTTACCTGCGCCTGGGCGTCTGAGCCCTACAGCCCCGCGTACCAGTCATAGCCCAGCTTCGTCCAGTAATCGTCTGGTTTCTGATCGGTATAAGCAATCAACGAGATCCGCTTAATCTGCTTATACCCGTACTTGCTCGGCATATGCAGCCGTATCGGAGCGCCATGCTCCTGACTCAGCGGCTTGCCATGCATCTCCGTCGCCAGCAGTACCTGCGGATGCTCGCACACCGTCCGGTCGAACCCGCAGTAATAGTTCCCGTCCGGAGTCTCCATATACACATACTTCGGCAGCTCTCCCTGCGCATTCCTCGCTGGTGGATACGCCTTCATCAGGTCCGCCAGCCGAAATCCGCCCCAATGCACAATCTGGCTCCACCCCTCGATGCACTTGAACTCCGTCACCAGTTCATGCCGCTCGAACTTCTTCAGATCGTCCATCGTCAGCAGCAGTCCAGCCGTCCCCGCATCCAGCGTCGAATCGCTCAGCCCCGCCTCATCCTGCCCCCGCAGCGGCTGATCCCCCTGCGCCGCCGCCGCCTCCGCCATCGCCTTCGCAAACGCCGGATCAATCTTCGTCGTCTCCTCCGGCTTCTCCGCCGGCGCGTCCGTGTACTTGTAAGCCCACGTCGTCACATCAGGCACATACTGCGCATACGTCTTCGCCTGATCCACCCCCACCAACTGCAGCCGCCAGCTCTCCAGATGCATCTCTTTTTCGAGCCCGTAATTCCCATTCACACGCAGTTCGGTCGCCTTGCTCTTCGCAAACGTAGGCGCATTCCCACGCTCGTCGAAGATCGTTCGCGACACCTCTGCATCGAAGCCCAGCGACTTCCGCAGCGGCTTCGCCAGCAGCTGGTCCACCTTCGCATGTTCCAGGTAGTGGTAGAAGCCATACGCTCCCGCCGCACCTACCGCCCCCACCAGGAAACTCCGCCGCGTCCGCTTCGCGGACTCCTTTTTTACCGCCGCATTGGGATCAATCACCGTGCTCAAAACGTCCTCCGTTCCGCCTCGATCGACGGCAGCTCCGCCTCCCTCAGCTCGTACCCACTCACCATCGCCCGGAAGTTATTCCACCCCGCCAGCGCCACCTGCCCCACATGCAGCAGGAAGAACGCGCTGAACCCGATCGTCAGCCAGAAGTGCTCCCACCGCGCCATCTCATAGCCGCCCACCAGCGTCGTAATCCAGTGCAGTTGCGTCGGCTTGTACATCGCCAGCCCCGTCACCAGCGAACCCAGCCCCATCACGATAATCCCCGTATACGCAATCCTCTGCGCCCCGTTGTACTTCGTCTGCGCCGGCAATCCCTTCCTCAGGTGCAGGTCAACCAGCGTCACCTGGATCGCCTCCTTGATCGACGCCCGGTTCGGCACCATGAACTTCCATTCCTTCGACCACAGCAGGTACGCCGCATACGCAATCCCGTTCACCGCATACAGCCACATGAAGAAGAAGTGATACCCCAGCGCCTTCGTCACCTTGAACCGGATATCCCAGAACTGGTTCGTATAAAACCAGTCCGGAAACAGCCGGAACAGCGTCCAGTGCCCAATCCCCACCCGGTACACCTCATGCGCATACTGCCCCGGCGGAACCGAGTCGTTCCAGTAGATGTAAAGCCCGCTCCACATCATCGTGAACAGCACCGGAAAGTTGATCCAGTGCATCCACCGGATCGCCAGCGGATGCTTCTTCTCAAGCATGAACCGCCCCGCGGCATCGTCCTCCGGCTCAGACTCCTCCACCGGAGCAAGCTCCTCCACCGTCGGTGCCTCTACGATCGGCAGAGCCTCCGCGACCGCATGATGCACCGCCGCATCCGCCTCCCGGTCCGCCTCTACTTCCGTCTCGTCCAGCGGCTCCTTGCCCTCTTCACTCATCGCACGTACTCTCCAGGTTCTCTGACGAAGCGACTCCTCGCGCAGTCAACCGCCCGCGCTCAAATACCGGAGCCCACGCTACAGGGAGAACGCGCCAATCTTACCTTCGGATGAGCCCTAAATCCATCTATTCCGTCACCAGCCCTACCGCAGCGCCACCTGCACCAGCGCTCCGTCTTCATCCACAAACTCCACTCGCCGGTTCGTCATCGTCACTCCCACAAACGGCTCCCGCTTCCCTCTGGACCCCGCTACCACCGGCGCGCCCGCCACATGATCCCCGTCCGCCAGGCACACCATCGCTCCAAGGCACTTCATCTCCGTCGGCGCAATCACCATGTCGTCCCAGTTCTGCACCAGGTACACCCGCAGCCGCCCACCCGCGCCATCCTGCAGCAATACGTCGTTCGAAAAGTTGATCAGCGCCTTTGCACTCTCGTCCTTCACCCCATCCCGCGTCACCGTCGCCAGCGGATCCCGCAGATACAGCCGCTCCCGATCCACAAAGATAAAGACCGCCAGCAACACCGTCAGCAGCAACAGAACTTTTTTCACGCCTTTTTATCCTTCTCCTCGTGATACTCCTGCTCCGTATTGATCCCCCACAGCGCAGCCTTATCCACATGCCCCGCCACCAATCCATCCACCACCGTCATCGCCGTCAACATGCTGTGATCCTGGTTGTTGTACTTGTGCATCCCGTTCCGCCCCACCAGGAACAGATTCTCGAACCCGTCCGTCCACTCTCTCAACTCATCGAACCGCTCATACGTCCCAAAGTACGCCGGATACGTCTTCGGCACCCGCACCACATGCCCGTCGCTCACCGCATCCGCATCCAGAATCCCGATCTTCGCCACCTCCGCAATCGCAAACCGCTTCAGCGCCTCGTCCTCCATCTTCCAAAGATCGTCCGTGTCATAGCAGAAGTACTCCAGCCCAATCCACACCTTCCCCGGCTCACTCACCAGGTACGGACTCCAGTTGTTGAAAATCTGTAACCGTCCCAGGAGCACATCCGGCTCCTGCACATAGATCCACGTATCCTTCAGCAGTCCGCCGTCCGTCTCCTTCACTTTCAACCGGTCGCACAGCAGCCCCACCGTAATGAAATCCCTATACTGAAGGCCATCCGACACCTCCAGCACATTCCCCGGAACCGGACAATCCATCGCCCGCACCAGCTCCCGCATCGGCATCGTCGAAAAGAAATAATCCGCCTCAAACGTCTTCGTCTTCCCCCCCGGCCCCACCGCCACAACACCCTTGACCGTCTTCCCCTCAACCAGAATCCGTTCCACCTTCCACTCCATGCAGATCTCCCCGCCCATCTGCACAATCGTCTCCGCCACATGCTCCCAAAGCTGCCCCGGCCCAAACTTCGGATACATAAATCGCTCAATCAGGCTCGTATCCGTGCCCTTCTGCGCCACATCCCCCGTGCCCTTATTCTTCCCCTTCAACACCGTCTTCACAAAGTGCTTCACCGCCGTCGTCAGGCTCAGCCCCTTGATCCGCTGCGCTCCCCACTCCGCCGAAATCTGATCGCAAGGCGTCCCCCACACCTTCTCCGTATAGCTCTTGAAGAATGTCAGGTAAAGCTCCCGCCCAAACCGGTTGATCAAAAAATCCTCAAGCGACTTCTCCGGAGCAATCTGCTTCACCCGCGAAGCCATATAGCTCACCCCAACCTTCACCGTCCGCGTCGCGCCCAGGTTTCCCAGCGTCGCCCCCGTCAGCTTGATCGGATAGTCGAAGAACTTTCGCAGGTAGAAAATCCTGCTCTTCCGCGGCCGGATCAGCATCACCAGATCCGGGTCCACCGCCCCCTCATGCGGCCCCACCTCCACCACCGTCTCCGTATGCCCATGCTCGCCCGGATGCACCGTCCCATCCGCATCCGTCTCATCCGTCTCCGTGTCGATCTCCACCAGGGCCCGCCCGCTCTTCGGCCCCATTCCTCGCAGGGGAGGCTCCTCTTCCAGTCGTGCCGGCACCGCCACCGCCCGCGTCTTCCCTTGATACGCAATCTCCGCGCCTTCTTCATGCAGGTCCGGCGGCATCAGGTCCATCCACCACTGCATCACCCGGTCGGACTTCGAGAAAAACCGGTGCCCCCCAATATCCATCCGGTTGCCCTTGTACTTGATCGTCCGCGAGATTCCGCCAATCTCTTGACTGGCCTCCAAAATAATGGGGTGTATTCCAGCTCGCCGCAACAGCTCCAGCCCCGCCGTCAACCCCGCCGGCCCCGCCCCAATAATCACCGCAGTCTTCTTCATCCGTCTCTTCCAGCCCAGGAGGGCATACCGCTTCATCCAGCCTGCAACGCAGCATCGGTCCCGCCTGCAGATCAGATTGTATTCGTTTGCTCCACCGCTTCCGTCGCCTTACCGTCGCAGCGCACTTATAATCGCCGCCCCCGGCCCTGAACGGTAAAATCGCTGCGCAGCCACCCATGGCGTCGCCGCCACGCCCACCACCAGCAACCCCGCCGCGACCACCAGCCCCAATCGCCGCCACCACCCCGCCACGTTCCGCCGGTCCGCCAGCAAAAACCCCAGCGGCACCAGCGGCAGGTAGTACCTCGCCTGCAGCCCCAGCACCCGCCCCGCCCCCACCGGTGTCCAAATCAAATACTCCGCCAGCGAGATCGCCGCGACCACCCCCAAAACCGCCACCACCATCAAGGCCCGCCCCCACCATCCCGTCAGCCCCGCCCCCGGACTCAACCCCACCAACCCCGCAAACCCCAGCAGCAGCAGCCCATACACCACCACCGGCGGAAACACATCGTTCGTCCCCAACGTCTCCAGCCCCTTCACCGCCAACCCCGGAGCCTCACGCAGCGTCCCTTCGGTCATCTTCACCAGGCCACTCACCGGATGCCCCTGCAAAAACGCCACCTGCCTCGCCGGCTCGATCCCAACCGGCACAAACGTCCCCAGCGGCCTCACCGCAACCTGCCACGCCCCACACACCACCACCACCGCCACCACTGCAGCCACCGCCCACCCCAGCCTCTCCTTCGACTTCGCATTCACCCAGGGCAGCACCAGCACCAGCACCAGCGGCAGATACGGAGCCCTCGCCCCCACACAAATCCCCACCAACACCGCCGCCCCAACCAGCTCCCCACCCGTCCAAACCCTCCGCCCCGCAAGCGCCCGCAAGAGCAGCGCCGCCACCACCGCCGCCACGGAAAACAGCACCGCATCCTGCGAGCACGAAGCCTCCAGACTCAACGAAGTCGGCAGCAGCAAACACCCGAACAGCACCCACGGCGTCCCCGCCCAAAGCCGCAGCGCCAGCCACCCCAATCCCACCGCCGTCAGCAAATCCAGCACCCTCGCCAGCCTCAAACTCGCCACGATGCTCCACCCCGCAGCCTCTCCCACCCTCCACCCCACCGCCTGCGGCAGATACAACGCCGGCGGATACACCGCCGTGTTCTGGAAGCTCGCAAACACCGCCCGATGCGTCCACCCCACCCGCCGCACCGCCTCCATCTGCGCCTCCGTCACCCGCCCATCCGGACGATCGTGCGCCACCGGATACCGCGCCACCGTCTCCGCCTCAACCGCCCCCATCTGCCCCGCCGCCTCCACCACCCCCGCGTCGATCCACCCCCCCACCCCCACATCCGACCGCACCCCAACCCACCCGCCATGCCCAATCTCAATCGCCCTCATCGCATGGGCGCTCTCATCCGGAGCAAAAAATGGCGGCGTCAGCACACACAGCGCCAACCCCACCACTACCGCCACCACCACATAAATCCCCGGCAGCCACAGCGTCACTCCAGCCAAACTCTTCCGTAAAGCTCTGCGGTCGGAAAACATCCCCAAAGCCTAGCAGAGCCACACAAAGCAGGAGCGGACGACCCTTCGCCCGCCCCCACCCTCACCGCGCCGCCACCTCGAACGTCAGCCCATCCTTCCCCGCCGCAACCGTCACCCTATCCCCATGCAGCACGCTGCCGTCCAGGATCTTCACCGCCAGCTTGTCCTGCACCAGCCGCTGGATCGCCCGCTTCAGCGGCCGCGCCCCATACGCCTTGTCGTACCCCGCCTTGAAGATCGCCTTCCGTGCCGCGTCCGTAAGCTCCAGCGTAATCTTCCGGTCCGCCAGCATCTTCGTCAACTCCGCCAGCCGCAGGTCGATGATATGCGTCAACTGCGCCTCACCCAGCGGATGAAATACCACAATGTCGTCCACGCGATTCAAAAACTCCGGCCGGAACTGCTGCTTCAGCGACTCCATCACCCGCACCTTCGCCTCCTCAAACCCGTCCGCGCCCTCCGCCCACGCCGTCGCCAGCGCACTCGCGCCCACGTTCGACGTCATGATTAGCACCGTGTTCTTGAAGTCCACCGTCCGCCCCTTCGAGTCCGTCAGCCGCCCATCATCCAGCACCTGCAGCAGCACGTTGAACACATCCGGATGCGCCTTCTCGATCTCGTCGAACAGCACCACCGAGTACGGCCTCCGTCGCACCGCCTCCGTCAGCTGCCCGCCCTCGTCGTAGCCCACGTACCCCGGAGGCGCGCCAATCAGCCGCGCCACCGCATGCTTCTCCATGTACTCGCTCATGTCGATCCGCACCATCGCGGCCTCGTCGTCGAACAGGAACTCCGCCAGCGCCCGCGCCGTCTCCGTCTTGCCCACGCCCGTCGGCCCCAGGAAGATGAAGCTCCCAATCGGCCGCTTCGGATCAGAAAGACCCGCCCGGGACCGCCGAATCGCATTCGCCACCGCGCTCAGCGCCTCATCCTGGCCCACCACCCGTTCGCGCAGCCTGTCCTCCATCTGCACCAGCTTCTGCACCTCCCCCTCCAGCATCTTGGACACAGGAATCCCCGTCCACCGCGACACAATCTTCGCAATGTCCTCCTCGTCCACCTCCTCCTTCAGCATCCGCGCCGCACGAGGCCCAGGTGCCCCACTCATCGCAGCCTCTCCGCGATGAGTGGGATCCACATCCGCACTCACCAACGCATCCTGCGCCTCCGTCAGCGTCTTCAACTCCCGCTCCAACTGCGGAATCTCCCCATACTGCAGCTCCGCCGCCCGCTGAAGGTTCCCCTTCCGCGTCTCCTCCCCCGCCTGGAAGCGCAGCGCCTCGAGCCGCTCCTTCAGCTCCGCAATCTTCCCAATCGCCCCCCGCTCCGTCTGCCACCGAGCCCTCAACCCGCTCGCCTTTTCCTGCACCTCCGCCAGCTCGCGCTCCACCTCCTCCAGCCGCTCCTGACTGGCCGAATCCGTCTCCCGCTTCAGCGCCTGCTTCTCAATCTCAAGCGACGTCCCCCGCCGCTCCAGGTCATCAATCTCCACCGGCACCGACCCAATCTGAATCGCCAGCGCCGCCGCCGCCTCATCCACCAAATCAATCGCCTTATCCGGCAGAAACCGGTCCGAAATATACCGGTGACTCAATGTCGCCGCCGCCACAATCGCCGAGTCCTTGATCCGGATCTTGTGGTGGCTCTCGTACCGCTCCTTCAGCCCACGCAGAATCGCAACCGTATCCTCCACGTTCGGCTCGCCCACATACACAATCTGGAACCGCCGCTCCAGCGCCGCATCCTTCTCAATGTATTTCCGATATTCATTTAGCGTCGTCGCGCCAATCGCCCTCAACCCACCCCGAGCCAACGCGGGTTTGAGCATATTGCTCGCATCCATCGCCCCCTCGCTCGCACCCGCTCCCACCAGCGTGTGCAGCTCGTCGATGAACAAAATAATCTCCCCATTCGAGTCCTCAATCTCCTTCAGCACCGCCTTCAGCCGTTCCTCAAACTCCCCACGAAACTTCGCCCCGGCAATCATGCTCGCCAGGTCCAGCGCCACCACCCGCTTATCCTTCAAACTCTCGGGCACGTCGCCCGAAACAACCCGCCGAGCCAGTCCCTCCACAATCGCCGTCTTGCCCACCCCCGGCTCGCCAATCAAGACAGGGTTGTTTTTGGTCCGGCGAGAAAGCACCTGCACCACCCGCCGAATCTCCTCATCCCGCCCAATTACCGGGTCCAGCTTCCCCCGCCGCGCCAGCTCCGTCAGATCCTTCGCATACTTTTCGAGCGCCTGAAATCGTCCCTCCGGCGTCTGGTCCGTTACTCTCGTATTCCCCCTCACCCCGCTCAGCGCCTTCAGAATCGCCTCATGCGTCGCCCCAAACGCCGTCAGCGACGCGCGCACCACCCCATTCTTCTCCTCGGCCAAAGCCAGCAAGAGATGCTCGGTCGAGCAGTACTCATCCTTGAAGTTCTCCGCCTCCTTGAACGCCTGCTCCAGCACCTTGTTCAGCGCCTGCGACATCCCCGGCTGCCCCCCGCCCTGCACCTTCGGCAGCTTTGCAATCGCAGAGTTCACCCCGCTCAACATCTGCTCCACCGGCACGCCCACCCGCTCCAGCACCGGCAACACCACGCCCTCGCGATCCTCCAGCAGCGCCGCCATCAGGTGCAGCGGCAGCACCTCCGGATTGCCATTCTCCCCGGCATGACTTGCAGCGGCCTGGACCGCCTCCTGCGACTTCACCGTAAACCGATCCCACTTGATAGCCATTGATCGTTACCTCTCCTGAAAACACACCGCGAAGCGGCCAAGCTTCTCACCGCGAAGCGGTCCAAACCCACGAAGTGGCGCCCGCCCGGCGCGAGGGCGCCTTTGCCTTTGCCTAAACCAAACAAACAGCGGAGGATCACAAACCTCGTGACCCTCCGCCCACAGAATCACCTTACTCGCTTCCTTACTGCGCGCTCGCTTCCACCTGCTTCGGAGTCTCGCTCGGAGCCGTGACCTCAATCTTCACCTGCTTCGGCTTCGCAGCCTCCTTCTTCGCCAACTGGATCGCCAGCACGCCGGCGTCGTACGTCGCCGTCACGCCCGCCGCGTCGACCGTCTGCGGAAGCGTAAAGCTCCGCACAAAGCTGCCAAACCGCCGCTCAATCCGGTGGAAGTTCTCTTCCTTCTCCTCCGCTTCGAACTTCCGCTCACCCCGTACCATCAGCGTCTGGTTCTCCACCTGGATGTCCAGGTCGCTCTGCTTCACCCCCGGAACCTCCAGCTTCAGCACCAGCTTGTGCTCGTCCTCGTAGACATCGACCGCCGGGACAAAGTTCCCCGTCGCCAGGCTCTCCGTCGCCGAAGCCTCCGGCCGCGCAAAATCCTGAAAGATCGAGTTCAACCGGTTCTGCAAAACAGCCACGTCGCTCACAGCAGCACGGAACGGAACAAATCGCGTCATCGTCATCGCACTTCTCCTCAATGAATTGTTGCGGGCTCGCGATCTCGTCGCATTACCCACATTCCATCAGACGCAGCATAGATGAAAAGGTTGCAGATAATCTGACACAATCTCACTCACATAATGGCACTAGTAGATCGGCATCCGCCGGTCCGTTCAAAAATCCAATCACCTCCGTCAAGACCGCATCCCGTCGCAGCGCCACGCGACCCATCCGCTGCACCTCTTCATCCGTCGCTCTGGCCACCGTCTTCACTCCAATGAACAGATCCTCACCCGGCGACGCATGCATCCCGTCCGCCACCGCCAGGCACTCCCGCCTCGTCTCCTCATCTTCAACCTCAAAGAATCCCCGCCGTACTCCCTCCGCCACGCATCGGTTCAGCATCAGGTTCGCCACGCTCTGAGCCGGCCGCAAATCCCACGGCGGCAAACACGCACTACCCTTCATAACCTCATCTGCCTGCTCAAACGTCGCCAGCACCGGCCGCATATCCGCCGTCACAAACTCAAATGGCACCAGCACCTCATCCATTCCCAACACCCACCGCAGCACCCGCACATCCTCCAACCGCCCCAGCCACGCAAACGTCGTCTCCTGCCGCCAACTCCCCTCGTCATCCATCAGCAGGCTTCGCTCCGCCTCCCCAAAGCCCTCCCACACCCCAGTCCGCCGCGCCATCTCCAGCGACCTGCGCCTCAGCCCGCCCACCACCTCCACCGGCATCTGCCCCGCCACATGCACCGCCTCCGCCGTTGCCCGATCCACCATCGCCGCCGTCCGCAGCAGCGCCCCCGCCAACTTCACCCGATGCCTTCCATACTCCGCGGGCGCAGCCACCACCGGCCCCGAAAGGCGAAACACACTCTCATCCTCCTTCTTGTACCGGCGCCTGATCATCAGCGCCACCCCGCATCCCAGCGCCAACATTCCCACTTCGAACGCCACGCCCCAAGGCCCCGTCTCGCGGTAAGCCCGCACCACATACAGCCCATATCCCACCCACACCAACGCGACGGAGCCACTTGCCAGCAGCACCTTCTGCGCCCGTTCATCTTTGCCGCTCCTCCGAACCGCCAGCCACAGGTTCTTCCACATCAACTCTCGCCGCTTCATCCACCCTCCAGCCGTTCAGTGTACCGGCCCCTTGCCCCCACCCCTTTCCGCATCCAACCTTCCATGAACGTTCCCCGCCTCTCCACCCTGGCCACCTTCCTCTTCACCTCCGCCACCCTCCTCGCCGCCACCCCCGCCTCAGACACCGACAAGTCCTTCGTCGCCAAAGTCTCCCAGGGCGGAGCCTATGAGGTCGAAGCCAGCAAACTCGCTGCCGTCCGCGCCCAGGCCCAGAACGTCAAAGACCTCGCCTCCCACGAGATCCACGACCACCTCCTCGTCGGCGGCAAGCTCAAGCGCACCTACCTCGCCGCCGGCCTCAAGTACCCCACCACCCTCAACCCCGAGTTCTCCGCCCGCCTCGCCAAGCTCAAAGCCACCCCCGCCGCCCAGTTCGACGCCGCCTACCTCGCCGACATGGACCAGATCCACGACAAGGACGAAAAGCTCTTCGCCCAGGAGGCCAAAGACGGCTCCGGCGACTTCAAATCCTTCGCCGCTGAAACCGATCTCATCGTCAAGCGCCACATCGGAGCCCTCCACGCCTTCTAAGCCCCCGGCGGCCCTCTGCAACTTTCATGTAATACCGCACTCCTGCCGATGATGGAACCATCCCACTAGGCCAAACTGTCTCAGTACGTCACCCAGGCAGCCACCTCCCCCGGAGCCGACCCATGAAGATGTTCGACCTGTTCTCCCGCCAGCGCGACCAGCCCGCCGCCCTCGAAATCGACTCCCGCGGCATGAGCCCCTACAGCTCCGAGCTCATCCACCTCCTCGAATCCCGTTACGACATCAACCCCGGCACCGCAGGCCGCCCCGGCCACATCGGAGCCGAAATCGGTGCCGGCAAAGGCCGCCTCGCCGAGCTCTTCCTCAAGCACGACTACCACCTCATCGCCACCGAAGAAGACGCCACCGACCGCGCCCTCTGCGAGCGCCTCAAGGACCGCTTCCCCAAGCTCCGCGTCGTCTCCGGATCCCCGGATGACACCGGCCTCGCCGATAACTCCGTCGACTTCATCCTCTCCGAGCGCGCCCTCTTCCACCCGGACCTCAACTCCGTCAAGCGCGAGTTCAAGCGCATCCTCCGCCCCGGCGGAGCCGTCCTCGTCATCACGGACAACCGCGTCTACACCGGCGGCAAGCAGTCAGAGGAGTACAACGCCATCCTCCGCCGCCACTGCCCGGAGTTCAAAGAAAAAGTCCTCGCTTACGACATCCCCGCCGCAGTCGAGCGCTTCTTCTCCGGCGGCGAAGTCTACGAGGACGCCTTCGTCGGAGCCCACGCCCTCTCGCAGGACTTCCTCCTCGCCCAGACCCGCGCCCTCTCCATCTACCCGGAGTCCGGCAGCGCCACCCGCCGCAAGCTCGACTCCGATCTCATCGCCTTCTTTGAGCGCTGGGCCACCTCCGGCAAGCTCCTCGAACCCGTCGTCTGCCGCGTAGCCTGCGGACGCCTCGACCTCGCCCAGCCCCGCCACCCCGACGTCCCCCGCATCACCGTCCTCCCCACCCCCACTCAGTCCTCGTACACCGCCGCCCGCTAACCCTCGCACTGCAGACGATCTGAGATCACGCTCCATCTCTTCATGCGGGCACAAGAGTGTGCTCTGAATTTGTGAATCTTATTCTGGATAGATCCATCCAAAACGATGAAATTCCAGATAAGGAGGAAAGATGGCAGAAGAAGGAAATTCGTTCTCAGGCAAGGTGGCGTTCGTTACAGGAGGATCCAAGGGAATCGGAGCCGGCATCGTTTATCGCCTGGCATCGGAGGGTGCAGCAGTTGCATTTACCTATTCCAGTTCGGAAGCAATGGCTCAACAACTCGTGCAGAAAGTCGAGTCCGCCGGGGGTAAAGCGCTGGCGCTCAAAGCGGATAGTGCCTCGGCTGAAGATCTGCAACATGCTGTGGCTCAAGCCGTCGTAGCGTTCGGAACACTCGATATCTTCGTGAGCAACGCGGGTATCCTCATCCGCGGTACGGTCGACACCTACACCCTCGAAGATCTCGACCGCATGATCGCGATCAATATCCGTGCCGCCTTTGTCGGTCTTCAAGCAGCGGCAAAGGTCATGAACGACGGGGGGCGGATCATCCTGATCGGAAGCAATACAGCAATCCGGACGGCGTTTCCTGGAGCAAGTGTCTACAGTATGACCAAGTCTGCCCTGACCGGCCTTGTCCGTGGTGCCGCCATAGATCTTGCTCCCCGTGCAATCACCGTCAATAACGTCCAGCCCGGACCCACCGCAACGGAGATGAGCTCAGCGCATGCCGAAATGCTCAAGCCACTCCTTCCCCTGCGGCGGTTGGGTGAGGTATCGGAAGTCGCAGGTTTCGTTTCTTACCTCGCATCAAAAGAAGCGGGTTTCATCACGGGAGCCAGCCTGACCATCGACGGCGGATACGTCGCATAATCACGTGTGGAAGGAAGAGAGGCGTATGGCACGGCCAAAGGAGTTCGACCAGGACAAAGCGTTGCATCAGGCCATACGTCTCTTTGCTCAACAAGGGTTCGCCTCCACATCGACCGACGAACTCATGCGAGCGATGGAGATCGGACGGCAAAGCATGTATGACACCTTCGGTGACAAACGGGCCTTGTTCTTGAAGGCGCTGCAAACATATGTCAATGAAAGCGTGGCGTCCATCGTGACCACTCTGGAAGAGCCCGGCCCAGCGCTGGCCGCCATGCGCAATGCTCTGCTCAGTTTTGCGGCCCGCAAGGATCTCACAGGTGCGGAAGGCTGTATGGGGATGAATGCAATCTGTGAGTTTGGCCAACGCGATGACGAGGTGAATAGCATCCTGCGTGAGGCCGCAAGGAAACAGCGCCGAGCCCTGACCCATGTGCTGACCCGCGCGAAAGCTCAAGCCGAGCTGCATTCCGAACAGGATGTGGAAAGTATGGCGGACTTCTTCGAAAGCTCTCTCGCCGGAATGAGGATGGCAGCCAAGGGCGGCAAGACCCGGCAAGCGCTTCAAAACATTGCCACGCTCGCCGCAAGAATTTACGTGAAATCAGATCGATAGTCGGCTTTTGCCCCCGCCCCCGGCATGTCCTGCTGGGCCGCCCTGGTAGACCGCGCCCGCTTCCAACCCGGCGAAACCGTTCTCATCGGGGCTTCCAAAGCGCCCTTCCCTCACTCCTTGCAGCAAGAGACAGCCAGGCGCGGCCACCCATCAAACTCTGGCCATCTGCCCCCGAATCATCCCCTGCTACCATCCAGCCTAGCCGCCGATGCCGCCCACCCAGGTCTCCACCCTCCCCTCCGCCCTCCTCCTCGCCGCTACCGGCGGCCTCCTCGACGCCGTCGTCTTCCTCTCCCACGGCCACGTCTTCGCCAACGCCATGACCGGTAACGTCGTCTTCCTCGGCATCTCCGTCGCCACCCGCGACTGGTCCCACCTCTTCACCTACCTCATCCCCATCCTCGCCTTCCTCCTCGGCGTCTTCGCCTCCCACCTCCTCCAGAACATCCCTTCCTGCGCCTCACCGGCCGCCGCCGCTTCCAGTCTCTCGGCCTCGTCTCCCTCTGCTTCTTCCTCGGCGCAGTCCTCGGAGCCGCCGCCGTCCCCGCCTCGCCAACCACGCCCTCCTCCTCGCCGAACCCCTCCTCCTCGCCGTCATCCTCCACATCATCCTTCAGCCACCCACCCAATCCGGCACCCTCCGCCGGTGAGCATAACTTCTTTAGAATCAAATATTTGCGCAACCACCCCACTGAAAAGAAGATACTTAGCGAACCGATACAAAGCTAAGTCCTTTATTTTCATATTTTTCCGTCAGTTCTGACCAGGGTGGGAGTACCCGCAGACCCCTCACTGCTAGACTGGCAAGCCATGAGCCAGCACCAGAATCGCCTCGCTGAATTAGCCGCGCGCAACGCCTTGGCGGAAGAAGGAGGAGGCCCCGCCCGCCGCGCCCGCGAATCCGCCGCCGGCAAGCTCTCCGCCCGCGAGCGCATCAATTTTCTCCTCGATGAAGGCACCTTCGAAGAGACCGGCAAGCTCGTCACCCACCGCGCCACCGACTTCGGCATGGCGGAAACTCGCGTCCCCGGAGACGGATTCGTCACCGGATACGGCCGCATCCACGGCCGCACCGTCTTCGTCTTCGCCCAGGACTTCACGGTCTTCGGCGGCTCCCTCTCAGAGGCCAACGCCGCCAAGATCGTCGCCCTCATGGACACCGCCATGCGCGTCGGCTGCCCCATCGTAGGCCTCAATGACTCCGGCGGAGCCCGCATTCAGGAAGGCGTCCTCTCGCTCGCCGGTTACACGGACATCTTCCTCCGCAACACCCTCGCCTCCGGCGTCATCCCCCAGATCTCGGCCATCCTCGGCCCCTGCGCTGGCGGTGCCGTCTACTCCCCCGCCATCACCGACTTCACCCTCATGAACTCCCAGACCGCCTACATGTTCGTCACCGGCCCGGACGTCATCAAGACCGTCACCCATGAGGACGTCACCATGCAACACCTCGGGGGAGCCGCCACCCACAACGAAATCTCCGGCGTCGCCCACTTCATGGCCCCGGACGACCACCAGGTCCTGGCCACCGTCCGCGAACTCCTCACCTTCCTCCCCGCCAACAATCTCGAAACCCCGCCAAGATCTCCCAACTCAGACCCCGCAGACCGCGTAGACGCCGCTCTCGACACCCTCATCCCCGAAGAGTCCAACCAGCCTTACGACATCACCGACGTCATCCGCCGCATCGTCGACCGCGACGAATCCGGCCAGGGCTACCTCTTCGAGGTCCAGCAGCACTTCGCCCGCAACATCGTCATCGGCTTCGCCCGCATGGATGGCCGCCCCGTCGGCATCGTCGCCAACCAGCCCGCCTTCCTCGCCGGCGTCCTGGACATCGACGCCAGCGTCAAAGCCGCCCGCTTCGTTCGTTTCTGCGACGCCTTCAACATCCCCCTGCTCGTCTTTGAGGACGTCCCCGGCTTCCTCCCCGGTGTCCAGCAGGAGCACGGCGGCATCATCCGCCACGGCGCCAAACTCCTCTACGCCTTCGCCGAAGCCACCGTCCCCAAGCTCACCGTTATCACCCGCAAGGCATACGGCGGCGCCTACTGCGTCATGAACTCCAAGCACCTCCGTGCCGACTTCAACGTAGCCTGGCCCACCGCCGAGATCGCCGTCATGGGCCCGGAGGGTGCCGTCAACATCGTCTACAAGCGCGAGCTCGATTCCGCCCTCAAAACCGCCCAGGCCGTCTGGCCGCAAGGCAAGCCCTTCACCGAAGCCGAAAAACAATCCATCCTCGCCGACCTCCGCGCCGAAAAAGTAGACGAGTTCCGCACCCGCTTCGCCAACCCGTACATCGCCGCCGAACGCGGCTTCCTCGACGCCGTCATCCGCCCCTCAGAGACCCGCCGCCGCCTCAACGCCGCCCTCGACATGCTCGCCACCAAGCGCGAAAAACTCCCCCCCAAAAAGCACGGCAACATCCCCCTCTAGCCCATGACCAATCCCCTCAACCTCCTCGTCCTCGGCATCGGCGATATCACCCGCCGCCGCGTCATCCCCGCCATCCAGTCCTGCCCCCTCACCACCCTCCACTCCCTCCTCACCCGAGACCCCGCCAAAGCCTCCGCCTACCCGGACGCCCGAGCCTTCACCTCCCTCGACGAAGCCCTCGCCGACCCCGCCCTCGACGCCGTCTACGTCGGCTCCCCCGTCTTCCTCCACGCCCCTCAAACCCTTGCCGCCCTCCGCGCCGGCAAACACGTCCTCTGCGAAAAACCCATGGCCATGAACCTCGCTGAAGCCGACTCCATGGTCGCCGCCGCCCATTCCGCTAACCGCCTTTTCGCCGTCTCCTACTACCGCCGCTTCTATCCCAAGCTCCTCGAAGCCAAGCGCCTCATCGCGGAAGGCGCCATCGGCCTGCCCACCCTTCTCCAGGCCACCTGCCACGGCTGGCTGGAAAGCGAGGAGCGCGCCTGGCTCCGCGACCCCGCCATCGCCGGCGGCGGCCCCCTATATGACATCGCCTCCCACCGCATCGATGCCGCCAACTTCCTCTTCGGCCAGCCCACCCGAGCCATCGGCACCCGCTCCAACCAGCTCCACCAGCTCGCCGTTGAAGACAACGCCTCCGTCCTCATTGACTACGCCTCCCCCTCAGGCAGCGCCGGCCCCCGAGCCATCATCGACGTCCGCTGGAACTCCCGCATCCCCCGTGACGAGTTCCGCATCCTCGGCACCACCGGCGAGCTCAACCTCACCCCCCTCAACGGTCCCGGTTACACCCTCAACGGCACCCCTCAGCCCCCACTCCCCGCTGACAGCAATCCCCACCTCCCCCTCATCCACAACTTCGCCTCCGCCATCCTCGAAGGCACCCCCCTCGCCTCTCCCGGCACGCAAGCCCTCTGGACCGACTGGGTCACCGAACAAGTCATGCACTCCGCCTAGCTCCAAGGATTTCGGGTGCCCTCGGCGAGGGCCGCCCGCCCTCCTCCAAAGCCGCCCCCCAAAAACAAAAAGGCCCGGACCAATGTCCGAGCCCTCTTGAAGAAATCCTTCGCCCCTAAACCTGCGGCGGAGGAGTCGTCGTAGCCGGAGCCGTCTCCGGCGGCGGAGCATGCTGCGCCGCCTTCTCCTGGCTGTTCACCGCGTTGTTCTGGTGCTTCAGCGCGTTCGCACTATCCTTCTGCGCCTTGGCCGATTCCTTCGCCGCCTTCTCCTGCGCCTTCTGCTGCTTCCGCTGTTCCTTCATCTGGCTCTTGCTCAGCGGAGCCGTCGTAGCCGGAGCCACCGTGGTCGCCTCCTGCCCAAACGCCCGCGGCGCAACGCTCGATGCAGCTAGCCCAATCGCAAGCCCCGCAGCCAATCTCATCTGAGTTCCAATCTTCAAAATCATGGGTCAATCCTTTCGCGGCCGAGCACTTCCAGCCTCAATCAATCAGATGCGCGAACCCACCCGCACGATTGCTCCCACCGCACTCCGATAAACTGAACTCTATGTTGATCGTCAAAGCCGTCCGCGGCACCCGGGACCTCCTCCCCCCTGAAACCCAGCTCTGGAACCGCGTCGAATCCGTCGCCCGCGCCGTCTTCGCCCGGTACGGCTTCGGCGAAATCCGCACCCCCCTCTTTGAAGCCACAGAGCTCTTCGCCCGCGGCGTCGGCGAAGAAACCGACATCGTCTCGAAAGAAATGTACACCTGGGACGACCGCGCCCGAGCGGCAAGCGAAAAACCCCAATCCCTCACCCTCCGCCCCGAAAACACCGCCGGCGTCGTCCGCGCCTACATCGAGCACAAGATGGACGCCTCCGGCACCCTCCGCAAGCTCTTTTACATCGGCCCCCAGTTCCGCCGCGAGCGCCCCCAGCGCGGCCGTTACCGCCAGTTCTGGCAGATCGGCGCCGAGGTCCTCGGCCCCGCCACCAGCGGCTCCGAATCCCCCCTCCGCGACGCCGAAATCCTCGAAATGCTCGCCTCCTTCCTCGACGAGCTCGGCATCAGTGGCTGGAAGCTCGAGCTCAACTCCGTAGGCTCCTCCACTGACCGCCCCCGCTACGTCGCCGCCCTCCGCGAAGCCCTCGCCCCCATCAAGGACCAGCTCTGCGAAGACAACCGCCGCCGCTCTGAAACCAATCCCCTCCGCGTCCTGGACTCCAAGGAACCCGCCGACCAGGACCTCATCAACGCCCTCCCCAAGATCGCCGACTTCCTCGACGACTCCTCCCGCGACCACTTCGCCCAGGTCCTCGCCGCGCTCGACGCCTGCCAGGTCCCCTACACCGTCAACCCCCGCCTCGTCCGCGGACTCGACTACTACACCCGCACCACCTTCGAGTTCACCGTCCCCGACGGCCAGGGCCTCGGCACCCAGAACGCCCTCCTTGGCGGCGGCCGCTACGACGGCCTCTCCGAAATGCTCGGCGGCCCCAAGGCTCCCGGCATCGGCTTCGCCATCGGCGAAGACCGCCTCATCCTCACCCTCCAAGCCCAACTGCAAGCCCAGCAGCCGGAAGCCGCCGAACCCAAACTCGATGCCTACATCGCCCCCCTCGGCGCAGCCCAGAACGCCGCCGCCCTGGCCCTTGCCCGCGACCTCCGCCGCGCCGGCCTCTCCGTCGAAGTCGGCGACGGTACCTTCAAGCTCCGCAAGTCCTTCGACTCCGCCGACAAACTCGCCCACCACATCATCCTGCTCGGCGAAGACGAAGCCGTCACCGCCACCTACACCGTCAAGCGCTTCTCCGACGCCCACCAAACCAAGCTCTCCCTCTCCGAACTCATCACCACCCTGGCGAAGAACCCCGCATGACCGACCCCCACAACCCAACCCTCTGCGAGACCTGCAAAGCCACTGATTACGAAACCTTCCGCCACGACTGCGTCCACGAGTCCACCGCCAAAAACGACCTCTGGCTCGACCGCTTCAAGATCGCCGACCGGCCCTCCTGGGCCTACTCCATGGACGAAGCCACCCTCACCTTCTCCGAGCACGGCCGCGCCAAGCTCCTCTGCGAGATCCAGGTCGTAGGCACCGTCCAGGACGACACCTGGCAGTGGTCCTGGTCGAACAACTCCCTCCCCCTGAAATGCTGCGACCGCATCGCCGAGGTCAAAGCCTTTGGCAAGCAAAAAGGCTGGATGCGCCTCTCCGCCCCCTTCCTCAACTCGGACGAGTTCTTCGGCTGGGACTGCGCCGCCATCGCCCGCCACCTCCTCAACGCCGAATCCGTCTACCGCTGCCCCACCGGCCAGGACGCCTTCGTCTACCTCCTCATCCTCTCCACCCACTTCATCGCATAGGACTACCCCTCCCCCACCTCCACCCCTCGCGTACTCCCCTTCGGCGCACCCACCTTCACGCTCTTCCCCGTCCTCGCCGATTCATAGATCGCATCCGTAATCCTCTGATCCTGCAGACCCTCTTCCCCCGGCGTATGCGGCTTCAGATTCTTCTGCACACACAGCGCCATGTGGTCCATCTCCTCGGCAAACTGATCCTTCTCCGCAATTGCCGGCTCATGCACCACCTCTTCCCCGTCCACCACCTTGGAATACCGCAGCTTGATCCCCCGATACGCAAACGCCGGGTTCAGCTCCGCATACCCGTCCTCCCCCTCCACCCGCAAAAACTGCGATTTATGCGCGTCATACCCACTGTTCAGCACTGCGGTCAGCCCGGAAGGAAACCGTGCAATCACCTGGCAGCTCGCCTCCACCTCGGCAAACCGTGGATCGTCCTTCGGCTGCCGCACCGTCGCCAAAACCTCATAAGGCTCCTCACCCGATAAGAACCGCGCCGCGTTCAGGCAGTAGACCCCCACATCCGGCATACACCCGCCACCCGCCAGCACCCGCTTCAGCCTCCACTGCGTCGGGTCCCCCTGGTTCTGCGAGTTCGTCGCCACAAACTGCCTCAGCTTCCCCAGCTTGCCCGCCTTGATCATCTTCCCCAGCGCCAGATCGTTTGGCTCATACTGGCTCCGGTACGCGATCATCAGCTTCACCCCAGCCGCATCGCACGCCGCAATCATCCGTTCGCAGTCCTTCGCCGTCGTCGCCATCGGCTTCTCACACAAAATGTGCTTCCCCGCCTTCGCCCCCCGCACCGTGTACTCCGCATGCATGCTGTTCGGCAGCACAATGTAGATCACCTGCACCTCAGGATTCTGCGCAAGCTGGTCATACGTCGTGTAGTCGTAGAGTGCCGACTCTTTGATCCCATACTGCGCGGCAATCTTCATCGCCTTCGCGCGATCTCCACTCACCAGCGCCACCGGCTTGCAGTACTTGCTCTTCCCCATCGCCGGCAGAATCTCTCCCAGCGTCAGCCGCCCCAGCCCCACCACCGCAAACCCCGTCCGCTGATCCCGAGCCTCCATCGGCCCCGGCACCTTCTCCGCTCCCTCCGTCGCCGCATGAATCTGCGAGAGCTGCACGTCATCCGCCGCATTCGGCTTCCCGCCACCCTGCTGCCCCGCTGCAGACACAGCAACGCCCGCCACCGCAGCCGCGGAGGCCCCACGCAAGAAATCCCGCCGGTTCACCGGCCCTTGAAGAGAACCCTCATCACGTCCACGCAGACTCATCATGGCCGCTCGGATGCACCCACCCATCCGTGGAGATGCCCCTCGCCGCCCTGCGCGCCGCTCCCGTGTTAGTCGATCTTCAAATTGATCGTGAACTCGTTCTTCGTATCGAACGAGCTGATCGCCCGCGTCTTGCTCGTCTTATCCCCAACCTTCGCGTACACCTCGTAGTCCGTGTTCTGCGCCAGTTGCACAAACCGGTACGACCCATCGTCGTCGGAGATCGCGCTCTTCACCGCGGACGTCCGTGTATCCCGCAGGTACACCACCGCACCCTTCATCGCCGCGCCGTTGCCATCCTGCACCGTGCCGTGCACCACCCGCTGCACCGGCCCGCGAGCCTGCGCAGCCATCGGCGTTCCAACCGCCACCGCGGCGGCCGTACCCATCACCCCAAGCGAGAGCGCCAGCCCTCTCACCACTCCAAGCATCGTCCTCTGCGCGTTCATCATGTCTCCAGTATACGGCGAGTGTTGCCAACCACTTAGCCGTACTTCATCGAACACCGTCTCCGGCAGAAAGTCACTCCCCCGCGCCCGGAAGCGCCCCTACTCGTCCTCCTCTTCACCGTCGTCGCGGCTCAGGTCCTCATCGTCATAGCCCTCTGCATCCACCGGCGCCACCTCCAGCGGGTCCAGCGACACCACCTCGACCTCCGCGCCGCACTCGTCGCACGTAATCACTTCACCCTCATCCGCCACATCCACATCGATATCCAGCGGGTTATCGCATTCAGGACATATCACTGCCATAGCTTTGGTCCTCCAAGGTTCTTTCTCTTATCGTCGTTCTTATACGTAGCCCTTGCCCACTTCGTTTCACCACGGCCAAGTTGGATGATAAAACCGTTTCAGACGTTCGCCAACCGCACTTCCCCAACCGAGGTGGAAATCCCCTGAAAAGCCCCCTTCAGGACGACATTCTCCTCCACGTTCACACCCCGTCAAAACAATCTTCTCCCCCCCCCCGGAGTCACCGCACCCATGCCCACCATCCCTTCCGCCCTTCGCCGTCCCATTCTGGCCCGCACCGCCGTCCTCACCTTCGCCCTCACCGCCATGACCCACGCCCAGACCCTCGCCCCAGCCTCCCTTCCCATCGCCCCGGCCGACCCAGCCATCGCAGCCGCCCTCACCCGCATCTCCCCGGACGATATCCGCGCAGACATCCTCAAGCTCGTCTCCTTCGGTACCCGCAGCACCATCTCCTCCATGGACACCACCCTCCCCCCCGGCCACGGCATCACCCCCGCCGCGGACTGGATCTTCGAAGAGTTCACCCGCATCTCCGCCGCCTGCAACAACTGCCTGGAAGTCCACCGCGACGACTTCATCGAGCCCGCCTCCTCGGCACCCGCCTCCCGCATTAAATCCAACACCCGCCTCCAGAACATCTACGCCGTCCTCCCCGGCACCGACCCCGCCCAGCGCGCCCGCCGCGTCCTCGTCACCGGCCATTACGACTCCCGCGTCACCGACGTCATGGACACCCACTCCCTCGCCCCCGGCGCCAATGACGACGCCTCCGGCACCGCCGTCTCCATGGAGGCCGCCCGCGCCCTCTCCAAACTCAAATTCCCCGCCACCATCGTCTTCCTCGCCGTCGCCGGAGAAGAACAGGGCCTCAATGGCAGCCGCCACCTCGCCAGGCTCGCCAGATCCGAGTCCTGGGACCTCGAAGCCGTCCTCAACAACGACATCGTCGGCGGCGACATGACTACCGGCGCCACCGGCCAGGACCCCAACACCGTCCGCCTCTTCTCCGAAGGCGTCCCCGCCCCCACCACCCTCGAGCAGCTCCACGCCCTCCAAACCCTCGGCGCGGAAAACGACTCCCCCTCCCGCGAGCTCGCCCGCGCCATCCTCGACGTCTCCGCCTCCTACTTCAAACCCCACTCCCAGCCCGCACCCTCCACCCCCGGCAAACCCCACGCCAACTACGTCCGCTTCATCCCCGCCTTCCACCCCACCCTCATCTTCCGCCGCGACCGCTTCCTCCGCGGCGGCGACCACACCAGCTTCAACGCAGAAGGCTTCGCCGCCGTCCGCTTCACCGAGTGGCAGGAAAACTTCAACCACCAGCACCAGACCCCGCGCACCGAAAACGGCACCCTCATGGAGGACAACATCCAGTTCGTCGACATGGACTACGTCGCCAACGTCGCCCGCCTCAACGCCGCCGCCCTCGCCACCTTCGCCTCCGCCCCCGGTCAGCCGCAGGACGTCCGCATCCTCACCCACGCCCTGGACAACAACACCGAGCTCACCTGGACAGCCCCCGCCGGAGCCCCCGCCGGCACCACCTACGAGGTCCTCTGGCGCCCCACCGACGCCCCCACCTGGACCAGCCTTCAATCCGCCGGCGCAGCCCTCACCCTCAAGCTCCCCATCTCCAAAGACAACGTCGTCTTCGCCGTCCGTTCCCGCGACGCTGCCGGCCACACCAGCCCCGCCGTCCTCCCCAAACCCGCCCGCTAGCACTTCGTGCCGTCTTTGGCTTCGCGCCCCTCCCGCTGGTCGGCACTAAGTCCCGTGCCGGGCAACGCCCGAACCCCGCGAAGCCCAACACAAGTCACGAAGTGACCGCCGCCCGCGCAGGGCGCACCTCGCTATAAGCCGTTCGGCCTAGAATGAAAGAGCCATGCCCAGCAACAACCCCATCTCGCTCACCCTCCCCCCCTTCTCCGGAGCCACCCGTCAGCTCGTCCTCTGGAACCTCATCCTCTTCTTCGCCATCGCCGTCCTCACGCTGCTTCCCGGCACCGCCTTCGCGATCCTCCTCGCCCACCTCGTCCTCACCCCCTTCGCCGTCGCACACGGTCAAATCTGGCAGCTCGTCACCTACGCCTTCCTCAACTTCGGCATCGTCAACACCGCCTTCGCCCTTCTCACCCTCTGGTTCATCGGCGCGATGCTGGAAGGCGCACGCGGCTCCCGCTGGCTCTTCGAGCTTTACTTCACCTCCACCATCGCCGGCGCACTCATCGCCTCGGCCATCGCCCTTACCGGCCTCGTCCACGCCCCATTCCCCGGCGCATCCGGCCCCTATACCGGCATCTTCGGCCTCCTCATCGCCACCGCCGTCCTCTTCGGCGAGCAGGAATTCCTCCTCTTCTTCCTCATCCGCCTCAAGGCCAAATACCTCGTTGCCATTTACATCCTCATCGACCTCGCCATCCTCCTCAAATCCTCCGACAACTTCCAGGCCCTCCTCCACCTCTCCGGAGCCCTCGCCGGCTACCTCTACCTCCGCCTCGTCCCCAGCCGAGGCCTCGCCTTTGGCGTCACCGAGCGCCTCTACGGCCTCCGCAACGACTACTACCGCGCCAAGCGCCGACGCGCCGCCCGCAAGTTTGAGGTCTACATGGGCAAACAGGGCCGCAAAGTCCAGTTCGACAAAGACGGCCGTTACGTCGACCCCGACGCCAAGCGCAACCCCTCTGACAAGTCCTGGATGAATTAGACAAGTCCTGGATGAATTAGACAAGTCCTGGATGAATGAGCCAAGTCCTGGATGAATGAGCCAAGTCCTGGATGAATGAGCCAAGTTTGCACGAAAAAAGCCTTCCAAACGCACCACGGGCACGATCTCTCGATCGCACCCGTGGTCCTCTCCGTTGAGTCTTTAGAAGCGGTAGTAGGTGCTCACCGCCGGCTCCACGGTCGCACGCCACGTACGGGTGCTGATCGCCCGATTGTTGAAGTTTGGCGCCCGGTAGTAGAGCGAGCGGCCCTCAATCCGGAATCCGAAGTGCGGGTTATGCGTCGGAATGTCGAACCCTGCCTCCAGCAATCCCGCCCCGCGCCACTGGTTCGGCCCGGAGAGCGGCACAAAGTCGATCGAACCGCCGCCAACGTTCACAAAAGGCTGAAACGGAATGTGCCGCGGATGGAACTCATAAGCGGCAGTGGCCTCATGAGCAACGGTCGGCGCGGACGCCGTCTGCGCAGTGGTCGCGGCCGAGTAGTTGAAGGCATAACGCTCCGAATAATGGCTGTAGCTGTAGTTCAACTCCACCCCGGCCCACGGACGTGGATGGAACTGCAGCGACGTCAGAAAGCCCACGGAGTCCGTCGTGAACTGGCGCTGGCCGGAGACCGTCGTGTTGATGACACCACCGGAAGGCGAGGCAATCACATACGACCCGCTGGTCGGGTTGGACTCCAGGCTGCGGTCGAACGGGCTCATCGCGCCCACTGAAATCGAGGCTCCCTTAAGACCCTGAAACTGGCCATGCGCGCTGGCCGCCGCGAATGCGACTGTGATCGGAAGCATGGTACGAAGACGGAAGAAGGACGTTGTGTTTAACATGAGAAATCTCCTGGTACATACGGCTTTTTGAGGCAGAGTGGCCCTCAACCCGGGCTCGCCCGGGTCTCGGACTAGGCACAGCGGACTGTGGTTTTAGCTGGTGACGATGCTTCCGTTCAAGCCGCTCGGAAAGAAGCCTCCCTTGGACACGCCGATGGACCCAACCGCGCCATACACAATCTGGAGCACCTGGGAGGTCGTCCGCACCGGGTTCAGCCCTGTCGTATTGCTCGTGTTGAAGATCTGCGTCGCCGTCGGAGGTTGATCCTGAGAATCCACCGCAGGCGAGGTCACGCCAAGCTGGATGCAAAGCTCACGGATAAAGCCCGCGTGCTGCGCCTCCGTATCCAGAATCTGCGCGGCATACGTCAGTGCAGCCGCGCTGGACGTCAGAAACTGCGCCCCGCCGATGTACGCGCTTACCCCAACCGCCTCCAACTGCCGTGAGGCCGCAAGGAACGTCGCATCGGACGTCACCGCGCCCATCGCAGCCAGGTTCAGGTTCGGCATCGCAACCGGTGTTCCCCCAACCGCCGCAATGGTGCTGCGCAGAAACTCCACATGCTCGCGCTCATCGGTTGCAAGCTGCGTCGCCACGCTGGCGACCAGCGGATTCACAAACGCAACCTTCGCACCGCCGGTCACCGTCCCCGCTCCCGTGCCCATATCGGCGGTCGGAAGGCCCGTACCCGTCGTCACATACAGGTAGAAGCTCGCCTCCAGATACTCCAGGTTCAAAGCGAAATTGAGCACGTCCACAACCGAGGGGTTCGAAGATGGAAGAACGACTGCGCCCTGATCGCCGCAGCCCGTAAGCGGTCCGGTCAATGCCGCGACTCCCGTCGCCGCACCCACAGCACCAAGGGTGGAAAGAAACGTACGCCGCTTCAACAGCGCGGACGACCGCTGATCCTGCAACCGCAAAGCTGCATCTTCAACAGCCGTCTCAGACAAGGTATTTTCAAAAGCATTCATAAACTGTGTTGCCTCCAGGCAAAGTGGTTCTGAGTAACAGGGGACTAGGAAGTACCGTCTTAGGTGGACTTGACATTCCCGTTCACGCCATTGGGGAAGAATCCGCCCATCGTCTTCCCGGAAGGAGGAGTCGTCGTCGCGGAGGTCGAAATGCCATACGCAACGCCCAGCACCTGCGACGTGTTCCTCGCCGGAGAAAGCGCATTCTTCGCATCCACCGTGAAGTAGTTCGTCGCCGTCGGAGGCACGTCCTGCGCGTCGATCGCCGGACTCAGCACGTTCTGCGTCACGCACAGATACGCCAGCGCACCCGCATGTTGACCCTCAGCTCCCAGAATCTGCCCCGCCGTCGTCAGCACCGCCGCATTTGAAACCAGAAGCTGCGCCGAGCCCACATAAGCCGAACCGCCAAGCGCGGTGAACTGACGGGCAGCCGCCAGGAACTGCGCCTGCGTCGTAATCGCGCCGTTCGCGGAAAGGTTGATTACAGGCTGCGCAATCGGCGTACCGCCCAGCCCTGAAATAGCGGACCGAAGATCCGCAATATGGTTCACCTCATCCTGCGCCAGCGCCCTCGCCACGGCAAGCGTGTTTGCATCCAGCGGCAGCTTCCCAGGCGCACCCTGCACCGCCGCGCCAGACCCGTTCTGCGCGGAGCTCAGACCGGCCCCCGTCGAAGCGTAAAGGTAAAAGTTGGCCTCAAGATACTCCAGGTTTAGTGCAAAGTTCAGCACGTCCGTAATCGGCACCGCAGCGGACTGCGCGCGAGCCTCACGTCCGCCCGCCACCGTCGCAACGGCCGCGGCGCTCAGCATCGCGCCCAAAAAGCCGCGCCGGTTCAGGTGAGCAATAGAGCGATCGAACGCCATAATCTTCCGATCCGTCTCAAGCTGCTCAGCGCTCACGGTCTCGGTTGGACAAAGAAGAGATTGGAAGGGGTATTTGGACAAAGGACTGCCTCCAGGGCACAGCAGAGCGTCTTCAAGAAAGGACCTTGAATCGCAGTAATTCAACATGTGAAGGGTAAGTTCGTTCTACGTACAACTCACCACGATTGACGATCGCAGTCACGCAGGAAAACAAAGTCGTGATAGCCAATAGAAGCGCGGAACGTAGGGATGGTTGCCCCACACCAGCAGCAGCTCGCACCCGTCCCCCTGAGCAATCAAGCAGTTGTTTGTCCCATCAAATCGCCGGCCCAGCTCCATACCAAGCATGCTGTTCCTCCTCCATCGTCTCCACACCATCCACCACACCCTCAACACCATCCACCATCACGCCACCGCATGGTGAAGCCCCCTAATGCCTCATCACAACTTCTACTTGGACACCCGCCCTTCCCAAGCCGAAGCTAGCCTCATGGCCCTCCCGCACCTCACCCCCGCCCCCAAAATCGTCTTCCTCCTCGCCCTCATCCTCTGCGCCAGCGGAGCCGTCTCCGCCCCCCTAGCCCTCCTCGCCGGCATCCTCTTCGGCTTCACCCTGGAACACCCCTTCCCCGCCGACTCCCACCACCTCGCCAAAACCCTCCTCCAGCTCTCTGTCGTCGCCCTCGGCTTCGGCATGAACCTCCAGCAGGTCCTCCACGCCGGCTCCTCCGGCTTCCTCTATACCGCTGTCTCTATTACCCTTACCCTCGCCCTCGGCCTCGCGCTCGGCAAGCTCCTCACCATCTCCACCAAGTCCTCCTTCCTCATCACCGCCGGAACCGCCATCTGCGGCGGCTCTGCCATCGCCGCCCTCGCCCCCATCACGGAAGCCTCGGAAGAACAGATCAGCGTCTCCATGGGCACCGTCTTCCTCCTCAACTCCGTCGCCCTGCTCGCCTTCCCGCCCATCGGCCACGCCCTCCACCTCACCCAGAACCAGTTCGGCCTCTGGTCCGCCCTCGCCATCCACGACACCAGCTCCGTCGTCGGAGCCGCCGCCCGCTACGGCCCCCAGGCCCTCATCATCGGCACCACCGTAAAATTAGCTCGAGCCCTCTGGATCGTCCCCCTCTCCCTCATGACCGCCGCCATTCTCCGCACCCGCGCCCACCGCACCGCCTCCAGCGCCACGCCCGCCAGGGTCCAACTCCCCTGGTTCATCCTCTTCTTCTGCATCGCCTCCGTCATCGCCACCTATCTCCCCCGCTTCACCTCCACCTGGTCCACCCTCAACCACCTCGGCAAGGTCGCCCTCGTCGCCACCCTCTTCGTCATCGGCACCGGCCTCAACCGCCGCACCCTCAAGCAAGTCGGCCCCCGCCCCCTCATCCAAGGCATCGTCCTCTGGATCATCGCCGCCTCAGCCTCCCTCTACCTCATCCACCGCAATGTCATCTCCATTTGACAAAGCGTCCTTTGTTCTCCAGGAAGGTAGAAAACGGCGTCATCCTGAGCGAAGTAGGTCGCGCCCTTTGCGACCTGCGCAGTCGAAGGACCCCGATGAACCTCGCCTCGCCACGATCCCATCCAGTTTCGCGCGAGAATCAAACTCAGCCGGAGCTACCCCAGCCCTTCCTCCCCACCGTCATCCCCTCCGCCTTCTCCATCACAAACCCCAAAAACGCCCCACTCACCCCCACAGCCTCCGGTCCCGCCACCGTCACCAGGCTAAACATCCGCTCAATCCAAAGTCCCTTCACCCTCGCAATCCGCAACGTCCCCAGCGCCACCTGGTTCCTCACCGCCCAGCGCGAAACGAACCCCACCCCCAGCCCCGCCTCCACCGCACTCAGCAGCCCCTCGGTGGAATCGAACGTCATCCCCACCTTCAACTCCTTCACCTTCACCCCCGCCGCCTCCATCGCCTGCTCCACCACCCGCCGCGACCCCGACCCCCTCTCCCGCGTCACCACCGTCGCCTGCGCCAACTCCTCCAGCCCCACCTCACCCTCCGCCCACTCATGCCCCGCCCCCACCACGCACACCATGTGGTCCGCCATAAACGGCCTCACCTGCACATCGTTCCCCAGCACCGGACCCTCGATCAGCCCCACCTGCACCCGCCCCGCCCGCACATTCTCGAGCACCGTATGCGTGTTCCCGCCGCTCAGCTCCATCTCCACCCGCGGATGCTCCGCCAGAAATCCCGCAATCAGCCGCGGCAGCAGATACTGCCCAATCGTCTGTGAAGCCCCCACCCGCAGCCGCCCCTCCACCGCGCCGGAAACCGCCGCCACCGCCTCCCTCGCCTCATCCGCCAGCCCCTTCAGCCGCTCCGCATACGGCAGTAGAGCCGCCCCCGCCGGTGTCAGCGACACCCTACCCCCAGCCCGGCTAAACAGCGGCACTCCCACCTCACTCTCCAGCGCCTTGATCTGCTGCGTCACCGCCGGCTGCGTCAATAGCAGCTCCTCCGCCGCCATCCGAAAATTCAAGTGCCGCGCCACCCCACGAAACACCCGTAACCGAAAGTTCTCCATACCCACCGACTCTATACCCCACCTATCAGGCCTCGGGTGCCCCATTCCCCGCAGCCTCTCATCGCGATGAGTGGGTCCACCACCGCCAGCCCCAGGCAAACAAAAATTATTCTGCCCTGCTCTTGCCGTTGCCCTCGTCTCTATCCATCCTTCGCCTTTATCCGCGACCTCCGCGAAATCCGCAGTCCATCTCCTGCCGTTGCCCTCGTCTCTATCCGTCCTTCGCCTTTATCCGCGTTCCTCCGCGAAATCCGCGGTCGATCCTCGCTCTTGCCGTCGTCCCTCACCCATGGTCAACCGCACCCAGATCAGTCTGATCAGTGAAGATCGGTCCAATCGGTGGAGATCGGTGTTAAGCCTTCCCCGTCACAATCACCGGCACATCCCCTGAAGCTCCGCCTCCGGCTTCCCATTCTTCGGAAACTTCAGCTTCTTCTTCTCCATCATCAGTTCCAGCTCCGCCCCACCGCTCTTCTCCGCAATATCCGGATCATCCTTGTAAGCCGTATCGCTCTCCGCCTCCGGCAGACTCACAAACGTGAACCCCTTCCCCCGGTACATCGCCAGCAGCTCCGGCAGCATCTTCGCGTCGAACGCCCCAATATGCATCAGCAGCACGTACTTCACGTCCCGCCCATACACCATCTGGCTCAGCTCCCGAAACACCCCGGTATACTGCTCCGCCGTCGCCAGGTACGTGTCATGCAGCCGCTGAATCGCAGCCTCGTCATGCTTCGCCACGCACCGCGCGTACGGGTCGTTCCAAAGATAGTCGCCAAAGTCCATGTTCACCTCGGCCACCTTGTATCCATGCCCCGTCAGCCAGGCCCGGATCGCCCGCCGCTTCTCCAGCGTCTCCCCCTCATGCAGAAACGGATACCGGAACCAGTGCCAGTCCGCACCATCCATATATTTCTGCAACATCGGCTCATTCTTCTCAATCTCCGTCTCAAACTGTTCCACCGTCAGCTTGTCCAGGTCCGGATGCGACCACGTATGACTCCCCAGCGGCTCCCCCGCCGCCCGCCAAGCCTTCAGCACCGCCTCCTCGTTCGGCAGCTTCGCCACCCCCGCCGCGTTGATAAACCCATACACCGGAGGCATCTGCTCCTTCTTCAGCGTCGCCAGAATCGACTCCGCAATCTCCAGACGCGTCTCCCCCTTCGGCAGCGTCCCATGCGCCGGCAGGTCGTCGAACGTAATCGCCATCTGCTGCCCCCACGCCGCCCCCACTCCCAGCCCAACCGCCATCAAACCCAGAACCAAACCCCTCATCGCAACCCTCTCTCCTCAATCCGGCCACCACCGGGGTAACTTCCCGCAGGCACCAAAGGTAGAGTATTCCATCCCTTCGCCTCACCTGTAGATACAAGCCTAACTCCTTTCTTTTCAAATTTTTGCGCAATACTCTATGGGGCGGGGGGCATTGAGCCTGACCCCTCACACCTGACCCCTGATCCCTGCCGCAGTAACCACATGCTAAATTCACTTCATCCCGCCTTTGAGGTCCGTCATGCCCGCACGAGCAGCCTTCGTCTCCGCCGTCCTCGCCTCTACGCTGCTCGTCCCCACGCTCGCGCAAGCGCCAGACCCCTCCGGCAAAGCCTGGTTCGCCCACGTCCAGTACCTCGCCTCGGACGACATGAAAGGCCGCCTCACCGGCTCACCCGAGTACCTCAAAGCCGCCGCCTACGTCGTAGACCACTTCAAGTCCTACGGCCTCTCCCCCGCCGGTGAGAACGGCACCTTCTACCAGCCCGTCCACTTCGACGTCCAGCGCGTCATCGCCGCCAAATCCTCCCTCACCCTCATCACCCAATCCGGCCCAGAACCTCTAACCCTCGGCGAAGACGCCACCCTCGGCTCCCGCTCCGCCCAGATCCCCTCCCTCGACGCCCCCCTCGTCTTCATCGGCTACGGCCTCCACCTCCCCGACTCCAACTACGACGACTTCAACTCCCCCGAAGTCCCCTTCGCCACGCTCAAGGGCAAGATCGTCGTCTACATCAACGGTGGCCCCGCCGAGCTTCCCGGAGCCCTCAAGTCCTTCGCCCGCACCTCCCCCTTGGCCGCAGAGCTAGCCCGCGCCGGCGTCGTCGGCACCATCACAATCCCTACCCCCAAGTCGATGGACTTCCCCTGGGCCCGCGTCGCCTCCAGCGCCTCCCAGCCCGGCATGCGCCTCGCTCCCACCCCGCAAGACGCGGCCATCGCCGCCCGTCACCCCGCCCTCGCCGACCAGCACACCGCCATGCTCTCCGCCACCTTCAACCCCGCCCAGGCCGAGAAGCTCTTCGCCGGCACCGGCCACACCTTCGCGGACCTCCTCGCCCTCGCCGACGCCCAGAAACCCCTCCCCCGCTTCCCCCTCAACAAATCCCTCAAAGCCTCCGTCACCGGAGAGACCACCCACGTCGTCTCCCCCAACATCGCCGCCACCCTCAAAGGCTCAGACCCCACCCTGGCCCCCCAGTACGTCATGGTCTCCGCCCACCTCGACCATCTCGGGGTCGGCGAGCCCATCAACGGCAAAACCATCTACAACGGCGCCATGGATGACGCCTCCGGCGTAGCCACCGTCCTCGAAGTCGCCAAGCAGCTCTCCTCCCTGCCCCCCGCGCAGCGCCCCAAACGCTCCATCCTCTTCCTCATCTTCACCGCGGAGGAGAAGGGCCTGCTCGGCTCCCGTTATTACGCCAAGCACCCCACCGTCCCCGAGTCCGCCCTCATCGCAGACCTCAACTCGGACATGCCCATGCCCATCTTCCCGCTCAAGAAACTCCACGTCCAGGGCCTGGAGCAGTCCACCCTCGCCGACCAGGCCCGCAAAGTCGGCCAGGCCCGCGGCATCGTCATCGCCGGCGATCCCGAACCCGACCGCAACTCCTTCATCCGCACCGACCAATACAGCTTCGTCCAGGCCGGCATCCCGGCCCTCGCCTTCAAATTCGGTTGGGAAGCCGGCTCACCCGAGTACAAAGCCTGGCGCGCATGGCTCGCCCAGCGTTACCACTCCACCGCGGATGACCTCTCGCAGCCCATGGACCTCCCCGCCGCCGCCCAGTACACCCAGTTCATCGCCGCCCTCGCCACCACCGTCGCCAACGATCCCACGCGCCCCCACTACCTCCCCACCAGCTTCTTCCACCGCTTCGAATCCACCGAATAGCCTGTGAGTCCGTATCTCACCCGGATACGGACTCGCTCCATGACCTACAAAATATACCGGCTCAAATCCTGGTCCTTCACAATCCCAGCCACCTGCTGCCGCACATACTCCGGGTCCACCACAATCACCATCTCCGTGGTCCCGTCATCCTTCTTGCGCTCAATCACCGGCAGCGGAGCCGAGGCTGTCGCACTCGCCTCACCCAGAGGAGCTGACACCGCAACCTCGCCGACAACCCCCTCCTGCGACGCCTCCCCCTTGCTCTTCTTCACCACATCCGGAGCCTGGAAACTGATCTCATCCAGCACCCGCTCCATAATCGTATGCAGCCGCCGCGCCCCAATGTTCTCCGTCGTCTCGTTCACCTTGAATGCGAACGCCGCCATCTCCGCCAGCGCCTCCGGCGTAAACTCCAGCTTCAGCCCTTCCGTCTCCAGCAGCGCCGTACTCTGCTTCACCAGCGACGACTTCGGCTCCGTCAGAATCCTCACAAAGTCATTCACCGTCAGCGACTGCAGCTCCACCCGGATCGGAAACCGTCCCTGCAGCTCCGGAATCAGATCGCTCGGCTTCGACACATGGAACGCACCCGCCGCAATAAACAGGATGTGGTCGGTCGAAACCATCCCATACTTCGTGCTCACCGTCGTACCTTCCACGATCGGCAGAATATCCCGCTGCACTCCCTCTCTCGACACATCCGGCCCATGCCCGCCCTCGCGCCCGGCGATCTTATCGATCTCATCCAGGAACACAATCCCCGAATCCTCCACCCGCTCCACCGCCAGCCGCGTCACCTGGTCCATATCGATCAGCCGCTGCTCCTCCTCCTGCGTCAGGTAGTCGAACGCCTCCGCCACCTTCATCTTGCGCTTCTTCGTCCTCTGCCCAAACAGCCCCGGCAGCACATCCTTCAGCGACATATCGCTCTCATCCTGCCCCGGCGCCGCGATGAACTCAAAGCTCGGCTGATTGCGATCCCGCACATCTAGCTCCACCATCCGGTCGTCGAGCTTGCCCTCACGAAACTGCTGCCGCAGCTTGTCCCGCGTCCGCTCATAGCTGGTCGGCTCCGCCTTATCCTCACGCGGCACATCCACCACCGGCTTCACGTAATCAGGCGATTCCGTATCCATGGACGTCGGCAGCTGAATCACATTCGTCCCCGCCACCTCTGTCGCCGCAGCCGCATTCACCGCAGTAGCCGCAGACGGAGTCGGCGGCAGCAACAAGTCCAGCAGCCGATCCTCCGCATGAAGCTCGGCCTTGTCCTCCACGTCCTCCAGCTTCTCCTCGCGCACCAAGTCGATCGCGATCTCCACCAGGTCGCGCACAATCGACTCCACATCCCGCCCCACGTACCCCACCTCAGTAAACTTGCTCGCTTCAACCTTCAGAAAGGGAGAGTTCGTCAGCTTCGCCAGCCGCCGCGCAATCTCCGTCTTCCCTACCCCCGTCGGTCCAATCATGATGATGTTTTTGGGCATAATGTCGTCCGCCAGATCCGGCGCCAGTTTCTGCCGCCGCATCCGGTTCCGCAGCGCAATCGCCACCGCCCGCTTCGCCGCGTGCTGCCCCACCACATATTTATCCAGCTCCGCAACGATCTCTCGCGGTGTCAACTCATCCAACGCCAGCGCCTGATCCTCAGCCGCCCCCGGTAAAAAAATAGCCATAATGCCCCTAAGCAAAAGCTTGAAATGTTTGGACCACAAATCCTGTCACTGAACGAGCTTTCCGACAAACCAGACCACTCACACCCTCAAGGCTGCGCCGTCATCGCCGGCGCACCCGTCTTCACCAAATCCTCCACATCCCCAACCAGCGTCTTCACCGTAGCCGTAAACGCCTGATCCCGATGCTTCTTAAAGAAAGCAAAATTAACCTCCTCCACAAATCCCCAAAGCGAAACCCGTCCGTTCCCACTCATCACACCCACCCGAATCTGAGGATGCGGAATCGCCGGCGGGTCCACAAACCGGACCGCGAAGATCACATCCGCATCCTTCGGATCGCTCACCAGTTCATACCGCCCCCACGCCTTCATCTGCGTATAGAACTCCCCATACGCCCGCTCCGGCCCGCCGCTGTAGCTCGAAGGAAACGCCGTCACATCCCCCATTTCGTAGCTGATGAAAGCCCGCTTGCCCTTCGTAATCGGGTCCGGCACCGGCGCCTGCAGCGTATTCACCCCCACCTCCGCCGAACTCTTATCGCCCCGATGAAACTGCCCCTTCGCCTGCCCCACAAGCCCCGCAGCCACCGCCAATCCTAGAATCAAACGCCGCATTCCATCCTCCTCGGTAGGCCGCTCCTGTCCTATCCGCGTTCTCCGCGAAATCCGTGGTCGTGCTTGCCTCACTTCGCCGCTGCAACCTCAGCCACCAGCTCCTCATACGTCACATTCCCATTCGTATAGATACAAATCTCCCCAGCGATCTTCATCGCCTTCTCCGCAATCTCCCGCGCCCCAAACTCCGTGTTCTCCATCAACGCCACCGCCGCCGCCTGAGCATACGTCCCGCCAGACCCAATCGCCATAATCCCCTCACCCGGCCGCATCGCATCCGGCTCAATTACGTCGCCCGTGCCGCTCAGCATCAGCGTCTGCTGCGCGTCCGCGACCACCAGCAGCGCTTCCAGCTGCCGCAGCATCTTGTCCGTCCGCCAGTCCTTCGCCAGCTCCACCGCCGCGCGTCCAAGGTTCCCCGCATACTGCTCCAGCTTGCTTTCAAAGCGCCCAAAGAGCGAGAACGCATCCGCCGTCGACCCCGCAAACCCAGCTAGCACCTTGTCGTTATAAAGCCGCCGTATCTTCCGCGCAGACGACTTCATCACCGTCGCTCCCACGCTCACCTGCCCATCCGCCGCCATCACTACCCGGTCCCCGCGCCGCACGCAGATCACCGTCGTCGACCGCACCCTTCGCCCTTCGCCCAGATCCACCGGCTGCCCCACCAGCCTCGCATCCACCCCAGCCATCTTTTGTCCCACGCCCATCGTCGTCGCTTTCATCAACAAATCCCGTCGTTTTAGCACTCCCCAGTATACCGCTCGCCACCTCTCCCACCCCTGCGCTATATCCCTTGCCGCGCCCGCAGCTTATCCTTGAACCAGAAATGGTGCTCCCGCCCATCCTCGTCCGGAACCCCGTCGCCGTCGCTGCCATCGCCACCGGTGCCGCCGCAGCCGTCGCCGGTCTCCTCTTCAACTCACTCCGGCGCCGCCCGTCCAAGGAAGAAGTCGAAGCCCTCCGCCGCGAGCACCTCGTCTCCGTCGGCCGCATCGTCGACGGCACCCTCGTCGACGCCAACCCCACCTTCAACGACCCCGCCGTCATCATCTATCAGTACCGCATCGCCGGCGTCACCTACGAGTGCTCCCAGGACGTCTCTTCCCTCGCCGAGCGCATCCACGACCTCGACCTCGACCTCCCCATCCAGGTCCGTTACGACCGCGCCAACCCCGGCGACAGCATCGTCATCGCCGAGTCCTGGTCCGGCCTCTGGTCCATGGACCCCGTCAAATCCGTCATGAAGCGCTGAATCAGTGACGAGCAGTAGAAGGCAGCGAGAGGCAGTCAACGAGGAAGGTGATTGCGAAGTGCCGGCACGCTCGTTCCGCGATCTAATCGTCTGGCAGCGTTCCATTGAGCTCAGCCTCGCTATATATACCCTCACAAAGTCGTTCCCGCGGGAAGAGCTCTTTGGCCTCACCTCCCAAATGCGAAGAGCCGCAGTCTCGATTCCCAGCAACATCGCCGAAGGCGAAGGAAGAGCCACTCGGGGCGAGTTCCGGCAATCCTCGGTTATCGCCCGCGGCTCAAACGCCGAACTACAAACCCAACTCATATCGTGAAACGCCTGGGCATCTCAGACCAGCAGCATTGGAGCACTGCGAATCCCTTTCCGCCGATGTGACCCGAATGCTGAACGCCCTCATCTCACCGCCCATCAGCCCATAGCCTTCCTGCCTCATACTGCCTCTGACTGCCTTACACTGTACTTATGCATATGGTCGCCAGCAACAACCGCACCATGCAGCGAATCCTCAAGACCTCGCTCGCCCTCACCGCCCTCTACGTCCTCGCCACCTTCTACTTCGGCCTCCGAGCCCACTCCCTCGCCCTCATCTCGGAAGCCGGCCACAACGTCTCAGACATGCTCGCCATCATCCTGAGCTTCGTCGCCGTTTACTTCCAGTCCCGCCCCGCAAACGACCACAAGACCTTCGGCTACCAGCGCGCCGGCGTCCTCGCCGCCTTCGTCAACGCCCTCACCCTCATCGTTCTCTCCGCCTGGATCGCCTTCTCCGCCCTCCACCGCCTCGTCACCCCCGTCGCCGTCCAGCCGCGACTCATGATGTACGTCGCCGCCGCTGGCGTCCTCATGAACGGTGCCATCGCCACCCTCCTCTGGAAGTTTTCGGGCGACGTCAACATCCGCTCCGTCTTCCTCCACATGCTCGGCGACACCCTCTCCACCGCCGCCGTCATCCTCGGCGGAGCGGCCATCCTCTTCACCGGACTTCAGTGGATCGACCCCGTCCTCTCCCTCATCATCGCCGGCATGATCCTCTGGTCCTCCTCGGGCATCGTCCGCGAAACCCTCAATATCCTCCTCGAAGGCACCCCAAAAAACCTCTCACTCCCCGCCATCCGCGCCGCCATGGAGCAGGTCTCGGGCGTCAACGGCGTTCACGACCTCCACGTCTGGTCGCTCGGCTCAAAGTCCCACGCCCTCGCCAGCCACGTCCTCGTCGCGGAGATGCCCATGGCAGACTGCTCCACCATCCTCGACCAGATCCAATCCGCCCTCTGGGACAAGTTCCACATTGCCCACACCACCATCCAGTTCGAAACCGTCGGCTGCGAGACCACCCACGGCTGCTGCCTCCCCCCCGCCCCGGACGCCGAGCTTATTTCCGCCCACTCCCACGACCACGCCCACTAACCCGACCCGGATCCCCGTCTTGCTCCTCCTCACGTCACCCCCATTCGTCCACCCTCCCCTGTAAGGAATAAGTCCTTTAGAATCAGATTTCTGCAGCCGCCCACGTTGCAAACAAAGGATTTACGGACCTGATACAAGGCTAACTCTTTTGTTTTCAAATCTTTGCGCCAATTCACCCAGCCCCCCTCTCCCCGCATCGACTCAGACCCGCATCAGCCGTCAGCTTCCCGCTAGCTGTGAAGCTAGCGGCCCCACCCAAGCGCAAAAGGCGTTTGTCACAGTTACAACCGCTCTCCCATATCACTCATTCTAAAAGGGATAGAGAATAAGGTTTGTGGCAAACCGTGAGTCACTTGTGCACCGTACCTGAGGTGGCAGAGCGTGGCCCTGCCTTCAAAAGGGACTCCATGAACCACGTCTACGGCTGTTGCGAAGAGCGACAGTCCCGGACCTCCGCTGGCCTCAAAGGCCAGGCCGCGATGCCCACGTGACTTTCATAGGCCGATTCCCCTTTGTGAAGGATCTGAGCGGCTGCCACATAAGCAGCGCCAGAGAACAAACGCAGTGTCGTACTTCAGGAGAAATGCCATGACGTGGAACGATCAAAGCAAAGCCTTGGAAGATGGATTGAATTCCGAGTACACCCCAAAAGCCCCCTTCAGGAAAGCTCAGGTCTTCAAGCGATCCATCTTCAAGCGATTCCGGATCGTGAGCATGGTTCTCGCGGTCGTGATGGTGCTCAGTCTCTGCGGTACGCTGCAGGCGCAACTCAGTACGGCAACCCTCTTCGGCACAGTAACGGATTCGACAGGCGCTGCCGTCCCCAACGCCACCGTCACGCTGACCCAGACCGATACCAACTTCACTCGCACCATCACGACCAAGGCCGATGGCACCTACCGCGAAGAGTTCCTCCCCGTAGGCCCATACAAAATCGACGTGGCAGCCACCGGCTTCAAGTCGCTGGATCGCACCGGAGTCGTTCTTTCGGTCATGCAGAATGCGGAGCTCAATCTTCCGCTCGCAACCGGAGGAGCCTCTGAAACGGTCACGGTCACCGGTGAGATCCCGCTTGTGAACCTCGGAAACTCCACCCTCGGTCAAACCGTCAGCAATGTCGAAATCGACAACCTCCCGCTCATCAATCGCGATGTCACTCGTCTCCTGCAGCTTGTCCCAGGTGTTCAGACCGTAAGCCAGGTCAACAACCTTGGTTATCCGGAGTATAAGGTGCTGGTGAATGGTTCGACCGACGGTTTCGTCGGCCAGGTCTCGTACTACCTCGACGGCGGACTTAACATGACCGGCCTTCGCAACAGTGGAAACCAGAACCCCAACCCGGACGCCATCAGCCAGTTTGACCTCGTCACCAACAACTACAGCGCGCAGCTTGGTCGCTACTCAGCCGCCGTTGTCAGCGTGATCACAAAGAGCGGTACCAACAAATTCCATGGCTCCGCGTTTGAGTTCTTTCGCGATAGAAACTTCAACGCCATCACACACAACACCGGGACGAAGGCTGCATACAACCAGCACCTCTTCGGCGCCACTCTGGGCGGACCCATTCGCCGCGATAAGGACTTTTTCTTCGCCAGTTATGGCGGGTTCCGCAAGATCACCTCCACAGGGCACAGCGGCAGCCTGCCAAGTGCGGCTCAGATTGCCGGCAACTTCTCAGAAAATATGCCGACGGACATTACCACCTGTGCACAAACCCCCACCGCGGCGGATACAACGAACACAGCACAGGACCCGAATTTCGTCCCGAAATTCCTTGTCTGCAACCCGACCACCGGAGTGCCTTACCCGAACAACACACTCCCGTCTACCGACCCAACGGCCGTCAACATTCTCAACTGGCTGACGACTCATCTTCCAGCCAAGCAACCGACACAGACCGGCGACATCAAGTACACCTATCACACCCAGTCTCCGACACCGCAGACCAACAATGAATACTTGATCAAGACGGATCACCAGCTTGGCGCAAAGCATCGCCTGACCTTGAGCTACTTCCTCATCAACGCGCAGCAGCGCATCGATCTCGGCGGCTTCACGCAGGCTTGGTCCTACTCCAACTATGCCAGCAAGCAGCAGAATGCCAATGCGAGCGATGTCTGGACCATCAGCCCGCGCACGGTCAATCAGTTCTGGCTCAACTACACGCGTCAGAACGCTGGCCGTATCCCGGTGTCGTCGGACCCTTCTAAAAAGACCTTGGCCGACTTTGGGTCGGACTTTGGAGTGGTCGGCACGCCTTCGCTGTCCAACATCGCGGTCGGTGGCGTCGAAGCGTTCACGCTGTCACAAGCAATCACCGGCCCAAAGGCAGGCACCAACTTTTACTCGGCCCGCGATATCGTAACGACGACCAGAGGAAAGCACTCCATCTATCTCGGTGGTGAGTTTGGCTTGGAAAAGGACTTCCAACTCACCTCACTCACCAATTACGGTGCCTTTACCTTTTCCACCACCAACGGAAAGAGTTTTGCCCGCACCACGAACGCGCTCTCCGACTTTGTTGCTGGCATTCCCGTGAGCATGGGTCAGGACACCGGCCTTTATGCAAACGCAAACTACTTTGATTACGCACTCTTCGCGCAGGACGATTGGCGCATCCTGCCAAACTTGACCCTCAACATCGGCGTCCGCTATGACTGGCAGCAGGCACCCACAGACCCCCAGCAGATGCAGACCAACTTCTCTCCAGGGGTGCAGTCGCATGCATTCGGAACAGTGAACATCATCGGTAAAACCGGACCGCAGTTAGCCCCGGTCGGCCTGCTCTTCCCGGGTGATCCCGGAGTGCCAGTAGGAGGAGTGTTCACGCCGCTCAACCATGTTTCGCCGCGGCTTGGATTTGCATTCGATCCCTATGGCAACGGCAAGACCGTCTTTCACGGCGCCGCTGGCCTGTTCTTCGGCGGCATCTCCGGCAATGAGTGGGAGTTCCCATCCAACTTCGCGCCGTACGCCGTTCGCAACACCTACAGCAAGGTGACTTCGCTCACTCATCCCTACTCCAATGACCCGACAGAGTTTCCTAGCGGGACAAACCCCTACCCTGGTCTTGCCTTCAATCGCGCGGCAAACACCGCGACGTTCCTCCCGTTGAATGCCATCACCGCATTCGATCCGAACTACCGTTGGCCCTATTCCATGCAGCTTAACTTTGGCGTCCAGCAGCAGTTTGGCAAAGGCTTTGCGTTCAGTGCGTACTACGTCGCTTCTCTCAACCGCAAGACGCCGCTCTACAACGATTTGAACGGCCCACAGTTCAACGTGAACGCAGCAGGCGCCAGCGGGGCAAGCTGCACAGATCTCACCAAAGCCTGCGGGTACGCCAACACCAGTGCGACGGTAAACAATCGCCGTCCATTGAATTCGCAGTATGGCCTGTCTGCAGCGGCGCCGGTTTACTCGAACGTCTTCATCATCCGCTCCAATCAGAACTCCAACTACAACGGCTTGCAGATCACGCTGGAGCAGCGCATCACGCACCACGCAAGCGCGGGCGGTTACTACACGTGGAGCAAGACGCTGCAGAGCAATGCGCTCGACAGCACCGGCGGCCTTAACGGCGTGTTTGTCGACGCCAACCTGCCACAACTCGAGTACCGGCAGCGCTCCGACCAGGACCGTCGCCAGATGATGACGATGCACTTTGTCTGGAAGCCAGATTATTTCGATAAAACAAACCGTCTCGTACGTCTCGCGTTGAACGGCTGGACGGTCACTGGAATCTGGACGGCCAACAGCGGTCAACCGTTTACCGTGACGACCGGCGTAGACAACTACTTCTCAGGCCTCGGCAACAATCGTCCCAGCGTTGCCGCCGGCAAAACCCCTCACCTCATCGATAACGGCCATTCGCGCGTTGCCATGGAAAAGCAGTGGTTTGATACGACCGCCTATTGCCGCCCCGGTGTAGATGCCGGTTGCCCGGGTGTCGGTCCGCTCGGGCTGCTGGGCAACACACGTCCCGCCCAACTGGATGACCCCGGTTATCGCAACGTAGACGCTTCGCTCTTCCGCGACTTCAGCGTCTATCGCGAGGCACGGTTCCAGCTTCGCGGAGAGTTTACCAACGTCTTCAACCTCACCAACCTTGGCGCTCCCTCTGCCGCCATCAACAGCACCACCTTCGGCCAGATCACAGGAAGCGGCGGCAGCAACCGCATCATCCAGGTAGGCGGTCGGTTGCTGTTCTAAAATCCGTGAACCCCAGAAGGCGCCAGAATCAAGTGGTTCTGGTGCCTTCTACTTTCTAGAATGAAGAACGTGGCGGAGCTGCTTGCAACGAGAAACGAGCATGGGACAAGTGGAGATAAATGTTAGAAACTTATAAGCGTTTGCGGACGACTGCATTGATCGTCGCGATGGGTGCAGGTATTGGAGCGTCTGCCGCGCCTGCATTGAAGTCCCCTTGGGATGCGGTGAAGGTAACCGTGACGTCCGCAGCATATGCATGTCCTGCAATGGAGCCCGTTCCCAGCGACCTCATCATGGACGGGTTTTACCGCCTGGATGATCCAACGCATTCCATCATTGACCCCGTAAGGCAGGCCGCGTACACAAAGGCGGCACAGCCGGTTAAAGGTGATGGCCTGAAGATTGTGGCAGCGGCTGATGCTTTTCGGCAAACGGGATCGCGGAGCGCGGCGTTGTGCGTCATTCATGCTGCGACGGCAATGGCTGCAGCCAATTCGATGGCTGGGCACATGTCATCCAACCAAGCTTCCTATGTCCAGGGATGGATCGCCGGCCAGATTGCAATCGACTATCTCAAGGTGCGTGGTTATGGCTTTTCTACACCGGATGAGGATGCCGCTGTGGGCGCATGGTTGAAGCGCATCGCGGAACAGACGAAGGGTTTCTATACGAAGACAGCCAAGGGAGACGGCAACCGGAACAATCATTTTTACTGGGCAGGCGTTGAAGTTGCCGCTATCGGCGTGGTGGAGAACAATTATGAGAACTTCGATTGGGGCATAGCAACGTACGTGGATGGCGTGAACCGCATAGAGCCCGATGGAACACTGCCGCTGGAAATGGAGCGAGGTGTTCGAGCGCTGCACTACCACCTCTATGCGGTGGCGCCGTTGGTGCTGTTAGCTGAGTTTGGTGAAGCCAATGGGATGGCGTTGTACGCAAAGAACGGAGGAGCCATCCACCGGCTCGTGAACACGTCAATTCATGGGATCATCGACCCAAGTCTCTTTGTGCAGAAAACAGGCGTCAAGCAGGAAACAGAGGAACATCCAAGTGGAGACCAGATCGGATGGGCGCCCCCATATGACCGGCGCTTTCCTGATCCGCTCCTGAAGTCGATGATCCAGAACGCAAGAACGCTGAGTGTGTTCTACCTGGGCGGTCTCCCTCCTCCATAAGCATACGAGCGGACTTCTCACAGTAGGATAGACCATTCACAAACGCATCAGGGCTCGGCTGTGGCATAAGAAATGATCGTAGGCGGACAGGCTTCTATGGCTCGCGAATGGGAACCTGGCGGCTGATCGCAAACTGCACCTTCAGGGCGGCGCGGCCTGTTCCGATGCAGACCAGCAACTTCTTCCCTGGGCCCCGGAAGCTGTAACGCACGTGAGCTACGCCGTCGGGATCGACCTTGGTGACCTCCGGAGGCCTTTGTGTGAGATCACGAACGTCCGACGTGTCGATGAACGATGCTGTGGCTCCAGTGACGCGCTCGTGGAGGGCGCGTTCGAGCGCGATGGGCACCTGTAAATCGGCATTGTCATTGGTTTCATTGCAGCCGGCCACAAGGCCGCCAATGACGTTATCCCGGGTGACCATCTCTTCCTGCAGGATCGGGTTATCGCGGTACACCCGGCGAAAAAAGTCGTAGGCCGCGGAGTTGCGATCCAGCGGGCGCACCATGTGAAGATGATCGGCGTGAATCTCCTGAGGCGGGGTCGTGACATCGCATCCGTAAGTCGCGCTGAAGTAGCTGACCACCCGGGTATGGGGCTTCAGGTAGCGTGCAAACCCGTCCTCAGGCGTGGTGTCCTCCGTCTCATACGCGCAGAAGCGATGGATGCCATTAACGGATTCCTGCCCCCGCCAGTTGTGTTCCAGCTGCGTGAGGAAGTTGTTGCTCCCCGCATCGCTGAGATCGTTGAGGAGCGGGTCCTTGTCGTACATGGAGGCAAGGCGCGCCACGGTAGAGCCTTCGTGCGGAGTGCCATAAGACACGATGAACTTAACCTTGCCCGCATCCGCCGGATGCCGGAGCAGCATCTCTTCAACCAGGATTCCGCCGAGACTATGAGCGAGGAAGACAACCTCCCGGTGATCCCAGACGTGATCCTGCTTGAGCCGGTTCCAGAGAATGTCCGCCAATTGAACGCTGGAGCTTTTGCCACCAGAATTGGGAGAAGGATACTCTGCGACCTCAACGTCGGAGTAGGCGAAGTGCGGGTCCGTGCGGATCATCTCCGGCCAGTAGGCTCCGTTTGAGGCCTTGAAGGACTCATGGCTGCCGTGAATGCCGTGCACAAACACAATGACGCGGGCGCGTTGCGGCGTGCTGAATCCAGATTGCGAAGAGGACGGAGAAACACAAAGGAGAAGGAGCCAAAGAAACAGAGCAAGCTTGATCCTGGCCTGGGTGTGGCAATATCGCTTCATCTTCAACCTGAATCTAGGATACAGCGTGGGGGCCGCGCTGGCGCGAGATCGTGCGACCGAGTGGACTGGTAACGCAGCCCATGAGCGAGACGCAAAACCTTTGCGTATCATCTTCAGAAGCTATAGCGCAGGCCGAATTCAATACGGCGAGCGGTGTCTGCGGCAATGGGAATAAGAAACTGCGGGGAGCCGAGGGTACTGCCTTCGGCAGTCACATTTGTGTGGTTGAGGAAGTTGGCGGATCGAACATTGATGGCGACGGTCTGCTGGTGGGCAGCTTTGGGGTCGCGGGTCAGCTTGAAGTTGCGTTGCAGGTTGGCATCAAGGTGAAAGTTCCATGGGAGAGCGCCCAGGTTGCGCTGAATAGGAGCGACAGGAATGCCGTTGATGATCGCCCCGGCATTGGTAAGCAGACCGAGCGGGGTCCTAAACACCGTTGTGTCGTTGGCGACGGAACCGGCGGGGGCATACTGGGGTCGATCGTTGAAATTACCGTCGCCGTTGTTGTCGGCCCCTGTGGTGATGTTGAACGGCGTGCCACCGTTACCGTAACCGTTGCTGGAGAAAGCGATCTTATACGGAAGTGAAACGGTGACATTGCCGAAGGTCTGCCAGAGGCTTTGGCCGGAGCGGCGGGTGATTTCGCCAGCGTTGGTATAGGCGCTCTGCGGCTGGAAGAAAGTGGAGTTGTCACTGTTGTCCCGGATATTGAGATGGAGTCCGCCCAGGAAAAACTGCACATGCTTCATCCGGAAGTTGCTCAGGCCAAGAAACTCGCCGTGGCCTTGGCCTGAGCCGTTGCTGCGGGTCTCAAGAATGTTCTGATTTGGGGTGATGGGACGAGGACCGTACGGGCTGGGCGTAGGGTCGGGGCCCAGGGGCTGGTTGATGTTTACGGTATAAGCATTGGTCAGGATACGGATAAAGACGCTTTGGGCATTGATGTTGAAGCCAAAAGGTAAATCCTTGGAGACGGTAAAATCCCCGATCACATTCGTGGGAAGGTTGAGCCCAGGCGCAAGAGTGCGGCGGGCCTGGATGGGAGTTGCGCCCTGGAACGGGTGGCCGAAGACGGGGTTATAGACCAGTGAGGTGATGCGCTGGACGCCATCCTCGCGGTGGAGTTCCTGGGCATCGTCCGCGCCATACTGGTCGTTGAACACGCCGAAGTGGGATTTGAGCTGCCAGGTCTTCTTCTTGTCCGGCGTGTAGCCAAAGCCGCTGCGGGGTGCGATGCCATTGAAGGCCGCAGGGTCGGTTTCAAACGCGTAACGGAGACCATAGAAGGCGCTCCACTTCTCACTGAGCTTGACGTTGTCCTGGTAGAAGACAGCGAAGCGGACCTGAGAGAGGTGAACGGTGGGGTTGCCCGCAACATTGTTGAACTCCGTGGCGCTGCCTCCAACCTGGGCCTGCTGATACTGCTGAAGGGGAGAAGTGTAGGAGGTGCCTGAGGTGACGCCGGAAAAAATGTACGTCCCGTTGAAGTTGGTGAGAACGTCGCTATTGCGGTGGACATAGATGAGCTGGACGCCGGCTTTGATCAGGTGATTGCGGGTGTTCAGGATGAAATCATCGCCGAACTCCACACGCTTCCGATGCTGGAGGCTGGCTCCGATGGAAGCTCCGCCGCCGGTAAAGTAGCCGGAGACCTGCAGGCTTGGGCCGGTGCTGTTGGGGAGTTCGTCCTCGTTGTATTGCTCGTAGCTGGCCCGTATCTCGTGCACAAGCCTGTCCGAAACGGTCGTGACGTTGCTGGACCGAATCGTGTAGTCGGTCTGACTGGAGGAGTATCCCGCCGCGCGGAGGGTCTGGCCCCCAACGCCAAGATTCTGCAGGGTCGTCGTATTGGCGGAGAAGGTGACGAAAGCGATATTTTTCGGGCCGAGCTGCCAATCGACCCGCGCGTTGCCGTTCCAGAGGCGCTGGGGAATGGGGACCGTGTCGAGCGACGGGGCAGGGTTCCCGTTGCCGTCCAGGGTGATAGCGTTGACAGCGACCGTTTCGTCGATCGAGCGATGCTCCAGATTCAGGGAAAAGTTAGAGCCCTGCTTGCGGATGGGGCCGCTCAGGTCAAAGCCATAACGCTGCTTGCCAAGCGAACCGGTGGCCGTGGTGAAGGGGTCGCTCGCATTCATCCAGGAACTGGAGTTCGTGGTGAAGAGAGATCCATGGAAGTTTTTAGCCCCGGGCTTCGTGTAGACCTCCACTCGGCCGCCGCCGAAGGGAGGCTCGCGGTATTCGGCTGAAAAGAGATCCGGGCTGACGTTGATAAACGCGATGGAGTCCTTGGGGGGAAGCTTGGCGTCATCCTGAAAACCGTCCACGGAGATCGTGGCCCTGCCGGGGCTCCCGCCGCTCGCCGCGGAGAGCTGCTGAAGCTGGCGGAGGAGGTCGTCGGGGTCATCCGCCAGAGACTGAAGACGCTTGCCGGAGATCACGATGGCGTTGCCGCCGCCGGGGGGCGCAGTCTGCATGTCGTCCTGCTCCGCATCCACCGTGATGCTGACTTGCGAACTGGGGACGAGCTTGAAAACGAGGTCGCCCGCACGCGGGGCGGTCAGCTTCAGGGTGACGGCGGCGAAGTCCGCAAAGGTGGCGGTGAGGGTATGGGGACCGCTCGTGACGCAGGGGAACCGGAAACGGCCGTCGGGTCCGCTGGTGAGGGTCTTGCTGTCATCCAGCGAGAGGGATGCGCCGGGGATAAGGGCGCCAGTAATGTCGCGAACGATACCCGTGATGGGTGCCCCGGCGCAGGTCTGGGCGAAGGCGGCGGATGAAGCAATCGGGGCAAGGGCGATTGCGGCGAGGATCTTGAACATGAAGAGGGAGCCTTTGAGGAAGTGGGGAGGACGGCATGCTGTTCACCCGGGGGCCAGGTGTTGCTCTATGGATGAGGGTACGGATGGCGGCTCTGGAAGGTTCAGTGGATATCGCGACGGGGTATCGAGAGTGGTTCACGTCACGCCGCCTCATCGGCGACTGCCTCGAATGCAGAGACGCTGGCGCACGACAGTTCTCATCCCCGGCGACAGACGTTGGCCGGGGCTGGCCCGGACGTCGGCACGGGTCAAACCATCACCCGGACAGCTCAGGGTTGCCCTCCAACTTCGTTCGTGACAGCACCGGCACACTCCCAGGAGCCCAAAGCGCCGCGCTATGGATGACTCGGTAGCGTAGCGGGCCACCGTCCGCCGCGGTGTTCGCCACAATGGGCCGGGGGATGCACACAAACTCGACGTCCATGCGGTGTGCTGATACCTGCACAACACCGTAGCCATGGCCACCCATATCGACAAACTTTACATGAGGCGCATTGTCCGGATTGGCAAGCGTCTTTGCATGGGCCAGGTCTCCTTGCTGCGCATAGTCCAGGCACGTCTGAACACCGTGGCGGAACAGAAGGTTCATCGAAGCCTCGGGATGCGCCCGACCAGGACGATCCACAAGGTAGAGGCTCCGCAGAGGATGTGCTTTAGGCAGCGTGTACTCAAACGCTTCGACCATGCCCGGAGAAGAGATCGATCCAGTCACAAAGTTCACGCCCACCGGTTGAAACGCCTTCGGCGGAAGCTGGGCTGCGGATAAACCCGCCCAGAAGCTGTGGCGATCTCCTGACAACGTAGCAAAACCGTTGATGTGATGTTGCTGGATAAAGCTGTAAATCTCCCCTCGCTCCGCATACGTAGTGCTGTGATCCGTGCGTGCGAAGCCGGCGTACCCCTCGCCCGGCCATTTCGCCGTGAGTCCCTCAGGCAGATTCTGCGGATCGGCGCGCATATCGAACGTCGCAACGGTGTTCGCCCAGATCTTCCATGTCGCCTTGGAGCTTGCAAGCTGCTGCAGGAACCACGCCTTCTGCTCCTCCCCTAACAACGTCCTGGGAAGCGAGCCCTTGCGGAAGTTATCCACCTTCTTATCCGCGAACTGCAACTGCTCCGGAGCGCCACCCGGCCACGTGCTTCCTGCATCAATAATCTCCAGAGACTCGAAGGGAACCATCTGCGGAAAGCGAGCCCCATTCAAAACTGCGCCTTCGGGCGCAGCGGTATAGTCCTCGGATCGATAGCTCCGCTGGTCTGTCAGGATCAGATCGACATGAGAGCCCCAGGCCAGCGAACGATACCCGATCAAACTCTCGATGGCCGCTAGATTATTGGGCTCCTGGCCAAGCCCCGCCGGATCGAACCTGGTCACAGGTCGATCTTCGACCTTCGGTGCCGCAAAGGCAGCCAGGGAGCCATCCGCGGTTCTCACCCGCGCAGGCATGTACTCAAACCACGCCTGGTTGGCCGCGACCTTTCGAGTCTGCGCCGGCCGCGTTACGCTTCCGAAGCGCTGCAAACCTTGCCATCCTTTGTCGCTGAACTCTCCGTTGTCCCAGATCGCCACAAACGGCCATCGTGCACGCGCGTCCTGCAGATCTGGGTCACGAAGATAGGCTCGATACAAGGCACGATAGTCGGCAAGGTTCACCGGAACGTGAAAGTCGTCGTGCTTCTCACCCTGGGGGAAGTCGAGTATCTTGCGCGGCTTGCGATCGTAGTAGCCCTGCGGCCGGTCTTCTGGCATCCACACCGTGTCATAAATGAAGTCGCCAAGATGGAGCACAAACTCAAGCTGATCGGCTGCTTCAGCACGTTCGTCATCAAAGAGCATGCGGCGCCAGGCCGTCAGGGGCCCAAGATTGATGTTTTGGCAGGAGACAAACGCGAACTTCACGGCTCTGCCGTCGCTCTTCAGCGGCGCAGTCCGCGTCCGGCCCACCCGGCTGCCATCTCCATTCGGAGCGGTAAAGCGATACCAGTACGTTGTTGAAGGCTTCAAGCCCCCAACCAGAACGCGGCAGGTTCCATCCGTCTCTTTCGAAACCACCGCCGAGGCCGTGACCAGGATCCGCTTGAACGAGGCCTCTGCTGCCAGCTCAAGCGTCAGCCGCGAACTTCTTGCTTGATCGAAATCAGCATATCGGGTCCACAACACCACGCCGTCCGGATGCGGATCACCGGAGGCCACACCCTCTGGAAAGCGATCGCGTACTTCCTTCCAGTGGAGGTGCGAAGAGCGGGGCGCGCCCGCAAAGGCCGCCGTCGCCCCCAAGGCGAACGCAGCAGCAATCAGTTCCCTGCGAGAAGTAGACATAACAACAACATAGTAAATCGCGCCTCGTCATTCGCCACCCGGCGTCTCAGCAGCGTCCGCCTCACCTTCTCGGCACCGGAGCCGTGGGTCCCGTCCTACTTCAAGGACGTCTTCCGCACCTTTTTCGCAACGCCAGTCGAGTTCTTCCGCCGGGACACACCCTTGCCCGTTTTCTTAGCGCCGATCTTCGTCGCCACACGCGGCATGACAAGAGCGGTCCGAACCGCCTCCAGATCCAGCAGGTACCCATCGGATGGCATCTTGTCCAGAATCGCGCTCAGTTCCTGACTCGTTTCTGGAGACAGACGGCCAGTACGCCGCACCTCATGGGACAGTTCGCAAAGCACATCCTCATACTGCGCGATACATCGCAGCGTATGGACTAAAGCGTGAAGATGATCAAAAGCCGTTGCCGGCGGCCGCGAAGCGGTGTGTGTCTTGCGCTTGGTGAGGGTCGTTTTCTTCGTTGTCATAGCTCACTTGTTGGATGCACAATGAGCTCCATCCCGTAGGCCCACACCGACCAATCCGCCTCTCGCCGGGTGCTCGCGCCCAGGGAGTCCTCCCCACGCCGCAAGGTACACTGAGCACCTACCCAAACTCATCCCCTCACCCTCTCTCGCACGAAAGAAAGGTGTCTCATGTTCCGTCGTCTTCCCTTGGCCGCCATCGCCCTCTGCACCCTCCCCCTTGCCGCACAAACCGCCCCTCGCACCACCCCCGTCACCCAGGCTGAAATCGATAAAATCACCCGCGAAGCCATCCTCATCGACACCCACAACGACATCCCTTCCAAGACCGTCACCGGCTATGACATCGCCACTCCCAACAAGTCCGGCCAGACCGATCTCCCCCGTATGAAAGGCTTCCTCGGCGCTGAGTTCTTCGCCGTCTTCGTCGACGCCGAATACGTCAAAGACAATCACTCCGCCAACCGCACCCTCCAGATGATCGATACCGTCCGCACCGACATCATCGCCAACCACCCCGGCGACTTCGTCTTCGCCACCACCGCCGCTGACATCGAGCGCGCCCACAAAGACCACAAGATCGCCGCGCTCATGGGCATTGAAGGCGGCCACGCCATCGAGGACTCCCTCCGCCTCCTCCGCGACTATTACGCCCTCGGCATCCGCTACATGACCCTCACCCACTTCAACACCAACCACTGGGCAGACGCCCAGGGCGACGCCACCAACCCCGACGTCCCCAAACACAACGGCCTCACCCCCTTCGGCAAAGACGTCGTCCGCGAGATGAACCGTCTCGGCATGATGGTCGATATCTCCCACACCGCAGACAAGACCTTCTACGATGCCCTCGAGGTCTCCACCGCTCCCCTCATCGCCTCGCACAGCTCCTGCCGGGCCCTCTCCAACCACACCCGCAACATGACAGACGACATGATCCGCGCCCTCGCCGCCAAGGGCGGCACCATGCAGATCAACTTCGACTGCGGCTACCTCTCCCAGCGCTATCAGGACGCCTCCGCCCCCCTCATGGCCGAGCTCAAACCCCGCTACGCCGAGGCCATGAAGATCGCAGACCCCACCGCCCGAGAAGCCGCCACGGACAAGCTCATGGCGGAAGCCTCCGCCAAAGTCCCCCCCGCCTCCCTCGCAGACGTCGTCGCCCAGATCGACCACGCCGTCCAGATTGGCGGGATCGATCACGTCGGCATCGGCACAGACTTTGACGGCGTAGGCTGCGTCCCCGCCGAGCTCTCCTCCTACGATAAGTTCCCCGCCCTCACCCGCGCTCTCCTCGAGAAGGGCTACACCGCAGACTCCATCAAAAAGATCTACGGCGGCAACATCCTCCGCGTCATGCGCGCCGTGGAAGCCCGCGCCGCCGCCCTCGCCGCCACCCCCGCCATCGAGACCACCATCCCTACTCCGTAGCCTCGGCCACAAACAGCAAGGCCCGGCAATCAAGCCGGGCCTTCCCGTTTGCAGTTGATTGAAGCGGTTAGAACTCAATCCGAGCCGCCAACTGCACCGACCGGTTGGTCGCCGAGTTGCCATCGACCGACAGAGTTCCGTAGGATGTCGAACCCGCCGCCCATGTGGCCAGCGGAGCGTTCGATGCGCTGTACACAAAATGCGTATGGTTGGTGACGTTGAACATATCCGCCTGCAGTGTAAGGCGTGTTCCCTCGTGAAACCCACCAGTCGGAATTCCGAACGAGCGCCGCAGGCTCAGGTCCAGCTTATAGTTCGGCGGTTGAAACAGCCCGGAGTAAGCAGCCGTCCGTGGTGTGGTGCTGAACATGTAAGCCGGCGTAGGCACAAAGGCGTTCGGATCAAGGAACTGGTTCTTGCTCAGGTTGGCAGCTGTGAAGGGCAGCGTCCCCGCCTTCTTACCGTTCCCCACATAATTTGGATTCCGCACCGGCTCGCAGGTTGAACTCGCAATCGAAGGGTTCGTCTGGCACGTAGCCTGCAAGATCGAGAGCGGCCCGCCGGAGTATGCCTGGAAGATCGTCGAGATCTTGTAACCCCCAAACAAAGCCCTCTCAATAAAGTGACTGCCGCCCAGACCGCCCTTGCCGAATGGAAGGTCGTACGCACCGGTGATCACGAACTTGTGCCGCTGGTCGCCCAGGGACAAGCTCCGATCCAGCGACCGCGCCTTGTGGAAATGCCCATCGGTCGCAAACGCCGCAGGGATATCGTAGCCGGAGCGGAACGAGCCGTTGTTGTCGATCGCACGTGACCACGTGTAGTTGGTCAGGAAGGTCAACCCATGTGCCAGACGCTGGGTCATGTACGCCTGGAACGCGTGGTAGCGTGTGTTGCCGACGAACCCATAAGCATCGCTGACGCCCGCATACTGCGGGAACGGCTTCAGGGCCTGCTGTACGGTGGGATTTCCAATGCCGCCAAATGTCGCGTACGGCAAACCTTTGCCGATCGACGCAAGATCCGCAAGTCCCGTACCAGAGACTGGATCGCTCAGCTTGCCGGCCAGCCCCAGGTACTGCGGGTCAAGCTGGTTGCTGAAGATACCCCGCCCGTTCAGCGCATCCGGTTGCAGGAAGTGCCCCTGGGATCCGACATACGACAACGTCAGAGTCGCATTGCTCGTGATCTCGCGCTGCATCCCAAACGAGTAGTTGATGAACTGCGGGGCGCGTCCGCCGTAGTACGGGTCGGCATAGGTAGGCGTCTGTGATCCCTGCGTGCTCGCCGTCGTGTAGTAGGTACCGAGACCGGCGTTCAAGGTCGGAGGAGCGGTGTACGTCGGATACGGGTTGTCCAGCAGGTAGTAGGTGGTCCCCAGCGCGCCAGCCGCAGGGTTTGCCGTGGTCACCGTAGGAGCCACGCTGAAACCCCCAAGTCCGGAACCCTGACGCGAGGTTGCGCTGCCACCGTTTGCATTGCCATGCGTATAGATCACCGCATAGCTGCCCCGGAACACTGTCTTCGGATCGGGCGAGAAGGCAAACCCAAGGCGCGGCCCGAAGTTCTTAAGGAAATCGTTCACAGGCTGCCGGCAGTTGCACGTGCCCGCTCCCGTTCCGCCGAACGCCAGCGCGCCTTTGGTGCCTGTCAGGGGATTCGTCGCATTCACGTCCAGGAACGAGAACCGGTCCTTCACTTCCTTATACGTTGGGTAGTAATCGTAGCGCAGCCCAATATCCAGCGTCAGCTTGCTGTTCACCTTCCAGTTGTCCTGCACGTACGGCGAAATGGGACGGAAACGGCCGCCCGTCTCGGGCACCGCGGACTGTGTAAACGTGGCTCCGTTCGCCGCTCCAATCAGAAAGCTCGCGTAGCTGTTGCCAGAAGTCGAGATCGCCGTGGTCGTCCCGTTGTAACCCTGCGTCAGACTGTTGGTAAAGCTAAGCTGCAGAGGAGTCGTGCCCGTCGCGTTCACCAGATAGTTGTACTGCAGCCACGCCACCTCACCGCCAATGGTCAGCGAGTGCTTACCCACCGACCACTGCACGTTGTCGACGGCGACATAGCCCTGCGCCACCGGACGGTTGCTGCTGTAGCCCGCCCACCGATTGATCGCAGTCTCGCTTCCGAACGCCACCTGCGGAAAGGAGGTCTGCGCCTGGCCCCCGGGAAGCCCGCTGATCCCGAGCGCCGCCGCGCCATAAGCCGCGCCGATGTCCTGGTTGTAGCCTGGTCCGTCGTACCGGCCGTAGCCGTACTTGAACTGGTTGATCACCTTCGGAGTGAACGTAAAGTCATGCTCAAACAGCAGCACCTTCGTCTTCGGAGTGAACTGCTGCGACGAGATATACGGCGGGGGAAGACCGTTCGTCGTACTTCCGCTGCTCACTGTCACCGCAGCCGGAGCCGTCGTGGATTGGCGACCAAACGCAATCACGGCAGACATGCTCTGCCGGTCGCTCATGTGGTAGTCAACCCGGTTCGCCGTGCTCCAGTTGCTCAACCCGGTGTTGTAGTTCACCACGTAGTTGTTTGAAGGCGAGTCATTCGTCGGCGCGGGCAGAAAACTCTGCATCTTCAGCGCGACTTGGGACATGCGGTTTGTCGGAATGACGTTCGCCGTCGGGAGACCGTTCTTCAATCCCATAAATTGGGTCCGTGCATAGCAAGACCCCGTCTTCGTAGCATTCGTCGGACAATTGGTGGGGTAGTAGACCGTCGTGTTCGGGTCATAGATTGGATAAACGCTTCCGGCCGCATTCACCGCAGTGAAGTCACCCGCCCGGTTCGCCAGCGTCGGAATCGTTTCATTCTGGAAAGGCACCTGGCGCGCATACCGGTACCCCTCATACCCGCCGAATACAAACAGCTTGTCCTTAATGATCGGGCCACTCAGGAACAGGCCATACTCGTTCTGGTGTTCGGTCGGCTTCACTGCCTTACCCGTCAGCGGATTGAGAATATTCGGGGCCTGGAACCCCCAGGTGTCCAGCGCTGTGTTCCGGAAGTACTCGTACAGCACACCGTGAATCTTGTTCCCGCCGCTCTTCACCACGTAGTTCTGCACGCCCTGGCCCTCATAAATAGCCGAGTAGCCTACCGTCTGCACCTGAAGCTGATCGATCGCATCCACCGCCAGCGACGTCCACACAAAGCGAGGATCGCCTTCACCCGCGACCGAGGTGATCGGCACACCGTCGATGTAGATAGACGATACCGCCCCACGGCTTCCACCACCGTTCACCGAACCCGCATTGGTCGTCAGATTGCCGTTGGTCACGCTTGCGTTCACACCCGGCAGCAGCGAAGCAAGGTCAGTCGCACGCCGCTGTCCGCCGCCATCCTGAATAATGGGCAGCGCCGAGTACTGTTCCTGTTCCAGCGTTACGCCCAGCGTCGCATTGCTCGTCTCCAGTTGCGGCGGCGCATCCGTCACCGTGACCGTCTGCTCCACGGAGCCGGTCTCCAGCACCGCATTCACCGCGAACGTCTGCAATCCGTCCACCTGCACGCTCTGCTGCACAAACGTCTTGAAGCCCGCCAGCGAGATGGTGATGCTGTACTTCGCCGGATCGAGCGAAGCCTCATAATCGCCCGCACCTGTCGAAACCAGCGTCTGCTTCACATTCGTCGCCAGGTTTGTGATCACAATCGCAGCGCCCGGAATCGCCGCGCCGGTTGAATCAGTGACAGTCCCGCGAATCGCACCCTTACCCGCAAGCTGCGCGCTGGCAGCAGGAGTGAGGAGCATCGGCGTCGCCATCATAAGGAAGGTAGTTCCAAGCAAAGCAAGCCGCCGGAACGAATCACGGACAGCCTGGTTGAAAGTCTGGCTAAGCATCATCTGGTTCCTCTTAAGTATTCGAAAATTGCAAGCTCTATGAGCGCGTGGACCCAGCGCTTCTTCTGTAAGTTGATTCCATAGGTCGGACCACTGAGTCGTCAGTTACTCTCCGCCTCTTGACTAACCGCTGTCAAGCCCCCACAGAAAAAATCCAGCGAAGGTCCCGTCCTGACTCGCCAAAGCAGAACAAACACTATGATTTTCAGGATTTTAAGTGGCTCCTCCATCTGAGATCTATCGAATGTCATAGCCATTCAATCCTCCCGAACCATTCGCAAGTGGTCCGTCCGCTCCCAATATTTAGTTCGTGCTTGCGCAGAAAAGGTAGGCCCCGGCGTGCACCGCCGGGGCCTACCTTCGTTCCGCACCATGGTCGTCGTTCTAAGGAACCTTCGCCGCCCCAGAGATTGGCGTCTTCACCGGCGTCGCCAGCCCCAGAAACTTCGTCACCGTGTTGCTCCCAAAGTTCGACACCCAAACACTCCCGCTCGCGTCCACCGCCAGCGCATACGCCTCCAGCATCTGCGCGTCCGCCCCGTACCCCGTCGCCGGCGTCACCGAGGTCCCCGGCGTCCCGCTCGTCATCCCCGTCAACTCACTCAGGTACGGCGCCCGGTAGTTTGCAACCCACACGTTCCCCGCCCCATCGATCGCAATCCCCTGCGGATGATCGATCCCGCCTGCGCCCGTATAGGTGCCGTTGGAAACGATCGCTCCCGTACTCGAGATCAGTGACACACTCGCCCCATAGTAGTTCGCCACCCACACATTGTTGCCTTGGTCGATCGCAATCCCCGACGCCCCATTGCAGCAGTTGTAATTTGTAAACGTCTTCCCGTCATTGGAAGCCTTGGTCACCATCGTGCCGCTCTGGTTCGCCACCCAGCCCGCGTGGTTTGCATCCACCACCACCGCCACCGGAAACGAAAAGTTCGTCGAGGTAAACCCGTTCGCCCCGGACGCAGCCGTTGGCACGCCGGAAGAGTTCAACAGCGTCAGGTGCGAGTTCCCATAGTCCACCACCCACGCCGTCGTATCCGGGTCAATCGCCACGGAGATCGGATAATTCATCCCCCCAGCCGTATACCCCGTCGTCCCCGCCAGCGACATCCCCGTAGAGCTGAACTCGGACACGCTCCCCGTCGCCGTCGCCGAACCCGGCTGTTCATTCGGAATCCACGCATTGTCCTTCAAATCCATCGCCAGCCCATAGCTGTTGTTCAGCCCGCCGCCCGTCACCCCGTTCGCAAACGTCAGCCCGCCCAGCGGCGTAAACTTCGTCGCCGCGCCAAAATAGCTCGCCACCCAGACGCTCCCAGTCGAATCCACGCCAATCCCCGAAGGCCCATTCATCCCGCCGCCGCTCAGCGTCAGGAAGAACGTCCAGTCTGAAGGAGCCGCCGTCGGAGTGGGCGCATACACCATGCTCTTCTTGCTGCTCGCATACACACTCGCCACATTGCTCGCCGGGTGCGCAACAATGTTGTACACCGCATCCAGCGTATTGGTCGGAGCCGTTCCGCCCACCGTAGCCGACGCAAACACCCCCCCGCAAGCGCTCGCGGAGACCGCGCAGGCGTTCACCAGGTTCGCCAGCGCATTCACCCGCGTCGTCGGAGCCACCGCATTCGTCGGCATCGTCAAACCCGGCGCGCCGCCCGTCGCCGGATTCACCAGCTCCGCCGCCGTCGCGAACGCATTCGCAATCCCAGTCGTATTGGTGGCGCTGCCCCCCACCATTCCACCTGCGGCGTAGAACGGCGCCAGCGCCACCGCGCCCGCGACCGTCGTCGCCTCATTCACCGCAATCTTGCTCCCGGAAACCACGGCCGAACACGTCCCCACTGCGGACATCATCACCAGGTTCGCATTCGCGGAACTCCCCGCGCCCACGGTCCCGCCCTTGCTCAAAATGTAGAGCTGCGAGCCCGCTGCAGGACACACGTATCCCGCCGGAAATGAAACCGTTCCGGCTGAATCCGTCGTCAGCCCGGTGCTCAGCGACTTCGCCGCCGAGCCATTCCCCGTGGTCCCAGCCGCGTACAACTGCACACCCGCCCCGGCCACCGCCTGCGAGCCCGCCTGCACACTTGCCGTAAATGCCACCCCATTAAAGGGCGTAGTCGACCCTCCGCCGCCCCCACCCACCAGGATGAAGCTGCTGGAGCCGCAACCCGTCAGCAAAGCTGAAACACCCAAAGCCAGGCCCGAAAGCAACACCGAAACCGAAATACGACGAGAGAACAAGTAGTCAACCACGGCACAACCTCAAAATAAGAAACTCGTCCTGCGCCGGCTCATCGACCCCTCCGGCTTCCATCAGTACCTATCAGTCTACGACCGCCGGTATGGCTTCGTCAGAGTATCGAGGTCGATTTGGGAAAGAAATGCCGTCATATCCCGCTCCAACTGCCTCCGCGCCGTGTCCATCGGCAGCGTCGTGTCAATCGTCTCAGCACGCAGCAGGATCGGAATCGGCCGTCCGGCATCCTGCGCCAGCAGCGTCTGCGGATTTATCTTGCTGAATAGCAAACCCAGGTGCGTCCGCGGCGAGGTGTACTCCCCGCAACTCGTCCCGTTGCACAGCGTCGTCGTCTCCAGGTATTGCGTCGCTCCATCGTTATAAAACGAGCTGCTGAAGCTCACCGGCTGCCCCGCCGTCGCAAACGTCGTCTCCCCATGCCACATCGGGTCTTCTCCACGCGCCGTATGGCAGATCATCGTGTCGTGCGAGCCCAGCACCGGCGAAATCCCAATCGAAACATGCGTCCCCCCGTCCTCCGGGGCATACTCCGCCCAGTGAAACAACAGCGCCCCGCCAATCAGCGTCTCGTTCCAGCTCCGCACCAGCGTATAGCTCCCAGCCGTCTGCGGAAACTGCCCCATCCTCGCCTCATCAGCGGCCAGCTCCGCACTCGGCGCATTCGCCGTGTAAAACCGCGCCACCCCCACGCACCCCAGCGCCACCAGCACCGCCATCGCCGCCGCCCGGTAGTAGAACCCCGCCCCCGCCTCCCGCGCCTGCCCGGCCACCGTCGGCAACGTAAGGACCCCCTCGTCCCTACGCCGCCCCCGCGTCCCCAGCCGCTGAATCACCGCATAAAGCAGGTAAACAGCCACAAAAAACAGCACCGCGCCAATCAGGTAATCCGCGTTCTCCGCCCGGTCCTGCAGCCACGGACGATGCAGCGCCACCAGGTAGAACAGCACCAGCACGCACAGCCGCGCAAAGTTAAACGCATATCCCAGCAGCACCGCCCCCACCACCACCGCCGTATGCGCCTGCCAACGAAACCGGTACAAATACCCCGCCACCAGCGCAATCAGCCCCATTGTCACCGCGCCCCGAATCCCATTGCACCCCGGCGCAATAAACATCCCGAACTCCGGCGTAAACATCAGCCGCAGCTTATCCGGACTCAGCGGCTGCCCCAGCGCCATCGCAAACCCACGCGCCACATGCGCGGAAGCCCGCTGCAGCGGCAGGTCTACATACACGTTGAACACATGCGGAATCGGGTTCACAAACAGCAGCAGCACCAGCGGAAACACACTCGCCCACGCCAGCCTCACCCCTCCAAACAGCAGCACCGCCCCCAACCCGTACGCAAACATCACCAGCGAGTGCGGCGGAAAATAGAGACTCCACTGCGGCGCCAGCACCAGCACCATCACGCTCTGCTCGCGCATCCGGACCACCAGCGCCGTCGCCGCCAGCAGCACAAAACCCCACCACGTCCCCTCGGTTTCCCACCCCAGCGACCGCCAAACCCGCAGCACCAGCAGGAAGCTCACCACCGGGACCACCATTCCGATCGATTTCAGCGCATCCGTCGTCCACAGGTTCCACAGCAAAAGCCCCGTAGACCAGATCGTCGTCAGCCCCACCACCGCCAGCAGGCTCGCCACCCCCGCAGCCACCGGAAACGAGCGAAAGCCCCCCTTTACCAGCAAAGGGGGGCTGATCTTGGTTGAAGTTGACGTCAACATTGGATCCATCGTGGAACTTCCCGCCGAACGAGTCTCCCGCCGGGCGGACCCAGGGCCGGACGTGCCTGCTTAGTTCTGGATCGAACCTTCAGCCTTCGCCGCACGGCGAGCCTTGATCCGCGTCCGCGCAGACGCCAGAAACGCACCCGCGGAACCGACCAGCGCCAGAACCACCGTCGGGTTTTCAGGGGAGCTCACACACCCACCCTGCGCATGCAGAGGAAGAGAGACCGTGAGCAGAACTGCGGAGCCGATAAGCAGGAGAGAAGATTTCTTCATTGGAGTCCTCAGAAGGAAAAGTAGCGTACCGGATACGGCTTGTCAAACAGTTATCAGCCTGAGAACCGCCATGCAGTCAGGCCAAAATCAATCCGGGAATCAGGCCGAACAAGCCGTCCTGTTCCAGACCTGAGTGGATGTTCCTCGAAAGATGCCGCATCCGTCCGCTCAGGTTGTCACTATCGGCACAATCTCACCGAACATGCGCATCCAGCCACACTTTCAGGTTCGGCTCCTGCATCGCCCGCAGCCGCACGCAGTCGTTGATGCTGTCCACCGCCTTCTTCAACGACCGCTCCGAAGCCTCCACCGGGTGCGCCGTAAAGAAACTTTGAACCTCATCCCGCTTCTCCACGCTGCAAAACGTCCCAGCCGCCGAAATCAAATTCCCCCCGGAAGCCGTCGTCAACTGCGCCTGCACCTGCGTCCAATGCGCCTTCATCCAGCTCCACGCCAGCTCCCGCGTCGCTGCCCGCGTCAGCTCAATCGCCAGCAGCACCCACGAATCCTGATTCCGCACCTGCCCGGACACCGCGTACTCCAGCGTCCGCGTCGCCAGCGCCGGATCCTTGAAGTTCGCCAGCGTCTCCAGTGCCTCGCTCTGCAGCCCCGGATCGTCCGCCTTCTGGCTCACCACCAGGATTCTGCTGTAAAACTCATCATTCCCCTCTGTCGCGGACAACGCCACCGCCACATCCACCAGGTCCTCGTCCTCCACCTTCTTCCCGCTCAGCAGCTCCAGCGTAATCGCATGCGCCTCCTCAATCACTGCCGGATCCTCCGCCAGCCCCAGCGCATGGAACAGCTCGCTCCGTATCTGTTGCCGCTCGAACCCCGCATCCCCCTTGCTCGGCTTCGCATACTTCGCCCACACCGGCCCAAACTCCGCCCGAACCGCCGCATTCAGCCTCACCCGCTCCTCTTCCGTCGCAATCTTGTTCCGGATGATCGCGATACTCCCCAGCGCCGTATCCACCACGTCCGGATTCGGATCGTTCTTCAGCGCAAATGCCAGGTCAAGATAATCCCCCACCTTCCCCTGCCCCGCCAGCGTCAGCGCCCACCGATCCCCCAGGAACCCCATCCGCTCCGGCACCGTCAGCGCACTCCCCGCCACCGCCGTCACCGCCTTCAACTGCCCCGCCGTATACGCCGACCGGTAGTACCCTTTGTCCACCGCATTGCCATAAAACACCATCCCCGCACCATCCGCCGCCACCACCTTCGTCTCCGGCGTCACCAGTTCGCACTTCGACCCCTTCACACACACCGGCAGCGTCCATGTCCCGGCCTGAGCTTCCCCGCCCCCACCCACAAAGAACCTCGTCTGCCTAACCGGATATCCCGCAGCCGTCTTCTCCCCAAACGTCAGCAGCGGCACTCCCGGCTGGTCGATAAAGCTGCTCATAACCTTATCCACCGGCTGTTTCGAGATCGCCGTCTGCGCCCCCCAAAAGTCCTCCGCCGTCGCATTCCCATACAAATGCGCCGCCAGGTAGTTGTGCACCCCCTGCCGAAACACCTCCGCCCCCACAAAATTCTCCACCATCCCAATCACCGCCCCAGCCTTGCCATAGCTGATCCCGTCGAACATCTCCTGAATCTGTCCCGGCGTATCCGCCGTCGCCCGAATCGTTCGCGTCGTCCGCGCCGCGTCATAGTTCAACGTCTCGTCCAGCTCGTTCGCCACATCCTGCCCAAAGTGCCACTCCGGATGCCACTCCCCCGCCGCCTTATCCTGCATCCACGTCGCGAACCCTTCGTTCAGCCACAAATTGTCCCACCACTGCATCGTCACCATGTCCCCAAACCACTGGTGCGCCATCTCATGCGCCACCACGCTCGCCACCCGCTTCTTCCCCGCCACCGCCCCGTCCTTGTCATCCACCAGCAACTCCGTCTCGCGATATGTAATCGCTCCGAAGTTCTCCATCGCTCCCGCCTCAAAGTCCGGAATCCCAATCAGATCCAGCTTCGGCATCGGATACTTCACCCCAAAATACGTGTCGTAGTAGTTCAAAAAGTGCTCCGCCGCCGCCAGCGCAAAGGTCGTCAGCTTCACCTTGTCCGGCGTGCTGCAAACCCGGATCGGCACCCCATCCGCGCTGCCCTTGCTGCACGCAAAATCCCCCACCAGAAACGCCACCAGGTACGTCGACATCTTCGGCGTCCGCGCAAACGTCAGCGTATGCTTCCCCGTCCCCGCCGGCACATCGCTCACAATGTTCGTGTTCGAAATCGCCGTATCCCGCTCATCCACCGTCAGCGCCACATCGAACGTCGCCTTCATCGCCGGCTCATCGAAACACGGAAAAGCCCGCCGCGCATCGGTCGATTCAAACTGCGTCACCGCGTAGTTCCGCGCCTTCGTCTTCGAAAGATAAAAACCCCGCAGCTTATCGTTCAGCGTCCCCGCATACGCAATCTCCAACGTCGCCTCCCCTGCCGGAAGCGCCTTCGCAAACGTAAACGTCGCCTGCTCCTTGGCGGCATCGAAGCTCACCATGGCCGTCTGCCCGCCGCTCTTCACCGACTCGATCGTCAGCTCAATCGCATTCAACGTCACCGTCGTACTCGCAGTCGCCAGCACCACATCCAGCTTCTCAGTCCCGCGAAAACTCTTCCCCGCGATATCCGGACTCAGGCTCAGCGCATAATGCACCGGCCTTACATTCCCCGGCAACCGCTGCCCCATCATCGTCAAAGTACCGCAACCCGAAACAGCCAGAAATCCAACCAACAGACCAGCAAAACGATTCATCACGAAATCCTCATATCAATTTTTCCTACAGCTCTACCGCCCAAACTCCGCCGCCTTCACCCTCGCCACGCACAACCGCGCCGGCCAGTACTCCCTCACCTGGTACGACGCATCTGCCATCCCCGCCTCCCGGCAAAGCTCCCGCCAGTCCTCCACCCGGAAGCTTCGCTGGATCGAAACCGGCCCATCATGCTTCACAAATGGATGCCACCGCGTAAACCGGCTCACCGTCTTGAATAACCAGTACGGCGTCGCCTGCCGGTGAAGATCGTTCACAAACCATCCCATCCGCGCCGTTCGCTCCATCCACTCCACAAACTCCACCACCTCGTGGTTCTCCATGTGGTGCGTCAGCAACGAGCTCACCACCAGGTCCACGCCCATCTTCGGCTCAAACGCAAACGCATCCCCCGCCAGAAACGTCGCCGTCCCCGGTCGCGTCACCTCCCGCGCCGCCCGGATCGCATCCGGATTGTTATCGATCCCCGTCAGCACCACCGGCAGATTGCAGTCCGCCGCCCAGGCGTGGATGCGCCGCAGCATATCCCCATACCCGCACCCCACATCCACAATGTGCAGCGGCTTCTCCTGGTAGGGCATCTTCGCGTACAGCGCATTCAGCCAGTCCAGCGTCGGACGATACGCCCCCGTCAACACATTCACCTGGGCAATATCGTGCAGGCACGCCCGCAGATCGTCATAGCTGCACGGCTCATCCATCCACTCCGGATTGTCCGTTAAACTGGCGCGCTCGTTCAAATCGAAGGGGATAGGCAGACTCTTCCTGAAAGCGGATTCCAGTCCAAAGGCTACGGCATCCGCCCCCACCCGGCAAGAGACCGTATGACTCCCATCAAATTAGGAAAGAAGCGTCATGCTGAGTGAAGTAATCGCCTTCCTCGATACCAAAGAGGACCCGTCATCCTGAGCGGAGTCGGTCGCGGCACTTCGCCACCGGCACAGTCGAAGGACCCCGATGAACTCGAGCAGGCCACAACCCTCAACAGGCTCGCGCTAAAATTCCGCGTCGGCTAATCCGCCACCTACCCAGCATGAATCGAAGCCGCCCTCTCGCTCTTTCCCGTCACCTCAGCCGCCCTCGCTTCCGCATACGCCGCCGTCCCCAGCAGCGCACACGTATCGTCCAGAATCACCCGTACCGGCACCGACTTCAAAATACTATCCATCCGCCCCTTATCCAGGAACGCCTTCATAAACTCCCCATTCTGCAGCGTCTTCAGTGTCTTCGGCGCAATCCCCCCGCCCAGGTAGATCCCACCCATCGCGAGCACCGTCAGCGCCACATTTCCCGCCATCGCCCCATAAGCCGACGCAAACATCGACATCGTCTCCGCGCACAGCGGGCTGGACCCATCCTCCGCGCAGTGCCCAATCACACTGTTCGGATCCTCTTTCTCCATCCGCTCCTTCAACCACGCCGGCTCGTCCATCTTCTGGTCGTCGCGCAGGAACGCATACACATTCTTGATCCCGATCCCCGCCACCACCCGCTCAAACGAAGCCCGTCCACCCAGCGTCTTCTGTAGATACTGCAGCAGCGCAATCTCCTTGTCGTTCCGTGGCGCAAAGTCCACGTGCCCGCCCTCGGAAGGCACCGGCGTGTGCGTCTGTTTGATCGGGTCATAGATCAGCAACGCGACCCCCAGCCCCGTCCCCGCGGACACCAGCCCCCGATGCCCAACCGATGCCGGATCCCCCGGATGCAGCGTAAAAATCGCATCCTCGCTCAGCTCATTGATCCCGTACCCATTCGCCTCCAGGTCGTTGATCAAAAAAATATGCTCAATCTTCAGCGACTCCCGCAGCTCCCTCACATCCAGCGACCACGGCAGGTTCGTCAGCTTGATCCGCCCATCCCGCACCGGCCCCGGACATCCAAAGCACGCCGCCTCAATCTTCGCGGCGTCCGTCCCACCCTCGGTCAAAAACCGCAGCACCACCTCATCCAGCGAGCCAAACTCATGCGCCGGAAACCTGTGCTGACGCACCTGCTTCAGCTTCCCCGAGGAAAACTCGTACAGCGCCAGATGAACCTTCGTTCCCCCAACATCCCCTGCCAGAATCATGCCAGCTCCAGTGTCCCCGTCTTTACATCGCCCGTCCCAGCCGCCTTCGCATCCACCCCAAGCTTCGCGGACGACGCCTCATCCAGCAGCAGCGTCAGCCTCCCGCTCGCCGGCCGGATCAACTGGGAAGGATACGTCTCCGGCTGATATGCCCCCAGAAACACCTCCTTCAGCACATCCGCCTTGCCCGCGCCCTCAATCAAAAACGCCACCGTCCGCCCCTGGTTGATCACCGGCCACGTCAGCGTCACCCGGTACGAATCCTTCTGCGGCACATGGTTCGCCACGCAGATCCTTGCCATCTCATCCAGCGCCTCCGTATGCGGAAACAGGCTCGCCGTATGCCCATCCGGCCCCATCCCCAGCAGCACCAGGTCGAATGTCGGCGTCTCCGCTCCTTCCAGCTTGAATGTGTTCCGAATCTCCGCCTCGTACTTCGAAGCCCCAACCTCCGGGTCCAGCTCGCCTTCCATCCGATGAATCCGCTCCGCCGGCAGCGGCACCCGGTCCAGCATCGCCGTCTTCGTCATCCCGTAGTTCGATTCCGGATCCTCCGGCCCAACGCACCGCTCGTCCACCCAGAACAGCTCAATCTTGTCCCACGGCACCGTCTTCAGAAACGGCTCATCCTGACTCGCCAGCATCTGCAGCATCGTCTTCGGCGTACTCCCGCCGGAGATCGCCAGCTTTGCCACGCCGCGCGCCTTCACCGCCTCCGCCGCCGCACTCGCAAACAACGCCGCCGCGGCACGAGCCACATCCGTAGGCGCCGGATACACCTTCACTGTCACTTCCGTCTGACGTGGCATAAACCCTCAAACCTCTCGCGTATCAAGTCTCGTTCGCAAAATCGACAGAGCGCCCGAGCCGTGCTGTGCGTATAACGCCACGCAGCAGGCCCGAGCGCCCGTCCTTCCTTCGGGCGTCCTACAGCTTACGCCACTTCCGCCCATCCTTCTTCAGCAGCTCGTCGGCAGCCTCCGGACCCCACGTCCCCGCGGCATAATTCGGGAACTCCATCTTCGGTCCGTTCTTCCATCCTTCCAGCACCGGAGTCATCAGCGCCCACGTCGCCTCCACGCCATCGCGATGCGCAAACAGCGTCGCATCGCCCAGCATCGCGTCCAGCAGCAGCCGCTCATACCCGTTCGCCGACGAAGCCCCAAACGCCTCCGCATAGCTGAACACCATGTTCACCGGGCTGATCTGCATATTCGGCCCCGGCAGCTTCGCCCCAAACCGCAGCGTGATGCCCTCATCCGGCTGAATCCGCATGGAAATCACGTTGCTCTTGATCCCCTCAGACCCCTGCCCCGCCGCATTGAAGATGCTCAACGGCGGCTTCTTGAACGTCACCGTAATCTCCGTCACGCGCTTCGCCATCCGCTTACCCGCGCGGATATAAAACGGCACACCCGCCCAGCGCCAGTTCTCGATCTTCACCTTCAACGCCGCATACGTCTCCGTCTGGGACTCAGGATTCACGCGCTCTTCCTGCCGGTACCCCGTAATCTCCTTGCCGTCGATCGTGTTCGGCCCATACTGCCCGCGCACCGTGCACTCCGGCTTGATCGGCTTGATGGACTTCCACACCTTCACCTTCTCCGCCCGCACCGCCTCCGCCTGGAAGCTCACCGGCGGCTCCATCGCCACAAAGCTCAGCAGCTCCATCACGTGATTCTGGATCACATCGCGCAGCAGCCCGGCCGTCTCGTAGAACGGCCCGCGACCCTCAATGCCAATCGCCTCAGCCGCCGTGATCTCCACATGGTCGATGTAGTTGCGATTCCACACATTCTCAAAAATCCCGTTCGCAAACCGGAATACCAGAATGTTCTGCACCGTCTCCTTGCCCAGGTAGTGGTCGATGCGGAAGATCTGATCCTCGGCAAACACCTTGTTCACGTCATCGTTCAACGCCCGCGCACTCTCCAGGTCGTGCCCAAACGGTTTCTCGATGATCGTCCGAACCCACGTCCCAGGCTTGCTTGCATCCGGCTTGTTCATTCCGTGCTTGCCCAGCGAGTTGATGATGTCCGCAAAGTACTCCGGAGCCGTCGCCAGATAAAACAGCCGGTTCCCCTTCGTCCCAAACTTCTGGTCGATCGCCTCAAGCGAAGACTTCAGCCCAACATAGCCCGCGTCGTCGTCGAAGTTCATCGCGTGGTAGCTGACCTTGCTCACAAACGGAGCCAGCTTCTCCTCGTCCTCCTTCACCCCGCCGCCGGAGATAATGCCCTCCTGCATGTCCGGAGCAAAGCTCTCCTCCAGCTTCCGCCGCGCGACCCCCACCACCGCAATCTCGCCCGGCAGCAGGCCCGCCTGTTCCAGGTGGTACAACGCAGGCAGCAGCTTGCGCTTCGTCAGGTCTCCGGACGCGCCGAAGATGATCACAACGCAGGGGTCGGGCTTCCGCTCAGGCGCCCGAGGCGCAACCGGTGCAGCAGGTGTAGCTTTTACTTCAGGAGTGGCCATGTCTATCCTCTGTCCTTCAAATTTGTTCTAAATACTGCTCTTCGGAATCCTGCTCTGAATCCGGTTCGTCGAAAGCCCCATTGTTTCCACATCAGACCGGCCAATTCTAGCGCACCGGCCACACCCTCACGAGTGAAAAGATAACCCCTCCCTTATTTCTCCCACTCTCGCTAGAGCACCACCTCACTCCTCCCATAAACCAAGCTCATTCTGAGCGAAGCGAAGAACCTCCGGTAGTTGCCGTTGCACTTACGAACAACCAAGAACGAAGAACCAAGAACCAAGAACTAACCAACCTCAACCCCATACTCCCTCAACTCCTCACAAAGCTGCCCGGGACTCTCAAACTGAATCGCATGCAACCCGCAAGCCCGCGCCGCCTTGCAGTTCTCTTCCTTGTCGTCGATAAACAAGCCCGTCCGCGCCTCAAACCCGGAGATATCGATCGCCGACCGGTAGATCCCCTCCGCCGGCTTCATCTCATGCACATACCCGGAGCAGATGAAGTAATCGAACAACGTCCGCAGCTTGAATGCATCCAGCCGGTACTCATTCAACTCCCGGCTCTCATTGTTCAGCGTCGCCAGCCTGTACCGGCCCTGTTGCTTCAACTCCGCCAGCAGGTCCAGGCACTCCGGATGCAACACCTTGGACTCCGCACAAACCTGCGGCCACAACGCGTCGAACGTCAGCTCCGGATGCCCGTTCAGCACCGTCTGCCCAAAGAAATCCTTCGCCGTAATCAGCCCGCGCTCCCAGTAGTAGTTCGCCCGCTCGTGAACCTCTTCGTACCCCTCCAGGTCCACCCTCAGCCGTCCCAGCACCCGGGTCCGCTGTCCCTTGTCCCAACCGTTCGTCAGCAGCACCCCGCCCACATCCCAGAAAATCGTTCGAATCGATCCCGTCACTTGGTCCCCGCCGCGTCAAAATCTGCCCCAATCGACGTCTCTTTCCACGCCTCCAGGTCCTTCTTCCACGTCTCCACCCTCGCCTGCATCCGGTCATACGCCAGCTTGCCCAGCACCAGGTGCTTCGGAGAAGGCTCTGCCTCCACCGCCGCGATAATCGCCTTCACCGCCTTCGCCGGATCGCCCGCCTGCTTCCCGGCCTGATCGTGGAAGTACTCCCGCGTCTTGCCCGCCGTGCCGTCATAGTCCGCAATCCGCTGCCCCGCCTCCACCCCGCTCCGGCCCAGGAAGTCCGTCCTGAACGGCCCCGGCTCAACGACGGTCACCTGCACCCCCAGCGGCGCCATCTCCGCCGCCAGTGCCTCGGAAAGCCCATTCACCGCAAACTTGCTCGCGTTATAAAACCCCCACCCCGGTGACCCGATCAGCCCGCCAATCGAGGACAGATTCACAATCTTTCCGCTCTTCTGCTTCCGAAACTGCGGCAGCAACGCCCGCGTCACCTTCAGCAGCCCAAACACATTCGTCTCGAAGACCGGCATAAACTCCGCCTCGGTCGCCTCTTCAATGGCCCCGGCCAGCCCGTAGCCGGCATTATTCACCAGCACATCCACCCGCCCAAACTTATCCAGTGCCGCCTTCACCGCCGCATCCACGGACGCCTGATCCGTCACATCCAGCGCCACCGTCAGCGCCGCGTCGGGATAGCGCTCACTGAACTCCGCAATCTGGTCCACCTTCCGCGCCGTCGCCACCACCTTCGCGCCATCCCCTAAAAGCTGTTCAACCAACCCCCGCCCAAACCCCGTCGAGGTCCCCGTCACAAACCAAACCTTCTGCGCCGCCGCTGTCTCACTCATAGGCCATCAGATGACAGAATCAAGCCCCAGGGTTCGCCCTTATACCGCCGCCGCAATCTTCGTTACCTGCGGAGTAACTTTCCCCGGTTACCCAAACGGTTACAAAAGTCGGTACAAGCCTAAGCACAATGTTTTGAATACTTTGCACCCCATCCCCCCGGGGGGGGGGGTACCGCCCCTAAGCCGTCATCTCCGTCACGCCACCTTCACCCGCCACCAGAGCCCGCTTCGCCATCCCCAAAAATAGTCCGTGCTCCACCACGCCCACAATCTTCCGTATCTCCGCCGCCGTCTTCGCCGGGTCCCGAATCTCGCCGCATGCGCAGTCCAGAATATAGTTCTGCTCGTCCGTCAGATAAGGCCCGCTGCCTGACTTCGCCACCCGCTGCTTCGGACACAGCCCCAGCGCCTCCAGCTTCGGCTGCACCAGCGGCAATGCCATCTTCACCACCTCCACCGGCAGCGGAAACTTCCCCAGATGCTCCACCACCTTGCTTGAATCCACCACACACAGAAACTCCTTCGCCGCCGAGGCCACAATCTTCTCCCGCAGCAGCGCCCCACCCCCACCCTTGATCAGCGCCAGCCCCACCCCCGCCTGCCGCGCCACCTCATCCGCCCCATCGATATAAACATCCAGTTCCGGCAGCTCGTCGAGCCCCATCACGTCCATCCCCAACTCTTTCGCCAGGTTGAAACTCGCGTCGGACGATGCCACGCACCGGATCTTCAGCCCCCGCTTCGCCAGCTCCCGGATGAACATCGTCGAGGTCGTCCCCGTCCCCAGCCCCACCCGCATCCCATCCTGCACAAATGCCGCGGCCCGCTGCGCCACCGCCAGTTTCGCTTCATCCTGCGTCATCGCCCTTACCCCTCATGCTCCCAATCGTCCTCATCATCCGGCGGAACGCTGTCCTCATACGTAGGCTGGAGCGACGTAAACCGTTCCTCCCGCTGCGCCTCAGGAGTCGTCTCCTCCGTCTTGCGCACCATCTCCTGCTCGCCCTTCACCATCCCAAATCTCTCCAGGCTCCAAGCAAAAGGGGCGGAGCCGAAGCCCCGCCCGCGTAGCCTTACTTCTTGACCAGCTTCTTCGCCGCATCCACCACGGCCTTGGCCGAGATGCCCAGCTTATCCTGCACCAGAGGCGCGGACGCCGAGGCGCCAAACCGGTCGAGCCCGATCGCAATGCCGTCCCGCCCAATATACTTCCACCAGCCCATCGTCGCGCCAGCTTCGAGCGAGATCTTCGGCACACCATGCGGGAAGATCGACAGGATGTACTCCTCGCCGGCCTCCTCCAGCAGCTTGAAGCTCGGCATGGAAACGACCGTTGCCAGGATGCCCTCTTCCTTCAGCGTCAACGCCGCCTTCATGATCATCTCCACCTCGGAACCCGTCGCGACCAGGATAATATCCTTGCCGAACGACTCCAGAACGTAAGCGCCCTTCGCGACCCCTTCATGCACCTTGTACTTTTCGGCGTCGAGGACCGGCAGGTCCTGCCGCGAAAGCACCAGCACACTGGCCGACTTGCGCTCGAGCATCAGCTTCCAGCAGGCCGCCGTCTCGTTCGCATCCGCCGGACGGAAGTCCGTGAGCTGTGGAATCGCGCGCAGGCTCATCAGCTGCTCAATCGGCTGGTGGGTCGGCCCGTCAGAGCCCAGCCCAATCGAGTCATGCGTGAAGACATAAAGCGAGTGCGAACTCTGCAGCGCACCCATCCGGATCGCATTCCGGCAGTAGTCGGAAAAGGTGAAGAAGGTTGACCCAAACGGGATCAGCCCGCCGTGAGCCGCAATCCCGTTGACCGCCGCCATCATCCCAAACTCGCGCACGCCGAAGTACACGTTGCGCCCCTTCGGATCGACATGAAAGCTCGGCGAATCCTTGAAGATCGTCTTCGTCGAGCTGGTAAGATCGGCCGCGCCGCCAAACAGCTCCGGCACCACCTTCGCAATCGCGTTCATCACCTGCTGGCCGGCGTTGCGAGTCGCAATCGGCTTCTCGGTCGTGAATACCGGAAGCGCTTTCTCCCAGCCCTCCGCCAACTCATGGCTCGTCACACGCGAATACTCAGTGCCCTGCTCGGGATAGGCCTTCTTGTACTCCTCGAACTTGGCATCCCACTCCTCGTGGAGCTTCTTGCCGCGGACGACACACGTCTCCGTCCAGTGCTTGGCCGCCTCCTCAGGAACGTAGAAGCTCTTGTCCTCAGGCCATCCCAGGTTGCGCTTGGTCGCCTTCGTCGCCTCCGGTCCAAGCGCCTCGCCGTGCACCGCGCTCGTGCCCGCCTTGGGGCTGCCGTAGCCAATCACCGTGCGCACACGGATCAGCGAGGGCCGCGTCGTCTCCGCCTTGGCGTTATTGATCGCCTCTTCGAGCGCCTTCAGGTCGTTGCCATCGTGAACCATCTGCACATGCCAGTGATAGCCCTCGAACCGCTTCGTCACATCCTCGGTAAACGAGAGCTCCGTCGGCCCGTCGAGCGAGATCAGGTTGTCGTCGTACAGCACAACCAGCTTGCCCAGTCCCAGCGTCCCCGCAAGTGAGCACGACTCGTGCGAGATGCCTTCCATCAAGTCGCCATCGCCGCAGATGACGTAGGTGTGGTGGTCCACGGGCGTATGGTTCTCATGGTTGTAGAGCGCGGCCAGATGCGCCTCCGCAATCGCCAGCCCAACCGCCTCCGCCAGCCCCTGCCCCAGCGGTCCGGTCGTCACCTCAACGCCCGGCGTCTCGCCGTACTCCGGGTGCCCCGGCGTGTGCGAACCCCACTGCCGAAACTGCTCAAGCTGCGAAATCGGCAGGTCGAACCCCGCCAGGTGCAGCGCACCATACTGCAGCGCTGACGCATGGCCGTTCGAAAGCACAAACCGGTCGCGATCGGACCAAAGCGGATCCTTCGGATCGAACTTCATGTACTTCGTGTAAAGAAGGTAGGCGATGGGCGCGCATCCCAGCGGTGCGCCAGGATGGCCCTGCTTCGCCTTTTCTACCTGGTCTACCGCGAGAAAGCGGAGTGCATTGATGGATAGCTGGTCGAGTTCGTGCTGCGTAAGGTCGCTCATTCTGCTCCTAAGTCTTTCTCAAATCAAAATTTGTGTTCATTACCTCTGCTGCCTTGTCACAACCAGCCCATGCGTCTGAATCCCGACCCTCGCAGCATCTCTATTCTGCCCCAAGTCGACCGCAATCGTACGTTCGGCCGCCCTACGAAATCGGCTTCGTGCTCACCGGCATCGTCTCCGGAGCCTCTGCCGTCACCTGCACCTTGTAGTTCTTGCCCAGCCAGCGCTCCTCTGCGTCCGCAGTCGCCGGCCAGTGCAACGTAAATTCGATATCGCCCGCCTCGGCAGGCGCCGCAAGATCCACATAGGACCCCGGATACCCCACCACCTGCGAGTGGACCTCCGTCTGGGTCGCCCAGCCATCTACCGTATACACCACGCGGAACCGGTTTTTGTCGATAATCCGCAGCGTAAAGCCCGCGGGCACCATCGTCAGTGGACGCGCCACGGAAAAGATCTCCGTCGTATTCCGGAACGTCCTCGTTCCTGGAGCCGTCGCATACCGCTCTGCCACCACGGAAATCGTGTCGAAGATCTTGCCCTCGGACACGCTTCGCAGCAGCTTCAAGTACTCCGCATGAGCCCACACCAGCGGCTGCGCCGAACCCGCACTCCGCCCTTGGTACAGACCCTCCTCCGGCCAGTCGTCATGATCCCACACCTGCTCCGGAAGCATGCCGCCGATTGAGGAAAACTTCTCGAACGCCGTAATAAAGCTCGTCACATCTTTACCCGCGGCCAGCTCATAATGAGCCCGCTCACCGCCCAGCAGAGGCCATGCCCGTCCCTGCCCAAACGTCAGGAACGGTCCGCCGTCCTTCCGCTGCCCGTACCCGTCGTGGTTGTAGCGCCGCCAGCAATCGCCATACGGTGTCTTGTACTTCAGCGTCGCATCCACCACTTTAACCGAGTCCACCATCAGCGGGTCGTCCGCGCGCCGGATGCCATACCGCACCAGCTCCAGAAACCCGCCGTCGATCACCTCGCGCGCATCGAACTCCGTCTTCTCCCCCGGCTCCCGGTTCGCCAGCCGGATGTGCCCCGGCTTCACGCTGTCGTTGTGGAACGGCTCGCCCGCGGCTGGAGGACGAATCCGCATGTAGTGCCGTTTCACCTCCGGCAGCAGCACCCCGTCATTGGTCGTCGTCCACTCGTCCAAATGGCTCTCAATCCAGTCCGCAAACATCTCCAGGAAAGCGCCCAACTCCGTCGCCTTGTACGCCCGCGCAATATCCGCCGCGCACACCAGCCCGCCAATCACCGCCGCCAGCGTACTCGGCGAGTAGCCCGCATTCTCCTCCCACCGCTCCTGCTGCGTCACCGGCGCATACTTCACCAGAAACGCCGCCGCCCGCTCCACAAACGGAAACACGTCGAACTGTCCCAGCCCATTCAGCTTCCACAGCCGCCACGCCAGGATGATCGGAAACGCTACCTCATCCAGTTGAATCCCGTTCCAGTAAGCCTGCCCATCGATCCAGAAATTCTGAGCAAACCCGCCATCCGGCCGCTGCGTACAAGCCAGGTACACCAGCGCCCGCCGCGCCGTATCGATGCGTCCGCATGCCAACAGCGCCGACGCCGACTGCACCATATCCCGCGTCCACACCAGGTGATACCCCCCCAGGTCCTCGTCGCTCTTCGCCGCGCCCCACGGAATGGACGCCGACGCGATAAACGCGCCCGAGTACGTCTTATCCTCGTGCGTCAGGATCACCCCATGGCTCACCCGCATCAGCCGCCCGGCGTCGGTAGAAAACTTCGCCAGCGCCGTCGGCGGCTCCGCCCGGTGCCACTGCGCGATAAACCGCTTCTGATGCTCCGCATACGGCGTGGACAGCGTCTGCATCATCCCGCTCAACGCCGCGTGGTGCCCGCCGCCAAACGCCAGCGCAATCGTAAACTCCCGGTTCCGCGCCACGTCAATCTCGCCCATCACCGCGATATTCCCGTCCAGCGCGCTGCCGAAGTTCCACTTCATCTGCATATGCGTGGACAAATCCTGAAACCCGTCGCTCGAACCCACATACCCGCAGCTCGTCCGCGTAAACCCGCAGTCCGCCCCAATCGCCAGCGAGTTGTGCCCGCCCTTCCACGCCAGCAGACTCCGCTTGCCCGCCACGGAAATCGACCGCGCCGAATTCCCCGCGCCGCCCCCGTTCATATGCGGAGCCAGCAGCATGTAGCACTTCAGCCGCGACAAAATCGCCTCATCCCCGGCAATCTTCACATTCATCAGCACCACCGGATGGTGCGGATCGGAGATAAACTCCTTCGTCACCGTGTACCGGCCATCCAGGTCGCTCGCCGAAACCCGCACCACCGGCGCGCCCGTATCGATGTAGTGGAAGTCGTACTCGAAGTCCCGCTTATCCTCGTGGAAAAACGTTTCCTCATCCGTGAACAGCAGCTCCATATCCCGAACCTGCGGACGGTCGATCGTCGGGAAGTACACCTCGTTCAACGTCCCGTGCGAGATCGTGTACCACACCCGGCTTGAAGCCGAGTATGCTGTCACCACCGCGTCCTTCTTGCTTGAAGTCCAGCGCGGTTCGACACCAGGCGAGCCAAACGCCGGACCATCGTCGTCCAGCCAGCGGTATTCTGTAGAGGAAGTTTCCATAGGCACCGATTAGAAACCAAAAACCAGATTCTGCGCGACAGAACTTAATCATTCTTCAGATAATTTGCAGGCCGGTGTCTCAAATAACGTCCCTTCCCCCAGACCGGATTCCCTCAGGCCCAACTCCCCGCATCATCTCTTTACATCGCAACCCCGTACCCTCGCATCGAACCAAATGACTGCGGACAAACCGTCCGCCAGCCTCAACCGCGACGGACAAACCCGTCGCACACGTTCCATCAAGGAGATTCCACCGTGGCCTTTGAACTTCCGCCTCTCCCGTACGACTACGCCGCTCTCGAGCCCTTCATCGATGAAGCGACCATGAAGCTCCACCACGACAAGCACCACCAGACCTACGTCACCAACCTCAACGGAGCCGTCGAGAAGTACCCCGACCTCGGCAAGAAGACCCCCGAAGAGCTCATCAAGGACCTCGCCTCCATCCCCGAAGACGTCCGCAAGGTCGTCCAGAACAACGGCGGCGGGCACGTCAACCACACCATGTTCTGGCAGATCATGAAGCCCCAGGGCGGCGGAGAGCCCACCGGCAACATCGCAGACCAGATCACGAAGGACTTCGGCTCCTTTGAGGACTTCAAGAAGAAGTTCAACGAAACCACCGCCAAGCAGTTCGGCGCAGGCTGGGGCTGGCTCATCTTCAAGGGCGGCAAGCTGGAGATCGTCACTACCCCCAACCAGGACTCGCCCCTCTCCACCGGCTCTTACCCCATCCTCGGCAACGACGTCTGGGAGCACGCCTACTACCTCAAATACCAGAACAAGCGCCCGGACTACCTCGCCGCCTGGTGGAACACCGTCAACTGGGAAGAGGTCAACAAGCGCTTCGCCACCGCCCAGAAATAACCCCCCACCCACCCTCACCCCAAAGGTCGTCCACTCCGGACGGCCTTTGCCGTTGCACTTGCACCGCCGGTTGTCACTCCCAAAGCAAACCTGCGTCCCAGCACCCGCCACCACCAGCCCGTACCCCACTGTCCCATTCCGCTACAAACCCCCACCCCGCCCCCCGATTCGTCCCCCCGCAGTCCCCTTTCGTGTGATTCTCCCTGCCCTCCCCGCCGATTACTCTCAGAGACGTTCAGCCACATGCGCAGACATGCCGGGGCCACCCGCCGCGTGTCGTCAAAGACCGTCACAGATCGCACAAAAGAACGGGCTGACTGACTTGAGAGGGTACGTGATTCTTGCTTCGCTTTGGAATCGGCTCCACCACTGCCGCGAGCTCCGCGCAGACGTCTTGCGCCGTGAGGACGGCCAATCCCTCATCGAATTCGCCGTCACCCTGCCCCTCATCCTCCTCGCCGTCACCGGCATCCTCGTCTTCGGCCTCGCCCTCAATAACTACATGATGCTCACCGACGCCACCGCCATCGGAGCCCGCCAGCTCGCCATCAGCCGCGGCCAGACCCTCGATCCCTGCGCCACCGTCGTCGCCGCCGTAACCGCCGCCGCGCCCCTCCTCAAGCCGGCCAATATGACCTTCGCCATCTCGCTCAACGGCACCAAGTACACCACCACCTCCTGCGCCGGCACCAATACCTCCGGAGCCCCCGCAAACATGGTCCTCAGCTCTACCGCCATCGTCACCGTCACCTACCCCTGCAGCCTCTCCCTCTTCCGCGATCTCATCTCCTCCAGCTTCCTCCTCACCGCCCAGACCTCGGAATACATGCAATGATCTCCGGCCGCACAAGCCGTCTCCGGTCCATCCTCCGGTTCTTCCTCCGCAAGCCCCTTCGCGCCCTGCTCCGCAGCGAAAGCGGACAGGCCCTCCCCGTCATCGCCTTCATGATCCTCGCCCTCCTCGGCATGGTCGGCATCGTCGTGGATATCGGCCACGTTTACATCTGCCAGCGTGAGCTCCAGGCCGCCTGTGACGCCTCCGCCCTCGCCGGCGCAGCCGTCATCCCCACCTCCACCACCACCGCCGCCGTCCTCGCCACCGCCGCCAACTTCGACGCCGCCGGAACCGGCAACAACGTTTACGCCAACCTCCCCAACGTCACCCTCGTCCCCGGCTACCCGCAGCTCAAATGCCTCTCCAGCATGCAGCTTCAGGGCATCTCCTGCGTCGGCTATCTCCCGTATAACTCCATCCAGGTCAAGCTCCAGGCCCCCATCCCCATGTACTTTGCCCGCCTCTTCGGCAAAACCTCCATGACCATCACCGCCAGCTCCACCGCAGCCAAGGGTGGCGGCTCCTCCAAGCCATACAACATCGTCATCATGCTGGATACCAGCCTCTCGATGAACTTCTACGACTCCGACTGCGGAGCCACCCAGATGACCTGCTCCCTCCAGGGCGTACAGGTCCTGCTCAGATATCTGGACCCCTGCGGAACCAGCCAGGCCGCCTGCACCATCACCGCCGGAAACTCCGCCAACTCCGTCGTCCGCGTCAGCCTCTTCACCTTCCCGCAGATGACCTACCCCACCGTCCACTACGACACGGACTGCGGAAGCTCCACCGCCACCGCCACCACCTATACCTTCCCCCTCCCCGGCGCACCCGCGTACATCCCCGGAACCTCCAGCATCAGTACCACCTACCGCGTCACAGACTTCCAGAGCGATTACCGCATCTCCGATCTCGCCACCAGCCTCAACACCTCCTCCACCCTCGTCACCGCCTCCGGTGGAGTCCCCGGCTGCTCCGGCATGGGCGCTCCCGCCAACGCCGGAAACTACGGGACCTACTACGCCGCCACCATCTACGCCGCCCAGGCCGCCCTCGTCCAGGAAGCCCTCATCAACCCCGGCTCCCAGAACGTCCTCATCATCCTCGGCGATGGCGACGCAAACGCCCCCCAGACAAACGGCCCTTACACCGTCATGGGCCTCGGAGCCACCTCCAGCGGCATCTACCCCTCCTGGAAGGGTGAGTGCGGCCAGGCCATCGACGCCGCTGCCTCAGCCACCGCCCAGGGAACCACCGTCTATACCGTCGCCTATGGCTCCCCCTCCTCCGGCTGCACCACGGACGTCAACGCAGGCCTCCATCAAAACGTCTCCCCCTGCAACGAAATGTCTCAGATCGCCTCCCACTCCTGGGATTTCTTCTCGGACTTCAAGCAGTCCGGCTCCAACTCCACCTGCGTCGCCGCCCAGGTCGTCACCTCCCTCTCGGACATCTTCCTCCAGATCGCCGGCGATCTCACCGTCGCCCGCCTTGTCTCAGACACCACCACCTGATCCCCCTGCCCCGCGCCGCAGGTCCATTTCGTCCCACGTCATTGCACACTCTTTGGTGCAAATGCATCTGTTGATACAGACCTAACTCCACTCGAATCATATTTTTACGCAATACCCATACCGGGTGGGCCAAAACCCTCGTCCTTCACCTCCTCAACACCCCCACCGGAATCCAGAGTCTTACCCCTCCCCGCACACGTCTCATCCCTACCAAATAAGATGTGAGAACAGCCGCAGTCTGCGCCGCGGCATCGAACAGACATTCAGGGAGAACCAGTAGCGTATGTGGATCGTCAAACTCGCCCTCCGGCGTCCGTACACCTTTGTCGTCCTCTCCCTGCTCATCTTCCTGCTCGGAATCGGCTCCGCCGTCACCGCCCCCAAGGACATCTTCCCCTACATCAACATCCCGGTCGTCACCATCGTCTGGACCTACTCCGGCCTCACCCCAACCGAGATGGAAGGCCGCATCGTCACCGTCTGCGAGCGCGCCCTCACCACCACCGTCAATGACATCGAGCACTCGGAGTCGGAGTCCTACCAGGGAGTCTCCGTCATCAAGGTCTACTTCCAGCCAGACGTCAAGGTCGAGCTCGCCGTAGCCCAGGTCACCTCCATCGTCCAGACCATCCTCCGCACCCTCCCCCCCGGCTCCTTCCCCCCCTTCATCATCAAGTACGACGCCTCCTCCGTCCCCATCGTCCAGCTCTCCCTCTCCGGCGAAGGCCTCACCGAGTCCGACCTTTATGACCTCGGCCTCTCCTTCATCCGCCCCCGCCTGTCCAACGTCAAGGGAGCCTCCATCCCCCTCCCCTACGGCGGCAAAGTCCGCCAGATCATGGTCGACGCGGACCCCAACCTCCTCTACGCCAAGCACCTCTCCGCCTCTGACGTCTCCACCGCCATCTCCCAGCAGAACCTCATCCTCCCCGCCGGTACCGCCCGCATCGGTGACCGCGAATACGTCGTCAAACTCAACTCCTCGCCCGGTGAGGTCTCCGCCCTCAACGACCTCCCCATCCGCGCCGCCAACGGCTCCGTCGTCTTCATCAAGGATGTCGCCCAGGTAGAAGAAGGCTTCGCCGTCCAGACCAACATCGTCCGCGAAAACGGCAAGCGTGGAGCCCTCCTCACCGTCCTCAAAAACGGCGCCACCAGCACGCTCGATATCGTCGACGGCGTCAAGACCAACCTCCCCCGCGTCATGGGCGGACTCCCTCCCAACCTCAAGATCACACCCCTCTTCGACCAGTCCATCTTCGTCCGCTCCTCCATCTCGGAGGTCGCCCGCGAGGCCGCCATCGCCGCCGCCCTCACCGGCCTCATGATCCTGCTCTTCCTCGGTTCCTGGCGTTCCACCCTCATCGTCTGCACCTCCATCCCGCTCTCCATCGCCACCTCACTCGTCATCCTCACCGCACTCGGCGAGACCATCAACGTCATGACCCTCGGCGGTCTCGCCCTCGCCGTCGGCATCCTGGTAGACGACGCCACCGTCGAGATCGAAAACACCCACCGCAACATGGCGGAGAAGAAGCCCCTCGTCCGCGCCATCCTCGATTCCGCCCAGCAGGTCGCCGCCCCCGCCTTCGTCTCCACTCTCTCCATCTGCATCGTCTTCATCCCGGTCGTCCTCCTCACCGGGGCCGCCAAGTACCTCTTCACCCCCCTGGCCATGGCCGTCGCCTTCGCCATGATGGCCTCTTACTTCCTCTCCCGCACCATCGTCCCCACCATGATGCACTTCCTCCTCGCCTCTGAAATCAAGCTCTATCAGGATGAGGGAGCCTCCCAGCGTGAGGAGCGTGAAAACTGGGTCTGGCGCTGGCACATGAAGTTTGACCGCCAGTTCGAAAAGATGCAGCACCATTACAAGAACGCTCTCGAATGGTGCCTGGAAAACTCCGGCCTTACTCTCATCCTCTTCTTCGCCTTCGTCGCTCTCTCCCTGCCTCTCACCTTCTTCATCGGAGAAGACTTCTTCCCCTACGTCGACTCAGGCCAGATGCGCCTCCACGTCAACCCGCCCGTCGGCATGCGCATTGAGGACTCCGAGCAGTACTTCGCCTCCATCGAAAAAGAAATCCGCAGCCTCATCCCCGCGGACGAAATCGAGCTGATCCTCGACAACATCGGTCTCCCCACCGGCGGCATCAACCTCGCCTTCGGCAACAGCGCCACCATCTCCAACTCCGATGGCGAAATCCAGATCGCCCTCAAGCCCGGCAAGCGCGACACCACCAAATACCAGCGCCTCCTGCGCGACGACCTCGCCGAAAAATACCCTGGCGCCACCTTCTTCTTCACCCCCGCCAACATCACCAACCAGATCCTCGACTTCGGCCTCCCCGCTCCCATCGACGTCGCCATCAGCGGCCGTGGCAAGGGCAACTTCCTCCTCGCCCAGAAGGTCATGAAGCGCATCGCCGCCATCCCCGGTGCTGTCGATGTCCACATCCACCAGCAGGTCACCTACCCCACCCTCCAGATCAACGTGGACCGCACCAAGGCCCGTCAGATCGGCCTCACCCAGCAGGACGTCGCCCAGTCCACCCTCATCTCCCTCACCGGAACCGGCCAGACCGCACCCAACGAGTGGCTGAACCCACTCAACGGCGTCAACTACCAGATCGTCACCCAGACCCCCCAGTACCGCATCAACTCCATCCAGGCCATGGGCCGCACCCCCGTCACCTCAGCCAACGGCAACGTCTCCCAACTCCTCGGCAACCTGGCCTCCTTCAAACGCGATGAGAGCCCCATCATCATCGACCACTACAACATCCAGCCCGTCTACGATATCTACGCCGACGTCGATCGCCGCGACCTCGGCGGCGTCGCCTCGGAGATCCATAAGATCATCGCCGAAGAGGCCAAGGGCCTGCCTCCCGGCAACGCCATCGACCTCCGCGGCGAAGTCTCCACCATGGAGAAGTCCTTCCTCCGCCTCGGCATCGGCATCATCTTCGCCATAGGCCTGGTCTACCTCCTCATGGCCGTCAACTTCCAGTCCTGGCTGGACCCCCTCATCATCCTCATGGCCATCCCCGGAGCCTTCTCCGGAATCCTCTGGATGCTCTTCGTCACCCAGACCACCTTCAACGTCCCCTCGCTCATGGGAACCATCATGACCATCGGCGTCGCCACCGCCAACTCCATTCTCATGGTCGTCTTCGCCAACGACGAACGCATCGCCGGCAAGAACCAGTTGGAGGCCGCCCTCAACGCCGGCCACACCCGCCTCCGCCCCGTCCTCATGACCGCGCTCGCCATGATTATCGGCATGCTCCCCATGGCCCTCGCCCTCGGAGAAGGCGGCGAGCAGAACGCCCCCCTCGGCCGCGCCGTCATCGGCGGCCTCCTCTTCGCCACCGTCGGCACCCTCTTCATCGTCCCCGTCATCTACTCCCTCCTCAAGAAGGAAGCTCCCGTCGACTACGACAAGGAGATTGATGAGTTCGACCCAGACCTCCACCCCGAAGCCCAGACCGCATGACGCCCATGACTCACCACGACCGGTGCCCCGTTCTTTGCGGTTTCATCGCAAAGGGTGGGGTGTCGGACGAAGCCCGGCCGCACTCATTCACCCTGCCTCATTCTCTGCCTCGCATCGCCAAGGAGCACCCTCTCAATGTCTGACGATCACCTTCTTCCCGGCCAGAATCCCGATCCCAACCACCGCCTCTCCGATGGCCGCGAAGACCTCGGCGACTCCCTCGCCCATCCCGTCCCGCGGGAAGACCGCGCCCTCGGTCAGGACTTCGCCCAGCGCAACGCCTATGACGGCCCCGGCCTTGGCGACGAGTTCGCCGACCCCGCCCTCGCAGACGAGCGCGCCATGGGGGAGTCCTTCGCAGATCCAAACTCCATCGACGACATCAAAATCGGCAAAAGCTTCGAGAAGACCAACTCCTCCGCCAAAAAGCATCACCGCCCCGTCAAGGAGGTCGTTGAAGCCCCCTTCAAAAAGAAGGGCTCCAAAAAGGTCCTCTTCATCATCCTCACCTGCGTCATCATCATCGCCATCATCGCGCTCATCGCCGGTGCCATCCCCCGCCACGAGCGCAACAAGGAAGCCGGGCAAAAAGCCAGGGACATGCAGAACGCCGAGCCCGTCGTCCAGGTCATCCGCGTCGCCAACGCCAAACAGGGTGCCGGCCTCGTCGTCCCCGGCACCACCACCCCGCTCACGGAAGCCGCCGTCTACGCCCGCGCCAACGGCTACCTCAAGCAGCGCTTCGTAGACATCGGAGACCACGTCCGCAAAGGCCAGCTCCTCGCCACCATTGACGCCCCGGACCTCGACCAGCAGGTCGATCAAGCCCGCGAGCAGCTTCGTCAGGCCCAGGCCCAGCAGGCCCAGCAGGAGACCCAGCTCGCCCTCACCAAGGTCACCGTAGACCGCTACCGCGTCCTCGTCGCCAAGGGCGTCTTCTCCCGTCAGGATGGAGACCAGCAGGAGACCAACTTCCAGGCCCAACGCGCCAACGTCGCCGCCGCCCAGCGCAACGTTGAAGCTTTCTCAGCCAACCTCCGCCGCGTCATCGCCCTCCAGTCTTATGAACGCATCACCTCGCCCTTCGATGGCGTCATCACCCAGCGCAACGTAGACGTCGGCGGTTACATCTCCACCACCGGCTCTGCCGGCAGCCCCGCCCCCACACCCATGCAGACCCCCGGCCTGACCAATGGCAGCTCCCAGCAGGCCGGTGCCACCAACACCGCCGGCTCCTCCGGCAACTCCGCCTCCCTCGCCACACCATCCACCGGCGGCGGCCAGGGCGGAGCCCTCTTCTCCGTCGCCCAGGTGGAGCGCCTCCGCATCCTCGTCTCCGTCCCGGAAGGCTACGCCGCCTCCATCTTCACCGGGCAGCTCGCCAGTGTCCACTTCCAGGAGTTCCCCAACCAGGACTTCTACGGCAAAGTCACCCGCAACTCCGCCGCCATCGACCAGAACTCCCGCACCCTCCTCACGGAAGTCCAGCTCGATAACCACTCCGGCCGCCTCCTCTCCGGCATGTACGCCGTCGTCACCTTCGCGCCCAGATCCCTCAGCGAAGGCCAGCAGCAGAGCGGCGCCAGTGGCGGTCCCGTCCTCATCCCCGGGGACGCCATCGCCATCCGCGGCGATCACCCCACCGTCGCCGTCATCGTAGACGGCAAGGTCCGCCTCACTCCCATCGTCATCGGCCGCGACTTCGGCTCCGAAACCGAAATCGTCTCCGGCCTCAAGCCCGGCGATATGATCGCCACCACCTTCACAGACGACATCCGCCAGGACGCCAAGGTCAAAGTCCAGGAAGATAAGAAGTCTGCGCAGAAGGCCAACCCGCCCGCTCCCCCCAACCAGAACACCCCGCCCGGCGGCAGCACCCAGTACAGCGACCCCGGCGTCGTAGACCAGGACATGCAGGGCCAGAACGCCAAACCGCAGCAGAAAAAGGGCGGCGGCGACAAAAAAGCCACCGGAAGCAAAGGGGGCCAGAACTAATGTCCCTGTCTCTCTGGTGCAAAGATAACTCTGTCATCCTGAGCGAAGTCCGCCGCGCTTCTGCGGCGGACGCAATCGAAGGACCCCGAAGCCTTCCACTCGCCTCAACTCTCCGGACCACTTTGCCTCGGATGCTCTTTGCTCTGGCAGCCTGCACCATCTCTCAGGCGCAGCAGCAGCCCCAATCCACGCCCCCCGTCGCCCCTCCAACCTCCCCCACCATCCCCAACGTCCCTCCCATCTCCGTCTTCACCACCGGCGTCCCCACCACGGAGACCGGCCTCCCCACCATCATCCCCACTCGTTCCGCTCCCACCGGCCTCGTCGCCAGCCGATTCTTCGGCCCCTACCGCCGCCCTCAGGTCCCACCCCTCTTTCCCGGCAACGGCGACCGCCTCCGCTCCCTCGTCCACGACGGCAAGCTCTTCCTCAGCGCCCGCGACGCCATCGTCCTCGCCATAGAAAATAATCTCGACGTCGAAATCGAACGCTACAACCTCCTCCTCGCCGACACCGACCGCCGCCGCGCCGCCGGCGGTGGCTCCCTCCGCGGCATCGATTACACCATCGCCGAGCCCCCCAACGGCAACGGCGGCCCCGGCTCCCCGCTCCTCAACGCCGTCGCCACCAATCCCAACCCCATCACCCCCACCGTCACCGATCTCACCGCCCTCAACGCCACTACCCAGACCCAGACGAATCTCTCCGCCACCACCACCGCCGGGGCCCAGTACAGCGTCGGCCCCAACGTCCCCCTCTTTGACCCCAGCCTCTTCCTTCAGGCCGGCTACCTCCGCCGCTCAGACACCGTTACCCTCGGTGGCACCACCACCGGCACAACCGGCACCACGGGCACCGGAGCCGGAAGCACCGGCGAAGGCACCGTCACCACCCCCCAGGCCCTCACCTTCATCGCCGCCAACCTCTCGTACATCCAGGGCTTCCACACCGGCGCCCAGCTTGAGGCCACCGCGAACAACGACGCCTCCGTCATCTACGGCTCCAACTCGCAGCGCGATCCCTTCTCCACCCCCAGCACCTCCGTCACCCTCACCCAGCCCCTCCTCCGCGGCTTCGGCTCCGTCAACACCCGTTACATCCGCATCGCCAACGAGAACCGCAAAGTCTCACGCCTCCTCTTTGAGCAGCAGGTCCTGGAAACCGTCTATGGCATCTCCCGCCTTTACTTCGATCTCGTCTCCCTCGGCGAAAACGTCGCCGTCAACGAGGAGGCCCTCCGCGCCGCCCGCAAGCTCCGTGACGACGACGCCAACCAGGTCATCGAAGGCACCCTCGCTCCCATCGAGCTCACCCGCGTCTCCGCCCTCGTCTCCTCCTCCGAGTTCGCCCTCATCCAGGCGCAAGGCCTCTACCGCCAGCAGGAGGTCATCCTCCGCAACCAGGTCCTCCGCGCAGACTCCCCCGTCTTCGCCGCCAGCTTTACAGAAATCGTTCCCACCGACCGCATCGTCGTCCCCGACCTCCTCGACGACACTCCCGTCCCCGACCTCATCCAGCAGGCCCTCGCCCGCCGTCCGGACCTCGCCCAGTCCCAGCTCCAGGTCAAAACCGGTGAGATCAGCGTCGCCGCCGCCCGCAACCAGGCCCTCGCCCAGCTCAACGTCTTCGCCAACGTAGAAACCCGCGGCTCCTCTGAGCAAGCCTACGAGCAGCTCGGCTCCGCCAACGGAACCGCCCTCGCCACCCTCCCGCAGAACTTCGCCCTCGGCGGTCTGCGCGTCTCCACCATCGTCCAGGCCGGCGTCCAGCTCAACCTCCCCATCCGCAACCGCGTCGCCACGGCAGACGCTGCCCGCGACGCCATCCAACTCCGCCAGGTCCAGGCAAAAACCGAGAAACTCTCCAACCAGATCCGCCAGGACATTGAAAACGCCACCATCGCCCTCGACACCGCCTTCGCCGCCTACAAAGCCGCCCGCTCCAGTCGCGGCTATCAGGAACAGCTCCTCCAGGCGGAAAAGGACAAGCTGGAATTCGGCCAGTCCACCCCCCTGCAGGTCATCCAGGACGAAGCCTACGTCACCCAGGCCAAATCCTCGGAGATCGCCGCCCGCTCCAACTACCAGAAGGCCCGCATCGAACTCGACCGCACTCTCGGCGACCTCCTTGAAAAATCCGGCATCACCCTCGAAGACACCATCCAGGGCCAGATCAAGCAGTAGCTCCCCCTAGACCCCGAACGCCTCCCCCACAAGGCGTTCGGTCTCGCTCCAAAGCCGCTTCGCCAGCTCCAGATCCTTTGCCGCAGGAGCGATCTTCGCCGGAACCGGATTCCCCTTCAACTCCTGAAACCCATCCGGCCCGTAGTATCCCCCCGCCGTCGCCGCCGGAGATACAGCCGCATACAGCGTCGGCAGCGCACCATGCGCCGCATCCTGTGAAGCCCAAGGCTTCAGCAGTGCAGACACAATCTTGAAGCTCAGCGGATCCTTCCCGGCTGGCCCGCTCGCCTGCAAATTCGTAATCGCATACCCAGGATGCGCACCCGTACTCAGCACCGGCGACCCCGCCGCCGTAAGCCGCCGCTGCAACTCCTGCTGGAAGATCAGGTCCGCCAGCTTCGACTGGGAATAAGCCCCAAACAGTGGCTTGTACACCCGCTCGCACTGCAGGTTGTCGAACTCGATCTTTCCCTGGTTTGCAATCCCACTCGCCACCATCACCATCCGCGCTCCCGCCTCCTGCTTCATCTGCGGATACAACAGCGCCGTCAGCAGAAAGGGTCCCAGGTAGTTCGTCGCAAGCTGCCGCTCATAGCCATCCACAGTCAACTCCCGCTGCGGCACCCCCATCACGCCGGCATTGTTGATCAGTAGATCCAATGACCGGCCTGGCCACCGCATTGCGACAAACGCCGCAAACGCCCGCACACTCTTCAGCGAAGCCAGATCCAATACTCCAGCCACGACCTTCGCTCCCGGCACCTCCCGCCGTATCCGCTCAGCAGCTCCTTCGGCCTTCTCCGCCGACCGCGCCGGCAGCATCACCTCCGCCCCGGCCCTCGCCAGTTCCAAAGCCGCCTCATACCCAATGCCGGAGTTTGCTCCCGTAATCAAAACCCTTCGCCCCTGCTGCGAAGGAACATCGTTTGCCGTGAAAGGAATTGCACTCGTGTTTGCCATAAGTGCAGTATCCTGCCAATAGTATCCATTGGCAATAAGGCACCTTTGCGGCGTGTACTTACCTGGAGGTAACCATCAAACCCAAAATCGACTGGGCAGAAGCGAACGCAGCCTGCGAAGCCCTGACCGAAGACGAAGACTCCCTCACCCGCGACGTCGTCACCCGCATCGCGGAAAAGTGGACCCTCTGGACCATGGCCGAGCTCGCCGCAGCCGAAGCCCCCCTCCGCTTCTCACGCCTGCTCGAGCGCGTCGAAGGCGTCAGCCAGAAGTCCCTCACCAAGGTCCTCCGTCAGTTGGAGCGCGACGGCCTCGTCACCCGCGTCGTCTTCCCCGAGGTACCCCCGCGCGTCGAATACACCATCACCCCCCTCGCCCTTGAAATGCTGGACCTCATCCACCCCCTCTGGAGATGGGCTTCGGAAAACGTAGCCCAATTCCAGGCCGCCCAGGCCGCCTACGACCGGCGCCAGCGCCCGGCACCCCTCACCGATACCCCGCGACCCCCGCATTCTCGCTCTTCCAGTCCATCGCATCCTTGATCCGCGTATGCCCGCTCGGGTGGTCGTAGAAGATAAACTCCTCCACCGGCCCCGGATCCAGCTTCCTGTACTGCCCCAGCTTCAGATCCACCTGGGCCGACCCATCCGGCTGCCGTGACGCATTCAGCCCAAACAGATCCGCCTCCCGCTCCTGCGTCCGCGTCATCGTGTTCGTTACCGGCGTCAGCAGTAGGCCCAGCACCGTCACAATCATCACCACCCCCGGCAGCAGCGCCGGATCGAAGACCCCCGTCGTCCCCCACCTCGCCCCATGCCTCCGTTGCAGACTCTCCAGCCACACCCGCAGCACCATAAACATCACAAACACCACCACCACTGTCTCAATCAATCCCTTGTAGATGTGATTCAGCACATAGTGCCCCATCTCATGCCCGGTCGTGTCCTCAATCTCTTCCAGGCTGCACGTCCGCAGCAGGTTATCGTTCAGCGTAATGCGCGTCGTGCTCAGCAGCCCGCTCACATTCGCGCTCACATGCGTACTCTGTTTGGAGGCGTCCACCTGGTAGATCGCGTCCACCGGAATCCCATTCGCCTGCGCCATCTTCAGCAGCGGCGTCACCACCGCCGTATCCTGTATCCGCGAATACGTATTCAGCAGCGGCGCCAGGTATACCGGCGCAATCATCGCCAGGAACGCGCTGAACACGCACACCGCCGCCGCCCCCCACAGATGCCAGCTCCTCGGCAGTCGCCGCGCAATCGCATACAGTCCCGTCACCAGCAGCGCCCCCAGCACTACCCCCACGGCCAGTCCAATCGCCTGATCATGCAGCCACCCACCCAGGCTCTGGTGCGTCTGCTGATACAAATGCTCCCGATAAAACCCTTCATACCAGGTCATCGGAGCCTCCAGCGCCGTAAACAGCAACAGAAATGGCACAACATAAATCGTCGCCTGCAGCCACACCAACCGCGTCCGCCTCACCGCAAAATCCCGCAGCCGCGCAGACACTCCGCTGTACAACAGCAACAGCATCACCCCAATCGCATACAGCGCATCCCAAAGCGTCAGCCAGTACCCACCCTCAAAGTACTTGTCGGACGCCCGCCGTTTATCCAGCGGTATCGTATCCAGATAAGCCCGCGTCGCCCGCTCCGGATCAAGCCTCCCCGCCGCATCGAACTGCGCCGCAGCAGGAATGGGCCCCAGCGGAGGATGCACCATCACCGTCGCAGTCGGAGCACCTGCCCCCTGCGCCCACACCGTTCCCCCACACCCAAGCGCCAGCACCAGCGCCAGCGCCACCGCCCACACACCACACCGACGAAAACACCTCATACGCACGTCCTACGCAAACCAGATTGGGGAAGTTGCGATGATTGTAGCCCTCACCCTGCAAAAAGCCGTCCCAACCTACAGCCCCTTCCGTCCTTCCTCGCATCAGACCCACTAACCGCGCACAGCCGCCCCGGAGGGTCCCGAGCTTTGACACCACCCCGCTCACCGCATCATCGCTCGGCGTCGCTGTCTCTGCTCGCCGCGGCGCTCCTCTTCGTCGCCCCCTTCGCTCGCGCCCAGGACCCACCAAGAACCCTCACCGGCACCGTCACCGACCGCACCAAAGAGCCCCTCAAGGGCGCTATCGTGGAAGTCGAAAACGAAAACACCAGCGCCATCGTCTCCTTCATCACAGACGCCTCCGGCACCTTCTCCTTCAAACGCCTCTCCAGCAACACCGACTACCGCGTCACCGTCACCTACCGCGGCCATCGCGGCAAAGCCCGCGAGCTCAGCCACTTTGAAAGCAACGCCAACCCCGTCCTTCACTTCATCGTAAAGCTGCATTAAAAAGTAAAGGCCCCCGCCAAGCAGGAGCCTCCCTCGTCTGTTGTTGCAGCAAACTACTCCAGCGTAGAGCCACCACGCGTACCCTTCGGCCGCCGGTTTGCCTGCAGTACCTTCTTCCGCATCCGCAGAGACTTCGGCGTCACCTCGACCAGTTCATCATCCGCAATAAACTCAATCGATTGCTCCAGCGTCAGCACCTTGAACGGCACCAGTCGCAACGCATCGTCAGAGCCCGAAGCACGCATGTTCGTCAGCTTCTTCTCACGCACCGCATTCACGTCCAGGTCGTTATCGCGGCTGTGCTCACCTACAAGCATCCCCTCGTAAACCTCAACGCCATCGCCGATAAACAGCACGCCGCGCTCCTGCACGCCGTCCATCGCATACGTCGTCGTGGTCCCCTGCCGGTCGCTGATCAACGCGCCCGAAGGACGCTGCGGAATCTCGCCCTGGTACGGAATGTACTCACCCGCAATCGAGTTCATCACAATCGTCCCGCGCGTCTCCGTCAGCATCTCGTTCCGCAGCCCAATCAGCCCGCGTGAAGGCACCTTGAACTCCATGCGCACGCGGCCCGAGCCATGATTGGCCATCTTCACCATCTCGCCTTTTCTCGGCCCCAGACGCTCAATCACCGTACCCACAAACGCGTCCGGGATATCGATCGTCAGAATCTCGCTCGGCTCCATCAACGCGCCATCGACACGCTTGGTTACAATCGTCGGCCGCGAAACCATCAGCTCGAAACCCTCGCGCCGCATCATCTCAATCAGCACTGAAAGCTGCAGCTCGCCGCGTCCCAACACCTTGAACGTATCCGCCGTCTCCGTCTCTTCCATCCGGATCGAAACGTTCGTCAGCAGCTCGCGCTCCAGCCGGTCCTTGATATTCCGCGAGGTCACATACTTGCCCTCACGCCCGGCAAACGGCGAGTTGTTCACGCTGAAATTGATCGCAATCGTCGGCTCGTCGATCTTGATCGTCGGCAGCGGCTTCGGGTCCGTCAGCGAGCAGAAACTCTCGCCAATCGTGATCCCCGGAATACCCGCAATGGCCACAATATCGCCCACCGCCGTCTCCGTCGTGTCCTCGCGCTTCAGCCCGTTGAACGTGAACAGCTTCGTCACCTTCACCGGCACCAGCGTCCCGTCAATCTTCGAAAGATTGACCTCCTGCCCAACCTTCAACGTCCCGTTGAACACACGCGCAATCGCCAGACGGCCCAGGTAATCGCTGTAATCCAGATTTGTAACCAGAATCTGGAGATCTCCATCCGGTGTGCCAGGAGCCTCGGGAATCGTCTTGAAGATCAGCTCAAACAGCGGCTGCAAATCAGTCCCCGGGACCGCGAGATCCATCGTCGCCGTCCCCGCCTTGCCGTTCGTATAAATCACCGGGAAGTCCAGAATCGATTCATCCGCATCCAGGTCGATGAACAGGTCATACACCTCGTTCAGCACCTCCTGCGGACGTGCATCCGGACGGTCAATCTTGTTCACCACGATGATCGGCGTCAGCTTCGCTTCCAACGCTTTGCTCAACACGTACCGCGTCTGCGGCAGCGGACCTTCGCTGGCGTCCACCAGCAGCACCACGCCGTCGACCATCTTCAGCGCGCGCTCCACCTCGCCGCCAAAGTCGGCGTGGCCCGGTGTGTCCACAATGTTGATCTTCGAATCCTTGTAGTGAATCGCCGTATTCTTCGCGAGAATCGTGATCCCGCGCTCTTTTTCCAGGTCGTTCGAGTCCATGACTCGTTCCGCCACAGCCTCATTCGTCCGGAACGTTCCGGACTGGCGCAGCATGGCGTCGACAAGCGTCGTCTTGCCGTGGTCAACGTGGGCGATGATGGCGATATTGCGGATGGCTTCAATTGCAGTCGAGCTACTCACGGCGGGTGTACGTCCTGTTCTGTGCGCGGGGTTGGGAATATATCAAAATCTGCTTTTGCGCGTCCTTTCTAGTCTACCCTACCCGCGCCTCGCCCCCGTCAATTCCCGGTCAAAGGAAGGGCTCCCGCCGCCATTCCTTCCCCTGACAAGCTAAAAGGCACGGAGTGCCCGCCCCGCGCGCAGCGGGCCCGTCCGGCAGGACAAGCCTCTACTTCTTCGAACGAGCCACCGCCCACATCTGCGCTCCAATCTCATCGAACAGCCCCATCCGGTCCTCCCCCACCCCATACACATCAAAATGGCTCCGCCCCTCCACATAGTGGAAGCTCGCCCCCGCCCCCAGCTTCTTCAGCCGGGCATCCAGCCTGTGCGCCGCCCCATCCAGGTAAAACGTATCCGCCGTCCCCACATACACATGGATCCTCCCTTTCAGCAGCGCCCCCTTCGCCCCCCACTCCCGCTCCGCAATCGTCGCCAGCTCATAGTGCTCCCCCCAATACTTCATCACCCCCGCGTCCACCACCCCGGTCTCCCGGTCGAACATCGCCATCGGAGCCCCATCCTCCCCCCTCGGGGAAAACACCCAGTCGAACGACCTCATCTGCCCCCCATACTCCCCCAGCACCGACTCCAGCTTCGCAAACTCCTCCAGCGTCGCCATCACCTTCCCGCCCACCCGCATAATCGGATACGCCGTCCCATCCGCCTTCCGATACACACTCGCCCCCGCCGCGTACAGATCCGGCCCGGAAAAATCATGAAAGTCGCTCGAATCCGGCGACGTCGACCACGTCCCCCCAAACACCTCCGGATAATTCACCTGCAGCTGCAGTGTCGCCCACCCGCCAGACGAGTGCCCATTCAGCAGCCGCCCCTCCCGCCTCCCATCCATCCGATACCGCTGCTCCAACATCGGGATGTACTCCGCCGTCAGCGCCTTCCCCCACGGCCCATTGTTCACGCTGTCCGCAAACTCATGCGTCCCATGCGCACAGCTCTCATCCAGCATCACCCAGATCATCGGCGGCATCTTCCCCGCGCTCATCCGCTCCCGCAGCCTCAACCCCTGCGCCAGCCCACTCTCCAGCGCCCCTCCAAACCCCGCCGTCCAATACGCCGTCGGATACCGCTCCCCCACATGCTCCCGATACCCCGGCGGCAGCACCACCCAGCTCCGCACATACGTCGGCCTCCCCCAAAACTTCGTCAGCGCCGCACTCTCCATCTCCACCTTCTCCGCGAACCCCGCCTTCACCGCCACCGCCATCCTCGCCTCAGCCTCCGCCTTCCCCGGCCGTTCCAGCGTCCCACCCGCCAGCGTCAGCACCGGTTCTGTACCCGAACCAGGCACAAACCTCCCCAGCCCCACCACCTCGCTCAGCAAATCCCCCACCCCACGCCCCGAGTAGTTATAGGTATGCCCTGTATCGAGCACCGCCTGCGCCTCATACTCCCCTGCCGGCATCGTCAGAAAGCTCCGCGGAAACGCCACACCGGCCTCGGACGAAGCCCCATCCACCTCCACGCTCTCCCCCGGCGCCAGGTCCTTCACCTCCCTCGCCGCAACCCACGTCCCCGTCGGATTGAACTCATTCGTATCCACCTCCTTGTCCCCATGTCCCGCCTTCACAAACACCAGCACCCGCCCACTCACCGCCCCCGGAGCATCCTTGCTCAGCGTCACCTTGAAGAACACATGCTGCGCCCCAGCCCCCGCAGCCATCCCCACCATCATCAATGCCGCCATCCATCCCCGCATCGTCTTCCCTTCCTTATTCCCTATTCGCTGTTCCCTGCTTTTTCCGTCCCTTCCCTTATACTCAACTTCCAATGAGCGACTCCCAAACGAGACACTTCGCAGACACGGCCCTCAAGAACTACCTCCTCGACCATGCCTACGACGAAATGTTCCAGGGTCCCGGCACCCACGCCGCTCAGCCACCTCTCCGCGACCACTACCACCCCCTCCTCGACCACTTCTCCGCCCTCCCTGACGGCGAACTCCAGCGCCGCAAGCAAGCCGCCGACCTCTCCTTCCTCAATCAGGGCATCACCTTCACCGTCTACGGACGCGACGAAGGCAAAGAACAGATCTTCCCCTACGATCTCCTTCCCCGCATCATCACCAGCGCCGAATGGGCCACCGTCGAGCGCGGCCTCACTCAGCGCATCATCGCCCTCAACCTCTTCCTCCGCGATATCTACAACGAGGGCCGCATCCTCGCCGACGGCATCGTCCCCCGCGAAGTCGTCTATAGCTGCAAACACTTCCGCCGCCAGATGGTAGGCCTCCAGGTCCCGCGCAACGTCTACGTCGCCATCTGCGGCACCGACCTCATCCGCACCGAATCCGGCGAGTTCGTCGTCCTCGAAGACAATCTCCGCGTCCCCTCCGGCGTCAGTTACATGCTCACCAATCGCCGCGTCATGAAGCGCATCTTCCCCCAGCTCTTCCGCCGGTACAACGTCCGCCCCATCGAGCAGTACACCCAGGCCTTACTCGGCACCCTCCGCTCTTTGGCCCCCGAAGGCCGCCCCGAACCCAACATCGTCCTCCTCTCCCCCGGCGTCTTCAACTCCGCCTACTTCGAGCACGCCTACCTCGCCCGCCAGATGGGCATCGAGCTCGTCGAAGGCCGCGACCTCGTCACCCACGACAACGTCGTCTACATGCGCACCACCTCCGGCCTTCGCCGCGTCGACGTCATCTATCGCCGCGTCGACGACGACTTCATCGACCCCCTCGCCTTCCGCGGCGACTCCATCCTCGGCGTCTCGGGCCTCTTCAACGCCTACCGCGCCGGCAACGTCACCCTCGCCAACGCCTTCGGCACCGGCGTCGCGGACGATAAAGCCCTCTATGCCTACGTCCCGGACATCATCAAGTACTACCTGAACGAAGAAGCCGTCCTCAAAAACGTCCAGACCTTCCTCCTCACCCGCCCCGCCGAGCGCCAGCACGTCCTCGCCAACCTCGACAAGCTCGTCGTCAAGGCCGTCGGCGAATCCGGCGGCTACGGCATGTTGATCGGCCCTCAATCCACCAAGGCCGAACAAGCCGAGTTCGCCGCCAAAATCGAAGCCGACCCCCGCAACTACATCGCCCAGCCCACCATCAGCTTCTCCCGCGCCCCCTGCCTCATCGGCGACGAGCTCCAGCCCCGCCACGTCGACCTCCGCCCTTACGTCCTCTACGGCGACAAGGTCACCATCGTCCCCGGCGGCCTAAGCCGCGTAGCCCTCAAACAAGGCAGCCTGGTCGTCAACAGCAGCCAAGGCGGCGGCAGCAAAGACACCTGGGTCCTCTCCCAATAGCCTTACCCCGCGAAGCGCATGGCCTTGTGCGCGAAGCGCTCCCAGCGTACGCAGTACCCCCCGCACGGCGTCAGGGCGCACCTGTTTTCATCACCTTCCCGTAGCCACAGAGCTGTAACTACAAAGGTGTAGTATGAAATGTACTTGGGATGAACGAAAGGCGAGACGCAATGAGCGCCTGCACGGCGTCTCCTTCCCGCTTGCCGAGCACGCACTCAAGAGCGGCCTGGGCATCCACGCTGCGGATCAGTTTGTCGAGGATGAATGGCGGCTCGTCATCCTCGCACCTGCGAAAGGTATCGTCCTTCTTCATATCGTCATCACGCTGAGAAACCCCGAGGAATACGTCAATGACACAGGTACTGACCAGGAGGACGACGAAGCGGAATGGTTCGGAGAAAATTCCATCGTCCGTATCATCACAGCCCGCCTCGCAACCACGAAAGAAGAGGCTCTCTACTTCCAGGACCGCCTCCCGTCCGGCCTCTGAACAGCTCTCCCAACACGATCTTGCTCTCCTCCAAAAGCTCCTGAAGATGCCCCAATCGGCGATCGATCTCGAAGACGCACCGGAAGCGACAGGCGAATTCCGCCCCGATCTCAGAGGCACACAAACATTATTCAAGCCCATCAAGCAGCAGATCACCCTCCGCATTGACGGAGACGTCCTCGCCTGGGCCAAACGCGCCGGAGCCGGCTACCAAAGCCGCATCAACGCCGCCCTCCGCAAAGCCATGATGGAAGAAGTGAACCTAAATCGAAAGAAAGCCTGACGCCCAGCCGGCCTTACTCCGCGTCCTCCGCGTTTCCCTCTGCGTCCGTTGCGGTTTGCCTCATCTTTCTTTCCTTGCCTTTCTCTTCTTTCACGCCAGCCTCACCCTTGCTATCGTCACTCCATCGGCCCCAGGAGCGCCGCACGAGCATGTCATCCCTGTCGAGCCGTCCCATCCTCGTCTTCCTCCTCCTGCTCACCACCCTTCCCGCCCTAACCCAAACCCCACCGCCACCCGAAACACCCCCACCCGACCTCCCCTACACCCTCCACCTCCACCAGGACCTCATCCAGATCCCCGTCCTCGTCCTCGACCAGTCCCGCCGCCCCAGGTCCGGCCTCAAACCCTCAGACTTCGCCATCCAGCTCGACTCCGGCCCCATCTTCCACCCTCGCAGCACCCACATCCAGGCTGACGACCCCCTCAGCGTCATCCTCCTCCTCGACGCCGCCACCCCCGCCCAGCGCGCCTTCCTCGACGCCGTCCAGAAGCACCTCGCCACCCTCCCCGCCACCCTCTTTCGCCCTCAGGACCGCCTCTCCGTCTTCGCCTTCGACTGCAACTTCATCGCCTCCGCCCGGGGCCGCCCAGCCTCCAGCGCTCTCCTCCAGCACGCCGTCACCAACGCCCTCGCAGACCCCGCCCTCCACGCCCAGCCCCACCAGCCCTGCCCCACCCCGCTCTCCCTCTGGGATGCCGTCACCGGTGCCACCGCGCTCTCGAACGCCACCCCCGGCCGCCGCGTCCTCTTCATCTTCTCCCCCGGCAAGGATGGCTCCGGCAAAAAGCACAGCACCCACACCTGGGAAGCCGCCCGCCGATACGCCGCCACCCAGGGCTTCACCCTCCTCGGCATCCGGGACGTCGAAGGCGTCCTTGGCACAACCGAAGACCCCTTCTCCCTGCTCTGCGGAGGAACCGGAGGAACCGACGTCTACGTCACCTCTCTCAAGATCGACGAAAGCCTCCGCTACCTCTTCGACATCATCCGCAAACGCTACATCATCGAGTTCCCCCTCGCCGCCAACGGCACCGCCGGTCTCCACCACATTGAAGTCACCCTCGCCGACCGTTCCCTCACCGTCCGCACCGGCGGCGACTCCACCCCGCTCCTCGACCCCTCCACCCTCAACGACCCCACCATCACCCCGGACGCCCCCACCCGCCCCACCTTCGGCACCCGCAAACCCCTGGACCCCAAACCATAGCTCCCAAACGTCCCCTCGCGGCTGTCATCCCTTCCGCAAAGCGGGAGGACCTGCTGTTGCCGTTGCCTGTTCCGGGTGCCCCACCCTCGGACGACGGTCTCATCGTCGGACAGAGTGGGGTATCGGGCGTGAGCCCGACCGCCCTTGCTGTTCCGTCAGTCCCTCAAGACCTGCATCGATTCTCCCCACTCACCACCCCCTCACGACCATTCCCTGCACCACCACCACCGTTCCCTGCACCCCGCAACCCCATCGCCGCGTCCCCACTGCCTTCCCCCCAATCCGTCCCACTCCGTTGCACACTCTTTGGTGCACTTTCACCACACCCCAACTTTTTCCTGGTCGAAAACCGAAATCCCCGCCAAAGACGCACCCCTCACCATAGCCACACGCTGTCACTTCACCACGATAGCCATACCGTTCACCACATCCTCACCATCATCCACCACCTCCATTCCCCGTGGTGATACCCTCTCCGCATGACACACAAGGTCAAGTTCCTCATCCTGGACAGCGTGCCTGAAGACGAGGCGCAGATCGAAGCCCGTGAAGGCTCAGCCCCCGTCACCCTCCACCTCCAGCACGAAGGTGCCTCCGAGCCCGACCCCAACTCCGTCACCTTCACCAACCGCCTCCAACTGGAGCGCACCTTCGAGCTCGCCGGCCTCGCCCCCTGCCTCCTTGACCCCGCCCAGCTCGACACCTTCTGGTCCGTCACCGACGAGCAGCTCCAGCAACTCTCCCACCCGGCCTCCCCCGCCTAAGCAATACCATGCCCGACCCGCCCATGACGGCGTACTTCCGCGAGCAGGTGCTCCGCAAGCGGCCGTATCTTAGAATCGAGTGGTGTCTTGCAATTCTCGCCGCCCCAATACACCGCGAGACTCAGCAGGATGGTCGCATCCGCAGTTACGGTTACGTTGACGATCTACCGGAAAGGCCCTCCGCATCGTTACCCTTGAGGACGGATTCACCCTCCACAATGCCTTCCCAGACAGCGGCTTCACCCGAAGAACACTCAACCGTCAGGAGCAGTCGCCATGAAGCTGCAGTACTACAAGGACACCGACTCCCTCTACATCGATCTTTCCACCGCTGTCAGCGCGGACTCCAGGGAAATCGCAGAAGGTCTCGTCGTAGACTTCGATGAAGCCGGTCGCGTCGTGGGCTTCGACATCCAGCACGCCTCCGAACGCATCGACCTCTCCGAAATCACCGCGGAACATCTCCCGCTCGTCGCCCAGGTAGCCTAGCCCAAGCCTCCGAGGAACGCCCTTTGCTCAGCCGCGTCGCCGATTCCCTCTACTGGATGTCCCGCTACCTCGAGCGCGCCGAGCACACCACCCGCCTGCTCGAGGTCAACCTCAACCTCATGCTCGACGAGTCCTCCACCTCCTCCGACCACCGCTGGCAGCGCCTCCTCCTCGCCCTCGGCAACCCCAAGGACGTCGAGTGGAAGGGCGACCCCTACGCCCTCACCCGCACCCTCACGTACGACACCGACTCCCCCGCCTCCATCCTCTCCCTCCTCATCGGAGCCCGTGAAAACTCCCGTCACGTCCGCGAACAAATCTCCACCGAGCAATGGCACCGCCTCAACTCCCTCTACCTCGCCATCACCAGCCCGGAAATCCAGGGACGCGCCGAACCCGGCACCATGGCCCTCGATAACGACCAGCCCAACGAGTTCCTCCAGCAGGTCATGGAAGCCGTCCACCAGTTCCAGGGCGTCACAGACTCCACCATGAGCCACGGTGAAGGCTGGCAGTTCATCCAGGTCGGCCGCTACATTGAGCGCGCCTCCGCCACCGCAGCCCTCCTGGAGGCCTACTACGACGACCTCTGGGGCGACCCGCTCGCCCACGCCGACCACGCCTCCGAAGGCCGCGAATACCTCGAGTGGCTCGGCCTCCTCCGCTCCGCCACCGCCTTTGAGGCCTACTGCAAGGTCTACACCGCCGACCTCACCCCCGAACGCATCCTTGAGTTCCTCCTCCTCGACGCCGAGTTCCCCCACTCCATCCGCTTCTCCATCGACGGCCTCCAGCACGCCCTCACCGCCATCGACCAGGAGTCCGTCACCCGCGCCGAACCCCTCCGCCGCCTCGCCGGCCGTCTCCAGGCCCAACTCAGCTACGCCGGCATCGACGACCTCCTCACCCAGGACATCGTCGCTTACCTCAAATCCATCCAGCACCAGTGCCACGAGATCCACATCAACATCTACAAGCTCTACATCGACTACAGCATCCAGGCAGCCCTCGCCAGCTAACCCACATCCATGCGCAACCGGGGCTACAGCTACACCTCAATCATCACCTCCAAACATCAGGGCCAAACCCTCCTCGCCCACCTCGCAAGCCTCTACCCCCACTCCACCCCACACGCCTGGCAGCAAAGCCTCACCGATCACGAAGTCACCCTCAACGGCCTCCCCGCAACCGGAAGCGAAACCCTCGCCGCAGGCCAGACCCTCACCTGGAACCGCCCCTCCTGGCTCGAACCCGACGCCCCTACCCACTTCGAAATCCTCTTCGAAGACCCCCATCTCCTCGCCGTCAACAAACCCAGCGGCCTCCCCACCCTCCCCGGCAGCGGCTTCCTGGAAAACACGCTCCTCCGCCTCGTCCAAAAGCAAACCCCCACCGCCAATCCCGTCCACCGCCTTGGCCGAGCCACCTCTGGCATCGTCCTCTTCGCGAAAACCCCCCAGGCCGCCGCCCAACTCTCCGCCCACTGGAACACCCCCGGCATCCGGAAGATCTACCGCGCCCTCGCCCAAAACGTCGCCAGCCAGGACGCCTATGAGATCCTCACCCCCATCGGCCCCGTCCCGCACCCGCTCCTCGGCTCCGTTTGGGCCGCCAGCCCAACCGGCAAACCCTCAAAATCCTTGGCACAGGTCATCGCCCGCACCGCCACCACCACCACCTTCCAGGTAGCCCTCCACTCCGGCCGCCCTCACCAAATCAGAATCCACCTCGCCTCCATCGGCCACCCCCTCGTCGGCGACCCCCTCTACGGCCCAACCGGCCACCCCCTCCCTCATCTCCCCGGCCTCCCCGGCGACGGAGGCTACCTCCTCCACGCCCACCTCCTCACCTTCCCTCACCCCATCACCGGCCGGCACATCACCCTTGAAGCTCCCCTGCCGCCCGCATTCTAGCCCTGCTGGATCCCCAACCTGGATGTCGTCATTCCCTCCGGCTTCGAGGGACTCTTCCACGAGTTCGGCCTCCTCCATCCCCGGCTCCCCACGCGACCCCTGAACCAGGACCTCGTCCCTCACTTCGCCGCGCCAGCGGCGCCCTGCTTTCTGCTCAAACACGCCTTCCTGATCATCGCCCTCACCCCATCCTGATTCGACCTCCCGGATACTCGCAACGCCGGGTTCGCCGCACCCCCCACGGTCTGGGCATCCATCTCCTCCAGCGTAGAAGGCCCGGGCAAGCCCACAAGGCGCATCCGGCGCAGCCACTCCGTCCGGTACACCCGGTCAAGCGCGATGTCCGCCGGCACCGGCTCCATCAACAGCGAACTCTGAGGCCCAAGGTACAGAAACCCGTCGATCTGATCTGCGACTGTCTTCGTCGGCTCGCCCGCAAACGCATCCGTCACATTGCACTCACCATCCGTCGTAAGCGGCGTTTGCAGGAAGGCGTCCAGCCTCAACGCCCCTAGTCTGCTGTTCCTCGTCCTCAAGAGCGACGGCCCAACCGCACCGGCAAGGTTCGCGCCCGCGACGGATTCATCGCCTGCGCCGTAATATCCAAAATCGCTGATCACAAAGGTCTTGCCCGCATAACGCCGCTCATACCGAGTCACCGCATCCCCTTGCCCCGGCCCACCTCCGTGCAGCAGATGAAACACCCCCAACAGCATCAGCGCTTTGCGATGCTTGGAAAGAACCTCGCTCTCCATCACGGAAGCAATGCTTCCATCCCGATCGAAGAATGGAGTCAGGTCGTCGTAAGAGTGAACCTTGCTCCAGTCGATCGGCGGATCGGCAGCCACGATCCGCAGCCGGTTCGCCGCAGGCAGGCGTTGATTGAGCGATCGGACCAGCGGATACAGCTGCTCATAAAAACCCGACGCTCCGCACATCTGCTGCACCGTCGTATCCCGCCAGACATGCTGCACCTCGGTAAACGCCACGTCCTCGCCCGCAATATACCGGTCGAGCACCGCCTGGTACCGCACATTCCCACACTCAACCACAAGGTCGTTCACCAGCCTCGGAAACCGCGGCTCACGCACCAGCGACAGGATCAGATCATCCATATCCTTCTGCCCATGCGCCGCCGGCATCGCCACCACCTCGTACGTCTCAAAAGCCTTCAGGATCGCCGCAATCGCAGGCTCAGCCACAGCGTCCGCAAGCCCCTTTCCACCACCCCCCGCCGCAAGCTGCGCTCCGCAAGGCCGCGCCATCACCACAGTCGACCCAAGCGCGCAAACAAACATCACGCCTCGCACCCATCTCATCCCGCCAACAAACACCCTCTCATTCATGGGCATCACCTCGCCATTCGCGTAGCCTAGCACGGCCACCCCACCCTCCATCTCCGATCTTTGCCCCTCCATTCGACCGCTTCCGCCTCCAACCCTGCGACGCCCTCCTCTCCAACCGTTATCATTCAAGTCACACCCGGAGGCCCCACCATCTTCTACTCCATCCGCCACCTCACCAAATTCCTCTACTCCAAGCCCGTCTCCGAATCCATGATGGAGACCCGCATGCACCCGCGCTCGGACGCCAACCAGCGTTGCCTTACCTTCCATCTCTCCGTCAGCCCCCGCTGCCGCGTCTTCTCCTACCGCGATCACCTCGCCAATCACGTCCATCACTTCGACATCCCGGGCGCCCACCCCCAGCTCGTCATCGTCGCCGAATCCCTCGTCGAGGTCGAACCCGCCTTCGCCGTCCCCGCCTCCCTGCCCCCCTCCGCCTGGGACGATCTCGACCGCCTCACCACTCAGGGCGACTACTACGAATTCCTCGCCCCCTCCGAGTTCTGCCACACCACCCCCCTCCTCGACGCCCTCGCCGTCAAGCTCGACCTCCGTCGCCGCGACGACCCCTTGAGCCTCCTCCACCAGCTCAACGCCTCCCTCTACGACTACTTCGACTACGTCCCCCGCTCCACCAAGGTCGACTCCCCCATCGATGTCGCCCTCGAATCCCGCAAGGGCGTCTGTCAGGACTTCGCCCACATCATGACCGCCCTCGTGCGCTCCAAGCTCAACCTCCCCTGCCGCTACGTCTCCGGCTACCTCGCTCACCGCGGCGAGCTCGAAACCGACCGCTCCGCCGCCGCCGCCACCCACGCCTGGATTGAAGTCCTCATGCCGGAACTCGGCTGGGTCGGCTTCGATCCCACCAACCACCTCGTCGCCGGAGACCGCCACATCCGCACCGCCATCGGACGCGACTACGCCGACGTCCCCCCCACCCACGGCATCTTCCGCGGCCGCGCTAAATCCGAACTCACCGTCGCCGTCCGCGTCACCCCCTCCGAAGGCACACCCGCCCTCGACCAGGACCTCCCCGTCCCCGAAGACTGGTCCATCCTCGTCGAAAAGGCCCACTCCCTCCCTGACCACCCCCCCAGCAACACCCGCCAGCAACAAATGGCCCAGCAACAGCAATAGCTCTACAAGCAGAGCGTTTGCTGTCGCAGACTCAGTACGGCGTCAATGTGACGGATTCATGCGCGTCAGGTCAGTGCGCGTCAGACTTGAAAATCTGTTCCGCGTAAAAGTTCTCCACCTTGGATTGATCGCGAAGCATCTCGAAGTACGCGTTCTTCAGCAGCGTGGAGCGCGCATCGTGCAGCCCCTGCCGTATCCGCTGCTGCACCTGGGGCTCGGAGACATCGTGCTGCCCGGCGGTCTCCTTGCTGATCAGCTGCAGGATCACGTAAAACGCCGTCTTCGCCGGATCGTTCGGGTCGGAGACCGGGATAATGTCAGTCACCTGCCCAGGCTTGAGCTTGGAGATGGCGTTATAAACAGTCGAATTGGCGCCAAGCTGCGACTCCGACACCAGCCCGCGGTCGCCGCCCGAAGCCGAGGTCTGGGGATCCTCTGAAAAATTCATCGCAAGCGAGCCAAAGTCCTCGCCGGAGTCCACCCGATTCTTCAGCGCCTGGATCTTCTTCTTAGCCTCGGAGTCGGACTGTGCCTTGCTCCCCTGCAGGTTGGTCGGGCGCGCCGCGGGAGCCCCGGAGACCAGAATCTGCGCCAGATGATACTGATTCTCCAGATTGTTGAACTCAGGCTTGTGCTGCGTGTAATACGCCGTAATGTCGGAATCCGAGACCGTAATCTTTGCGTTGATCTCCTTGTTCAGCAGCTTGTTGATCGTAAGGTTGCGGCGAATGTCGCGCTTCACCTCATCCACAGACGTCTGCCGTTCCTTCAGCCGTGCGTCGAACTGGTCCTCCGTGTAAGGAGCCTTCATCTCCGCCAGTTTGGCGTCGACCTCCTCGTTCGTCGCAGTCAGGTTCATCTTCGCCGCGCGCTGCTCCACAATCTCCGTTGAGATAAGCTGCGTCAGCAGCGAAAGCCGCAGCGAGTCGGCCTGCTCCTGCGAGGGCTGCGCCTGCGGCTGGTCCTGCTGCGCGTCGCCAAGCTGGTCTTTGTAGACCTTATCCAGCTCGGTCCGCATGATCGCGTGGCCGTTGACGGTCGCGACGACATCCGGGGACGGTGCCGGGTGGCATCCGGCAAGGGCAAAGGTGAGCAACGTAAGGGCTACGGCGGATGCGGGCTTCGGCACGGTCAATACAACCTCGGGAGATACGGCTTCCTATATTGTCCCGCATTTTGCGCATCGGTGTCTGCTTAGAGGTGCGGGCACAATGCAAATCTGCCGCGAAGACAGTAAGCTGATGGCTGCGTGGTGGCCTCGGACGTAAGGAGATAAGGCATTGAGCTTCATCGTCATTGGGTCGGGACCCGCCGGAGTCTCTTGTGCGCAGGCCTTGCTCGCGCAGGGGCGTCAGGTCGTGCTGCTCGACGGCGGAAACGACCTGGAGACAGCCAATGCAGCCCGGGTGGAGCAGATGAGCCGCCTGCCGTCGGCCACATGGCCGGGCCCGCCCAGCGATTGGCTCCGCGAGGGAATACAGTCGTCCGTCGAAGGAATCCCGCTCAAACTCGCCTATGGCAGCGACTTCCCCTACCGCAAGGCGCCGGGCGCGCCGGAGATCCTGGGCGAAGGAGTCAACACCAAATTCTCGCTCGCCAAGGGAGGCCTCAGCCAGGTCTGGGGAGCGGCCGTCATGCCCTACCGCCAGCACGATATGGCCGGCTGGCCCGTGACAGCGGAGCAGTTGGCCCCGCACTACAGGGCCGTGCTCGACTTCATGCCCGTCGCCATGCAGCAGGACGCATTGGAGGAAAGCTTCCCCACCTTTCGCGCGACCGAGGCGATGCCGCTCAGCGCCCAAGGGGCGGCGCTCCTTGCAACCATGCAGGCCCGTCAGGACAAGCTGCGGCAAGCCGGGGTCACCTTCGGACGGTCGCGGCTGGCGGTCAATCTACCCGGAACAGGCCGGCCCGGCCCTTGCCAGCGATGCGGGCTCTGCATGTACGGCTGTCCGTACGGCCTCATCTATACAACGGCCCAGACGGTAGACGCCATGCGCGCCGATCCAAACTTTACCTACATGCCGGGCTTCGTGGTGCAGCGGGTGGAGGAGTCGGCGAGCGGCGTTCGCGTCCACATGGCAAACGGCCGCGGCGTCATGGAGACGGTAGACGGAGACCGCGTCTTCGTAGCGGCGGGCGTGCTGGCCACCGCGGCGCTGATGTTGCGGTCGTTGGGCTCGGGCGGCGCGTACGGCCAGGCGGTCACCTTCAAGGAGAGCCATTACTTCCTCCTGCCGATGCTTCGGCTCGCTGGCGTCCACGGATTCGAGCGCGGAAACCTGCACACCCTCGCCCAGTTGTTCGTGGAGATCATGGACCAAAAGCTGAGCCCCTACACCATCCACCTCCAGACCTATACCTATAACGATCTCTTCGAGGGTCCCATCGCGGAAAAGCTGGGAATCGCGGCCAGGGTCTTCCCCTGGGAGGCGTTTTTGCAGCGCCTCTTCCTCTTCCAGGGATACCTCCACTCGGATCACTCGCCCCTCACAGAGGGCCGGCTGGTCCGGCAGAAGGGCGGCGAAGACGTCCTGCAACTGACGGCCACGGAGCGGCCGGAGGCGACGGTCATCCTGAACAAGCTCGTCAGCAAGCTCATCGGGCTGCGCTCCGGGACGGGCATGCTGCCGCTGAAGCCGCTGATGCGAAGAGGCGAGCCAGGCCGCGGCTTTCACACCGGCAGCAGCTTTCCCATGGCGGCGGCCCCCGCCGGCTTTGAAACCGATCTGCTGGGGCGCACCGGCGGCATGCAGCGCGTGCACATCGTGGACTCCAGTGTTCTGCCCTCCATTCCCGCAACGACCATCACGTACACCGTCATGGCCAACGCACACCGGATCGGCACGGCGGTAGCACGTGGGGAGGTCTAAATGGTCTGTGCAGTCACAGGAGCAAGCGGCTACGTGGGGTCTCGGCTCGCAGAGGCGCTGTCGCGGAACGGTACGGTCGTGCCGCTGGGACGAAAGGCTGGCCACAATGGCATCCCATGGACCTTCGGAACGCCCGTCGCCAAAGAGTTGAAGGCCCGGAACATAGACGCGCTGGTGCACTCGGCGTGGGACTTCCGGGACACGAAGGCGGATCTCCAAGGCTCCCGCCAACTGCTCCAGGACGCGAAGTCCGCTGGCGTGCAACGCATCGTCTTCATTTCGACCATCTCTGCCTTTGAAGCAGCGCGCAGTGAATACGGAAAATCAAAGCTCGCCGTAGAGCGAATGGTGCTCGAAGCCGGCGGCACAGTCATCCGTCCTGGGCTGGTCTGGGGCAACCGGCCCGGCGGCATGTTCGGCTCGTTGCGCCAGCAGGTCAGCAAGGGCCGAAGCGTGCCGGTGATCGGCGATGGCCGCTTCCCACAGTTCTTGGTACATGAGGATGACCTCGCGGAAGCCGTCGTAAGGGCAGCCCAGGGAGAGTTCGGGCCGCGGGTGCTGACCGTCGCGAACCCCAGAATCTGGCTGCTGCGCGATCTGATCCTCCGCATGGCAGCCGAGGAAGGCAAGACCGTCCGGCTCGTCGAAATCCCCTGGCGCCTGATCTATACCGGCCTCAAGACAGCGGAGCTGCTGGGCCTGAAGCTCAGCTTCCGCTCGGATTCGGTCGTCAGTCTCGTCTATCAGGACCCCGCACCGCAGTTTTCAGGCGAGATTCAGGTAAGGGAGTTGGTGTAAGTGAGGTAGAATTGGGAGGTTGTCCGGAAATTCGCTCGGGCAACGCATAAAAGAGGATTCAATGCCAAAGTTGAAGACACACTCGGGTGCTGCGAAGCGCTTCAAAAAGACTGGTACCGGCAAGTTCAAGCGCGGCCACTCCAAGATGCGCCACATCCTGACCTCCAAGAACAACAAGACCAAAAGCCGTCTCGGCAAGTCTGGGTTGATCTCGGATGCGGATCACTACAACGTATCCCGCATGCTGCCGTACGCCTGAGCTCACGCTCACGTCGTACGTTTGAGTTGTTCTGTTCAAGTTGGGCCGGAATGCGACTTGGCCCCTGGATAAGCTTCGGCGAACCCCATGGAGAGCAGGGCTTGTAACAGCGAGTGAAGTGGAACCCTTTCCACCAGCCGCTTACACGAAGAACGCAAAAGGAGAAGCAAGATGCCCCGTGTAAAACGGAGTACAAAACGCGCAGACCGCCGGCGCAAAATTCTTAAACGGGCGAGCGGCTACTTCCTCACCAAATCCAAGCTCTACCAGGCCGCCCAGGAAGCCGTCGAGCGCGGACTCAAGTTCGCCTACACCGGCCGCAAACAGAAGAAGCGTCAGTATCGCTCCCTCTGGATCGTCCGTATCGGCGCCGGCGCGTTGAAAAACGGCATGAGCTACTCCACCTTCATCAACGGCCTCAAGCTCGCCGGCAACACGCTGGACCGCAAAATCCTCGCCGATATCGCAGCCAATGACCCGGTAGGCTTCACGGCGCTGGTTGAAGTGGCGAAGTCCGCTCGCGCCGCCGCCGCAAAGGGCCACGCAGAGCGCTCCACGGCAGCTTAGTTCCATCAGGTAAATCGGAGGAGGCACGGTCTTTCGGCCGTGCCTCTTTTCTTTGCAGCGAACACGGTATTCTGGAGCTTATGGCATCGTCTGCGACGTATCCGGCGGAGAGTGGGACCCCTTCAGGGCGCGAAGGCGATCCCCACACGCCTGCGTTCGAATCCTGGGGCCGCTACCCGAAGCACACCGCCACCCTCATCCCCATGCACTGGCAGCAGGATTTCCCCGCCAACATGGCCGGTCTGCATGGCGGCGCGCTCCCCGTCGGCATGGGCCGCAGCTACGGCGATAGCTGCCTCCTCAATGAAGGAAATCTCCTCCTCACCACCGGCATGAACCGCCTCCTCGGCTTCGACCCCGAAACCGGCATCCTCACTGCCGAAGCCGGCGTCACCCTCGCCCAAATCCTCGAGTTCGCCGTCCCCCGCGGCTTCTTCCTCCCGGTCACGCCCGGAACCAAGTACGTCACCCTCGGCGGCGCCATCGCCAACGACATCCACGGCAAAAACCACCACGTCGCCGGAACCTTCGGCCGCCACGTCACCCAGTTTGAGCTCGTCCGCAGCGATGGCTCCCGCCGCCTCTGCTCGCCCACGGAAAACGCCGAGTGGTACGCCGCGACCATCGGCGGCCTCGGTCTCACCGGCATCATCACCTGGGCGCAACTCCGCCTGCGCCCCATCGTCTCGCGCGCCATCGATTACGAAGGCATCCAGTTCCACGGCATTGATGAGTTCCTCGACCTCACCCGCCAGTCCGAGCACGTCGAATACACCGTCAGTTGGATCGATTGCGCCAGCACAGGCAAAAACTTCGCCCGCGGCATCTTCATGCTCGGCGATCACGCCAAAGTCCCCGGTGAACTCAAGCCCAGCCCCCAGCCAAAGCTCGTCTTCCCCTTCGATGCACCAGCCTGGGCGCTCAACCACACCACCGTCTCCCTGTTCAACTTCGCCTACTTCAACAAGCAGAGGAAGCCCAACGTCCGCGCCCGCCAGGACTACGAGCCCTTCTTCTACCCCCTCGACAAGGTCCTCCACTGGAACCGTATGTACGGCAAATCCGGCCTGCTCCAGTTCCAGTACGCCATCCCTTGGGGCGCCGCGCGCGAAGGCACCATCGCCATCCTGCAGGAAGTCGCGAAGAGCGGTCTCGCCAGCTTTCTCGCCGTCCTCAAGGCCTTTGGCGACGTCCCCAGCCCCGGCCTCATGAGCTTCCCGCAGCCCGGCATCACGCTGGCGCTCGACTTTCCCATCAAACCCGACGTCACCTTTCCGCTCTTTGAACGCCTCGCGGAGATGACCAGGGAATTCGGCGGCCGCCTCTATCCGGCCAAGGACGCGGCCATGACGGCCGAGCAGTTTCAGATTTTTTACCCGCAGTGGACGCAGCTCGCACGCTTTCGCGATCCTCTGCTTACCTCCAGCTTCTGGGAGCGGGTTACGGGAGATCGGGCAGGCTTATGAGCATGGGAACCGGCAAAAAAATCTTGGTCTTGGGCGCAACCAGCGGCATCGCAGAGGCCACCTGCAGGATCTGGGCCAAACAAGGCGCATGCATGTTCCTCGTCGGCCGCAATGAGGCCAAACTGGCCGCCGTCGCAGCCGACCTGAAGACCCGCGGAGCCGGATACATCGATACCGCCGTCGCCGACCTCGACGACACCGACAGCCATCCCGCCCTGCTCGCCCATGCCATCAACAGCCTCACCGGCATGGACGTCGCCTACCTCGCCCACGGCGTCCTTGGCGATCAGCCCGCGGCCGAGCAGAACTTCGAAACCGCCGCCGCAATCCTCCACACCAACTTCACCGCCCCGGTCAGCCTCCTCACCTGGCTCGCCAACTACTGTGCGCAGCGCCGCAGTGGCACCATCGCCGTCCTTTCCAGCGTCGCCGGAGACCGTGGCCGCAAATCGAACTACGTCTACGGCTCGTCCAAAGCCGGGCTGACCGCCTTTCTCGCAGGCCTGCGCAACCGGATCGACCGCGAGGGCGTAACCGTCCTCACCATCAAGCCGGGCCCAACCCGTACCGCCATGACCGCAGCCATGAAAGGCTCGGAAAAGTTTGCCGACGTGGATCAGGTCGCCGCGTCCATCGTCAAAGCCATCGACGCCAGGGCGGATGAGATCTACGTGCCCGGCAAGTGGCGCATCATCATGGCCGTCGTCCGCGCCATCCCGGAGCGTATCTTCAAGGGGTTGAACCTCTAACCTCCGGCACAACTTTCTTCACGAAAACACCCAAAGAAAGCCCCCGCCCCTAGCTGTCATCCTTCCGCGAAGCGGGAGGACCTGCTGTTGCACTTGCTTTGCTTGCGTTGCCGCCTTCCGCCTCCTCCGCGTTCCAAGCCTTGTCTTCCCCGCATCCCCCAAATTCCCATTCCGGCACAACAATCCCCCTCAAATCCCCCCAAACCACCCTCCAAAAACCCAGCAAATCCGCATGTCAACCCCCCACCCCACCTAACCCCAACATTCCAAACGACATCCCCATGTCACATCCACCCCGCTCAATCCCGTACAATTAACTCATCCCCAAAACACCCGGGAGCCCACAGACTTAGAAGCGTGTCGATACAGGCCTAAGTCCTTTCCTTTCAAATTTTTACATCAAACCACCCCGGGTAGGGGGAGAGCACACTCATGTCCGAATCCATCCAGCAATCCGAACCAAAACGCTTCCAGTGCCGCCACATCCTCACCAACGGCAACCAGTGCCGCGCCGTCTGCCTCCGCGGAGAAGACTTCTGCTACTTCCACCACACCACCCGCCGCCCCATCGCCAATCCCACCGAACGCAAGGGCCGCCGCGCCTCCTTCACCCTTCCCCTCGTCGAAGACCGCGCCTCCATCCAGCTCGCCATCGCCCAGATCCTCTGCCGCATCGCCTCCAACGACCTCGACCCCCGCCGCGCCGGCCTCCTCCTCTACGGCCTCCAGATCGCCAGCATCAACCTCCCCAGACTCCCCACCCCCACCGCCCAGTCCGAACCCGAACCCACCGTCGAAGAGGTCATCCAGCACCCCGACCACGGCCCCATCGCCCCCCAGCAGGACTTCGCCACCCGCCCCACCTCCAACGGCAAAAAGGACCTCGAACAGATCCTCATGGAACAGTGGGCCCGCGAAGAACAGCAAGACCGCGAGCAAAGCGACCCCGAACAAGCCGCAAACACCCCCTTCATCCTGGAAAACCTCCAAGCCGCCACCGAAGCCCCCACTCTTCCCTACTCCCTATTCCCTATTCCCTGCCCTCATCCGGGAGACACCCTCACCAGGGATCAGAACAAACTTCCCGCCACCATCTCCGCCATCAACTCACACTTCTTGCGCCCACCGTCCACCCCCGCCAGCGTCGTCCGAAAGTACATCCCCCTCACCCGCCCCTCCACGCTCACCCGCTTCCCCGCTTCACACGCCCGAGCCTCATTCCCCACGCCACGCACCGCCTCCCCCGCCGCACATTCCTTCAGCACATCCGCTGAAACCAGAATCTCCAGCGTCCGCCCACGGTCGCTCGTATACAAACACCGCCCCTCCTCCACCCGGGGCGCAGCCAACATCTTCACCTCCGTCTTCGCAGCTCCACCCAGCACCTTCTCCGCCGTCCCCACCGTCAGCCACGGACAGCTCACCTGCGCAGCGCCCACCCGGCACAGACAGAGCGCCCCCACCATCACCAGCCACTTCACGCCTTCTTACCCGCAGCCCTGAAATCATCCACCTTCAAAATCTTGCCACCCTCCTGGATCACATACATCCGGTTCACCTCCAGGTCCTTCAGCCGGTCCACCTGCCCGCTCAACCACCGGATCTCCAGCCCGTCCACCTTCGTCGCCTGGTCCAGCCCAAAGTGCAGCCGCATATCGTTCTGCGAGTAGTAGCTCCCCCCGCTCCGCAGCTCATCCACCTGCGCCAGCGGCCTCCCCCCCGGCTTCACCACCGCCGTCACGGTCACCTTACTTCCAATCCCGGTCCGGTTGCTCTTCACCCCGGCCAGCTTGATCTTGATCCAGTTCCGCTTCAACGTCGTATCGCACCGCAGCACCTGCGGCACACTGTTGATGCAGTTCACCACCACATCGATATCCCCATCGTTGTCATAGTCCCCAAACGCACACCCCCGCGCCGGAGCGTTCTCCAGGATCCCCGGCCCACCCTGCCCCGTCACATCCTCAAACCGCCCATTCTGCAGATTCCGATACAGATACTTATGCTCCGCATACTTCAGGTCGGCCTTCGACCGGTCCACCTCCGGATACACATGCCCATTGGACATCAGGATATCCGGCCACCCATCGTTATCCATGTCGAAGAACCCCACTCCCCACCCCAGCAGCCGCGTATTCTCCCCCAACCCCCCCGGGTACGTCCGATCCTCAAAAATCGCCTCCCCCAAATTCGTATACAGCGAATCCGTATCCCCCGCGAAGTTCGTCTTCACCACGTCCATCGTCCCGTCCCGGTTGTAGTCCCCAATCGAAACCCCCATCCCCGCCTGCGGCTTCGCCTCCGCACTCAGTGCCGCCCCCGCCTCAATCGCAATATCCTTGAACGTCCCATCTTTCTGGTTCTGGTAGAGCGTCGCCGGAGCCGAGTCGTTCGCCACATAGATATCCGGCCACCCGTCCCCATCCAGATCGCTCGCCGCCACACTCAACCCATACGTCCCCACCGCCGTCCACATCCCACTCTTCTCACTCACATCCGTAAACGTTCCGTCCCCATTGTTCCGGTACAGGATGTTCTTCCCCCCCGGCAGCCCAGGAGGCCCGCAAGCCACCAGCATCCCCTTATAGGTACAAGGCCCATCCTCCGGCACCGGCGCCGTCTTCAGATCGAAATCGACATAGTTCGCCACAAACAGATCCAGGTGCCCGTCCTTGTCATAGTCGACAAACGTACACCCGCTGTTCCACCGGATCTTCGGCCCCGGCTGCATCAACCCGGCCTTCTCCGTCACATCCGTAAACGTCCCATTCCCATGGTTCCGGTAGAGCGCATTCTGCCCGTAGTACGTCACGAACAGGTCATCCCTCCCATCGTTGTCATAGTCCCCAACGCAACAAGCCTGCCCCCACCCCGTCCGCCGCTCCAGCCCAGACCCCTTCGTCACATCCGTAAACGTTCCATCCCGATTGTTCTTGAACAGGTGGCACCTTGGCTCCTGCCCCGCAGGAAATCCTTCCAGCCTCCATCCATTGACGAGGAACAGATCCGGCCAGCCATCATCGTCATAGTCGTAGAACGCCAACCCGCACCCGGTCGTCTCCAGCAGATACTTGTTGGTCAGCTTGCCCCCATAGATCGTCTCGCCGGTCAGCCCCGCCTGCTTGGCCACATCCGTAAAGCTCACCCCCAGCGGCGTCCCCTCGAGCGCCGACTTCGGCCCCGGGGGCGGCGGCGCAGGCTTCGCCTCATACGTCCGCTCCTGCGCCCCAATCTTCGCCTTTCCGCCCTGCTGCTGCAACGGCGCGGCCAGCGCAACGATATCCGCAAACGGCAGCACCAGCGCCGTCCGACTTAAGCTCTTCACAAACCCACGTCGATTCATCGCTGCCCCGCCAGTGCCAGCCCCGTATGCTGACTCTCCTCATGCACATGCCACACCGCACTCTCGTTTGAGATCTCCGGATGCTTCCGCAGATACTCCAGCGAGTACGTCGGCGCGCCCGGGTCAATCCGCTTCATCGCATACTGCGCCGCCTGTTCCGCTGCTTCCTTCTTCATCCCCACCCGCCTGTACAAAATCGCCAGGTTATAGTGCGCCGCCACATCGTCCGGATCGATCGCCTGCAGTGCCTTGAACTGTGCCATCGCGTCCTCCACCTTGTGCTGCTGATAGTAAGAAATCCCCAGCTCCCGCCGTGCATCGCGCGACTGCGGAAACTGCCTCACCACCTCCGTCAGGTCCGCAATCTCCGCCTCCGAATGCCGCTGCCGCCGCTCCACCAGCGCCAGGTAATACAACGCCCGCGCATCGTTCGGCTTCAGCGCCAGCGCCTTCTCCAGAGGCGCCCGAGCCTCCGCATACTTCTCCCACTCAATCGCGTTCACACCCAAATTCACATACCCATCCTTGTAGTCCGGCCGCAACGCCGTCACATGCTCAAACGCCTCCTGCGCCTCCCCATACTGCTGCTCGTCGATATAACTGATCCCCAGATTGTTCCACCGCATCCACTCCTCGTTATCTCCGGCCTGCGCCGCCACCGGAGCATTCTCCCCCATCACCAGTGTCCTCGTCTTCGCTGTCAACTCCACCACCGGATACGCCTCATGCTCCTTGCCCAGCACGTTGTTCAGGTAGCTCTGCCGCAGGTGCCGATACTCCACCGCCGCCCGCATCGTCAGCGGCCCCTTCATCTCTGCCGGCACATCGAACACATACCGCACCAGCGTTGATCGCCCTGCCTGCACGCTGTTGTCATACGCCACCGAGTGGATCGTCCAAACCTTGTGATTGTCCACAAAGTTCCCCGTCGCATCCACCGGCCGGTTCGTAAAGCTATGCGCCCCCTGATCCAACGTCCCATCCGGCTTCAGGAACCCGCTCCTGTACACGTCATGCCCCGCAGCATCGGTCACCGTGAACTGCATCCACGCCTCATACAAATCCCTGACCTCCGGGATCAACGAGTGCCCAATATTCTTGTTCTGCACCACCACATACGCCGTCAGCCTATCCTTCGGCTGCACCGTAAACGCCCTCATCCCCAGCGGCGCAATCATCGCCTCACTGCCTTCACGCTTTAGCCCAAAGATGTCGACGTTGATGTAGTTGCCGCTCTGCAGAAATCCAATGGTCCGCTTCAACTGCTCGTCGAACCCGTAATAAAACGGCACCGCCGTATTCCCCGCCAGCCAGCGATGGCTCGCCAGCTCCCCCTTCTTCGCGCCGGGGTCAGGATACGTAATAGCCTCCCGCTTCATGTGGCATCCCTGGCAGCTCGTAAAGTCCGTCGTATAAAACGTCAGCGGATTCATCTGCGAAAACTTGCTTTGCTGCCACTCGTCGAACGCCGTAAACGCCCGGATCCATTTGTAGTCGTTCAGCATCACCGGCAGGTTCGCCTTGTGACACGCCGAGCACATCTGCGGCGTCTTATAAATGTCCTGCATCACCGCCTTCGAGTGCCGATCAAGATGCTTCAAAATCTCGGAGTCCGGCACCATCCCCGGAATCCGTTTCCCCTCCGCATCCACCAACACCGCCGGTACGCCCAGCGTATAGCTTCCATTCCCCAGCTTCGTATCCACCTTCTGGATCGAGTGGCACACCATGCACGTCAGCCCATCCTGGTCGAATCCGCGATCCCCCGTCGCCCGTTTATCCAGCCCGCCGCTCAGCACCGCCACCGGGTTATGGCAGCTATCGCAGTGCCGCGCAAACTCAATCCCCTTCGTCCGCAGCAGGATGTTCACGCTCGTCCGGTAAAACGGCGTCCGGAAGCTGTTCGAGTGCAGCGACTGCCTCCACTCGTGATGCGCCTCCTGGTGGCAATGCCCGCAGTACGCAGCATCCGGAAACGCCTCTGCCTGGATAAACTCGTTGCCCTCAATCGCCCCATTCCCCGGCGCCGAAATCCGATCCGCGCCAAACGGAAAGCTGTACGTCTTCCGAATCACATCCGCATTCGCCCTCCGCGCAGCATCGTCCGTCCTGGGCGCCCCATCTCCCGCCCCATAGGCCTGCGCCGTTGCCTTGTCCTGCGCAGATTTGTCCTGCGCAGGAGCCGGGGACGCTTGCGCCTTTCCTTGAGCCGGAGCCGCTGGATACCCACCCTGCTGCCCCGCTCCCGCCGCATACGTGCTCGACCAGAAAAACACACAGCTCGCCCCAAACAGCACCGCACTCAAAACCGCACGTCGCACCATCGGGACCATCAGCCGTCTATCGCGGGAAAAGAACATCATCGAAGGGGAACTCGCCGCATCGCAAACCGCGCCATTACGCAGGATCAACGCGGATTATAGCGACCCCCAACAACCCCTGTACATCCACCGTTGGATGGACCCAAACTCCTAGCCTCAGCAAAGATTCGTCATCCTGAGCGAAGTCCGTCGGCTTCATCGACGGACGCAGTCGAAGGACCCCGAGGGAAGCTTGTCTCACCTCAACCCTCATCCGGCTCGCGCGAGAATCTGTTCTTACTCACTTCACTCCAACCTTCTCCCGCTCCGCCGCCGCTTCCACATGCCTCCCCATCGCATCCAGCGCCTTCGCCAGCCCCGCATGCGCCTCCCCATAACCTCCGTCATACCCAATCGCATCCCGATACCGCTCCGCCGCCCCCGCCGCATCCCCCTTCGCCAGCAGCCCATCCCCGGCATGGGTCGAAACCTCCGCCCGCTGCCGGTTCATGTTCCCCCGCATCAACTCCGCCGCCTTCTTCCTCTCCGCCACCGCCTCCGCCGTCTGCCCCTGCTTCACCAGCACCGCCGCCAGCGTCAGGTGCGGGTCCGGCTGCTCTGGAACCAGAGTCGTAGCCGTACGCAGCGCCGCCACCGCCTCATCCAGCTGGTCCAGCTTGCTATACACACTCCCCAGCGTCGCCCACCCATCCCCATTCTCCGGCCGCAACTCTAACGACCGCTTCAGCTCCCGCGCAGCATCCGGATACCGCCCCGCCTGCATGTACAGCAGCCCCAGCACATACGGAGCCTCAGCCCCCTTCGCATCCAGTCTCGCCGCCGCCTCCAGCTCCGGAATCGCATCCCCCGGCCTGTCCTGCAGCTTCCGCGCCAGCCCCAAATCATAGTGAATCTGTGCCGACCCCGGCGCAAGCTTAACCGCCGTCTCCAGCTCCGCCACCCCATCGTCCAGTTGATTCAACTGCACATAAGCCGCCGCCAGATCCTCATGCCCCACGACCTCTTTCGGTTGCAGTTCCACCGCCCGCTTCAGCAGCGGAAGCCCCTCTTTCGCCTGCTGCATCTGCGTCAACGCCATCCCCAGGTTCACCAGAGCCGTCGCATTTTTCGGCTCCGCCGCCACCACCTTCTTCAGCTGCTCAATCGCCTCCGGCACTTTCCCCAGCCGCTGCAGCGCGAGCCCCCACTCCAAATCCACCGCCAAGTTCTCCGGCCGCACCTGCACAAACTCCCGAACAGCCTTCGCATCATCCCCCGCCGCAGCGTAAGCCTTCCCCAACTCCAGCCTCGCCCCCACCTGCCCCAGCTCCGCCGCCCGCTGCAACTCCTCCAATCCCCCGCCGAGCCCCAACTCCCCCAGCGCCAGCCCCCGATGCAGATGCGCCGAAGCCATCCCCGGCTGCAGCCGTTCCGCCTCCGCAAACTCCGCCTCCGCCTCCTTCCACTCCCGCTGCTGCGCGTACAAGGACCCCAGCCCATCCCGAGCCTCCGCATTCCCCGGCTCCGCCGCCACCACCGCCTTCATCTTTGCCGCAGCCTCCTTCGGCCGCCCCACCGTCGCCAGCGCCCGCGCATACTCCATCAACACCCCCGCCCCCAACGGCTTCCCCCGCCCCTCCACAACCGCAAACAACCCCACCGCCTTCCCCGCCTGACCCACCTGCCCATAGGCCATCGCCAGGTTCGTCTGCGCCGCGTTATCCCCTTTATTCAACGCCAGCGCCGCCTCCAGCTCCTTGATTGCCTCCCTCGGCCTCCCGCGGCCCAGCAGCACAGATCCCAGCGCGCTATGCCCAGGCCCGGCTCCCGGCGCCAGCTTCACCGCCTGCTCGAAATCCCCCTGCGCCCCCGCCAGATCGCCCTTCGCCATCGCCGCCTGCCCCGCCCGAAACGCCGCATCCGCCTGCCGCAGCGCCGGCGTCACCGCCTGCCCCCAAGCCCCGCTCACCGCAACCACCCAAACCCACGCCCATCTCTTCACACCAGAACCCTCGCAGCGCCGAAACCCATGGTACTGCCCCGACGGGTGCCCCATCCTTTTCGCAGTCTCATCGCGAATAGGGTAGGGTATCGGGCGAAGCCCGACCGCTTTCCTCAAACCCGCCACCTCATCTCAATCTCCAGATTTGACGGTATATTGAACTCATCCTCATGTCTTCCAATCTCCCATTGCTAGCGGCAGCCCTGCTTGCGACCCTCCTTGCCCAGCAATCCTCCCCCATCACCCAGCCGGGAGCCCCCGGCCACCCCAGCCAGACCCTCCCCGCCGCCTCCCGCCCCGCCCCCGCCCGCCCGCCCGCCTCAGCCGACACTGCCTTCATGCAGGGCATGATCATGCACCACTCCCAGGCCGTCGAGATGACCGCCCTCATCCCTTCCCACACCCACAACCCCGAAGTCCTCGCCCTCGGCCACAAAATCTCCGTCTCCCAAACCGACGAGAGGAAGTACATGCAGCGCTGGCTCACCACCCGCGGCCTCTCGACCGAAATGCCCATGCCCGCCATGCAGATGGACCACGCCCACATGACCGCCGACCAGATGGCCAACATGGACATGTCCACCCCCGCCCCCATGATGATGCCTGGCATGCTCACTCCCGCCCAGATGCAAGCCCTCGCCGCCGCCTCCGGCCCCCAGTTCGACCACCTCTTCCTCACCGGCATGATCCAGCACCACACCGGCGCCCTCACCATGGTCTCCGATCTCTTCGCCGCTCCCGGCGCAGCCCAGGACGCCGACCTCTTTGACTTCGCCACCGACGTCGACAACACCCAGCGCGCCGAAATCGCCATCATGACATCCCTGCTTCAAAAGGAATCCAAATGACCTCTCGCCCCCTCGCGGCCCTGGCCCTCGCCCTCCTTGCCACCACGGCCCTCGCCCAAACCGCCCCCACCGCGGCCATGCCCAACCCCAACGACCCCCGCGCCCACCTCACCCCCGGCCTCCGCAACGCCGGCGAGGCCGCCTCCGGCATCGTCCGTCTCTCCTCCCTCCCCAAGCCCGACGTCTTCACCCCACCCCCCGCCGCCCCCGGCTCAGACCCCCGCGCCGCCGTCCGCGCCCAGCTCGGCTTCGCCAACTCCGACCTCGCCTTCGCCGGCTCCCACCTCTTCCTCGGAAACTTCTACGGCGTCAACATGTACGACATCTCCCACCCGGACAAGGTCGCCCTCCTCTCCACCCTCGTCTGCCCCGGCGGACAGGGCGACGTCTCCGTCTTCGGCCATCTCCTCTTCATGTCCGTCGAAGCCGCCAACGGCCGCCTCGATTGCGGCACCCAGGGCTTCCCCACCCCGCCGCCTCCACCCCCGCCCGCCGCCGGCACCCCGGAAGCCGAACACCCCGCCCCCCGCATCCCCGCAGCAGACCCCGCCCGCTTCCGTGGCGTCCGCATCTTCGATATCTCAGACCTCATGAAGCCCAAGCAGATCGCCGCCATCCAGACCTGCCGCGGCTCCCACACCCACACCCTCGTCCAGGACCCCAACGACCCCGCCAACCTCTACGTCTACGTCTCCGGAACCTCCTTCGTCCGCCCGTCCGAAGAACTCGCAGGCTGCTCCGGCGACACCCCCGACAAGGACCCCAACACCAGCCTCTTCCGCATCGACGTCATCAAGGTCCCCCTCTCCGCCCCCCAAGACGCCAAAATCGTCTCCAGCCCCCGCGTCTTCATCGACGCCCGCTCCGGAGCCCTCAACGGCCTCTTCAACGGCGGCTCCCATGACAAGGGCAAGGAAGCCTCTACCGCCACCAACCAGTGCCACGACATCACCGTCTTCTCCTCCCTCGGCCTCGCCGCCGGCGCCTGCTCCGGCAACGGTCTCCTCCTCAACATCAAGGACCCCGCCAACCCCGTCCGCGTAGACGCCGTCAACGACCCAAACTACGCCTACTGGCACTCCGCCACCTTCTCCAACGACGGCACCAAGGTCGTCTTCACCGATGAATGGGGCGGCGGTGTCCAGCCCCGCTGCCGCGCCACCGACCCCCTCAACTGGGGTGCCGACGCCATCTTCAACCTCAAAGACTCGAAGCTCACTCTCGCCTCCTACTACAAGATGCCCGCCCCCCAGACCGACCAGGAAAACTGCGTCGCCCATAACGGCTCCCTCATCCCCGTCCCCGGCCGCGACATCGAAGTCCAGGCCTGGTACCAGGGCGGCATCTCCCTCATGGATTTCACGGACGCAGCCCACCCCTTTGAAATCGCCTACTTCGACCGCGGCCCCATCGATTCCACCCAGGCCGTCCTCGGCGGCTTCTGGTCCGGCTACTGGTACAACGGCTTCCTCTACGGCTCCGAAATCGCCCGCGGCCTGGACGTCTTCAAGCTGACCCCCACCAAATTCCTCTCGCAAAACGAAATCGACGCCGCCAACCAGGTCCACTTCGCCGAACTCAACGTCCAGAACCAGCCCCACTTCTCCTGGCCCTCCACCTTCGCCACCGCCCGCGCTTACGTCGACCAGCTCTCCCGCACAAACGCTCTGGACCCCAAGCAAATCTCCACCCTTCAATCCATGCTCAAGGGCACCCCAAGCCCCAAGCAGCAATCCAAACTCACCGCCATGGCCGCCACCCTCGAGTCCGCCGCCGCCACAGCCAAAACCCCCACCGACGCCGCCCACCTCACCGCCCTGGCCGCCATCCTCAAATCCCCCACCCCAAACGCCGACTGAAGCGCCAAGTCGGGTGCCCCATCCTTTTCGCGGTTTCATCGCGAATAGGATGGGGTATCGGGCGAAGCCCGACCGCCTTCCCCAACCCCATCCCAGAACCAACCGGCGTCACCCACCCGCACTCAAAAACACCGGCCTCACCATCGCCTCAATCTTCCCCGCCATCTCCTCCGCTGAAACCCGCCCCGGCGTCTCAAACCACCGCCGCGCCGCCCCAAACACCGCCCACGCCGCCGTCGTCGCCAGCAGCCCCGCATCGACCCCCGGCGCAATCGCATGGTGCCCCGCCCCCTCCAGAAAGATCCCCTCCACCACCGGAATAATCGACCCCTCCAGCGGCATCCGCGTCAACTGGCTCGGGCACCCCGTCGTCTCCGCCAGGTAATCGCAGACCCCCAGCGCAATCGCCCGCAGCGCCCCATCGCAGTCGGTAAACGAAAGTCCTCGCCGCGCAATCAGCTCACGAAACCGCGTCTCCGTCATCGCCCGCAGCAGCGCGTTCTTGTCCGGATAGTGCAGGTAAAAGGTAGCCCGATTCAGCGTCGCCTCATCCGCAATCTCTTGGATGGAAATCTCGTCGAACTCCTTCCGCGTCAACAGCCGTACCAACGCCCCCATCAGCATCGCGCGGCTGCGCACGACGCGCGGATCGGTCGCCTCCTCCATCGCTCCGGTTTGAACCCCCTGCGCCATCTCCCATCAGATTACGCCGCACGCCAAACGATCCCTAAACAACAAATGTCGTTTTCTTGAATCAACATCCGACGATTAAACATCAACTGTCGCATAGGAGGCTCTCCCATGCCCACACTGCTTCATCTCGACTCCAGCCCGCTCTACGGACGTTCCGTCTCCCGCGAGCTCACCACCGCCTTCGTCGCCCAGTGGAAGTCCTCCCACCCGGACGGCGTCGTCCTCACCCGCGACCTCAACGCCACCCCCCTTACTCCCATCGACGCCGAGTGGGTCGGAGCCGTCTACACCCCGGAAGAGGCCCGCACCCCCGCGCAAAACCACCTCCTCGCCCTCTCTGAAACCCTCCTCGCGGAGCTCTTCCAGGCCGACGAGTACGTCATCGGCGTCCCCATGCACAACTTCGGCCCCCCCTCCGTCCTCAAGCTTTGGATCGATCAGATCTGCCGCGTCGGCCGCACCTTCTCCTACGCCGGCGGCATCCCCAAGGGCCTCCTCCTGGCCAAAAAGGCCACCTTCATCGTCGCCACCGGCGGCATCTACGACGCCCAGACCCAGATGGCCTCCTTCAACTTCGTCGAGCCCTACCTCCGCTCCCTCTTCGGCTTCCTCGGCGTCACCGACGCCACCTTCCTCACCGCCGGCGGCACCATGGCCCTCAACCAGGGCCACGACCGCGAAGCCTTCCTCGCCCCCCACCTCCACACCGTCCAAACCCACGCCCAGGCCGCTCAGGGAGATCGCGCATGAAGATCGCCTCCCTCATCGCCCGATACCTGCTCGGCCTCATGTTCACCGTCTTCGGCCTCAACGGCTTCCTCAACTTCATCCACCAGCCCCCACCCGCCAATCCCCTGGCACTGCAGTTCTTCGGAGCCGTCGCCGCCTCGCACTTCGCCGCCTTCTTCTTCGCCATCCAGTTGCTCGGCGGCCTCCTGCTCCTCTCCGGCTTCTTCGTCCCTCTCGCCCTCATTCTGCTCGCAGCCGAGCTCTACAACATCCTCGCCTTCCACCTCACCCTCGCCCCCGGAGCCGCGCCCGCCCTCGTGGCCTGCGTCCTCTGGGTCCTCGTCTTCCTCGGATACCGCCAAAGTTTCCAGCCCATCTTCACCGCCAGGCCATCCACCCGGTAGCGTGAGCAAGCAGCAGGAGCCACCCTCCCTGCTGCTTGCTCAAACGGCTTGGCCGATATCAGACTCACTTCATCGCACTTCCGCAGACAATCCCAGAACCCAATCTGTCGCAATGTACAGGACTTACACTCCGGTCTACATTCATCGCAACGGGAAGAACGCGAGCCTCAGCCGCCGCATCTCACCAGTAGATTTCAGGAGGAACCACCATGCAGACAGTTCACGACGGACAATGCGGTCTCTGTAGCCACTTCGGCGAAACCCATGCTAAAACCAACGTTCTCGTCAGCATCCTCTCCACCAAGTCCGCGGACGCGGCGCTCCTCGATACCTGCGGCCTCCCCAAAAACGCCGCCCTCCACCTCAAGGTCACCCCCATCAGCGGCTGCGACGGTTTCCAGCCCGCCGCCCAGGCCTAATCGCACCTCGCGCAAGAAGAAAGGCCACTCGCCAGAGTGGCCTTTCTTCTTGCGCACCATCCCCGGCAAAAGTGCCCACCCGATGGTTAACTACTTGACTAACAAAACCTAACCCACCTGTTTTCTACGTTTTACGCTATTTGCACCAGGGGGCCCAAAGCCTCGAAACCCTCACTTCCGCAAATTCAACCCCGCCTTCAGCGGAAGCGACTGCACCGAATCCCCCACCGAAATGGTGAACTTGCTGGACCCGAGCGCCCACTTCTTCCCCGTTACGTCGTAGTACTCAAACGACCGTGCATCCAGCGGAATCGACACGTGCTTCGTCTCCCCCGGCCCCAACTCCACCCGCTCAAACCCCTTCAGCTCGTGCATGGGCCGTGCCACCGGAGCCTTATCCTCCGTCACATAAAGCTGGGCCACCTCCGCCCCCTTCACCGCTCCCGTATTCGTCACATCGAACGTGGCCACAGCCCGCACCTCGCCCGCCGCGTCCGTCTGCACCACCTTCAGATGATCGAACTTGAACGTCGTATACGAGAGCCCATACCCAAACGGAAACAGTGGCTGCGTCCCGTTCTTCTCGTACCCGCGATACCCCACAAAGATCCCTTCCTTGTACTCCACCTTCTTGCTGTTCCCCTCCGGATAGTAGTTCGCATACGTCGGGTTATCCTCCACCCTCCGCTCGAACGTCGCCGGCAGGTGCCCGCTCGGGTTCACCGCCCCAAACACGATCTCCCCTAGCGCCTTGCCGCCCTCCTGCCCCCCATACCAGGTCTCCAACACCCCCGGCACCTTATCGATCCATCCCGTCGAATCCACATTCCCGCCGGACGTAATCGCCACAATCGTCTTCGGGTTCGCCGCCGCAATCTCCCGGATCATCTCGTCCTGGCCAAACGGCAGCCCGAACGTCCTATCCCCGCCCTCGCTCTCACTCTCCTGCTGGAACCCCGCCTCCACCACCACCGCATCCGCCCTCTTCGCCAACTCCACTGCCCGCCGATTGACTACCTTATCCTCGCCTACCATTGCGAACACCAGATGCCCGCCCACCGGGCTCTTCTGCCACTCCTCCACCACCACCTTATGCGGCCCCGCCGCCAGGTCCAGCGTCAACTGCGGCTGAAACGCCCGCACAATCTTCCAGTTGTCGATCACCATCTTCCCATCCACAAACACCCGATTCCCGGACCCCTCACCCGAGTCCTCCATCGCCAGGATGGTCCGCCCCGCCGACGGCGCCGTGTAATACCCCGTAAACCGGTGCGACACCTCCTTCGGTGGCGGCCCGGAGAACATCATCTCCATCACTGCCTCCAGGTTGGCGATGATCTCCTTCATATTCAGCCCCTGCAGCGAGACCCTCGGCACCACCTTGCTCTCCGTCGCCGCTCCTCCCAGCTCCAGCCCGTCGAACGTCTCCTTCGTTACCCCAGCCGCGCCACCCGACGCCGCCGTCATCATCTTCGTCTCGCTCGCCAGATGTCCCAGCGTCGGCACCCCAGTGTCATACAGCACTGTCACCCCGCCCCCAGCCGCCGCCGCAATCCCCTCAAAGCCACTCGTCAGATGGAATGGCACCACCCCAGCACTCCCCCCGCCCACCGCCGTCCCCGGATAGGCATCCGGCCCCACCACCAGCACCGTCTTCACCCTAGCCTTGTTCAACGGCAACACCTTCCCATCGTTCTTCAGCAGCACCACGCCCTCACGCGCAGAGTCCAGCGCCGCAGCCGTGTTCCTCGCATCCAGGTACCCCACCCCATTGTCACGCTGATCCCGGTCCAGCCACCCATAGCTCGCCGCCACCTCCAGCACCCGCCGCACCTTCCCGTCGATCGTCGCCTCCTTCACCGTCCCCGCCTTAATCGCCGGAACCAGGGTCTCCTTGCTCATAAACTTGCCGCTCGGCTCCTCGACATCCAACCCATTGTTCGCAGCCGCCACCCCGTCATACGTCGCGTCCCAGTCGGACATCAGCACCCCCTTGAACCCCCACTCCTTCCGCAGGATCTCCACATTGAAGTAACCGTTCTCCGTCGCATGTTTCCCATCGATCAGGTTGTAGCTGTCCATCACCGCGCTCACGTGGCCCATCTTCACCGCCGCCTCAAACGCCGGCAGATAAATCTCTCGCACCGTCCGCTCGTCCATCACCGTGTCCGAGTCATGCCTCAAAAACTCCGAGTTGTTCCCCAGAAAGTGCTTTACCGTCGCACTCACACCCTGCTCCTGCATCCCCGTGATGTACCCCGTCGCAATCTGCCCGGAAAGGAACGGATCCTCGCCAAAGTACTCAAAGTTCCGCCCATTCCGTGGTGACCGGTAGATATTCACCCCCGGCCCCAGCATGAAGTGCACTCCCCGCGCCCGCGCATCCCGCCCAATCCCGGCACCCACCCGCACCGCCAGATCACGATCCCACGAGGCCGCCAGCCCAATCCCCGCCGCGTACGTCGTGGACGGAAACCCCGAGTTCGATCGCGTCCCATAGGGCCCATCCGACATATTCAGCTCAGGAATTCCCACACTGGGAACCGCCCGCAGTCCAAACCCCGTCCCCCCGATGTAATCCAGCTTCTGCTCCAGCGTCATCCCCTTCAGCATGCCGTCGATTTTCTGCTCCTCCGCCGGGGTCAGCGCATGTGGAGCCTGCGCCTGGGCAGCCGACGCAATTAACAGGGAGATACCAAGGGCCAGGACGGACGCCGGACGGGAAAACACTGCGCAATGCGAAACAGGGGACGCTAAATTCATGAAAGGAAACCTCGTTGACTTGGCCGGATTGTATGCCCACGCGCCAGCACTTGTCTGTGAGCCCAATGCGGAACCCTCGCCAAAGGACCTCCTCTCCCATTTGCGAGCCATTCCTCAAAGGCGTACTGTCGTTTCGTTCGCTAACCGGCCCCACCCAGCGCTTTGCCAAAACGGCACCCAAATTCGCTCCGGAGAACCTCGCATGTCAGTCCCCAAAACCTCTCTCAATCACCTCTCCCGCCGCTCCTTCTTCCACGCCGCCTCAGCCTCCGCCGTGGCCGCCGCCTTGCCCCTTCAGCTTCCCCGCGCCGCCCATGCCTCACCCGCCACCCTCATCGGCGACGCCGAAATGCTTCCCAGTGCCCTCGACCGCGCCTTCCTCTTCCAAAACTTCATGATGGACGCCTACGCCACCGGCTCCACCGTCCGTCTCGCCCAGAGCTACAGTGACGAGGCCCTCGGCGCCACCGCCTTTACCTACGACAACGCCGTCGCCATCCACGCCTACCTCGGCAACCTTGACCCCGACAACCTCCCTCGCGCCGAGATCCTCGGCCACGGCCTCCTCTACGCCCAGGCCCACAACTTCCCGTTCAACGACGGCCGCTTCGCCCAGGCCTACTTCGTCGACAAGCCCGCCTCAGATGGCAGCGGAGCCTACATCACCCCCGCCGCCGCGCCCTATTACTTCTACTCCAGCTCCACCGGCGATCAAGCCTGGGCCGGCATGGCCCTAGCCCAGCTCTACGCCCGCACCCGCAACAGCCTGTACCTCAGAGGCGCTCTCGCCGTCGCCAACTGGATCGTCAACAACACCTACAGCACCACCGGAACCGGCGGCTTCTCCTTCGGTGCCACCATCAACTCCTCCAACCAGTCCGTGCCGTCCACCAACGGCAAATCCACGGAGCACAACATTGACTGTTACGCCCTCTTCGCCATGCTAGCCCGTCTCACTGACAACGGCATGGCTGACAACCACAAGACCTGGGTCCAACTCGCCACCCACGCCGCCATCTTCGTCCATGAGATCTTCGACGTCAACGGCCCTTACTTCTACACCGGCACCCTCCCCGACGGCGTCACCATCAACCGCTCCCCCATCCCGGAGGACTGCCAGACCTGGGCCTACATGGCCCTCCTCCAGGCCCCCTACAAGCACGCCATCGATTGGGTCCAGGACAACCTCGCCGCCAGGGACACCGCCGCCGCACCGCACTCCAGCATCACCGGCTCGGAGTCCTTCAAGGGCATCGTCTTTGACACCGCCAGCCTCTCCACCATCGCGGACGATCCTCAGGCCGTATGGCTTGAAGGCACCGCCCACACCGCCGCCGCCATCGCTGCCCGCGTCCTCCGCGGCGGAGACACCCTCAACCATCTCCTCAAGGACATCACCTCCGCCCTCAAGCTCCTGGAAGACTGCGTCCACGCCCAGAAGCTCCTCGGCGTCGGCAAGACGGTCGGCGGCAAGCCCATCCCCGCCGCCCACGGCATCGTCGCCGCCACCAGCGTCATGGACACCGGCTTCGGCTATACCTACGGCCCCTCCCTTCACCTCGGCGCCACCGGCTGGTTCCTCATCGCAGGCTTCGCCGGCAATCCCTTCCAGCTCGGCTATCACGTCCTCGGCTAGCCGCTGCTGTACCGCTCCCACACCCGCTCCACCGTCATCACCGTCCCCACCCACACCACGCCCACCGCATAGCCGGCCAGCACATCGGTCGGCCAGTGCATCCCCAGGTACACCCGGCTCACCCCAATCCCCACCGTCAATCCGCCCGCCACCGCCGCCAGCCCCACCCTCCTCCCCGCCGTAGCCCCCCGCCACGCCAGCCACGTCAGCGTCCCGTACAGCGTCACCGCAAACAGCGCATGCCCGCTCGGAAATGAGTACGTCCTCTCATCCCCAAGCGCCCACGACACCCCCGGCCGCGCCCGTGCAAAGTGCAGCTTCAACCCCTCATTCAGCGCCAGCGCCCCCACCATCGCGAGCCCCAGCGCCCCCGCCCCTCGCCGCCGCCCCTCCACCACCATTCCCACCCCCACAAACACTGCCGCCGGCAGAAACGTCTCTACCCTCCCCAGCTCCGTCAACGCCCTCATCCCCGCACCCACTCCCGGCGAAGCCCACCCATGCACCCACTCCTGCACGCCCTGGTCGAACCCACCCAGCGCCCCCAGCCACCCATGCAGCGCCGTTAACAGCCCCAGCGCCGCCCCACACCCCACCGCGCACACCAGCACCGCCCACGCCATCCGCCGCCAAGCAATCCCCATATCCCGACCATCATCCCACGCCCGCGCATTGCCCCCCATCGACGCCCCGGCGTACCATTGCACCCAAACGCACCATCCCCCGGGAGCCCTCCATGCCCCTCCGCCCCGTCTTCATCCTCCTCGCCGCACTCGCCCTGGCCCCCCTTGCCCTCGCGTCAGACAAGACCATCCCCACCTACGTCCTCCACGCCCGCACCGTCGCCATCGTGGTCGACCCCGACGCCGGCGTCGACCTCCAGCACCCCAACGCCAACCAGGACGCCCAGCGCGACGTCGAAGCCGCCATCCTCGCCTGGGGCCGCTTCACCCCCGTCCTCGGCGCCCAGCAGGCGGACCTCATCATCGTCCTCCGCAGGAGCACCGGCAAGCTCGCCCAGCAGACTCTCCCGGACAGCCGCCAGAACAGCCGCCCCGGCTCCATCAACGCCACGCCGGACAGCATCGTCATCGGCGCCCAGCATGGCCCCCAGCCCTCCGCCGCCGGCAACCATGCGCCGGACGGTACCCAACCCGGCGCCCCGGACACCCACCCCCAGGCCGAAATCGGCTCCCCCAACGACTCCTTCACCGTCTACCACGGCACCGGCGAAACCGGCATCGACACAGTAGCCGTGATGGACGCCCCACCCGTCTGGCGCTCGTCCCACAAAGACGCCCTGCACCCCCACGACGTTCCCGCCGTAGCCGAGTTCCGCAAAGCCATCGCCGAAGCCGAAAAGCAGGCCGCCAAACAAGCCGGCAAACACCCCTGAGCCCCCGCACCTCAATCCTACCCTCCGCCCTCCCACCTTCGTTACACCCGCGCCACCATCGCCCCGTGCTAGCGTCAAGCCTGATCACCATGGGTCCCTTCAAACCTCGTCCGAGCCGTTTCGACCTCAACGTTCCCCTCTCCTTCCTCACCGAAGGAGAAGTCCTCAACGGCCACTGCGTCAACGTCAGCCAGTCCGGAATGCTCGTCCTCTTTGACGCCCCCATCGACCTCTTCACCGAAGGCACCCTCTCCCTCACCGCCGACGAGTACATCCTCTCCATCCGCGCCCGCGTCGCCCGCACCCAGGGCAACGACGCCGGCATGGCCTTCTTCCTCACCACGGAAAACGACCACCGCACCGTCGCCATCCTCCTCGAATTCGCCACCGTCCATCTCCAACCCGCCCGCGACCCCGACACCCAGCCCTGAGTCCTTTCCCATCCCTCACAAGCGTCATCAAGGCCATCCTCTAAACACCAGCGCCGGAACGCCGTAACGCACCTGTCCGGAAAGCTCGGGCTTCACTGCGAAAGCACCACAAGGTGACCCGCAATCAGGACGTACAGCCTGCCCTGGTCATCGAATCCAGCGGGCTCCGGATCGTTATAGCTTCCAGCCGGAACCGTCCATCTCGGCTTACCCTCCTTGTCCAAAGAGATCAAGTGGGCTGTTCTCATATAGCCCACCTCAGGCGGCCCATCGCCTCCCAGATACAAATTTCCTGCGGCATCGTAGCGGATGCCCTCCCACGACCAGTCTGCCGGTGCGCCCAGGCTCGCCGTCCACAGCGGCTTCCCTCCACGAAGCGCGTACAGATCCTCATGCGGACACGCCACCACCACGTCATCGTTCAAGACCGGATAGACCTTGTAACTGGCGTCCTTGCAGGCTTGCTTCACACTCCACCGCACATGCCCATCCGCAGAGATGCCGTACAACGTACCCGCGTCACTCGACACATACACAGTCCCCGTCTGCGTACCGGCGATTGGATCCTGCTGCCCGCAGTTGCCATCCAGATCCACGCTCCAGGCAAGCTCCACGCTCTTCGTTGGCCGCGCATACCGGATAACTTTGCCGTCGCGGCAGGAATAGCTGTTGCTAGACCAGTAAGTAGACCAGTAGGAAGGTATCTGCAGCGTGGCGGGATTGGGAAACAGACTTTTCTTCGTGACGCGCCCTCCCTCTCCCCGGCTGTTAAAGTTGTAATGACTCTCAAAATCTGCCAGCCACAGCCGGCCCTCCGCGTCGAACCCCAGCGGGGACGGGGACGGATGAGCCCATATCTCCTTGCCGTCGCGGATCGCATCGATCACCTTGCTCTCTGCGTCATAGACGTAGACGGTGCCATCAGAGGCGATGCCAACTACATTCCGAACATCCCCCACGGTCACACGGGCGCGCCACAGGATTCGAGGCCTGGACGGGCCAGTTACCCGCAAAGAATTGCCCGCCAGCATGACACTCTTAGCCGACTCCACCACCGGCGGCAGCTCCGCAATATCGCCGGCTGTCGTCACCTTGATGGGAGTGCTGGCGGCCTCTTCCGGTCCGGTAAGCGTCTCCGAGGGATCCGGCGCCACTCCGTGAGCCGCCCCATCCGGAATGGGGTCGGCAACAGGGCCCCGCCTCCAGTTCGCAAGCGCAAGCGCGATGCCCAGTGAGCCGGCCAGAATCAGAACGAGGAGCCCGAGCCCACCCAGCCTCCGCCTGTTCCATCCCCGAAAGAGAGACGTTGAAGGCACGAAGGGGCGCAGCGCCGCAATCAGATGCCGCACCGAATCCTGAAACAAGGTATCGAAAATTTCGATCGCATTGAGGTGAGCCAACGCCGCAAGCGGTTCCGGCAGATCCCCCACGCTCGGCATCCTGGCGCCGCCCACCAGCACCGGGATCACCGGAATCTTCTGGCGAAGCGCACTGGCCACTTCCAGCCGAACGAAGTCCTTGGCATCATCCAGACGCCGGCTGTTCACACCCCCGCTGTTCAGCCAGCCTTTGCCGATCAGCACAAGGACAACGGAAGACGACGCAATGCGCTTATCGATGACCTGGACGAAATCCTCGCCCGGATGAATGGAATCGACATCGATAAAGATCTGGCTCTTGTCGAACTCGACAGTCAGGGCGTCATAAAGCCGGCCTGCATAGCCGGCCGTATCGTCTCGCCGGTAGCTGATAAACACGCCGCTCATGAGTAGGACAAGTCTACAAGCCCTTGACCATCGCAGTGACCAAAGCCATCACAACGTATTCGGGGATTGATCCCACCAATCTCCCCATCGCCCCCCGGTTGCTCCTCCGCCTGCTTTCCTCCATCATCAAAGCCATGACCTCTGGCTCCCTCCTCCGCGCCGCAACCCTCCTGCTCGCATCGATAGCCCCCGCCGCCCTCGCCCAGAGCCCTGCACCGGAACCCCAGCGCCCCACCAGCACGCCCTACTCCGGAGACCTCTCCATCTTCGAGTACCCGGACCGCGACCAGAAGCTGGAAATCCAGCGCGTCATGACCCTCCTCAACCTCCAGCCCGGTAAAAACGTAGCCGATATCGGCGCCGGCTCCGGCTGGTTCTCGGTCCGCGCCGCCCGCCGCGTCGCCCCCGGTGGCACCGTCTTCGCGGAAGATATCAACGAGAAGGCCCTCGCCTATATCGCCGACCGCGCCAAAAAGGAGAACCTCCCCAACATCCAGCAGATCCTCGGCACCCCGGACGACCCCAGACTCGCCCCAGCCTCCATCGACGCCGTCCTCATGCTGAAGGTCTACCATGAGATCGCCGCTCCCATCCCCTTCATGCAGCGCCTCCGCGCGTCCCTCCGTCCCGGCGCCCGCATCGGCATCATCGACCGCAACGGCACCGGCACAGACCACGGCCTCAACCGCGACATCCTGGAGCGCGAGATGACCGAAGCCGGCTTCCACGAAACCGCCCACTACGACTTCACCAAAAAAGACGGCCAGGACTACTTCCTCATCTTCGAAGCCAGGTAACACCACTTCCGCCTCGCCGGTCCTCTTGATCGCCTCTCGATCCCCTCCCGAGTTGTCATCCTTCCGCGCAGCGGGAGGACCTGCTGTTGCCCTTGTTCTTGCCGTTGTTTGTTCCTACCACCTCACCGCCGCTTACCAATCAGAGCGCGTCCCTCACCCACGTTATCCATGCAATCCTCCACAACTTCACCGCAATTCACCATCACCGCAAGCGCATGGACAGGAGCATCTCCGCCGCCAGCGACGTCCCCTCCCAACCTTAGCAACTCCTTTCGAATGAGACACTTTCCATCGAGGATCGGCCCTTTCCTCCCCACCCGGCCAGACCCCCTTTCCTGCCGGGGGTGACGGCAAAACCACCGGACCCGCCACCACCAGCGAAGCCCTCCCAACCCCCACCCTTCCCTGCCCATCGGTCACCGTACAACTCACCGTAATCCCTCCCCCGGCCACCCCGCTCGTTGAAAGCAAAGCACTTGCCCCATCCCCCACCACCGTCCCATGCGTCGCCGCATACCCGTACGAAAGCCCGCTCCCCGTCGGCGTAGCCGTCACCGTCACCGGTTCTCCCGCATGCACCGCCGCCCGGCTCACCCCGCACCCCACCACCAAAGCTCCCGTCCCCACCGGCTCAACCACCGCCCCCACCCCCGCCGTACCCGCTCCAACCCCTGCCGCCCCCGTCCCCACCACGAAATCCGCCGAACAAGCCCCCACGATCCTCCCCTTCTTCTCATCCAGCAGCCGCCCGCTCACCGTGTAAGTTCCCCCCGCAAGCCCTTTCGTTTCAACGCTGGCCGTCGTCCCATCCCCCGCCACCACGCCCCCGGAGGCCGTCCACTGATAAACCAGCCGCTTGGAGTCCGGCAAATCCATCCCCCGGACCGTCACCGTCACTGCCTCTCCCGCAGTCACCTGTCCCGGCTCCGCGGAGCAGCTCAACACCGGCTTTGCCGCCGCAAAACACCGCCCAGCGCCCAACCCAAGCAGAATCACCACAAGCACACGCATCGCCATAAACACCTCGAATTGACCCACCAAAACAAAACACGAAAGTAAGGTTGCGCCTCGAGTATGCCGCAACACTCCCCACCACCGCACCACATTTCCTCACAACCAGCCCAGTTTGGCTCCCGGCTCAAGCATTGCTATACTAAGCCTGCGTTTGAGTTGCGGCTGAGTTCGTTAGTCACCTGCAGCTCTCATCGCCTACCCTGCACGATTCGATCCCGAACAGGCTGGTGAGAAAACGTAGGTGCGTGAGCCATTCTTGGCGGCTCCGGCGCCTGTACGCGACATGCCAAGGCCAGATAGCTCAGTGGTAGAGCGCGGCCCTGAAAAGGCCGGCGTCGGCGGTTCGATCCCGTCTCTGGCCACCACTCCCCCCAAGACTTGCTCTAATCCCCGACACCTGCTTTCATACAGTCACCACCACTCCATTTAATTCCCAGGGGATCTATGCCGCATCCGTGTGTCATGCGCCGCGCTGTCGTCGCCGCAGTCTTCGTTGCCTCCGCAGTCATCATGATCGCCCAATCCTCTCCCGGCCAGAATGCAGGCCAGCCCCGCCGCCCCCAGGTGCCGGACACCGGCGGCCGCTCCGCCACGTACGATCCCCTCAAGACCTTCGCCCCGTACACCATGCCCCAGCCGCCCAACGCCTACCGCAGCGGCGACGGCTCCCCCGGCCCACTCTACTGGCAAAACTCAGCCGACTACGAGATGCACGCCAGCATCGACACCGCCACCAAGACCCTCTCCAACACCGAAACCATCACCTACACCAACAACAGCCCCTCCGCCCTCAACAGCGTCTGGCTCCAGGTGGAGCAGAACACCTACCGTTCGGACGCACGTTCCCGCGCCTTCTCCGGCGGCAGCCGCCAGCGCGCTGAAAACACCAACACCGAAGGCACCGTCTTCGAATCCCTCGACCTTCTCTCATCCGCCAAGGGCGCCAAGCCCGTCAAAGCCGAGTACGTCATCAGCGATACCCGCGCCCGCATCTCCCTTCCCGCCCCGCTCCCACACGGCGCCACCATCAAGATCCTCCTCAAGTACCACTACACCGTTCCCGGCCAATGGGGAGGCCGCACCTCAGTCGAGTCCGTCAAGGACGGCCCCATCTATGACATCGCCCAGTGGTACCCGCGCATGGCCGTTTATGACGACATCCACGGCTGGGACACGCAGCCCTTCCTCGGCAATGAGTTCTACACCGAGTTCGGCAACTACGACGTCTTCGTCACCGTCCCCTCCAACTACCTCGTCGCCGGCACCGGCGCCCTCGTCAACGGCTCGGAGGTCCTGACCCGCACCCAGCAGGACCGCCTCAAACAGGCCGCCGCCAGCGACAAAACTCTCTTCATCCGCACGCTAGACGAGGTCCACGACCCCGCCAGCCGCCCCAAGCAAAACGGCTCCCTCACCTGGCACTACCATATGGACCACACCCGAGACGCCGTCTTCTCCGCCTCGCCTTCCTTCCTCTGGGACGCCGCCAAAATCAACCTCCCCGGCGGCAAAACCGCCCTCGCCGAATCCTTCTACCCCGCTGAAGCCGCTGGCGACGAAGGTTGGGGCCGTTGCACCGAATACCTCAAGGACGCCGTCGAGCACTTCTCCCAGGACTGGTACGTCTACCCCTACCCCACCGGCGTCAACGTCGCCGGCTTCTCCTCCGGCATGGAGTACCCCGGCCTCGTCTTCGACGGCATCAACTCCAAAGGCAAGGGCCTCTTCGTCGTCACTGCGCATGAGATCGGCCACACCTGGTTCCCCATGACCGTCCAGTCCAACGAGCGCCGCGACGCCTGGATGGACGAGGGCTTCAACACCTTCATCGACATCTACGAGTCCGACCAGTTCAAAGGCGGCGTCTGGGCCCCCAAGCGCGACGGCGAGTACGCCCCCGGCGGCGGCTACCCCGCGGACGAAATCGCCAAGGTCATCGCCGACCCCGAAGCCCCGCCCATCCTCATGCGCTCGGACGCCATCCGCGAAAAGTACCGCCACCCCATTACCTACTTCAAATCCGCCGAAGGCCTCTACCTGCTGCGCGAAGAGATCCTCGGCCATGAGGTCTTCGACCGCGCCTTCCGCAAGTACATCAATGACTGGGCCTTCAAACACCCCACCCCGTCTGACTTCTTCCGCGAGATGGAGTCCGAAGGCGGCGAAGACCTCAGCTACTTCTGGCGCGGCTGGTACGAAAACAACTGGACCATGGACATGGCCGCCAAGGACCTCAAGTACAACGACCCCGCAGACCCCGCCAAGGGCGCCCACGTCACCATCGAGCAGAACGGCCAGCTCGTCCTCCCCGCATGGGTGCAGGTCAAATACGACGACGGCACCGACCTCCGCATCAAGCTCCCGGCGGAAACCTGGATGCAGAAGGCCACCTACCTCATGCCTCTCCCCACCACCAAAAAGATCCTGGAAGTCACCCTCGACCCCGACCATCGCATCCCCGACGCCAACCGTTCCAACAACACCGCCAAGCCCTAGTCTGTGCCGGGCAACGCCCGGACCAAGCGAAGCCCAATACAAGTCACGAAGTGACCACCGTCCGCGCAGGACGCCTTACCGTCGCCTCAACGTCTCCGCCCCGCCACTCAGAAACTTCCGCAGGCTCGGCTTCTTCGCGTAAGCCCCCTGCGTCACCTTCACAATCGCCCCATTCTTCAGCCGCAGGTACACAAACTCCTGCGGCACCACCTTCAACGAGCACCGTTGCATCTTCACCGGCCCATCCGTCACCGCGTCCGTCGGCACCATCACCTCCAGCTTAGCGCCCGGCTTCGTCCATCGAGCCGCAAGCCCGCTGAACCCCGGCGCCACCCGCACCCGGCTGCACCCCTCATACGTAAAGTTCATCCCCACCGTCCCATCCGGCGGCGTCACCAGGTCCGCCCGCCCCGCGCCGGAGAAATCATCGTCCCCGCCACCCAGTGATGCCGAACCATCCGGTCCCGCACTGCTCGGCGCTTCATCCCCCTCGGGCACAGACCCGCTGCTCCAGTTCGGCTGCATCCTCACTGTCCGGTGCGAGTCATCGATCGCCAGCACATGCAGCCGCAGCGGATACTTCGCGGTCTTCACCACCGCGTCGTCCTGTGCCGCACAAACCCCCACCGCCAGCCCAAACAACACCACGCCCCACATCCTCATACAGAAACGGACGCCACCCAACCCAATTAGTTTCACCATCTTGCCCCTTACCGCCCCGCCCACTGCTCCCGATACCACGCCACCGTCCGCCTCAACCCCTCTTCAAACCCCACCCGCGGCTCGTACCCAAACGCCTCCCGCGCCGCCGTCACATCGGCCAGCGAGTCCCGTATATCCCCCGCCCGCTCCGCCCCATACTCCGGCCGCCCTTCAAACCCCAGCAACCCGGCCAGCACCTCAAACGTCTCGTTCAAACTATGCTTCTCCCCACACGCCACGTTGAACACCCGCCCCGCCACCTTCTCCGCATCCCCCTGTAGCGCCAGCAGGTTCGCCTCCACCGCGTTGGCGACATACGTGAAGTCCCGCCCCTGCTCCCCATCCCCGTTAATCACGGGCGTCTCCCCGCGCATCATCTGCACAATAAACTTCGCCATCACACCCGAGTACTCCGAGTCCGGCGTCTGCCTCGGCCCAAAGATATTGAAGTACCGCAGGCACACTGTCTCCAGCCCATACACCCGCCAGTAGCTCTGCATATAAAGCTCGCCGGCCAGCTTCTGCACCGGATAAGGCGCAATCGGTTGCGGCGTCATCGTCTCCCGCCGCGGAAACCCGGGCTGATTCCCATACGCTGAAGATGAAGCCGCATACACCACCCGCTTCACCCTCGCCGCCCTTGCTCCCTCCAGCACGTTGAACGTCCCATCAATGTTGCTCTCATGGCTCGTTCTCGGATCCTTCACCGACCGCGGCACACTCGGCAGCGCCCCCTGGTGCAGCACATAGTCCATGCCCTCACACGCCGCCCTCACCCCCGCGGCATCGCGCAAATCAATCTCATGCAGGTCCATCCTCCCCTGCAACCCATCCAGATTTTCGATCTTCCCCGTAGAAAAATTATCCAGCCCACGCACGGTCTGACCCCGCGCCACCAGCGTATGCGCCAGGTGCGACCCAATGAATCCCGCGACTCCGGTAATAAGAAAGTTGGCCAAGGTGGGGAGGAAAGATCGGTCGTACAGGCCCAGGAACTTTCCTAGCTTACCCCAACTCCACCGTTTTCACGGAGCACGCATCCAACCCGCCATGAAGCGCACCCCGCCCCGCAAACCGCGCAGCAAGCCGGACAGCGTGGGCACCGTCCGCATCGGCATCTCAGGCTGGCGATACGCCGGCTGGCGCGGCGTCTTCTACCCCCCCAAACTCGCCCAGCGCCGCGAACTCGAACACGCCGCCTCCGTCTTCCCCTCCGTCGAAATCAACGGCACCTTCTACTCCCTCCAGCGCCCCTCCAGCTTCCGCCAGTGGTCCGCCTCCACCCCGCCCGGCTTCGTCTTCTCCATCAAGGGCCCCCGCCTCATCACCCACATGTACAAGCTCCGCAACGTAGAGGCTGCTCTCGCCAACTTCTTCGCCAGCGGCCTCCTTGACCTCGGCCCCAAGCTCGGCCCCATCCTCTGGCAGTTCCCCCCGCAGCTCCGCTTCACCCCGGCAAGCCCGGACCCCGAACGCTTCGCCTCCTTCTTCCCCCTCCTCCCCCGCACTCACGCCGCAGCCGCCTCGCTCGCCCGTCTCCATGGCCCACGCCTGGAAGGCCGCGCCACCACCGCACATCATCCACAGGTCGACCCTGAAACCCCCATCCGCCACTGCGTAGAAATCCGCGACGAGTCCTTCGCCACCCCCACCTTCATCAAGCTCCTCCGCGCCCACAACATCGGCCTCGTCCCCGCCGATACCGTCGCCTGGCCGCTCCTCTTCGACGTCACCTCAGACTTCGTCTACTGCCGCCTGCACGGCTCGGAAGAGCTCTACGCCAGCGGCTATGAGTCCGCCGCACTCGACCTCTGGGCAGACCGCATCGCAGCCTGGGCCACCGGCCAACCCGCCGAAGGCCGCCGGGCCTCCCCCACGGAAGCACGCGCCCGCCCTCGTGACGTCTACGTCTACTTCGACAACGACATCAAAGTTCGCGCCCCCTTTGACGCCCAGGCCCTTGCGGCCAAGGTCGCCGAACGCCTCTCCGCGCTTACGCCGAAATCCCAAGCACCGGATGCGGCTCATACGGCTCTTCCAGCCACTTGATCTCGCTGTCCTCCAGCTTCATCGACATCGCCGCCAGCGCATCCTCCAACTGATACATCTTGCTCGCCCCAATAATCGGCGCCGAAACCCCCGGCTTCGCCAGCATCCACGCCAGCGCCACCTGTGCATTCTTCGCCCCCCTCGCCTCCGCAACCTCGCTCAACCGGTCGACCACCGTAAAGTCGCTCTCCCGGTAGTACAGCTTGTGCGCAAAGCCGTCCGTCCGCGCCCGCGTCGTCTCCGCTGCAGCCTTATCCTCGTTCGCCTTCCGGTTTCCCGCCAGGAATCCACGCGCCAGCGGACTCCACGGAATCAGCCCAACGCCCTCCGCGAGACAAAGCGGATTCATCTCCCGCTCTTCCTCCCGATACACCAGGTTGTAATGATTCTGCATCGTGACGAACTTCGCATACCCATGCTTCTCCTGCGTCTGCAGCATCTTCAAAAACTGCCACGCATACATGCTGGAAGCCCCCACATACAACGCCTTGCCCGCCCGAACCACATCGTTCAGCGCCTCCACCGTCTCTTCAATCGGCGTCTCTGCGTCGAACCGGTGAATCTGGTACAGGTCCACATACTCCGTCCCCAGCCGCTTCAAACTCTTATCGATCGAGTCCATGATGTGCTTCCGCGAAAGCCCCTTGTCGTTCACCCCATCGCTCATCGCGTTGTACACCTTCGTCGCGATCACCACCTCCTCGCGCCGCGCCGCAAACTCCTTCACCGCCCGCCCTGTAATCTCCTCGCTCGCCCCCAGCGAATAGATATCCGCCGTATCGAAGAAGTTGATCCCCGCCTCAAACGCCCGCCGCAGCAGCGGCTCAGACTCATCCCACTCCAACACCCACTCCCGCCAGCTCTTCGCGCCATACGTCATCATCCCCAGCGCCAGCCGTGAAACCCTCATCCCCGTCGTGCCAAGCCGTGTATAGTCCATCGATCCTCCGTCTTGCGTTCAGTCGCAAGCATGAGACGCAACCCGTCCCCAAAGAGTTCCAAAAAGGAACTCGCTGTCTCATCGCACAACAACATCCAGCAATCAGAGGACCTTTATCCCCAGAATTCCTTCAAATCCACTCATGAGCGAAAGGACTCGCCGGGCAAGTCCTAACCGCTTACCCCAAACCGGATCCCTCGCCCCTACCGGATCTGCACCAGCTCCGGCTCCCCATGCTTCGCCCCCGGAGGATGATTGCTGAACACCTGCGGAGACCGCCAGTGGTCGATATAGCTCACCTGGTGCACACAGGAAATCGTGCAATTCGGAGCACACCCCTTCTCCGTCAGAAACTCCCGCTTCACATCGGCCTTCTTGTACTCCGCCAGCGGCACTCCCGGAAACCCGCGCTGCTGGCTGCAATAATGCACCAGCCCGTTCTCGCAGATGTACAAATACCTCGCCCCCGCCCGGCACCGCCAGTCATTCGGCTTTCCATTCGCAATCGCTTCCTGAAAATGATTGAACCGGCTATAGCTCCGCCGCGTCAGGTTCCTCACCCGATCCCACACCGTCCGTTCCGCATCCCCCAGCGGCTTCAACTGCCCGCTCCCGTCATGGATAATCCCAATCGTCGAGCTGAACCCCAGCGCCAGCGCCCGTTCGCTCACCGTCAGCGCATCCTCCGGCTTCGCAATCCCCCCACCCACCACCGAGTTGATGTTCACATGAAAGTCCGCGTGCTGTGCAAGCATCTTCAGCTTCGCATCCAGCACCTTCAAGCTCTTCTTGCTCACCTCGTCCGGCATCACGTTGTCGATCGAAATCTGCATATGATCGAGCCCAGCCTTATTCAGCCGCTCAATTCGGTCCGGCATCAGCAGATAGCCGTTCGTGATCATCCCCGCAATCGCGCCCGTCTTCCGGATCCTTGCAATCACCCGATCCAGCTCCGGATGCAGCAACGGCTCCCCACCAGAAATCGTAATAACCGAGGTCCCCAGCCGCCCCAGCTCGTCGATCCGCCGTTCCATCTCCTCGATCGCCACCGGATCGCTCGTCTGATCGAACTCGTTGCAGTACGTACACGCCAGGTTGCACCGCCGCATCGGCACAATGTGCGCCATGTACGGATGCCCCGTGTCCAGCAGCGCGGACCCAATCGAGCCCAACTCCCGCATCTTCCGCGTCGCCGCGATCAACCGCCGCCGCGCCGTCCACTTGCGGGCATCGGGCGCCCTCTCAATCGTTTCAGCCATCTCCTTAGTATAAATCCCCCGCAAAAATCCGTTGTCCTCCCGTACTTCCCCCCGTACACTTCCCGCGACCCACGCTTAAATCCCAAACCTCCGCTTCCGCCATCATCACCCTGCACAAACCCCGGCTTACAGCTCCATCAAGCAAGCCATCACCCGGCCGTCCTGCAACCCATCCACACTCGACCGCCGCTTCCCATCCGCCATCAGCGTCAGCGTCTTCTCCGTCTTATCCCGCATCACCACCACCGTCACCGGACGTCCCTTGGCCTCCTTCACCAGCTTCGTCCACTGGCTCAGGCTGTCCACCTCCCGCATATTCGCTCTCACCACCACATCCCCCGCCCGCATCCCAGCCATCGCCGCCGGGCTGTTCGGCTCGATACTCCGCACCAGCAACCCGCTCCCCGCCTGCACCCCAAAAAATCCCGCCAGTTGCGGCCCCATCTTCTCCAGCACCGCCCCTGTATACGAAGGGCTCATCAGCAGATTCCCCAGAAAGCTCCGCCCATACTTGCCCCCACTCACCGCCGGGCCCGCCGGAGCCGCCGCATCCACACTCCCCTCCCCCGTCGGCAGCCCCGTAGAAGGAGCCTGCGGCCCTCCCAGGTGATCCACCCACGCCTGCCGCTCCACCTGGCCCCGGTCCGCCATCTGCGTCGTCAACGTCATCTGCTGCCCGTCGCGGCTCACCACCATCGTCACCGTCCGCCCCGGCCCCAGCTCATGCAGCATCCGCCGAATCTGCTCCTCACCCTCAATCCACACCCCATTCATCTGCACCACGACATCCCGCTCCCGCAGTCCCATCTTCCCCGCCGGCCCGTCATGATCCATCTTCACCACCATCGCCCCGCGCCCATCCTTCAGCCGCAGCACCCCCACCTGGTCCTCGCTCACATCCCGCACGTCGATCCCCAGATACCCCGGCGCCCCATTCACCCCATGCGTCGGCTGCGGCACCCCCGCCCCCCGGGCCAACGCGCACACAAGCAACATCCCCACCAGCGCACAGGTCATCCTGAGCGCTGCGAAGACCCCCACTGCAGCCCGTTGTTGCGGACCAGCAGCGGACCTCGGTAGCCGTCCGAAGCCCCGTAATTGCTGTTGCCGTTGCACGTGCTGTTGCCTTTGTCTCTGCTCTACCACTGACACCTGATCCCTGAAACCTGGCCCCTCAGACCCTTGTCCCTCACTGAATCGAACTACTCCCCATCAGCGCCTGCGTACTCACCGTCCGCAGATACGGATTCTCATCCATCGTGCTCACCGTCCGCAACACCTGTCTCACGCTCGCATCGCTCTGCACCGGCTCCAGCGTGGAAATCGCCTTCCGCCGAACCTCTGAGCTCGCATCCATCAGCAGCGTCTGCGAAACCGCATCCCTCACCTGCTGATCCTGGCTCACGTACGGCTGCAACCCCACCAGCGCAGACATCCGCACGCTCGGATCCTTATCCGTCCGCAGACTCGCCAGCAGCACCTTCCTCACCGCGCCATCGTCCTCGCTCTTGCACGCATGGCCCACGCGGCACTCATTCGCCAGCAGCGCCACCGTCTCCATCCGAACCACATTCGTCGCCGCCGCCTTTGTTCCCACCATCAGCAGGCTCCGCATGTACGGCTCATCCAGCGACCCCTGCGCCATCTCCGGAACCACCCGGTCATAGCTCACCTGCACCCGGTCCCCCGGCAGTTGCTTCACCTCGGTAATAGCGGAAATCCCCCCGCCACTCTGGTTAGTCAACGTCACAATCCCAACCCCATGCCCGGCATGGGCAATCCGGTACTGCTGCAGATAAGTCCCCCCCAGGAACCCCACCCCCACCAGCAGCGTCGCCAGCGCCGGCGCACTCTGCAGATGCCCAAACCATGCCCCCGCATTCGCTCGCAGCCGAGTCAGAAATCCATGCTGCGGAATCGCATCCAGCGCCTCATCCAGCCGCATCCGGCTCTGCGCCACCAGATTAGGATCCGGCTCCACCACCGGATGCAGCGCCAGCATCCCAACCATGCCGCGCATCTCTTCCAGCTCCTGCAGGCACTCCTGGCAACCCGTCAGGTGCCGTTCCAGTGCAATCGCGTCCTCGTCCGGTAATTCCCCGTACGCCGCCAGGAGAATACTGTCCCGTGCCCCGTCGCAGTTCATCGTCTTCGCCTCGTCCAGCCTCTTGAATTTGCTTCCCAACAATCTCCCAGGTCTAAACGCCCAGTGAGCCCAACAGAACACAACCACTCCACTTCTGAAACCCGACCCCTGAAACCTGATCCCTGTTAAAGCCCCTTCAGCTCCGCCAGATTCAACCTCAACTTCCGCGTCGCCCGGAACAACGTATTCTTCGCCGTCTCTTCCGTCGTGCTCAACATCTCGCCAATCGTCCGCAGCTTCAGCCCCTGGTAATGCTTCAGCTCGAACACCGTCCGTTCCCGCGGCGTCAGCTTATCCAGCGCCTCGGCAATCCTCTCGCCCATCACCTTCCGGTCCAGCTCCCGCCCCGGATTCGCCATCGCCCGGTCGTCGGTCACATTCGCCATCAGGTCCATCTCATCGCCGCTGGAATCCAGCACCGTCGCCGGATCTTCCCGCCGGCTCTTCCGCCGCCGCAACTGATCCAGGCAAAGGTTCGTCACAATCCGGTACAGCCACGTATAAAAGCTGCACTCGAACCGGAAATTCCCCAGGTGCCGATACGCCTTGATGAACGCCTCCTGATGCACATCCTGCGCATCCTGTTCGTTCCCAAGCATATGCAGCGCCAGCCGAAGCACGCTCTGGTCGTACCGCCGCACCAGCGCGTCAAACGAGCTCCGGTCGCCACGCTGCGCCTCGCGGATCAGCTCGTCGTCCTCAACGCGCTGCTGTGCCCGAGCCTCAATCTGCGCCGGCGTCAGCTTCCCGCCGTTCCGCGCCCCGGTTTGTACCACAGCCTTCGCCATTACCGGCGATTCTACGCCGCCAAGCCCTAACGCAGCCAGCACCGGCCGCCGCAACGCAGCCATCACAGGAGACAACTCTCCCTCAACATTCAATCCAACCACTTCAGTACCCATGCCCAATCGACTCCGGAGTCGAACTCAAAGCACCTGCTACTCCGATAGACCCCCGCCACCCAAAAACGTCACCAACAGCTCACCCTCCTCTGCTGTTCCCTAGTCCTTCTTCCCCACCCACCCTGTCCTATCCTTTCGCCTGTCCTTTGTCTTCTATTCGCTATTCCTATTCCCTATTCCCTGTCAGGGGCAAACAGCCCCGCCGCCTGTTCCTCGGCCTGCATCGTCGAAATCACTTCCCCGGGACTCTTCGTTGACCTGGAAGCGGTCAGCTTTACCTGCACTTCAAGATCCAGTTTGACCGCGTATTGAATCAGCGTCCCAGCGCTGAACTTGGAAAGTTTCCCATTGAGCAAATGGCTAACCTCCGGCTGGTGTACACCCAGACGGTCGGCCAGCTCCTTCTGCGTAAAACCCAGCGGACGTATATGTGCAATCAAGTCTCGCCACAAGTCAGCCTTGACCTTCGCCTCCACCGCCTCGGCCTTGGACAAGCCAAGATCGTCAAAGACATCGCCTCGCGTGACATGGGTCGGCTTGCTAGCCACGATTGCGTTTTTCATTCCGTCGTTCCTCCGTCAACCGTTGTCGAACCTGCTTCAAACGCTCTGCCGCAGTTCTCAACTCCTTACGCTCCGTCTTTCTGCCGTCTTTCTCAAAGCAATCCAGCACGTAAATCACGTCGCCGATCCGCGCCAGGTAAATGAGCCGGTACCACGTCCGGGCATCGTCCGTCTTGAGCTCGAAGACACCCGCGCCGATCGATGGCATGGGTCTCACCTCCAGAGTTGCCGGCAGACCCCGCTGCATCTGTCGCAGAGCGCCGCCAAAGTCTACGCGGATCTCCGCAGGCCACCCTCGAATGACTTCATAGGTGTCCCCCTCCCAGGCAATTTCAACCTGCTTCGAAGGGGAATCAAATACGACGGACTTCAGTGGAGAACTGCTCTTGGCCACACCTCACCATATAGGAATATTCCTATAAAAAGCAAGAAGGCGCAAACTTCGCCCTCGCTGCCACTGACCCACCCTATCCACACCATTCACCACAACTTCACCATCGCGATACCATACCCAAATGTCCTTGTTCCCCCCCGATCCCTCTGAAAAGCCTGCAAAATCTGACTGGATCCACGCCCACTGCGATGGTGGTTCCCGTGGCAATCCCGGCCCCTCCGGCTACGGAGCCCTCATCGTAGACGCCCACGGCGACACCCTCGCTGAGCTCTCAGACTTCCTCGGCATCCGCACCAACAACTTCGCCGAGTACTCCGGCCTCCTCGCCTGCCTCGCCTATGCGCTTGAAAACAAACATCCTAAGCTCAAAGTCGTCTCGGACTCGGAGCTCATGGTCAAGCAGATCCAGGGCAAGTACAAGGTCAACTCCCCAGACCTGAAGCCCCTCTGGCAGGAAGCCCGCAATCGCATCGCCCGCCTCGACTCCTTCGAGATCTCCCACGCCCTCCGCCACAAGAACAAGCAAGCCGACGCCCTCGCCAACCAGGCCATGGACCGCGGCATGAAGCGCCCGCAAGTCAATGAAAGCAAAGTAGATTCCCTTCCCCTGCGCCCCATCGCCAGGCCCGCCTCCCCGCCAATTCCTGCCCCCCAGGCTCCCATCCCTGTCATCGCCACCCCTTACCCCAACAAATCCACCGCACCCGCAGACCCCTACGCCCAGAACCGAACCCCCGCCGCCACCATGCACCGCGGCTTCACCAAAGACGGAGTCGTCCACATCCTCGGCAACTCCACCCTCCCCAACGGCATCTTCGTCAAGATCATTCCCGAGTAAGTCCCTGCCGGAGAACCACTTGCAGATCACCGCCCGATACACCCCACAATCCATCCAGGAGGCCACCAACCTCAACCGCCACCTCTGGCAGCGAGCCATCCGCCTCGCCTCCAGCGCCCGCGCCCTCGTTTACGTCATCGCTGGCCTCTGGCTCGGCTTCGCCCTCCTAGCCCGCGGCCTCCGCGCTACCCCCATCCGCCTCCATGACGTCGCCACCGGCGTAGCCGTCCTCCTCGCCGTCGCCGCCCTCACGGCCTTCGCCTCCTGGCGTCAGACCACCGCCATCAAAAGATCCCTCTTAGCCCAACCCGACCAACACATATCGTTTGATTCCAGAGGACTTACCTCCACCAGTCCCACCGGCACCTCCCTGTTCGAACCCTGGTCCTCCTTCACCACCTTCCACGAAGGTAAGGCCATCGTCTCCCTCACGCGCCCCGGCAAGACTCCCGCCCGCGCCATCCCCACCGATACCCTCACCCCCACCCAAACCGGCGAGCTCCGCTCCATCCTCCTCACCCACCTCCCGGAAAAACTCTAATCCTCAATCCCCTCACTCGCGAGCCTCGAACACTTCCGCCGTGTTCCCCCGCAGCAGGTACAGGAACACGCCCGCATCGACCACCAGCAGCACATAAAAGTTCTTCATATCCGGCGGTGCGGAAGCGGCAGCGGCGGCGTCCGGCCACAGGCTTGTCTTCGCCCACAGCGCCAACGTCATCCCACAGGTAAAGATCAAGGTCCGCCTGGCCCACCCACTCAGAAACAGGACTCCCACGCCGATAGCCCCCAGGTAAAGCCCCAAAACGAATAACAGTCCGGGAAGCGCGTTCCCACCCTGCAACGCGGCCGTCAGCGCGTCGTACTTGCCGCGCGTCGCGAAATACAGCAGCGGGTAGAGCACGCTGTCCGGACCGACGACCTCCGGCTTCAACCGCAGCAGGCTCCCCGTCAGCACCAGCACCGCCGCTTTCACAAATTGGATGACGGCAATTGCCGTAATCCCCACCGGCCGCGCCACCTTTGCGGGCTCATGCGCTCGCCGCTCCTGCTCAACCCGCCGGTTGATCGCCTCAATCTCGCTCCGCTCCATACCCTGCTGACTCCCCCCCCCCCAGTCAGCAGAACACGAACCCTCCGCCAGGCACCTCCCCCGGAAGCCGTAGGCCACTGGGGACGAGCCCCCTACCCCTTCGCCAGCTCCGCCTTCAAAATCTCACTCACGATCTTCCCATCCGCCCTGATCCCATTGGCCATCAGCCGCTGCTTGATCACGCTCATCGCCGGCCCCATATCCTTCGGCCCCGGCCTCACCCCTGCCGCGCCCGCAGCCAGATGATTCAGCGCCCCCATAATCACCGCCCGAATCTCCTCCTCTCCCGCCGCCTGCGGCAGATACCCCTCAATCATCCCAATCTCCACCTTCTCCTTCTCCGCCAGCTCCAGCCGCCCACCCTTCGTAAAGCTATCCACTGACTCCCGCCTCTGCTTAATCAGCGTCGTCAAGATCTGCTGCTCCTCCGCCTCCGTCAGCGGCTGCCGCTTATCGATCTCCTTATTCTTCAGCGCAGACTTCACCATCCGCAGCGTCGTCAGCTTGTGCTCATCCTTGGCCTTCATCGCCGTCACAATATCCTTGCCAATCTTCCCCAGGATCGTCTCCCCCACCACCGGCTTCTCCACCACTTCGCCCAACTCAACCTGCTCACTCATCGCATACACCTCCTCACCATGTTAGACGCGCCCGAGCCCCCAAGGCTCCACTCCTCCCAACGGCCCAACCTCTCCAACCCCAAACGGAACTCCGCCCCGACCAACGGGAGGACCACGCGAAGCCCAAGACAGCACGAAGTGCCGAAGTGACCGTCGCCCGCGCAGGGCGCCCGTCCGGCAGGACCAGTCTTTTACAATCATCCTCATGATCCGCAAAACCCGTCTCTTCACCCCCGGCCCCACTCCCCTCCTCCCCGCCGCCCAGTTCGCCATGGCCGCAGCAGACATCCACCACCGCACCGCCGAGTTCCGCGCCCTCTACACCCGCGTCCTCGCCCAGCTCAAGCAGTTCGTCGGCACCCAAACCGGCGACATCATCATCCTCTCCTCCTCCGGCACCGGAGCCATGGAAGCCGCCGTCTCCAACCTCACCTCGCCCGGTGACCGCGTGCTCGTCCTCACAGCCGGCAAGTTCGGCGAGCGCTGGACCGCCCTCGCTAAGGCCTTCGGCTGTGAAGTCGACGTCGTCTCCGCCCCCTACGGCCAGACCTTCTCCCTCGACCAGATCAAACAGCACCTCAAGCTTGAAACCCGCGCCGTCTTCATGCAGGCCACCGAAACCTCCACCGGCGTCCGCCACGACACCGAAGCCATCGCCAACCTCCTCAAGCAGGAAAACTCCGAAGCCCTCCTCGTCGTCGACGCCATCACCGGCCTCGGCACCACCCACCTGGAAATGGACGCTTGGGGCATCGACGTCCTCATCGGCGGCTCGCAAAAAGCCGTCATGATCCCCCCTGGCCTCTCCTACCTCGCCGTCGGACCCAAGGCCTGGGACCGCATGGAAGCCACTTACAACCCGCGTTACTACTTCGACCTCCGCAAGGAGCGCAAAAACGCCCGCGCCGGCGAGTCCGCTTATACCCCGGCAGTAGCGCTCATAGCAGCATTAGGCGCAGCCCTCGACTGGATTGCCGCCCAAGCTGCCACCCCCGAAAACCCCGCCGGAGACCTCGTCCAGGGCCGCCGCAAGCTCGTCGATAACGCCCAGACCATCGCCGCCATGACCCGCGCCGCCGTCACCGCGCTCGGCCTCACCCTCTTCGCCCCCGATGCCCCTTCCGCCGCCGCCACCGCCGTCCTGCCCCCCGCCGGCGTGGACTCCGGTCTCTTCGTCAAGGAGCTCAAATCCCGCTTCGGAGCCATCATCACCAACGGCCAGGGCGAAATGAAGGGCCAGCTCTTCCGCATCGCCCACCTCGGCTTCTTCGATTACATGGACACCATCGCCCTCATCGGTGCCCTCGAACAAGTCATCGTCAAATCCGTCCCGCAAGCAAACGCAAAGTTCGGAGACGGCCTCATAGCCGCCCAGAACCTCTACGCAGAGCACACCAGATAACCATCCTCCTCCTCACCCCAAAAGGCCGCCCGCTCTCTGGGCGGCCTTTGCACTTGCACCAAAATCAAAAGAAATTCCAAGACACTGGCACAAAACAATGCTTTAATCCTCCGCGAGCCAGATCACCCCATCCCAGAGGAATCCAACATGCTCCCCCTGCGCCGTCTCCTCGCCTCTCTCGCCCTCGTTCTCTGCGCCTCCCTCGCCCACGCCCAGGCTTATACCTCCATCGTCGTCATCGGTGACTCCCTCTCAGACACCGGCAACGATACCAATCTTTCCACCGCCAAATACACTGCCGCCGCCGCCGTCCCCGCGCCCCCCACCGGCTACACTCAGGGCCGCTTCACAGACGGCCTCAACGACACCGCCCCCGCCGCCCGCCTGTACTCCGGCGTCTGGATCGAGCAGCTCGCCGCCGCCCTCGCCGCGCAACCCAAGGTCGTCGACTCCCTCGACGGCGGCTCCAACTACGCCTACGGCTTCGCCTTTACCGGCTCCGGCACCTCCAACTTCACCTATGGCCCCGCTGCAGCGCCCAGCCTCTTTTCCATCTCCGTCAACAACATGGGCACCCAGCTCGCCTCCTACCTCGCCACCAAGCCCACCATCACCTCCAAAACCCTCTTCGTCGTCTGGGGCGGCGCAAACGACATCCTCAACGCCACCTCCTCCGCCGCCATCGTCACCGCCGCCTCCAATGAGGTCGCCATCGTCCAGCAGCTCATCGCCGCTGGCGCGACGGACATCATCATCCCCAACCTCCCGCCCCTCGGCGCCATCCCCCGAGTAGCCGGCCAGCCCGCCACCCAGGCTGCACTCACCGCCGCCGCCGCCGGCTTCAACCAGGCCCTCGCCGCCGGCCTCGCCACCCTGCCCGCCGCCAACACCGGCAAAACCCTCCACCTCTTTCCCGTGGACGTCTTCAGCCTCTTCAACAGCGTCATCGCCACCCCCGCCAGTTACAACTTCACCAACGTCACCGCCAGCTCCCAGGGCAACACCACCGTCAATCCCGATACCTACCTCTTCTGGGACGGCCTCCACCCCACCACCGCCGGCCATCACCAGCTGGCCCTGCTTGCACTCTCACTCATCGCGCCAACCTCGACAACCACCACCCTCACCGCCACCAACCTCGCCGCCAACCTCGGGGCCTCCGTCACCTTCACCGCCAAGGTCGCCTCCAACAGCGGCTCCCCCACCGGCGTCGTGACCTTCTATGACGGCACCACCGCCCTCGGCAACGGCCAACTGACCAATGGCACCGCCACCTTCACCACCACCACCCTCACCGCCGGAACCCACAACATCTCGGCCACGTACATCGCCACCCAGTACTTCAACGCCTCCAACTCCAACACCCTCGCGGAGGTCGTCACCTCGCCCTCCATTACCGCGAGCATCACTCCCATCGGCCTCACCGTTGCCAGCGGCGCATCCGGCACGGCAACCGTCTCCGTTGCCACTGCGGGCGGCCTCTCCGGAACCGTAACCCTCGGCTGCGGCCCCCTTCCCACCGCCCTCTCCTGCTCCTTCTCTCCCTCCACCCTCGTCTTCGCCGGAGCCAACAACACCCTCACCAGCACCCTCACCGTCAACACCGGCGGCGCCCGTATCACCAGCCTCACCCCGGCCCGCCCCGCCTCGGTCATGTTGCAAACCATCGCCGCCTGCTCGCTCCTCCCCCTCTTCGGCTTCCTCGCCTTCCGCCGCCCTCAACGCGGCCACGGCACCCGGAACGTCGTCCTCTTCACCCTCTTCCTGCTCTTCTCCTTCGGAGCGGTCACCGGCCTCAGCGGCTGCGGCTCCGGCACCACCAGCGGCGCCAGCACCGGCAACTACTCCGTCCCTGTCACCGTCACCGGAGGCGGCATCTCCACCTCAACCTCCTTCATGCTCACCGTCACCAAGTAAACCCCTCCATCCCCATCGACCGGAGGCCGCGAGCTACTCGCGGCCTCCGTCCATCGATCCCCCTTCGACCCGTGCTCATTGGCAAATCCACGCTCGACCTGCCCGGCTTTTGATCCGGAAGATCGGTCCAATCGGTGAAGTCGGTGTTAAGCCTTCCTTCTCGCACCCCCGGAAGCATGCCTGGACAGGTCCAAGCCACGGTCCCATGTGATCGAAATGGTCACCCTCACGGCCGCAAGTGGCTGTTCTCCCCCGCCATCAACACCACCACCAATAAATCCACCCCGTCCCCAGCCATCTCCGAAGAAGAGTACCTGATCCCAGACCATCCCAGACCCTCCCCTTCAAGTCAGTTTGCTACCCTCACCTCATGCCGCCTGAAGCACGCCCGCACCCGGCCCAGCGCCTTCCCTGTCTCCTCATCGCCCTTGCCTTCCTCCTCGTCTGCGCCCTCTGGGATCACTTCCTCCTCCCCGGCACCCGCAATCTCTGGGACGCCCGCGTCTACGCCCACGCCATCGCCGCCTTCCGCGCCGGTTCCGACCCATACTCCCTCGCGGACGGCGGCCTCCCCTTCGTCTACCCGCCGCTCTTCCTCTACGCCGGCGCCCTCCTCGCTCACCTCATCCACGGCCGCCCAGCCTGGATCCTCTACCTCGCCGTCCTGACCGCCTCCACCCTCGCCATCTCCTGGCTCCTCGCCACCCAATACCTTCGCACCACTTGGCTCACCCCCGCCATCGCTCTCACCGTCTTTGTCCTCCAGCCACGCCTCTTCGGCGAAATCGTCTTCCTCAGCGGCAACCTCGGCGCGCCGCTCTACGCCCTCATCCTCATGGCCGCCCTTCCCGGCCTGCGCCGTAACCGCTGGCTCTGGTTCTACCTCGCCATCATCCTCGCCGCCCTCATCAAGCCCCCGTTCCTCGCCTTCCTCGTCCTCCCGCTCTTCGCGGCGACCCGCCAACTCCTCCCCACCCTCGCCACCGCCGCCGCCACCCTCGCCGCCTACGCCGCCCAGGCCCGCCTCCTCCCCACCCTCTTTGCAGCCTTCCAAGACGCCGTCCGCGTCCAGCTCATCGTCCGCCAGGATGCCGGCTTCGGATTCCTCGCATGGTTCCTCAAATTCGATCAGCGCCTCCCCCGCTTCCACGGCCTCATCGCCCCCTGCGCCTACCTCGCCGTCATGGCCGCCCTCATCCTCGCCCTCATCGTCCTCCGCCGCCGCGCCGGAACCGCCCCAGACCCCGCCCTCTGGCTCCCCTTGCTTCTCGTCTTCGCCATCCTCGCCAACCCCCGCATGCAGGCGTACGACGCCGAAATTGCCGTCCTCCCCGCCATCGTCCTCTGCGTCGAATGCATCCGCGTCATCCCCGCCACCCCACGCCGCACCGCCTTCATCGCCGCCTCCCTCGCCCTCCTCACCGCCCTCCTCAGCCGCGACGCCCAAGCCGCCGTCTTCCTCCTCTTCACCGCCGCCATCCTGCTCGCCCTCCGCACCCTCGCACAAGTCCCCAGGACCACCTAACTCCTGTTCTAACAATCACTTTCGCCCTTGCAAAGCCAACCCCCTCCACGCTAACGTCATCTCTCATGAGCCAGATCAGGCTACTCGTCGGCACGCGCAAAGGCGCCTTCATCCTCACCTCGGATGGCGCACGCAAACACTGGACCGTCTCCGCCCCGCACTTCCCCGGCTGGGAGCTCTACCACCTCAAAGCCTCGCCAGCCGACCCCAACCGCATCTACGCCTCACAGTCCTCCGGCTGGTTCGGCCAGCTCATCCAGCGCTCGGACGATGGCGGCCTCACCTGGAACCCCGCCGGCAACCACTTCCCCTATGACGGCGTCCCCGGCACCCACCAGTGGTACGACGGCACCGCCCACCCCTGGGAGTTCAAGCGCGTCTGGCACCTCGAGCCCTCCCTCACAGACCCCGATACCCTCTACGCCGGAGCCGAAGACGCCGCCCTCTTCCTCTCCGCTGACGCGGGGCAGTCGTGGAAGGAACTCTCCGGTCTCCGCAAACACGGCACCGGACCCTGCTGGCAGCCCGGAGCTGGCGGCATGTGCCTCCACACCATCCTCCTCCACCCCACAGACCCCAATCGCATCTTCATCGCCATCTCCGCCGCCGGAGCCTTCCGCACGGATGACGCCGGCCAGACCTGGAAGCCCATCAACCAGGGCCTCCGCTCCGCCCACATCCCGGATCCCACCGCCGCCGTCGGCCACTGCGTCCACCACGTCGCCCTCCACCCCGCCCGCCCGGACACCCTCTTCATGCAGAAGCACTGGGATGTCATGCGCTCCGACAACGCCGGCGATCAGTGGCACAAGATCAGCGGCAACCTCCCCACAGACTTCGGCTTCGTCATCGACGTCCACGCCCACGAGCCCGAAACCCTCTACGTCGTCCCCATCAAAAGCGACTCCGAGCACTTCCCCCTCGACGGAGCCCTCCGCGTCTACCGCAGCCGCTCCGGCGGAAACGACTGGGAGCCCCTCACCGCCGGCCTCCCCCAGCAGGACTGCTACGTCAACGTCCTCCGCGACGCCATGGCCATCGACACCCTGGACTCCTGCGGCGTCTACTTCGGCACCACCGGCGGCCAGGTCTACTGCTCCGCCAACGCCGGCGACTCCTGGACCCCCATCGTCCAGAACCTCCCCGCCGTCCTCTCTGTTGAAGTCCAAACCCTCCCGTGACCCCAGCCCAGCCCGCAACCATCCGCATCGAACTCCCCACCCACCTTCGCCGCCTCGCCAACGTCGGCCCGGAGATCACCCTCACCGTTCCCTCGCCCGTCACTCAGCGCACCCTCCTGGACGCCCTGGAGCTCGCCCACCCTATGCTCCGCGGCACCCTCCGCGACCACACCACCCACATCCGCCGCCCCTTCATCCGCTTCTTCGCCTGCCAGCAGGACCTCTCCCTCCTCTCCCCGGACGAGCCCCTCCCGCCCGCCATCCTCCGCGGCGAAGAGCCCTTCCTCATCATCGGAGCCATCGCAGGCGGCTAACCCCTCTCCCCCAACCCCACACTTCCGCTACTATTCTCAGCAGGACAATGCTGACCCTCTCCCCTGACCTCCGCCCTCTCGTCGCCGACCTCCAACACCAAGTCCTCGAAGCCAACCTCGAGATCGTCAAAGCTGGCCTCGTCCTCTTCACCTTCGGCAACGCCAGCGGCATCCTGCGCCCAGAAGACGGCTCCGCCCCCATCGTCGTCATCAAGCCCTCCGGCGTCGACTACGCCAAGCTCCGCCCCGAACAGATGGTCATCTGCGACCTCCAGGGCACCCTCGCCCCGGACTCCCTCCGCCCCTCCTCCGACCTCCACACCCATCTCCACCTCTACCGTGAATTCCCCACCATCGGCGGCATCGTCCACACCCACTCGCTCTACGCCACCTCCTGGGCCCAGGCCGGCCGCGAAATTCCCCCCTTCGGCACCACCCACGCCGATTACTTCCACGGCCCCGTCCCCGTCACCGACCCCCTTGAAGCCCACGAGATCGCCGGCGAATACGTCCTCAACACCGGCGTAGCCATCACCCGCCGCTTCGCCGGACTCGACCCCCTCGCCATCCCCTCCGTCCTCGTCCACGGCCACGCCCCCTTCTGCTGGGGTCGCACCGTCCACGATGCCGCGCACAACGCCATCGTGCTCGAAAACGTCGCCCAGCTCGCCATGAACACGGTCCTGCTCACCCCCAACGCCCCTCCGGTCTCGCAACATCTCCTGGACCGCCACCACTTCCGCAAACACGGCCCTGAAGCCACCTACGGCCAGCCCGAACTCGAAGAGCAGTAGCCCCTCGTCACCCCCGGCCAACGGCCGGACCCAAGCCTTTCACTCACCCAGACCGGTATAAAAGTCACGAAGTGACCGCCGCCCGCGCAGGGCGCACTTGAAGGAGCACCAAATGCCCATCGTAGCCGGCGTAGATTTCGGCACCCTCTCCGCCCGCGTCACCCTTCTCGACAGCGAAAAGGGCCGCCTCGCCACCGCCGTCTCCGAGTTCCCCCTCCACCGCAAGCGCGAGGACCCCGACTTCGCCACCCAGTCCCACGCCGACCACCTCACCGCCCTCACCGCCGCCATGCGCCAGGCCCTCACCCAGGCCAACATCTCCGGCGATCAAATCGCCGCCATCGCCCTCGACACCACCGGCTCCAGCGTCATCCCCGTCGACGCCAACCTCCAGCCCCTCGGCGAGTACTACCTCTGGTGCGACCACCGCGCCAAACGCGAAGCCCGCGAGATCACCCAGCTCGCCCACGCCGAGCACCTCGAAGCCATCGAGTGGTGTGGCGGCGTCTACTCCCACGAGTGGGGCTTCGCCAAGCTCCTCCACTGGCTCCGCAACAACCCCACCCTGCGCCCGCAGTTCGCCTCCGCCTTTGAGCACTGCGACATGATCGCCGCCACCCTCTGCGGCATCACCCGGCCCGCAGACGTCCAGCGCAGCGTCTGCGCCATGGGCCACAAGTGGCTCTGGAACCAGAAGTGGGGCGGCTTCCCCCCCCAATCCTTCCTCTCCAAGCTGGACCCCCTCTTCGACGGCATCGTCGAAAAGCTCTCCGGCCCCGTCCTCACCTCGGACCACCTCGCCGGCCACCTCTCCCCCCACTGGGCCACCGAACTCGGCCTCACCCCCGGCATCCCCATTCCCGTCGGAGCCTTCGACGCCCACTGGGACGCCATCGGCGCAGGTTGCCGCGCCGGTGACGTCGTCAACGTCGTCGGCACCTCCACCTGCATCATCGCCATGCAACAGGAGGTCACCCTGATCCCCGGCGTCTGCGGCGTTGTCCCCGGCTCCGTCCACCCCGCCTTCACCGGCGTTGAAGCCGGCATGTCCGCCGTCGGCGACATCTTCGAAGCCATCGCCCGCCGCGCCGGCACCACCGTCAAAACCCTCGCCCAAGGCCTCGACCAATACCACCCCGGCCAGACCGGCCTCCTCCGCCTCACCTGGGACAACGGCGACCGCACCGTCCTCGTCAACTCAGACCTCGCCGGCGTCACCCTCGGCTGGCGCCTCACCCACACCGCCCAGGATGAACTCTTCGCCGCCATCGAAGGCACCGCCTTCCACACCCGCATCATCCTCGAACGCATGG
>CAXSZW010000010.1:0-201229 GCA_964242025.1 uncultured Acidobacteriaceae bacterium
CAATCGTCCCAATGTTGACGTGCGGCTTACTCCGGTCAAACTTTTCCTTACCCATAGAAAACTCCTCTTCGCGAAATCGTTGTCGTTACTCTTGCTCTTACTTATCCTTGCCCTGAACCTTCGCAATAATCTCTTCCGAGACCGACCGGGGCGCTTCCTCATACTGCTTGAACTGCATGCTGTAGTTGGCCCGGCCCTGCGTCGCGCCGCGCATGTGTGTGGCGTAACCGAACATCGTGGACAGCGGCACACTGGCGCGAATCGCCTGCGTGTTACCCACCATCTCCATGCCCTCGATGCGTCCACGCCGCGAGTTCAGGTCGCCGATGATCGTGCCCATATAATCCTCGGGCACCGTCACCTCGACTGCCATCACGGGCTCAAGCAGCACCGGCTTCGCCTTGCGAGCGGCCTCTTTGAAAGCCATCGATCCAGCGATCTTGAATGCCATCTCGTTCGAGTCAACATCGTGATAGCTGCCGTCGTACAGGCTCACCTTAATGTCCACCATCTCGTACCCGGCCAGGACGCCGCCCTGCATCGCCTCCTGGATACCCTGGTCGATCGGCTTAATGTACTCCTTGGGAATGGTGCCGCCCTTGGTGTCGTTTGAAAACTCGTAGCCCTTGCCGGGCTCATTCGGCGACACCCGGATCTTCGCGTGGCCGTAGTTACCCGAGCCACCCGTCTGACGGATGTATTTGCCTTCCGCATCTGCATTCCCGCGGATCGTCTCACGGTAGTTCACCTGCGGCTTGCCGACATTCGCTTCGACCTTGTATTCCCGCATCATGCGATCAACAATGATCTCGAGGTGCAACTCACCCATACCAGCAATGATGGTCTGACCCGAATCAACATCCGTCCGGACGTTGAAGGTCGGATCTTCCTGCGCCAGCTTCGAGAGCGCAACGCCCATCTTCTCCTGGTCAGCCTTCGTCTTCGGCTCGACTGCAACCTCAATGACCGGCTTGGGAAAGTCGATCGACTCGAGCACGACGGGGTTCTTGTCGTTGCAGATCGTGTCGCCGGTAATCAGGTTCTTCAACCCAACCGCCGCGCAGATATCGCCCGCCATGATCTCGGAGATCTCTTCGCGCTTGTTCGCGTGCATCTTCAGCAGACGGCCAATGCGTTCCGTCTTTCCCGTGCGAGGATTCAGCGTCGTATCGCCGGTTCGCAAAATGCCCGAGTAGATCCGGATAAAGATCAGCTGACCCACAAACGGGTCAGTCATAATCTTGAAGCCCAGCGCCGAAAGGGGCTCGTTATCGTCCGCCTTGCGGATAATCTCCTGCTCCATGTTGTCTGGGTTATGCCCGATCATCGGAGGAATATCCAGCGGGCTCGGCAGGTAATCTACCACTGCATCGAGCAGCGTCTGCACGCCCTTATTCTTGAAGCTCGAACCGCACAGGACCGGAAAGATGTTCATCGCGATGGTCGCCTTGCGAATGCCAACCTTCAACTGCTCTTCCGTCGGCTCCTGGCCTTCGAGAAACAGATCCATGACCACGTCATCGGAGTCGGCGACCGCCTCGATCAGGAAGTTCCGCGCTGTCTTGGCCGTCTCGAGCAAGTTCGCCGGAATCTCTTCAACCGAGTACTCCGCGCCCATCGTCTCGTCGTGCCACAGGATTGCCTTCATCGTCACCAGATCGATCACGCCAAGGAACTTCGCCTCGGCGCCAATCTGAATATTGATCGGCACAGCGCGCGCGCCCAGACGATCGACAATCGTCGAAGTCGCATAGACCGCATCCGCGCCGGCCTTATCCATCTTGTTGATGAAGCAGATCCGCGGAACCTTATACTTGTCCGCCTGCCGCCACACCGTCTCGCTCTGTGGCTGCACACCGGCCACCGCATCGAAGCAGGCCACTGCACCGTCCAGCACGCGCAGCGAGCGCTCCACCTCAGCCGTGAAATCTACGTGGCCGGGTGTATCGATGATGTTGATCCGGATATTCTTCCAGGTGCAGGTCGTTGCGGCTGACGTAATCGTAATGCCGCGCTCCTGCTCCTGCTCCATCCAGTCCATGGTTGCAGTGCCCTCATGCACCTCTCCAATGCGGTGCGTGATGCCCGTATAGAAAAGAATGCGCTCGGTCGTCGTTGTCTTTCCGGCGTCGATGTGCGCCATGATCCCGATGTTCCGGCAACGATTGAGAGGTATAGTGCGTGCCACGTTCGATCTCTTCTCTGCAGGCAGAACCTGCGGTTAGAACCAAAAACAAAACCTGTTACAAATCAGCGGCTGCTTACCAGCGATAGTGCGCGAACGCTTTATTCGCTTCTGCCATACGATGAACGTCTTCCTTCTTCTTCATCGCAGCGCCGCGGCCATTCGCCGCATCCAGCAGCTCGGCAGTCAACTTATCCACCATGCCTTTTTCGCCACGCGCCCGGCCATACGTCACCAACCAGCGGATCGCCAATGACGTGCGCCGCTCCGGCAGCACTTCGATCGGCACCTGGTAGTTCGCGCCGCCCACACGCCGGCTCTTCACCTCCAGCAGCGGCTTGCAGTTCTCGATCGCCTTCTTGAACAGCTTCAGCGCCTCGTCCCCGCCCTTCTGCTCCAGGTTGGTCATGGCGGTGTAGAAGATGCCCTGTGCGGTCGACTTCTTACCGCCCCACATCATCGAGTTCACAAACTTGGTGACCAGCGTGGACCCATAGACCGGATCCGGATTTACTTCACGCTTCGCTACATAACCCTTACGCGGCATTGCTCTTCTCTCTTCTTCCCCTAGCGCGGTGACTTCTCACGAGCCAGGCCTAAAGTTCTGTTGAACAAAAGCTCTCGCTTCTGCTGTGTTACTTGCTGGCTGCAGCCTTCGGACGCTTCGCGCCGTACTTGCTCCGGCTCTGCTTCCGGTTGGCAACGCCCACCGAATCCAGCGTGCCGCGCACGACGTGATACCGAACGCCCGGCAGATCCTTCACACGGCCGCCGCGGATCAGCACAATCGAGTGCTCCTGCAGGTTGTGCCCGATGCCCGGGATGTACGTCGTCACTTCAATCCCGTTCGTCAAACGAACACGCGCAACCTTGCGCAGCGCGGAGTTCGGCTTCTTCGGGGTCTGGGTATAAACGCGCGTGCAAACACCGCGGCGCTGGGGCGAACCCTGCAGAGCGGGGCTTGCAGTCTTATAGCGAACGGGCGTGCGCCCCTGCTTGACGAGCTGATGAAACGTAGGCACTTGAAGCGCTCCTTATCCTGCACACAGCATCCTGCCCAAGGGCAGGGGAAATCCAAACTCATGCCGCACACGCAGAAGATTCACCTTTGCCCGCACTGGCTCCATTCCGGATAGCCCACGTGCGAAAACGTGAGGACGCTGACGCGCCTCGCGCAAAGATTGTTCCCTGCTGTACGTCTGTACTTCCACTCAGACGAAATACAGTCGACGGTGGCCGAACTCTCACTCCTCCATTACCACTCGGAAGGGAAGCCGGCTCCGTTTCGCTGTTCCCGACCGCATAGCCCACTCAAGGTGAGGGGTGGCGCAGTCGCGTTTGCGAAGGGCCGCAGAAGCTTGTCTCTCATCCAGCAGAGACCTGCGGTAAAGCTCTCGGTCGTACTCTAAAAGTGTACCTGAAACTGCCCGTCCAGTCGAACCCTACAGCCCAAATTCACAGGAAATCTCTCAGCACAACAATCCAACCCTCTGAAAGTAGCAAATTAGCGTCAGAGCGTCAAGATAAAGCACCCTTTTTGCGTTGATTTCCCCGGAGGAACTTCAAATCCTCCTCCCCGCCTCACGTGCAATCACCATCAAACGGACTGGCATTCCACCTGCCACCAAAACCACGTGCTCGGACAGCACCCGCCGTCAAGATCATCCCCCACGTCTCCCGACGCCCACATCCAGGCCCCGTGATACCGTTTTTCCCATGACCCGTTCTCAACTCCTCCGCAACACCCTTGCCGCGAGCCTCCTCGCCGCCTCTGCCCTCGCCCAATCCGGCGTCCCCGCTCCCATCATCCCCATCGCTCCGGACCCCCGCATCGCCGAAATCCACGCCTCCATGTCCCGCGCCCGTACTCCCTCCTCAGTCGCCATCTCCCCAGATGGAACCCTCCTCGCCTGGTCAGTGAGCGATAAATCCAGCGGCGGCAAAGAAGGCGTCACCCTCCACCTCACCACGCTCGCCCACCCAGACCCCGCCAAAGACAAGATCATCGCCCCCGGCATCGCCACCAACTGCTCCAACACCTCCCCCATCTGGTCCCCCGACTCCCAAACCCTCGCTTTCACCTCCTCCTGCACCAGCGCCCAGGAAAAACCCGGCCAGCCCCAGCTCTTCCTCTGGTCCCGATCCTCCGGCACCGTCACCCAGCTCACCCATCTCAACGGCATCTTCCAGCAGGCCGTCTTTACCCCGGACGGCAAATCCATCTCCTTCCTCTTCGTCGAAAACGCCACCCGCAACGCCGGCGCCCTCGCCGCCATGAAGCCTTGGTCCGGAGTCATCGGGGAAGACGGCGTAGAAATCCAGCGCGTAGCCCTCGTCCCCGCCAGCCCCGCAGCCGACCCCAAACCCACCTTCCTCACCCCCGCCACCCTCCACGTCTACGAGTTCGCCTGGTCCCCCACCGCCCCCGAAATCACCTTCGTCGCCGCCAACCCTCCCGGCGAAAACAATTGGTGGATCGCCAAGCTCTACACCCAGTCCCACGGCGCCCAGCCCAAGGTCGTCTTCGACCCCAACACCACCCGCACCGCCATGCACGGCCTCCAGCTCGCCGTCCCCCGCTTCTCGCTCGACGGTAAGCAGATCGCCTTCATCGGCGGCCTCATGTCAGACCAGGGCTCTACCGGCGGCGACGTCTGGACAGTCCCCGCAACCGGCGGCGACCCCACCGACGTCACCCCCAACATCGACGGCACCCCCACCTTCATCAACTGGCTCGCTCCCGGCGTACTCGGCCTCGTCGAAGACCGCCGCGGCCACTCCCTCCTCGTCGGCTGGGATATCGACCACAAAAACGCCCTCGGCTCCTATGACCAGGGCGAAACCAACATCACCGGCGGCCCCATTAAGATGGCCGTCTCCTCCGCCGCCCCCAACACCGTCGCCTTCGTCAAGTCCGGCCACGACCAGGCCCCCGAGGTCTTCGCCGGCGATCTCGCCCAGGGCCTCACCCAGATCACCCATCTCAACGATGGCGCCAAGCCCTCCGCCCGCACCGAATCCATCGAATGGACGAATGATTCCTTCCACGTCCAGGGCTGGCTCACCTACCCCAGCAACTACGACGCCCATAAGAAGTACCCCATGATCGTCACCGTTCACGGCGGCCCCTCCGCCTCCGCCTCCGCCCACTGGGGCAGCGATCTCTGGTCCCAGCTCGGCTACTTCGTCTTCGCCCCCAACCCCCGCGGCTCCTTCGGCCAGGGCGAAACCTTCACCGCAGCCAACCGCAAAGACTTCGGCTACGGCGATCTCCGCGACATCCTCGCCGGCATGGACGCGGTAGAAAAGAAAGTCTCCGTAGACAAATCCCGTGAAGGACTCATGGGCTGGAGCTACGGCGGCTTCATGTCGATGTTCGCCGTCACCCAGACCCATCGTTTCCGGGCCGCCATCGCCGGCGCCGGCATCGCCAACTGGCAGTCTTACTACGGAGAAAACTCCATCGACCAGTGGATGGTCCCCTTCTTCGGTGCCACCGTCTACACCGACCCCGCCGTCTACGCCAAATCCTCCGCCATCAACTTCATCAAGCAGGCCACCACCCCAACCCTCGTCGTCGTCGGCGACCGGGACGGCGAGTGCCCCGCCCCCCAGTCCTTTGAGTTCTGGCACGCCCTCCGCGCTCAAGGCACCAAAACCCAACTCGTCGTCTACCCCAACGAGGGCCACCACTTCGTCACCCCGGCCAACGTCTCGGACCTCGAAGCCCGCGAAGTCGACTGGTTCACCAAAAACATGCCCGCCAACTAACCCCATCCGCAAAACTAACCCCTGCTCCTCTGAGCCGTCTAACCGGGATCAAACCCTTTAGGCGGCTCTCCCTTTTGCCCCCAAAACACCTTCCTGACGCCACACCCCTAAACCCTGACCTCCGCGTCATTTGCTTCTCATCCGCCCACCTTTTAGACTCAGGGTTGGGAAAACCCAGAAATTCTTGGTTCGACCGTCTCTGCCCGGCGTAGGCTTCCGCCGAAGTTCCATCATCGCCGAATCAGAGACGGGGAGGTTTCATGCGTCGTTTGCTTACGTTCGTTGTCCTGGTCCTGTCGTCCCTTCCTATTGGCATCTCCGTCGCCGGTTGTTCCAAAGGTGTCTCCGTCACCTACTGCAACGGCGCTGATACCGGCCCCGTCGTCGGACAGGTCGCCACCATTGACCTGGAGCCCCGCGCCACCGGAATCTCTCTCAATCAGGGACAGATCGGCAGCGTCGGCACCCCCACTGCAAGAGACTGCATGTCCAACTCCGCCACCGTCAGCTCCTACGCCTACGGCAGCACCAACACCAACCTCGTAGACGTCGAGCCCTCCAACGGCCGCCTCTGCGCCGGCACCTGGAATCGCAACACCGGCGGCGGCATCGCGGACTTTACCGTCTGCAATCCCAACAACGCCACCGGCATCGCGTACATCACCGCTTCGGCGGCCACCGCCACGTCCAACGCCCTTCCCGTCTTCGTTCATCCCATCGTCACCAGCATCGTACTCGGCGCGGCCTCCACCAACTGCTTCACGGATCCCGCCAGTAATTGCATCCCCCCGTACCCCGGTACGCCTCTCTGCTCCACCGCAACCGCCACTCCGCCCAACAGCGCCGTCGCTTATTCCGGCAACTCCTGCGTCTCCCAGGGTCAGGCCGCGCAGCTCGTCGCCCGTGCGTATGCCGGCACCGCCACCGCCCAGACCAATATCAGCTGCCTCGTCGGGCCCCTCACCTTCTCCGCCTCCAACCCCACCTCCAGCTCCGCGGCCACCTCTGTCGTCACCATTGACCAGAACGGCGTCGCCACCGCCGCTGAGCCAGGCTCCGCGCTCATCAACGCCACCATCTCGCAGTCGTCTTCCACCGCCGGCTTCTTCGCCACCTGCCCGCCAAAATCCATCGTGCTCACCGCGGCCGGCTCCAGCACCGCGCCAACCGCGCCCCTCAACATCACCCAGAACGTCCAGCAGGACCTCGTCGCCACCGTAACCGATACCAACGGCAACCCCATCACCAACGTCACCCTCTCCTACCAGTCCACCGTCCCGCAGACCGTCGCCGTCGGTGGCAGCATCGTAACACCCGTCTTCCCCGGCGCCGCCAGCATCACCGCCACCTGTCAGCCGCCCACCTGCAACACCGCGCCCTTCAACCAGATCGGTCTCTTCGGCAACGGCCTCCCCGTCACGTCCAACAACGTCCAGATCAACGCCACCGGCACGGGCAACAGCACGGTGCTCTATATCGGCAGCACGAACTCCCTCTACATCCAGCCGTACGACTTCACCGTCACCACCCAGCCCGCGCCCACCCGCCTGCCATACGCACCCAACTCCATGGTGCTCAGTGAAGACCTCTCCACCATCTACATGGGCAACGCCAACGAGATCATGGTCTTCAGCACCCTCTCCAACTCGCTCACCAGCCAGATCACCGCCATCTCCGGCAACGTTCTCGCCGTCTCCAACGACAACTCCACCATCGTCGTGACCGATCCCGTCCGCCAGCTTGTCTACCTCTACCTCGCCAGCGGATCCATCCAGTCTGAGTACGGCGGCGTAGGCACCCACGCCCAGTTCAGCCCGGACAGCCAGACCGTCTACATCACCACCACGGACGGACGCCTCCTCACCCACTCCAACTTCACCGGTTGGAACTCCGAGGTCCTCACCACCCAGGGCACAGACGTCGCCGTCACCGTTCCTCATGCCGGAGCCTACCTCGGCGGAACTCCCGTCCGCGGTTACACCATCTGCCCCGCCACCACGGTCACGGGCGCAAACGGGGACCAGACCACCACCAACGTCTTCTATCCTCTCGCGGACACCACCACCGCCGTAGCCGACCGCATCGCCGCCACCAATGACGGCGCTCACATCCTCGGTGCCTCAGCCGCCGCCGGCACCCTGACGGACATTCAGGTCGCTGCCAAAACCGGTGCCTGCCCCGTCAACTTCACCAGCACCACCAACACCCCACTTAAATTCACCGCGGCAATCCCCTCTGCCATCACCGGCATTCTGCCCACCACGGACTCCACCTTCGCTCTCGTCACGTACACCGGCGCCGGCGGCGTCGTCCCCCAGTACACCCCGTCCTCCAAAACTCTGGCCAATATTGCCCTTGTCAAGAGCTCCAGCGGCGTCACCCCCACCGCACCGGTCGCCGGCATCATCAGCTCAGACAACAACACGGCGTACATCGGAACCTCGGGCGATAACCTCATCCACCTTCTCACCCGCGGCATCACCGGCTTCACGGACATCAACACTCCCCTCACACCGGCTCTGCCCGCCGTCAGCAGCGGCATCGCAGTCCCCAACCTCATCGTCCAGAAGCCTCGCAAGGGCACCAACTAACTGACGATCAAACGGGTCCTTCCGCATACAGCGAAGGACCCGTCGTAGTGCACTGCCGTGTCGCCTAAAGCCTTCTAGCGCAGCCCCGGCCCACCCTCCTGCCACTCGTAGATCACCACCCCCACATCGCTCAGGTACTTCATCGCCGCCTCCATGTTCCGCCGCACCTCTGGCCGCGCCGAAACCGGAACGTCATGCGCCTCTTCCACCGCCACCACACGACCATACGGCCATGAATTTTGTGGAATTGCATTCAAAGCCACCGGCAAATCCGTCGTCCTCACATTCAGGTCCTGCCGCCTCGCCCCCACCGGCCGCATGATCCCCCCCACCCCAAGATCCGACGGGTTCGCATCCGCGACCGTCACATGCAGCGTCACCATATTTCCTTGTACGGTCAGGTAAGGATTCTCCCAGGACGTCAGCGTCTTCACCGCCATATACCGCGTCTTTGACGGCGGCGGAATCGCGTCGAGCTCCTGCCGTATCTCATCCAGTTGCTTCCGCTGCCGAGCCGCGGCCTCAGATCCCGGCGCCGGTGCGACAACAGGGCCGCCATTACATCCACAAACAAAAAGAAAAGAACTCAGGGCCAGAGCAATCGCAGGGTTTCGCACTCCTCAAGCATAAATGCACACGCCCTACTTCCCCGTCCAGGTCGCTGCCCTCTTCTTCAGAAACGCCCTCACACCCTCTCGCTTATCCACGGTCCCACTCAGCCGCCCAAAGATCGTAGCCTCAACCGCCAACGCCTCCTCCAGCCCAAGCCCCTCTCCCTCATACACCGCCTCCAGGCAAGCCCCGACTGCCAGCGGGGCCTGCACCGCAATCGTCTCTGCCAACTTCATCGCCTCCACTAATAGCTCCCCTGCCGGGTACACCCGGTCCACCAGCCCGATCCTCTGCGCCTCGCTCGCCCCAATCATCTCCCCCGTCAGCAGCAGCCGCAGCCCCTCACTCTGCCCAACGAGCCTCGGCAGCCGCTGCGTCCCTCCATACCCCGGCAGCAGCCCCAGCTTCACCTCAGGCTGCCCCAGCCTCGCCCCCGCCGCCGCCAGCCGAAACGTACACGCCATCGCCAGCTCGCATCCTCCCCCCAGTGCAAAGCCGTTGATCGCCGCGATGACGACCTTCCCACACCTCTCAATCCGTCGAAACACCCCCTGCCCCCGCAGCGACAACGCCTCCCCGCTCACCTCATCCGTCTCCGCCAGCTCTGCAATATCCGCCCCCGCCGCAAACGCCTTCTCCCCCGCCCCCGTCAGCACCACCGCCCTCACCCCCGCATCGAACCCCGCAAACACCTCATCCAGCTCCTCAAACATCGTCCGATTCAGCGCATTCAACACCTGCGGCCGGTTCAACGTCACTACTGCCACCGCCCCGCGCCGTTCCACCAACACCGTCTCAAACCCCATCGCGCCCTCCGGCTCATACTCGTTGATGACGATACAATCGAACCTATGATCAAGGGAATGACACTCGTCCGCGCGGTCGCTGCGCCGGATGAATTTTCGCGGCTCTCCGAGCTCTTTGCCTCGCTCGGATTCGAAGCCGGCAAAGGCTGGCAGGACGCCGGTTCCACAGGCGCGGCCTACCTCGCACCACTCGGAAATCTGGAGCTCGTCTCCGGCCTCCAGCCCGCCACACCCGAGCTCCTCATTGAGGTCACCGACCTCGACCACATCCACGCCGCCGTCAAACGCTGGCTCTCCGCTTCCCTCCGCACCGAAGAGGTCGCCTTCCATCTCTCAGAGGTCGCCCACACCCACTGGAACTCCCGCCTCTTCACCGCCCAACTCTCTGAAGCCCTCACCGTTGCTTTCTGGCAGTCCGAAGACCCCTTCCACGGCCAAATTGCCGCAGTCGAAGGCTCCCTCAACGCCAGCGGCATGAAGTTCGCCATCGTCACCACGCGCTGGAACACGGTCATTACGGACCGCCTGCTTCAGGGCTCGCTGGACTGCCTCCTCCGCAGCGGCGCAGCCCGTGCCGATATCACCATCGTCCGCGTCCCCGGCGCATGGGAGGTTCCCAACGCCGCCCGCACCCTCGCCGAATCCGGCAAACAAGACGCCATCATCACTCTTGGCTGCCTCCTCCGCGGCGAAACCGCCCACTACGAGGCCATCTACAACGAGGTCGCCCGCGGCATCGGCCAGTCCCAGCAGGAGACTGGCATCCCCCACGCCTTTGGCGTTCTCACCTGCGAAACCCTTGAGCAGGCCCTTGATCGCGCGGGCCTCAAGGCCGGAAACAAGGGCTTTGAAGCCGCCAGCGCCGCCATTGAGATGGTCTCCATCCAGCGCAAGCTGAAGGGAGCCGCATAATGGGTACCCGCCGCAAGTCCCGCGAGCTCACCATGCAGATGCTCTTCCAGGGCGATCTCGGCAAGCAGTCGCCTGACCAGGTCACCCGGCTCTTCTGGTCCTCGGTTACGGATGTGGACGCGGAGACCCGCGGTTTTGCTGAGGATCTGTATCGCGTTGCCACCAGCCGCCAGGTTGAAATCGATGCGCTCATCGAGCAGCACTCCAAGAACTGGCGTCTGGAGCGCATGCCCGTCGTCGACCGCAGCCTCCTTCGCGCCGGCATCGCGGAGATGCTCGGTTTCCCCAAAACCCCGCACGCCATCATCATCAACGAAAGCCTTGAAGTAGCCCGCCGCTACGCCGCCCCTGAGAGCGTCAACTTCCTCAACGGCGTCCTCGATGCCGTTGCCCGCGACCTGCTTAAAGCGCGCCTCAGTTAGCGCGCAATTTCACCACGACCATAGGAACACGTGTGGTGAATTGCACCACAAACCGTGGTTTCCGGATGGTGAAACGTGGTCCAGTGACAGCGCACGGTATGGTGAACCCCGCGATTGGCGCGGGGTTCACCACGTTTGCAAACACTATTGATGGAGTGATGGTGGCCAGCTAATAACAAGTTGGTTAATTTTGGCCCCTGGCGTGCGTTTTTGCATGGGCACTTTTCCCAGGTGCAGCCGGCACATTAAGCTCCGCGCAGAGCATGACAAGTGGTCGCGACATCTGAGGATCGTCGCAGGTCACATCAGGAAAAACTTGGAGTCGACCGTATCGCCCTTCGTGCGGATGATGGTTGACGCGGGCGCAACGTTACCGTTCGCGGTCGCCGAGAAGACCAGAAAGTCCGTTTGCCCGTTGTTCACCACGCTCATGAAAATGTTCCCCGCAGAGTCGACAAACACGCCATCTGTATAAAAACTGACCGGCACCTTGGAGCCTGTGATCGTCCGGGCAGGAGTCGCTCCCGCAACGGAACCCTTGGGGAAGACGTAAATCGCTGGTTGGTAATTCCCCGCGAGGGGGTTGTAGGACGGATTGGGGGCTCCGCCTTGTGAGACGTAGATGTTTCCCGCAGAGTCGAGCGCAACTCCGGTAGCGACAATGGTCGGAGCCGTAATGATGGTCGAGGGCACATTACCCGTCACGGTCGCCGGAAACTCGATAACCTGGGATCCCTGATATCCGCTGCCCGTATTGACAGACCCTGTCACGACATACAGATTATCGTTCGCATCGAAGGCCATCTGGGGCATGGCTGCGGTCAGTAGAGTCGATGATCCAGCAAGGGTGCGGATGGGTGTTGCTGCCCCTGTCGCTGTCGGTCCAAAGACTTCGATGGTGCTGTTGATCGCAACATACAAATTGTTCGCGGAATCCAAAGCCAGGGAGTTGACCTGCGGCGCGTTCGATGCTGCCGTAGCCACGACGATGGTGCGCGTGGGTGTGACCATGCCCTGCGCAAACACCGACACCCCCGCTTGCGTTGCCGAGTAAGTTGCGGCATAAATGTTGCCTGAGGCATCTCCAGCCACCGCCAGAGCCCCCACCGGGTAGGAGAAGTTGGGCGACACCGTTCCGTTCAGGTTCGCGGTATAGACATCAAGCGATTGATTCGCTAAATCGATGCTGTAGATGTTCTTCGCAGTCACAGCGGGATTGACGGTAGGCGCCGGGGTGGTAGGCGTCGTGACGACGGGAGGAGATGTGGATGATCCTCCGCATCCACTGATCATGGTTGGCGCAGCGAAACTCAGCAGCAGCACAAATCCGTAGCGAACAAGAGTTGAGAGGATCTTCAAGGGATGAACGGAATGCTTGAACATACATGCTCCGCAACTCAATCTGGTTGCTGGAACGGTAAATTACTCGCTGCGGAGACACACTGCAACGGAAATCGTGCTCGAGCACGAGAACGCTCAAGCGATGCCCTCCCATTTTGCCTCGTGAACACATCGCCTCCGGAGGCTAAGGCCTCTTAGCCGCAGACACCGGGATCACCGTAATCCGAACCACTTGATCTAGCTTGGGAAATTCCCGGTCCAGATACCCGTTGCCGCCCCGGAACATCTCTTCCTGCTTGCCGGCGCGCATGCCGCCGCCGGAGTGTTCGCCGTAGCCGCCGTACAGCTTTTCGACGACGTCCATCCCCTCCACCACCTTGGCGAACGTCGCAAAGCCCGCCTCGATATCGTTCCTTGCCCGGTTGTCGCCGGTGTTGATGAAGACCTGCGTCGAGCGCGTGTTGGGGCCGGTGTTAGAAAACGCCACATACCCGCTCACGTTGTGCTCCAGCAGCGGATCATCCTGGATGGTCCTGCCCCGCCACGCCTGCGCGAGCCTGGGATCGCCCGCGATGCCAAACTGCGCCCACTTGCCCGGCACGACCCGAAAAAACCGCGAGTTGTCGTAATAATGCAGGCGCACCAGCTTGTAAAACCGGTCCGCGCCCCGGGGCGACCACGCGCGATGCGCCTCCAGGGTAAACGCTCCCGCCGACGTCTCCACCCGCACGTCAAACACCTGCGGTGCATGAGGATGAAAAAAAGGAAACACGGAGCCTCCGCACAACTGATCCGAGTAAACCACGCCGCGCCCCTTCTTTCCCGCATCCAACAACCACATTTCCTTTGCACGTTTTCTTTGCACGAGACCACACACCAAACCGAGGCACGCCTGGAGGGCGCATTGAGGTCCAAGCAGCTACACAACCTGACGAGGAGGCCGTTCACTCTGGCGATCCGGGCGTCCCTGGCGTTCCTCGCGATCCTGACGATGGCTGCCACCCCGGTCCTTGCGCAGTCCGCCACCCCCATCCCCAAGCTGGATCTGAACCGCCTGACCGGCACCTGGTTTGAGCTTGCCCACCTGCCGGACAAGTCAGAAAAAGACTGTGTCTCGAACGCCACCGTCCTGTATGCCCTGGGCGACAAGCCCGGCCGTCTCCAGGTCGTCGCCACCTGCCTGCTCAAGGACGGCGCCTCCAACGTCCGCAACAAGGACGCCCGGCTCGCCGATAAAATGGGCGACGGCAAGCTGAAGATCCCCGGCTTCCTGCCCTACTTCCTGGCAAAGAAATCCTGGGTCGTGGGCGCCGGAGCGGAGTACGAGTGGCTCCTGGTCGGCTCTCCCAACCACAAGACGCTCCGCATCCTGTCCAAAACCCAGACCCTGCCGCCCGCCACTCTGTCCGACCTCCAATCCCGCGCCGCCGCCCAGGGCTACCCCGTCGCCAAGCTGATCCAGGTCCCGCAAACTCAGTAACCGGCTCGCTCCACCTTGTTCCGGCCCTTGTCCTTCGACCTCCCTGCCCGCGCGCAGCATTCTTCGGCTCCTGTCCGCTTCGCCGCAATGCGGAAGAAGGGCATCTGATGAGCTCCCGCAAGACGCGCGTCTTCATCGTCGATGACGAACCCATCATCGCCTCCACGCTGGCCACCATCCTGCGCCTCAGCGGCTATGACGCCATCTCCTTCAACAATCCGCTCGACGCTTTGAGGCGCGCTCCCCTCGATTGCCCCGCCCTGCTCATCTCCGATATCGTCATGCCGCAGCTCTCCGGCATCGATCTCGCTATCCGGATCAAGGCTGCCTGCCCCGCCTGCAAGATCCTCCTCTTCTCCGGCCAGGCCTCCTACCTGGACTTCTCCCAGGACGCCGAACGGCTGGATCACCACTTCCATATCCTGCCCAAACCGATCTATCCCGGAGACCTGCTCCGCGCCATCCAGGATCAAGACCTGGAAAATTAGGCCCTCACATGCGCTAACATCGTCCCACCGATGCACAACACAGCGCTCGTCATCTTCCTGCTCTTCTTCGCCCTGGTCACCTTCGCCGGCTTCTGGGCCGCGCGCTGGCGCAAACCGCTCGCCGGCATGCATACGCTGGAGGAGTGGGGCCTGGCCGGCCGCAGCTTCGGCACCTGGATCACCTGGTTCCTGCTGGGCGGCGATCTCTACACCGCGTACACCGTCATCGCCGTGCCCGCGGCGCTTTACGGCGCAGGCGCCAACGGCTTCTTCGCCGTCCCGTACGCCATCCTGGCCTATCCGTACATGATGCTGGTCCTGCCCCGCCTGTGGACCGTCTGCCACCGCCACGGATACGTCACCTTTGCCGATTTCGTTCGCGGCCGTTACGGCTTCCGCCCGCTGACTATCGCCATCGCCATGACCGGCATCCTTGCGCTGATGCCGTACATCGCGCTGCAGCTTGTGGGCATTCGCGTCGTCATCGCGGCGCTGGGCATTCACGGCGAGTGGCCGCTGGCCGCCGCCTTCATCATTCTGGCCGCCTATACGTGGTCGTCGGGGCTGCGCGCCCCCGCCGTCATCGCCATCGTCAAGGACGTGATGCTGTATGCGATGGTGCTGGTCGCGCTGATCTGGCTGCCCATCCGGCTGGGCGGGTACGCCCGGGTCTTTGAGCTCGCCGACCGCGCGCTGGCCGCCCACAACCCGGCCTCCTCCATCCATCTGGCCCACGGACAGTTTCTTGGCTACAGCACCCTCGCCATCGGCTCGGCCATTGCGCTGATGCTGTACCCGCACACCGCGACGGCGGTCCTCAGCGCCAGCTCCGCCAATACCATCCGGCGCAACGCCGCCATGCTGCCGGCATACAGCTTCCTGCTCGGCCTGGTGGCCTTACTTGGCTACGTCGCGCTGGCTGCGGGCGTCGTGACCAAAGACTCCAGCGCCACCGTCCCGCTGCTCTTCCTCAAGATGTTTCCGGAGTGGTTTGCCGGCTTCTGCCTCGCGGCTATTGCGATTGGCGCGCTGGTTCCGGCGGCCATCATGTCCATTGCAGCATCCAACCTGTTCACCCGCAACCTGTGGGGCGAGCTCGTCCGGGTGCCCATGACGCCGCGCCAGGAATCCAACATGGCCAAGTGGGTCTCGCTGGTGGTGAAATTCGGCGCGCTCGTCTTCGTGCTCAAGCTGCCCGCTACCTACGCCATCGAGATGCAGCTGCTGGGAGGCATCTGGATCGGGCAGATCTTCCCTGCCGTCGTCTGCGGCGTCTTCACCCGCTTCTTCCACCCGTGGGCGCTGTTCGCCGGATGGCTGGCCGGCATGGTCTCCGGGACCTGGATGGTCGCCACCCTGGGCCTCAAGTCATCCGTCTATCCCATCCCGTACCTGGGCAAGATGTACGCCGCCGTGCCCGCGCTGCTGCTCAACCTGGCCGTCTCAGCGGCCCTTACGCTGCTCTTCCGTGCGCTGAAAGCTCCCGCCGCTGCAGACCAGACCGACCCCACCGCCTACTACGGCTGACATGCGGCAGCCCAGAGAGCGCGTCCTGCGACGCACCCTCCGGGCTTCCCCTCGCTCTCGCACCCTGTCTTTAGTGGGGCAGATGCAGGTCCCAGACCGGGGGCGCTGCGCTCAGCGTCGGCTGGAAGGGCGGCGAGGGAGGCGCGTAGTTGTACTCGCCGCTTGGGTTATACGAAGGCGACGCAGCCATCAGGAACATGGCTTGCGCGGAGTCGTTTGAGGCCAGGTTGAAGGAACCGTCGTTCGCCATGGCGACCAACGTGTCACACGCGGCCGAGTGTCCGTTGCTGTCTGTCGATGAGTTGACGCAGGTGGACAGCGTGTTCCCCAGCGCATTCAGCTCCAACTGCACGTCCACGCCGTTGGTCGCAAGCGCCACGCCGGTGGTGGGATCGACCAGGCTCAGGAAATTCTGATACTCCGTTGAGCCGTTGAAGATGACGATATTCGCGCCGCCGGTCTGGGACGTATCGAACTGGTTGTAATACGAGAAGATGGTCGCGGCCGTGGTCACCTCATTCACGCTGATGAAGGTCTGCGGAGTCAGGTCGCCGCAGTTGCCCAGCGCCGTCATCATCACCAGATCGCCGTTGAAGCCGCTGCCGGAGTCCCCGCCCGTCGCGGCCAGGTACACCTGATCGCCCAGCGTAGGACAGGTGTAGTCCCCGGTAATGTTGAACGCGCCGCTGGCATCGCTCAGAACGGTGGACGTCAGCAGCGGCTGTGCCCCGGTCACGCCAACCTGCGCGGCGCTGATATCGAACAGTTGAATGGTCGCGCCGTTGACCGGCTGCTGCCCGCCACGAAGCCTACCCTGCATGTGCACAGAAACAGTCTGCGGACCAACCGAAGGAATCACGCGGCCGGAGGAACACCCGGCAAGACCCAGCAGAGCACACGCGGCGGAAGCGATATAAGAAATCTTAGGATGAGATACGAATAGCATGGACGTCTCCTCAACCGCATCATCGGAAGAATCCGCCGCAGCATGAGCCCGTAGGCCATCATTTCAGCCCAGCGGTTTGCTTCCCGTCCCATCTCGCAACGGACCCAGAACGCTTCCCCCAAATCCAGCATCACAACCAACGAGGAACCCATGCCCGCCAACATCCTTCTTAACTTCATTGAGCAGAAGCTGGCCCAGCCGTCAGCACCTCAGGCCGAAACTCCCATGGCCTCCAAATCCCTTGCCAAGGGCATCATCGCCGGTCTCATCGGAGGCCTCGTGGCCACCGCCGCAAAATCCGTCGCGGAAAAGGTCTACCCGCCGCGTACCGAGGGCCAACCTGAGCCGCCGGAGGTGCTCGCGGAGAAACTCGCCGGCCATGAACTCAGCCCCGCAACCAAGGTCGTTGCCGCCGAGACCCTCCACTGGGGCTTTGGAGCCGCCACCGGCGCTGCGTACGGCGCGCTCGCCGAGTTCTACCCCGCCGCCACCGCCCGCGAAGGCGTCAACTTCGGCATGACCCTCATGGCGCTCACCCACGAAGGAGCCCTCCCCGCCCTTGGCCTGAGCGCAGAACCCGCCGACCAGACCACACGCGAAAAATCCAGCGAGATGGTCTCCCACGTCCTCTTCGGCCTCGTCACCGAAACCGTCCGCCGCCTCGTCCGCAAAGCCCTTTAAACCCACGCGTAAAAAGCTCAGGGGAGGAACGCACATCCCCTGAGCCCATCGAACGCAACCTTGAACGCCGCTCACCTAACAACTAATAACGAAGAACGTAGAACGAAGAACCGTCTCTAAGATGCTCCCCGGCTCATCACCACCGCCGGCACCGTCTTCAGCAGAATCTTCGTATCCAGCCACAGACTCCACCCATCGATATACGCCAGATCCAACTGAATCCACCGGTCGAAGTCGGTATTGCTGCGCCCGCCAATCTGCCACAGGCAGGTAATCCCCGGCTTCATGGAAAAGCGCCGCATCAGCCACGCCTCGGAGAACCGGTTTACATCCCGCAGCGGCAGGGGACGCGGGCCTACCAGGCTCATCGACCCACCCAGCACATTGAAAAGCTGCGGCAACTCATCGAGCGAAAACTTCCGAATGAAGTTTCCGATCGGCGTCACTCGGGGATCGTTCTTGATCTTGAACGCCGGCCCGGAGGTCTCGTTCAGGTGCTCGATCGCCGCCTGCCTGGACTCCGCGTCCACCATCATCGAGCGAAACTTCAGCATGTAGAACCGCCGCTTGTTCAGCCCAAAGCGCTCCTGCCGGAACAGCACCGGCCCCGCACTCGTCAGCTTCACCGCCAACGCCACTGCCAGCATCACCGGGGAGAACACCACAATCAGCAGCCCGGAAAACACCACATCGACCAGCCGCTTCACATGCCGCCGCCAGTCGTCGTGCACCACCTCCAGCACCACCCCCGCCCCGCCCCCCGGGCTGTGCCGCTTGGTGATGGATGTGCTGAAAAAGTCCGTAAAGTACTGCGCCTGAATCCCCAGCGACTGGCACACCCCAATCGCATACTCCACCGCCTCATACTGGCTCTTCACCGGCAGCGCAATCACCACCTCATCGACCACCGTGTGCATCAGAATCTGCTCTAGGTCGTCGATCCCCCCCAGGATCAGCTCCGGCGGCACAGACCCACTCTGCGGCTCCGAGTCAACGAACCCCAGCAGCCGGTAATCCCACTCGGAGTGCGCCTTGAACTCCTGGTACACCTGCCGCGCCCGCGCCCCGGAGCCCACAATCATCAGGTTCCGCTGCGGTCTGAGCTTGGGCCGCACATAGCTCCCATAGAGCAGCAGCGCGGATCGCACCAGCACCATCGCCGCCAGGCACACCACCCAGAACCCCTCCGCCACCTCCCACACGTCCACGCGTGAGCGCAGCAGCAGCGTCACCCCCGCCATCATCAGCGTGCACGCATTCAACGCGATGATGCACCGGAACAGGTAGTCCGCAAACGACCTCGCCCGCTGCGGGGTATACACCCCCATCCCCATCAGAATCAGCCGCCACGCCACCACGCACACCACGGATAGCAGCACGTTGCGGATGGAGATGCGCAGGCTCAGGTACCCCTCCACCCCACTCGGCGGCGCTTCCAGATGCGGCAGAATCACCAAAATGATGGACGCCGCGCTCAACAGCAGCAGGTCCGCCGCCTTGCAGATGCGGCCTGAAACCGCGAACAGCAGCCGCGGGCTCCACGCCGCCCCGCCCAGTGCCGTCACCGCCGTCTTGTTCCTCTTTCCGTCGATCAAGCTGACTCCAGCCGTCTTCCCGGGACCACGCCTGCGTCGCGCCTCGACGCCGCCATCCCCATCCGTAAGCATACTGGACCCCCGCGAATACCCGTTCCATCCCTCTTAAGCGTCGCCCTTGGGATTCAGGCTGTACGTCACCGGTGCGATCCGTCCATGACGATCCCTGACGGTCACTGGCCGCTTCAGGTGCGCGCGCTGCGAAGGCGAAAGCCGCTGCGGCAACCCGCCCGGCAGCACCTCCGCAGGGTTGTGCGGCAGACGAGGCTTCGCCACCGGATCCTGCGGCTCAATCACCGCCTCCACGATGAAACGATCCTCCTCCGGCAACGGCGGAGCGTCCTTCGCCGCCGCACTCATCGCGTACTCCGGAAACGTCCCTTCCAGGATGGGATCGTACGGAGCCGCCGGAGCCGCAAACTGCCGGCTCTCCTCGGCCTTCTCATCTAGGTCCGCCAGCGGCCGGTCCAGCGCCTCCAACGGCCCGGACTCCATCCGGTCCAGAAACTCGTGAAACGCCTTCAGCTCGCTCTCCTTATGAGCCCGCTGCATTGCCTCCGAGTCCCACGCAGGCTGCCTCACCACCATCTCAGGAGACTCTTCTTCCGGCGCCCCCGGCAGATACACAAATGGCCGTGTGGCCTCCTTTGGACGAGCCTTCAGCACCGGCCTTACATCGGGGTCGCGCGGCTGCGGATACGCTGCCGTCACCACCTCCACAAACGCTGCAATATCAACCTCGGTCTTTGAGATGGGCCCCCTGCTCTCGAACGCCGGCGCAGGCTCCTCGCACAAAAACAACGGCTTCGCAGCTCCCTCCAGCCGCGGTCTCAACTTCGGATGCGCCACCGGATCACGCGGCATCACCCCACTGTCGTGAGCCACAAAAAGCCCTTCCGCCCCGCAATCCTCCACCGTCCCCTGCTCCCGGGCCGAGGACCCCTCAGGCCGCCGAAAGCTCACCACCGAGCTATACCCCACGCTAGCCGAGCCACCCTTGCCCTTCAGCCGTCCAAACAAGCCCCTTGGCCCTGCCCGATGTGTCTTTGAATCCGTCATGAAACCTACCTCCGTCGCGCTCTGTGAGGTGCATTCTTCTCTCCCAGCCAATGGCGGAAAAAGCGATGCGGCGCTGTTAGATCAGAGACTACGGGACCCGCCCGGAAGAAGCTGTACCACTCAGGTTGGACACCCCGCGCTCGATGTGCCTCGAAGGTCACCCCTTCGATGGAAAAGGGAGTAGAAGGTCACCACCTGGCGATCACTTACGTCGTAGCCGGGCAGCGTCAGGCCCGCCCAAGCGCCCCCGCACTCGCCAGCCGCCTCTCCAGGTGGCGCTCCAGCGTCTCCACCGCGAACCGCCGCAGCTCCGCCCCCCGCCCCTTCGGCCACGCCTCCGCGCCCAGCTCCTTCACCGTCCCGCGAAACATCCTCACCGCCTCCGCCACCATCTCCGCTGAAAGCGCCATGCTGCCGCCCCGCCGGTCATCCGCGCACGTCACCCCGTCCGCCCCAGCCGAATACCACACCGTCCTCCCCCGCAGATCCTCCCCGCACACCACGCACCGCCCCAGCTCCGGCATCCACCCCATCAGCCGCGTCATCCACAGGCAGAAGTACGTCACCGGCATCCAAACCCGCCCCACCTGCAGCTCGTCGAGCACCGCCACCGCCAGCCGGAACACCGCATCCTCCACCGCCCCCTCCGGCAGCTCATCCAGCACCTCCGCCACCAGCTCCAGCCCCGCCAGCCGCGCCAAGTCCACCCTCCCACTCATCGGCGAGCTCACAATCTCAAACGCATCCAGCCGCACCAGCTCCTGCTTCGGCCGCTCCGCCCACGTCGCCCGCACATGCGTCATCGGCTCCAGCGCCCCGCCAAACCGCCGCCGGCTCCGCATCGCATGACGAGCCACGCCCTTCACCCGCCCATGCTCCCGCGTAAACAAACTCACCAGCAGGTCCGCCTCATGGAACGGCCACGTCCGCAGCACCAGCGCCTCCCCCACCCGCACCGCGACCCTGCCCTCCTTCACACGCACTCTCCCAAAGTCGAAGGGCGCAGCTCCAATACCCCGGAACCACGCCCCTTCTGACAACTAACAACTCAAACCTACCGCCCGAAGTGCGCGGCGTTCTTATCCTGGAAATCCGCCCACTTCTCCGGCAGGTCGTCCCCGGCGTAGATCGCTGACACCGGGCACACCGGCACGCACGCGCCGCAGTCAATGCACTCCACCGGATCGATGAACAACTGTTCCGCGTCCGAGTAGCCGTTCTCATCCTTCTTCGGGTGAATACAATCCACCGGGCAAGCGTCCACACACGCCGAATCCTTCGTCCCAATGCATGGTTCCGCAATCACATAAGCCATCGAATCTCTCCCCTTATCACTTCAAAAATGTCGCCGTCAGAAATCAGCCTGAACCTGAACTTTGCTCTCGATTCTACCAGCAATCCTTCACCCGGAAGATGCATCCCGCCCACTCCACCTTGCTCTCGCTCAAGCCACAATCTCAAGCCCCTTCTTCTCAACCAGCGAGAGCAGCTTCAACGACGCGCCTTGTGGATGCTTCTCTCCTCGCTCCCATTTGCTCACCAGGCCCGGTGTCACATTCAGATAGGCCGCAAACACAGTCTGGCTGGCCTTCTCCCGCTTCCGCAACCTCTTAATCTTCTCAGGCGTCATCTCTTCGATCGCGGTCAGGCAAAGAGCGTCGAAGGTCCGCATCGTAGTGCGATCCATCCCTCCAACACGGTGCAGATCGACGGCCGTCTCATGGACCGCCGCCAGCGCATCACTTCGATATTTCTTGGTCATCTTCATCCTCCGAACCCGTCACCTTGTACAGGGCTCCGTCCGCCACTCGTTGTGCCATCTCTGCGTCGGTGTAGGCAAGAATCACCTTTGCGAGCTCCCGGAACGCCTCCAGCTCTCTTCGATCAATATTGCTGCGATCCTTCTTCTCGAACCCATACACATAGACGGCGCGGCTTCCATGCTGGAACAGAAGGATCGACCGCGCGCCACCGGACTTACCTTCCCCTGCCCGCGCCACACGCTGCTTGATCACGCCTCCACCAAGATCGGCATCGATCAAGCCGGCATCTGCCTCTGTAGCCGCCCGCCACAGATCGCTGTCCTGATGCGAGCCTTCTTAGCAAATCGAGCGAACGCCTTACCTTGGAAGACCGAGAGCATCCCTGGCGAACCTCACGATGGCTAGAAGTGTAGCACTAAGAGCCAGAAATGAAGCTTCGCTCCTTCCCTCTATACCAGAAGTGGCTCACTCTTTCGCCCGCACCCGAATCTTAGAGCAGCCCATTCATCGTCCCCGAAATTGGCTCGGTTGTCGCCATCACCGCATCAACTGCCCACTAAAAAACCCAGCCATCAACCCATACGTCTCTTTCGTCTCCGGCAAACTCAAATCGTTCCAGAACGTATGATCTAGCCCCTCAAACACCACCAACCGCGCATCCACGCCCGCCCTGAGGAACGCACGATGAAGAATCGTCGTCCCGCTCAGCAGCATGTCGCGCCCGCTGGTGATAAACAAGGTCGCCGGCATCCCATGCAGGTCCGCATAGAGAGGCGACAACACCGGATCCGTCGGATTCGTCGAGCCCACATACTCCGAGTTCTTCATCCGCTCGTCCGGAATCGCCACCTTGCTCGCCAGACCACGCAATCCGTATAAAGCCTGCGAGTCACCGGTCTGACTGAAATCCCCCATCCCGGAGAAGATCCCCAGCGCCGCCGGAAGCGGCAAACCAAGCTGCTTCAGCCGCACCGCCGTCTCCGCCGTCAAAATCGCTCCGGCTGACGTCCCATAAAGCGCAATATGCTTCGGCTTGTACGTCTTCAGAAGCTCCCGATACACCGCCACCGTATCATCCACCGCCGCCGGAAACGGGTGCTCCGGTGCCAGACGATACAGCACAGACACCACCCTCGCATGGATCAGGTTCGCCATCGGAATGCTCTCCGTCAACGATCCGGAATCCGACGTGAAGCCGCCCCCATGCACGTTCAGCAGCACCCAATCTGGATGAACCGGCTGCACATCGAGCGGGGTCACATCCAGCACCTGCACCCCACCCATCGTCGTCGGCTCCACCTTCACCGGGTACGCCGCCAAAGACTGCTTGCCCGCACCGGCCTGCCACCTGGCCGTCGCCGCCCTGCTCTCAGCCAGGCTGCCCGGAAGGTCCTTCTCCGGATGACTCAGCCGCACCTGCGCCTCAGCGCTGATCGTCTTCGGAACCGGAACAATCCGCGTTACATGCGCCGTCCCATGCTCATCCACAAACGAAGTATTCGACTGCGGGACCGAAGGACCCGACCGCTGACATCCCGTAAGAGCCGCCGCCCCGGCAACACAAACCAGCAGCACAAACCTGCATCCAGAACACTGCAAAAGAGGCATCATCATCGTGTCCGGACCATACCAGCATCCATGCACACCACGCACTAGACCAAAGTCGGAGTCCCCATCGAAGTCTGCCTGTTCAGCCCTGAGCCCCCGCCTCCCGTCGCCGCCGAAACTCCGCCGGCGTAGGAATCGGCTCCATCCCCCGCCCCGCAAACAGGTCCTCAAACAACCCCTTCATCTCCCCCAGGATCAACCCGTTCGTCGCCAGCACCTCGCGCGAATCCAGCGTGAACTTCCCGCCGTCGAAGTGCGTCACCGTGCCCCCCGCCTCCTCGATCAACAAGTATCCCGCACTCGTGTCCCACGGGTTAAGCTTGAACTCCCAGTACCCATCCATGCGCCCGCACGCCACATACGCCATGTCGATCGCCGCACTTCCAGCCCGTCTCACCCCATGCGACCGCAGCGTCATCTCCTGGTAAAAGTGCACGTTCGGATTCTCGTGCCGCTTCTGGGATGGAAACCCCGTCGCCGTCAGCGATTCCTGCAGCGTCCGCGTCTTCGACACATGAATCCGCCGCCCATTCAGCCACGCACCCTTCCCCCGCTCCGCCTGAAACAACTCATCCCGCAGCGGATCGTAGATCACCCCTGCGGTCATCTCGCCGTCCTCACCCGCTGCCAGCCCCGCAGCCCTCCGCTCCAGCCCCAGCACCACGCAGAACACCGGAAATCCATGTGCAAAGTTCGTCGTCCCATCCAGCGGGTCGACATACCACCGGAACTCCCGCTCCAGCCCCTCGCGCGTCCCCTCCTCGCCGTAGATCCCGTGCTCCGGAAACGCCTCCGTCAGCCGCGCCTTGATCAGCGCCTCGCTCGCCCGGTCCGCCTCCGTCACCAGGTCCACGTCGCCCTTGTACTCCATCGCGACGCCCTTCTCATAAAACCCGCGCAGCAACTCCCCCGCCTCGCGCGCAATCCCCGCCGCCACATCGGCATACACAAACTCGCTCATCCCGTGCCTCTCCATTTCGTTCACCCCCAGGGTAACTTTCAGACGGTTACAAAAGTAGATACAAGCCTAAAGTCTCTGTTTTGAATATTTTGCACACAAACACCGCGGGGTGGGGTACCCCTGACTACCTCCCAGCATAGTACCCCGTCCTGTACCGAAGCCCCGTCTTCCCAGCCTTTCCCGCATCCGTCAGCGTCACTTTGATCGCCCGGTACCCATCGCTTCGGTTCTTCACCGTCCGTTCCGGCGCATAGTAACCCAGCACATATTGCGTCCGCAGATCGTCCGAAACCTTCATAAATGCCGGACCCAGCTCCTTCGGGTCCTCAATGTAGTAGTACTTCCCGCCCGTATCGTTCGCCATCTGGATCAGCGCATGCTCCCCGCCCGTATTCCGTCCCGCATCGCTCGCAATCGGCACCACGATCAGCGCATAGATCATCACCCCCGCCTTCTGCGCCGCCGCCACCGCCTCGTCGTACTTCACGCCCTTCACGGTATTGTCCCCGTCCGTGATCAGGACCAGCACCCGCCGCCGCCCCGCATCCTGCTTCGTCTCCCCCAGCCGCTGACTCGCCAGATACACCGCGTCATAGACGGCAGTGGCATCCCCCCGCCCCAGCTCCCCGAGCGCCTGTTCAATCCGCCTCTTATCGTTCGTAAACGACACCACCTCCCGCACCGTATCGTCGAACTCCATCAAATCGAACTCATCCTGGCTTCGCAGCAGCGTCTCAACAAACTTCTTCCCCGCACTCTTCTCCAGCCGCTCATTTGTCAGCACGCTCTCGCTGCCGTCCACCGCCAGCACAATCGAAAGCGGCGTCGCCGAATCCTTCTCAAAGAACACGATCTTCTGCGCCTTCCCATCCTCCGCCAGCGCAAAGTCCTCCTTCCCCAACCCGCCGACAGGCGACCCATGCTCATCCACCGCATTCACCGCAATATTGACCAGCCGAGCCTCTGCCTTTAACGTCGTAATCTGCCCCTCGCCCGGAGCCCGCCGCTCCACCGGAGCCTGCGCCGACGCGCACACCCCCGCCCCAACCGCCATCCCCATCACCATCGCACTCAGCCACCCAAGCCGCACCAACACTCCAAACGTCACAAGTCTCCCATGACCCGCACGGCTTCCGCCGCACAGTAACCCTTCTCTCCATAAGACGTCACTTGGAGCTGCAAAGGTACATCCCGGAGACACCGGCATCCCTGTGCATAAGAAAGAGAACACCCTTCCCTGCTCTGTGCAGCCGATCATCTCCCACGACCGGCTCAGGGCCAAAGCCAAGGCGCAGGTCACTCTCAGAAGAACGACCAATGCTTCCCACGCGTGCCTCGACCGGCGTCCGTAGCGCAGCAGCCCCGCAACTGGTACGCCGCCGCTCAGGACAAAAACGAAACGTCCTCAGTCAAACTTCCGCAGCCAGATATCCCGCACTGAAATCTTGCACGGCTGACTCTCAATCTCGAATCCGATCAGGCCCGGCTGGTTATTCGCCGAATCTTTGTTGTCATCCACAAACACGGCCATCAACTGTCCGTTCATAATGTGCATCATCACCCCGCCCCGCGCGATGATCTCGTAGTCGTTCCATTCATTTACCTTCACATAGCCGCCCAAAGCCTGCCGTTCACCAATCCTCGCGACAAGCCGGTTCTTCTGCCCCGGCAGCGCCTGCGTCACCTGCCCGCGATACGCCAGAATCCCCTGCATCGTGTTCTCGCTGTACCACTGCCCCGTGTACTCCGCCGTGGATGCCCGCACCGGAAACCAGAAGTCCGCCTGCGGCCCCGTCATCATGAACCGCAGGTCATACGGCGGCAACCCCGTCGGCTGCGCCCTCGTCCACGGCACCCCTGTCTGGCTCCTGTACTGAATCCCGCCCCCGCCGCCCTTTTCAATCTTCATCTGCAGCTTCAGGTCGAAATCCCGCGTCTTCGCCCCGCGATACACAATGTAGTTGTTCCCGCGCGGCTTACCCTCGAACGTCTCGCCCACCATCAGCCCATCCTGCACACGCCAGATGCTTGTATCCGCATCCCATCCCGCCAGGCTCTTGCCATCGAAGATCGCTGCATACCCCGTATGCTCGTCAATGTCATACGGTTCCGGATCGTGGAACTTCGGCATTCCCACCAGCTTCTCGCCGTTCGTTCCCACCTTCGGCGGAGCGGTCGCAGGCGCCTCAAGCGCCGGAGGCACCATCTGCGCGCTCACCCGCAGCACTACCAGCATTGCCAGACTCATTCCCCGCCACGCACAAGAAGACACACGAGCCATATCAGACCTCCAGATCGAACCTCCAGAAGTCTAGCGGCATCTCCCACTCCGCGATACCTCGATAGCCACACGCGGCGCGGAACGCTCTACCGCCTACCCTCGTGAGAGTTCCCTTAGCTCTTACCGAAGGAAGCAACATCCGCCGGGAAAGGCTCCCCATCCACCCACTCCGCCCCATCCACGAACGTCTCTTTCTTCCAGATCGGTACCGTCTTCTTCAGCGTATCGATCACCCATCGGCAAGCCTCAAACGCCGCCCCCCGGTGCGCGCTCGCCACAACAATCAGCACACTGGTCTCCCCCACCTGCAACCGGCCCAGCCGATGCAGCACCGCCACCTCCCGTACCCCAAACTTCGCCGCAGCCTCGTCCGCCAGCGCACGCATCTGGTTCAACGCCATGGGCATCTTCGCCTCATAGTCCAGGTAGAGCGTCTGCCGCCCGCGCGTGTTATTCCGCACAATGCCGTCAAACACACACACCGCACCGTCCGCACCGGCCTTGATCTCGTCCATCACCTCCGCCGTCGGAAGTACTCCGTCCAGAATCTCGATCCGCACCCTATCCCCCACTTACGGGCGGCAGCAGCGCCACCTCGTCCCCATCCTTCAGCCTCGTTCGCAAGCCGGCGTATTCATCATTCACCGCCACCGCCAACGATCCCCAGACCTTCGTCTCCGTCGTAAAGTAATCCTTCAGAATCGTCAGCAGCGTTCCTACGGTATCGCCCTCGGCCAGAAAGACCTCCTGCCCATGAGCACGAAACAGCTCCTTCAGCACTCCGCAATAGATCACATCGACTTTCACTCCCTCAGCATACCAAGCCGCTCACTCTTCCTTCGCCTCCTCGAGCAGCTTCCTTCCTTTCGCCGCCAGCTTCTTTTCCTCTGCCACCGTCTTCGGCACCGGCTCACCCCATGCCGCAGCCTGCAGCGCCTGCCGGGTCGGCTTGCCATCCTTCACCACTGGCCCTGGAGGAGTTGTAAAGTGCCGCGTCAGAAACGATCCCTTCCGCCGCTTCTTCTCCGGAGTGTCCGCCACCCCCTTCACCCCCGGTTTCAGATTCCCGCCCGTGGCGTCGTTATACGTCTTCCGCCCGGCAGCCGTCAGACCACCCTTCGGATCCTTTCCTTCCTTCGTCAGGCTCACACTTTTACCACCCGCCGCCCGCTTGCTCGCGACCTTGCCAGCCGCCTTCTTCACCGGTGTCTTCTTCGCTACAGCCTTCTTCCCAGCCGCCTTCTTCGTCGCCATGGCAGATGCCCTCTCACGCCGTAAGAGTGCTCTCCCTCCGCGTCCGTTGTTCCGCCCTTGAACAAAAAGGGCAGCAGAGTCATTCTCCGCTGCCCTCCTTCCATCCCGATGCCGAACAGTCCCCGCTTATACCGCGGCAGCCTGCAGCACCTCTTCCCGTACTTCCTCGTCCTGCTCCAGTTCTACGGCATCCTTCGGCAGCGCGACAGCCAGCACATCCTCAATTCGTCGAGCATAGTGGATCGTGATCCCCTCCGTCTGATCCGGCGTCAGGTCTTCATCCACCTGCTGCTTGCAGTCAACCGGCAGGATCACATCCCTTACGCCCGCACGCTTCGCCGCCAGGAACTTCTCCTTGATGCCCCCGACCGGCAGTACATCGCCGCTCAGCGTAATCTCGCCCGTCATCGCCAGCAGCGGACGTACCGGCTTGTCCGTCAGCAGACTCACCAGCGCCGTAGCCATCGTCACGCCCGCGCTCGGACCGTCCTTCGGGATCGCACCCGCCGGCACATGGATATGCAGATCCAGGTCCTTGGTAAAGTCCTCATCGAGCCCCAGCGTCAAGGCATTGGACCTGACCCACGTCAGCGCAGCCTGCATGGACTCCTTCATCACATCGCCAATCTGCCCGGTGATGTTGAAGCCGCCCTTGCCCTTCATCTTGTTCGCCTCAATGAACAGGATGTCGCCGCCTGCCGGAGTCCAGGCCAGGCCGACCACAACGCCGGCCCGCTTCGTCCGCTCTGCGATCTCCGTGTCCACGCGGACCTTGATGCCACCAAGGAACTCGTGGATGATCTCCTCCGTGATGACCAGCTTCTCCGTCCGCCCCTCGGCGATCTTCCGCGCCAGCTTCCGGCACACCGTGCCAATCTGCTGTTCGAGCTTTCGCACCCCGGCCTCGCGCGTGTAATGCCGAGCCACCAGGGCCACAGACTCCCGCGGAAACTCAATCATCTCCGCCTCCAGCCCGTTCTCCTTGATCTGCCGCGGGATCAGGTACGTCTGCGCAATCGCAACCTTCTCCTCCTCCGTATAGCCCGTCAGCTCGATGATCTCCATACGATCAAGCAACGGCCCCGGAATCGTGTCGAGCTGGTTCGCCGTGCAGATGAACAGCACCTTGCTCAGGTCAAACGGCTGATCCAGGTAGTTGTCCCGGAACGTCGAGTTCTGCTCCGGATCAAGCGTCTCCAAAAGCGCGCTCGCAGGATCGCCCCGGAAGTCACGCCCCAACTTGTCGATCTCATCCAGCATGAACACCGGGTCCTTCACCTCGACCCGCTTCAGGTGCTGGATAATCTGCCCCGGCAGCGCGCCAATGTACGTCCGCCGATGCCCCCGAATCTCCGCCTCATCATGCATGCCGCCCAGCGAAATCCGGCTGAACTTCCGGTCCAGCGCCCGCGCAATACTCCGCCCAAGCGAGGTCTTACCCACACCTGGAGGCCCCACAAAGCAAAGAATCGGCCCCTTCATGTCCGGCTTTAACCGCCGCACGGAAAGGTAGTCCAGAATGCGATCCTTCACCTTCTTCAACCCATAGTGATCCTCGTCGAGGAACTTCTGCGCCTTCAGAATGTCCACCTCGCCGGAGCTCGTCTTGGCCCACGGCAGCACCGCCAGCCACTCCACATAGTTCCGCGTCAGGCTATAGTCCGCCGCCGCCGGATTCATCCGGCTCAGCCGCCCCAGCTCCTTCAGCGCGTCCTTTTGGACCTCCTCCGGCATCCCCGCAGTCTCAATCTTCTCCTTCAACTCCGCAATATCCTTCTGCGTGTCGTCCAAGTCACCCAGTTCCTTCTGGATAGCCTTCAGTTGCTCCCGCAGGTAGTAATCCCGCTGCGACTGCTGCACGGAGTCCTGCACCTCACTCTGGATCTTGTTCCGGAGCTGCTGCACCTCCAGCTCCTTCGCCAGGTGCTTGTTCACCCGCTCCAGCCGCACCGCGATATCCGGCGTCTCCAGCAGTTCCTGCTTATCGTTCGTTGTCAGAAATGGCAGGCTGGACGCGATGAAATCCGCCAGCCGCCCCGGCTCGTCGATATTGATCGCAATCGTCTGCAGGTCATCACTCAGCGTCGGAGAACTCGTCACAATCGTTTGAAATTGGCTCACCACATTCCGCTGCAAAGCCTCAAGTTCCGGCGTCTTCGTCGGCTCCTCTTCCTCAATGACCGAGTACTCCGCCGTCATGAACGGCTGAATCTGCGCGAAATCCCCCAAGCGAACCCGCTCGTTCCCCTCGGTAAAGACAAAGAGGCTCTGGTTCGGCATCTTGACGACCTTATGCACCGTCGCCCGCGTCCCCACACTGTGCAGATCGCCGCCCTCCGGCGTGTCCAGCCGCGCGTCCCGCTGTGCCACCACCAAGATGGTCTTCTCTTCACCCAGACTCTGGATCAGGTTGATCGAGCTCTCCCGCCCAACCGTCAGCGGCAGTACCGCGTGCGGAAACAGAACCGTATCCCGCACCGGCAGCACCGGCACCGCTCCACCCTTCGCTTCGATCATTCCAACCGGCTCGCCGCCGCGTCCACTCGGCTTGATCACGCTTACAAAATCATTCGACATAGTCGCTCTTCCTCTTCCTGCTCTTCGCAGCCTACACCCTTGAGTGTCCGGCTATCAACTTATCAGCTATCTGATGCATCAACCCTGAAAAGGTCGCAGCCCGGTAACGTGACCCTGAAATCCCCTTATCGGCCCTATCCCTCGCGTCCCTAGTCCCAGCCCCTAATCCTTGCTCCCTAAGATGCCGCCCCATACCGCCCAAGCTCCTTCACCATCTCGCAATGTTTTCCCAGTTCGCCCAAAACCGCATCCGCCTCACTCACCCCGACAAACCGCACATCCACATAGAACACATACTCCCAGGGCCGCCCCGGGACCGGCCTGCTCTCAATCCGCGTCAAGTTCATTCCCGCCTGACGAAACTCCTCCAACGCCTGAATCAGCGTTCCCGGCTCGTGCGCAACGCTGAACGCCACACTCATCTTGTCCGCGTCCGCGACCACCCCAGCTCCCGCCTCCCGCTCCAACCGGTAGAACCTCGTGTAGTTCTCCGCGTGGTCCTCCACCCCTCGCTCCAGAACCTCCGCACCATACTCCTCCGCCGCCAGTTCCGGCGCGATCCCCGCCGCGTCCCTCCACCCCTTCTCCATCAACTCCTTCACACTTCCCGCCGTGTCATAGAACGAGACCACCTCAATCTCCGGATGCGCCCGCAGCCATCGCCTGCACTGGCTTAACGCCACCGGATGCGACATCACCCGCCGCACCTCCGCAAGCTTCACCCCAGGAGCCGCAATCACGTTGTGCCGGATCCTCAGCAGACTCTCCCCAGTGATCCGAACCGCATGTTCCAGCAGCAGGTCGTAGTGTTCGGCCACGGACCCATGCAGGCTGTTTTCAATGGGCAGTACCGCCACGTCCACCTCACCCCCAGCCAGACGCTCGATCACCTCAGCCGAAAGCCCACACGGGACGACTGTCATCGCCCCGCCGAGCATCGCACGCGCTGCCATGTGGCTGTTCGATCCCATTGCCCCCTGGATCGCCACGCGCAACTCCGCGGTACGGATCACCTCGTCTTTCGGATTTCCCATTCCCGCACTGTCTTCCGATCTCACCAACAAACCTCCCATTTTCGCTTGACAAGACAACCCAGCCTTGCAGCAAAGCACCTTACCACATGGCAGCCCCGCGGCAGCCAATAAGCTCATGGCCGAACCCAATGGCCGGGCGATTCAGGAGACTCACCCACATGCTCTGGACTATCACAGTAATCCTTTTCCTCCTCTGGCTGGTTGGCCTGGTCAGCGGCTACACCCTCTCCGGCTGGATTCACATCCTCATCGTCCTCGCCATCATCTCTCTCATCTTCAACCTTCTCTCTGGCCGCCGCGCGCTCTGACCCTCCGCGCGGCGTATTCCCGAGTGGAATCGCCGCGCGCGTAATCTTCACTCCGGACACCTCCTCCCTGTGCGCCCGCATCAGAATGAATGGGTAGTTAAGGAGTTTCATCATGAATGAATCCAACGCATCGGGCGTCTTCGACCAGGCAAAAGGCAAACTGAAGCAAGCCTTCGGTGAAGCCACCAATGATCAGTCGCTCGCCAACGAAGGCGCAGCAGATCAGGTCAAAGGCCACGCCAAGGAGGCCTGGGGCAATGTCAAGGACACCGCCTCAGACCTTAAGCACAGCCACGAAGCCGAAGACACCAAGCTCCATTCTGAAGAGCATAGCCGCAACCTCCGCGACAGCATCACCAACGCCGCCGAGCACACCAAGGACAGCATCAACCGCGGCCTGGATCACCTCACTCACAAAGCCAACGAATAGTCGGTAAGCACTGAATAAGTCACAAAGCCCGCTCTCATCGAGCGGGCTTTGTGTTTCCTGGCATCCTGCACTCACTACCCCTTCGCTCGAACCATCACCGCCCCACCCACAAACAAAAAGAACACCACCGAAATCACCCCATTCAGCAAAAAGAAAGCCGCATTCATCCGCCTCAAGTCTTTCGGCGAAATAATCGCGTGCTCATACATCAGCAGCCCCGCCACCACCACCGTCCCGCAATACCCCACCACCCCCAGCCCAAACAGCCAGTCGAGCCAGATCGCCAAGCCCACGACTGCCACATGCATCCCCCGGGCGATCCAGAACGCCCCCTCCAGCCCAAACGCCGCCGGCACACTATTCAGTCCCACCGCCCGGTCATGTTCAAAATCCTGGCACGCATACAGCACGTCGAACCCGCCCACCCAAAGCATCACCAGCACCGTCAGCACCACAATCCGGGCGTCAAGCGAGCCCCGCACCGCGATCCATGCCGCGCTCGGAGCAATTCCCAGCGCCAGTCCCAGCACCAGGTGCGACCACCGCGTCACCCGCTTCATATAGCTATAGGCAAGCACCACCGACAGCGCCACCGGAGCGAGTTCTAACGTCAGCCGGTTCAGCATCGCAGCCGCAAACAGGAACACCGCCGCACTCACCACGACGAAGCCCGTCACAAATGCCATCGAAAGCTGTCCCGCTGGAATCGCCCGCATCTTCGTCCGCGGATTCGCAGCATCCAATCCCGCGTCCACCAGCCGATTGAACGCCATGGCCGCTGACCGAGCCGACACCATACACACCACGATCCATCCCAGCTTTACCACCGGCGGCCATCCATTCGCCGCCAGCACTGCTCCTGTCAGTGCAAACGGCAGCGCGAACACGCTATGCTCCCACTTGATCATCTCCAGCGTCGCCGCTGTACTCTTCACCAAAGAACTCATAACGTCTATCCTAGCCTCGCCACCCCGAGGCTGCAGAGCCCCTTACTTATACCGCCGCCGCACCTTGAACACGACGCTGAACACGTCGCTCTCATCCCGCTGCGCAACGACACTCAACTGCGGCGAAAAGTCATACTGAAACGCAATCAGCTGCTGCGCGGATGAGTTCACGTTTGTTGCAAACGTCAACGTCACCTGCCGGTTCAGTTGCTGCTGCACCGTAATCCGAGCCGACGAGTTCCCCAGCGTTCCCACAAACGCCGGATCGATCTTCACGCTGCTCCCGCCGCCGCCGAACAACTTTGAAACCCGGCTGCTTACAGTCGCGTTCAACGCCCCGCCCAGCAGCGCGCTGGTCGTTGGATCGGTTCCCGCCTGAACCTGCTGCTCGTTGTAGAGCTGCGCCTCTTCCTGCGTACGACCCAGTGCCAGCAGGTTGAAGATGTCCGCCTCACTCAGCGGAGGCTCAGACCGGTACGTCGGCTTAAAGTTTGCCGAGGTCCCATGCACGCCAACGGTGATGTCATAGTTTTCCACCCGCGCCGTCGCATCCAGGTCGATTGTCGGATCAATCCGCACCGGGTTCGAGAAGTAGATATTGCCTCTCTCCAGCTCATACTGCACCCCGGCAAACGTCGCACTGCCATCCGTAATCTGGATCCGTCCCAGCACACTCGGATCCGCCACCGTCCCGCGAACATTCAGGTCCACCGTCCCGGAGATCTTCGCATAGCTGTTCTGGAAGTCCAGCTGCGGCGAGCTCGCCACATGGATGTCCAGTCGTATCTTGTTCGTGGCCGCGCCCGGATCCGGCGGCGCGCTCACTCCGCCCGCCCCCGCAAACTGCGCAAAGTCAACGTCTGCGCCAATCCCGAACCGCGTTAGCAGAATGTTTCCGCTCAGCAGCGCACTTTGCGGTCCGCCCTGCAGCCGAAAGTTCGCATTTGCCGTCCCGCTCAGCCCGTTGAACCGAACCCGCACTGCATCGCCCGTCGCCGTAAGGTCTGCGTAGACGCCATTCCGGTACGTCAGGAACCCGCCGATCTTCAGTTGTCCACCGCCCGTCGTCGCCGTCAGCGTCTGCACGTTCAGCCGGTCCTGGTTGAACACCAGCGTCCCATTCAGATTCGTCAGTCCGTTCGGGACCCCATTGACAGCAAGGTTCACCCCTTGGAACTGCACATTACCCGTCAGCGCCGGATTCCCGATCGTCCCCACCGCGCCCACTGAAAACACCACCTTGCCGGTCGCAATCAGGTCCGGATCGAACGTCTGCGCAATGGTCGTGCTGATGCTGCCCAGCGCCTGAATATCCAGCCGCCCGCTCTTGTTATCCGGCTGCCCAGTCTTGGCGTTCTTACCGCCGAACACCTGGGCCGTCCCGCCCAACCGCAAATCCGTATCCGGTCCGGTGATATGCACCTTGTCCAGCGTAGCGACGCCATTGTTGAGACCGATCGAAAGCGGCTCCGCAGCCTTGAACGTAAGCCCCTGGCTCGTCACGCTGAAGTTGTTGAAGACTGCCCGTCCACTCAGTCCAGTCGGAACCGCCGCCGGCCCACTGACGTCGATTGTCCCGGTAATGTTGGACGTAGCCTGCAAACCACCCGGCTGAAACAGTGCCAACGCCTTACCCACATCCAGCGTACCCAGCGTCACATGCGCCTTCGTCTGGTAGTTCCCCACCAGCTCCGTCTGACCTTCTGCGTCAATCGGCGTCCCCACCAGCGTGGACTTCGCCGTGTAATAAACAACCTTGCCTTGGCTGTGCGCCTCAATCGCCGCCTGCCCCACCGGCTGCCCATCGGCCACGACATTTGTCAGCTTCACGCTGGCCTTCAAGTCCGGCTGTTCCACCGTGCCATTCGCGTCCGCGATGATCGTCAACACGCCATCCGCATTGACCTTCGCGTTCTGCACCGTCGTGAACTTGGAAAGCTGCAGATTATCGCCCTCGATATGACCATGCAGATGCTTGCTGCCAAGGTCATACCCGCCATTGCCGTTGATGGCCATTCCATGAAGCCGCAGCGCCACGCGCGAGGCTTCAATGTCCTGGCCCTTCACCGTCAGGTCCACATTGACGGATTCATATGGCTCACCGTACGCAACGCCGTTGACCAGCGAAAGAGACCCGCCACCACTCAGCGTCTTCAGCGTCCCCGCCACATGCGCGTCCACGCCAATCGTGCCCGTAACGGGCACCTTCTCCTGCTGCCCGGCAATCGCCAGCACATCGCCCACCTGTGCATTGGCAAGCTGCACCTTAGCGTCGATCGTCGTGCCGTCGTCCCACACATAGGTGGCCGTCTTATGTTTGATCACGGTCCGCGGCTTGAACGCCCCGGCCACATTCAGCACGGCCGTCCCGCGCCTGATCGTCGAACTCGCCACTGCCAGCCCAGCCGGCGTGTACTCCGCATCCGCCACCAATGAATCGATGTGCACATCCGTCGCCGGAGGTGTCGTCACCGGTGCAGCCGGCGTCGATGAGCTCATAGCCACCGCCACCAGGTTCCCCGGCTGCGGCGGAGCCGGCGTCACCGTCTGGAAGTCCCCCAGCCGAACCTCAAGATTGTTCGCCTCCAGGTGTCCCTTCACATCCAACTTCGCGATAGCACCCTTCGCCGTCCCATGGAAGTGCGCATCGCCATGCAGCGCCACCGGGATTGCAGCCGACCCCTTCTTCCCATTACCGGCTAAACCCAGCGTCCGCAGCAACTGGTCATACTCGCCAAGATCGCGCACCTGCAGGTCCACATTCAAGGCCGTCAGCGGATCGCCCAGGTTCACACCCAGCACGCCGTCCGCCACCAGGCTGGACTTCGGCGTGTTCGCCTCAATCCGCTTCACCTGCACCGTCTCGCTTTTTCCGTCGTAGTGCCCCAGCACCACGCCGCTGATCGGAATGTCCCGGCCCCGATGCGTCCCCACCGGCTTCAGGCTCAACTGCGCATCGACCAGCACGGAGTCGGCAATATCCACCACCGGCCCACCCCACTCCACCTTTACCGGCCCGTTGATTGACGTGTCGAACCCAAGGTTCCGATACTGCGGCGTCGCTGTCACCTCAGTGATCGTATTCAGCGAGATTTTATCCACCACCACCGTCAAGTAAGCATGCGACCGCGTCACAACCGGCGCCGTCGCCTGCCCAACACGCGCCTCACCCACAATGGCCGTGGTCGTCTTGTTCGCCGTCGTGGTCGCAGCCTGCACGGTCGGAGAAGCGGGCGGCGTATTCGCCGGCACCTCGCCCAGCCAGTTCTCAATCTTCAGCTCACCCGTCGCGCTTCCGCCTCCCGGCAAGTAGCCGGTAAGCGCAGAAAACAACAACTCCGTCGGCGTTATGTGAACCTGCGCGCCGCCGTTGATGTCATGCAGCGACACGTACTCATCCTTGTAAGCGGCCTGATGCAGCTTCGCTGACCCTACAAGCAGGTAACCCTTCTGGCACTCAGGATCTGGCGGCAGCGTCTTCGGTGTCACCACAGCCGCCTCATGCCGATTCCGCAGCCGCTTCAAAAAGTTCTGCGGCTTCTGCTGCGCCGCCACAGGCTCCACGTTGCAGTTGTGCCCCGCGACATTCAGCTCCACACTTCCTGCATTTAGCCCATCTACACCCGCAAGAATCGAGATCTGCTTCAGCTCCAGCGACCCCTTCACCGTCGCCGTCCACACCGGATGGTTGAAGTCCTTGACCGCCGCAAACGCGGACAGGTCTGACGCCGCGCCGCTGTGGAACGTGAACTCCTTCAGGTCCGCCGAGTTCCGCCCAATCTCCGCCACCACATGCAGCTTGGACTGCGCCTCCGGCTCCTTCTGCATCTGCGTCCGCAGATCGTTCAAATCGATCGTCGCCCCATACCGGTCCGTCGCCGCGATGTAATGCACATTGGCCTGCAGGTCCTGCGCCGCCAGGTTGAACGGCACCGCCTTGTCGTTCATCACCGCCAGCCCATTGACCAGCTCCACCTCTTCCGCCTTCAGGTCCAGCAGCGTATCGGTGACAGGCTCGCTACTCGGCGTTGTGTGCTTCGGCACCGGCTGGTTCGTCTTCCCATCCTTGTCGATGATCAAATGCACATGCGGCTGCTCCACCCGCAGGAAGCTCAACCCCACATAGCTCCTCTGCCCAGAGCCCGTGCTGCGCTTCAAAAAGTCGAAGATCTTCACCCGCACCAAAATCTTATCCGCGGAAAGATACGGCGCTTCACCCGGTCCTTCGAGCCCGTGAATCACAAGACCGTCCGCCTCAATCGCCAGATGCCAAAGGTTGAACGTGATCCGCCCCAGGTCGACCTTGCCCCCGGTCGAATCCTCCAGCACGCTCACCACTTCCTTACCCACGCGCCGCTGAAAATCCTCAGTCGTCGTATACCAGGCTCCGCCGGCGAGCACAACGATCAGCAGCAGCACCAGCCCACCCACCAACCACGCAACCCCGCGCCCAATCCGCCCGCCCATACTCCGTCGTGGCGCCTTCTCTTCTGAACTCAACGGCTTCTGTTCCTCGCTCATGAGTTCCCCCCACCCGGTGTCATCACACGCACCGTCCCCTGCGCCTTCAAAGACTTCAACCAGTCACCCAGCAGCGCGGAGACTTGCTGCTGCAGCAGAATCTCCTGGATCCGGTCCGAGATCGCCGCCAGCTTCGGTGCCGGCGCGTTGCGCTTCGCGTACTCCGGCATCAGCTTCGTGTCGTAGTACTCCTGGATCTGCGCCTGCTTGATGTCGATCCCCGACCGAAACCGTATCTCGATAAACTTCAACACCTGCATCCGCTGCTTCCAGCGCATGGTCAACTCGTCCAGCGTAAACCCCTCATGCGCGACGAACTTCGCCCACCCCGCATCCGTCTCGCAGTGGTACTCCTTGCACGCTGGAATCTCCTTGCGAAGCTGCTGAAATTGAGTCTCTACCTCAGCGTCCGTCACCGCTGCATCCGGCTGCAGCTTCGCCTGCTGCAGGATCAACGTGCGATCCACCAGCCGCTCGATCGCAGCCTGCCGCGAAAACGTCCGGTTCGGATTGGAGTACGGCTGAAACGCCTGAAACCGCTTGTCCTCATCCACATCGCTCTCAAGCACCAGGTCGCCATTCACCACTGCAATCACCTGATCTACCAGGACGCCGGCACCCTCTGGGAGGCTGCTGCTCGCATCGCTCTGCGACGTATCCGCATGCACTCGCGCATCGCTCTTGCTGACCGCCGGACTCGTCCCCTGCGGCGACTGCACCGGAGCCGCCGCGTTCGTAGATGGCATCGCCGGCACACCCGTCGATTGCGCAGCCAGCGGCATCGCAAACGCCAGTGGCATTGCACAGGCCAGCGTCATCGCCACCAGCTCCAGCCCCGTCTTGTCGCTACCCATCGCCATTACAGTCCTTAGCCCAGTCTTAGAAGCTCTGCCCAATGCTGAAGAAGAAGTTGAAGTGACCGGCGTTGCCCACATACGGAGCGCCCACCACACCTGTAATCACCGGATACTTCGGCGGATTCAGGTTGTAGCTCAGGTCCAGCCGGATCGGTCCCACCGGGGTCTTGTACCGCGCGCCGAGTCCCAGCGCGTGGGAGAAGTAACGGAAGTCGCACGTCCCAATCGTCACGCCCGTCACCACTTCGCACGTCGCCTCATTCGGCTGGTGGAAGCGCTTGAAGCTCGGGAACGTATCGCTGACGTGCTGGAACACATTGCCCATGTCATGGAAGACGACAAACGAAACGCTGCTCCCCACATACGGCAGCGTCGGTGCCGGCAGCCGCAGTTCCAGCGAGTTCACAAACACCGCGGAACCGCCCACCGGATAGCCGGTCTGCAAGTCGCGCGGACCCGCGTCGTTGATCCCAAACCCACGATGCGAGGTCGCACCGCCCGCATACAACCGCTCCGGCAGCGGCACTGCATTGCAACTTGCATTCGTGTTCAGCAGCGCACCCGCGCAGGACGGGTTGGTCCCGGTCCCGTTTGCCAGCGTCAGGTTTGGATTGACCCCATACGAGTTGATAAACCCGAAACGCGTATTGCGCGCAAACACATACTGGTGTTTGCCAAAGTGGTAGTACGTCGAATTCGTAATGTCCGTCCGGTTGAAGTCTGTCTGCGACCCGAACTTGCCCGTCGCCAGAAATTCCGTCACGCTCGTGTACGATCCCTTGATCGCATCCAGCGGGCTTGGCGTCCTCGTATCGTGGAACCACGTCACCTGCGGTCCGCCCACGCGCACCGGCTGCGAAAGCAGCGGAATCAAGTTCTGTGAAATCGCCAGGCTGTTCGGATCGACCGACACCCGCCGATACACAAAGTCGTAAATGAACGTGTCCTTCTTCGTCGGCTTCTGGGTCACCCGCAGGTCGCCTTGCAGCGTGGAAGCCGCAAACGTCGTAATGTCCTGCACATTCGTGTAACCGCCGGAAACCTGCAGCGCCAGCTTCGGATTCCCGAACAGGTGCGGGTTCTGGAAGCTCAGCGTCGCCACTTCTTCCAGCAGGCCGTACGTCGTATGCAGCGTCAGCGAGTTATCCGTCCCGCGCAAATTAATCCGGCTCACGTCCAGCGAGACCCGCGGGCTCACACCCGCCTTGCCCTCCTGCGCCGGCGTCGTTCCCTGCGACGTCTGATAAATGCCTCGTCCCGGCGTTCCCGTCTGCGCTTCAAACCCGAACCCGTACGTTACATCCCAGCGCTTGGCCTCGGTAATCTGCACCAGCACGTTCTTCTCTTCGGCGTCACCGGTCGGATTCTGCACCGCCGCCACCACCTCGTTGAACAGCGCTAGGTTGTACAGCCCACGCTGCGTCTCCAGCAGCGCGCTCTGGTCCAGCGGATCGCCCGCATGCACCTTGTACTGGTCATGCACCACGTCCGGCCGCGTGTGATGAATCCCGCTCTCCAGCACCTGGCGGATAAACACCTGCTGCCCTTCCGTCACGTTGAACGCCACATCCGTCTTCGTCTTATCCTCATCGTCCGGAGTCTGCTTCACCTCAACCTTCGCCTGGTCGAACCCATTGCTTAGGTAGTAGCCCAGCAGCGCATCACGATCCCCGGAGAGCGTCTGCAGCGAAAACGGCTGTCCCTCCTGGGTGTTCATCAGCCCCTGCAGCGCGGCCTTGCGGGTCGCATCCACGCCGCCCAGGCTCACATCCCCAAACTGCGTCTGCGCTCCTTCGTCGATCGTGAACGTCACCGCAATCTCTGCAACCTTCAACTGCTTGCCCTTCGCCGCGGTCACATCCTTCGCGGTCGAAACCACCTTCGCATCCTTGAATCCGTTCGCCCGGTACAGCGCCTGCAGGTTGCTGACATCGGCCTTCATCACCTCTTCGCTGTAACGCCCGGCCCGCAGATAAAGGCTCGCCTTCTGCGTCTGCAGCCGGCCTTCCAGGTCGTCGGTCTGGAAGTACTTCGCACCCTTGATCTCCACTGACGCGACCTTATGCTTGATCCCCTTATCCACGGAGAACAGCACCGTCTGCTGCGCCGTCCCGGACCCAATCACCTTCACCTGAACCTTCGCATCGAAGTACCCGGACTGCTGCATGTAATCCTGCATCTTGAACCGGCCTTCATTCAGCAGGTCGTTGTCGACCGTGCCTTCCTCAAACACCGGCACCAGCAGATGCAGCCTGCTCTTGGAGATCTTCGCGCCCTCCACCACCACCTTCACTGTCGGCCCCTGCTCAGCCTGGAACTCATAGTTCAACGTCTTCGTCGGCGCGTCGTAAGTTGATTTTTGCAGTGAAACTGTCGCCTCCAGCTTGTTCTCCTTCTGGTACACGTCCCGCAGATTCGAAAGCGCATTGCTCGTCGTCTCGCGCCCCACCTTGCTCTTTCGCTTCAGCTTGGCCTTCTTGCGAAACTTCGCCAGCGTGATCCCCGGATCGCTGCCCGTCAGCACAACGTCGCCAACCTTCGCCTGCGGCCCAATGGCAACCGTGTAGGTCACATTCACCTGCTGGCCCGTGTCGTCCTGCGTCGTCGTCACGCTGATCACCGGCTGGAAGTAGCCGTTCTGCACCAGCACCTGCTTCACCAGCTCCGTCGCCGCGGGTATCTGCGAGGGCGTAAACGCTGTCCCCGGATTCAGCTGCGTCCCATACTCCAGCAGCGAGGCCAGCCGGCTGTCCTGCACTCCATCGATCTGCACCCGTCCCACGTAGTACCGGGCCACACCGCTGAAGACCACCGCCACCCCACCCGCCTCCTTCACCACCCGCACCCCGATGTTCCGGTAGCGCCCCGTCGCAAACAGCCGCCGCGTCGTCTCCTGCACCTTCGCCGGGTCCAGCGGAGTCCCAGCCTGCTGCGCCAGTTGACCCGTCAGCCTGTCCGTCTTGTCGAACTCCACGCCCTCAAACCGGATCGCCGTAACCTTCGCACCCTTGTACTCCGCCAGGCTCCCCGTCAGCGCCGGCATCGTTGGCCCAATCCTGTCCGAGGTCTGCCCTCCCGCATCCGGCCCGGGCGTTGCCGCCGTCGCAGCCTGCGGAACCCCAGGACTCGCCGTCACCGGCGCGCTCGGATTCGGAGCAGCCGGAAGCGCCCCCGTCTGTCCCGTACTCGTCCCCATCGCGCCCGCCGGGACCGAACCCGGTGTCGAAGCCCCCTGTGCCCAGCCGCACCCTGTCCCCAGCAGCCCGGCTGAAACCAGCACCGCGGCCAGCGCAAGCTGCTTGGCCCTGCCCGCGCCCGTCAAGCCACGCACCGGCCTCGCCGCTCGAAGCGCGAACGTCAACTCCGTCTCGCCTTGTCTCGGCTCATGCCACTCAGGACAACTCCGCACTCCCAACACTCGGACCCCTTATGCTCATCTGCCGGAGCTTTCTCGCTCAAGCCCTGTCGTTTCCTTACCTTGGAACGAACCCGTGCCCTCGCCCCCGCTGCAATAGTATTTTAGCCTTTCGATGCACAAACCCGCCCCTGCGTTAGTCTCGACGTCGTTCTTGTTTCGTCTCCTCACCATCCCCGCCCGGCCGCTTGCCTATACTGAAATCACTCGCATGTCCCACCCGCCACCGCCAGACTCCCTTCCCGACCGCTACTCCCGCCAGATCCTCTTCCCCGGCATCGGCCCCCAGGGCCAGTCCCGCCTAGCCTCCGCCCGGGTCGCCATCGTCGGCGTTGGAGCCACCGGCGCCGCCTCCGCCTCACTCCTCGCCCGCGCCGGCGTCGGCCACCTCACCCTCATCGACCGCGACTTCGTCGAGCCCTCCAACCTTCAGCGCCAGGTCCTCTTTGACGAGGCCGACGCCCTCGCCACCCTCCCCAAAGCCGAAGCCGCCCGCCGCAAAATCCTCCTCTTCAACTCCTCCATCACGGTCGAACCCGTCGTCGCCGACCTCATCCCCACCAACATTCACGCCCTTCTCGCCCCCGCCCAACTGATATTGGACTGCACCGACAACTTCGAAACCCGTTACCTCCTCAACGACTACGCCGTCCGCGAATCCAAACCCTGGATCTACGCCGCCGCCCTCGGCGCCTACGCCGCCACCATGAACATCCTCCCCGGCGAAACATCGTGCCTCGCCTGCCTATTCCCCGCCCCGCCCTCAGGCCCCGTCGAAACCTGCGACACCGCCGGCATCCTCTCCACCGCCGTTAATCTCGCCGCCTCCATCCAGTCCACCGAAGCCCTCAAATTCCTCACCGGCCAGCCCCACCTCATGCGCCGCACCCTCCTCTCTCATGACCTCTGGACCAACCAGCGATCAGAGATCTCCGCCGCGCACCCGGACCCCGCCTGCTGTGTCTGCGGCCCGGACCACACCTTCACCCACCTCGCCGGCACCGCCCGCCCCCACATCACCCTCTGCGGTCGCAACTCCGTCCAGATCCACGAGCACCACCGCCCCATCGACCTCGCCGCGCTCCGCGCTACCCTCGCCCGCCAGCCTGAAATCACCGGTCTCCGCTCCACCCCTATGCTCCTTCGCTTCCTTCGCGGCCCCCAGACCTTCACCGTCTTCCCGGACGGCCGCGCCCTCATCCAGGGCACCACCGATATTCCCCTCGCCCGCTCTCTCTACGCCCGTTTCATCGGCTCCTGAAGCCATCTGTCACCTATCCGACATAAACCAGATCTGCATACAACCTTTCCTCCCTAAATCCTTCTCTCAATGGTGCATAACGCGCGGCGGGCGCAACCACCTCCGTTTGCGATACCCTTGGGACAGCTACCAGATCCGGCCCAGCTTGGTTCGCCGCGCATGTCGCTACCGTGACAGGTCGACGAAAGGACCGGAACCGAGCTAAATGATCCCCCAAGGCGTACTGATGACGGAACCGAAACCGAATACCGGCTTGTTCAAGCGGAACCCACCCATCGCCGGAGAGGCTGAAGCCATTGAGGCCGCCAAAAATGGCGACCCCGATGCCTTCTCCAAGCTCTACACCCTCCACAAACGCCGCGTTTACACCCTCTGCCTCCGCATGCTGGGCAACGTCTCGGAAGCCGAGGATATGACCCAGGAGGCCTTCCTCCATCTCTTCCGCAAGCTCGGCAGCTTCCGCGGTGAATCCGCCTTCTCCACCTGGCTGCACCGGCTCACGGTCAACCTCGTCCTCATGCACCTGCGCAAAAAGGGCCTCAACCTCGTCTCGCTGGAAGAGACCATCAATCCGTCCGAAGAAGACGCGCCCAAGCGTGACTTCGGCTCCCGCGACCCCATGCTCTCCGGCTCCGTAGACCGCGTCGCCCTCGAGCGCGCCGTCGCCTCATTACCTCCCGGTTACCGCATGGTCTTCGTCCTCCACGACGTCGAAGGCTTCGAGCACAATGAAATCGCAACCATGCTCGAATGCAGCACCGGAAACAGCAAATCCCAGCTCCACAAAGCCCGCCTCAAGCTGCGTGAGCTACTGCGGGAACAGACCGCCACCGTGCAGCCAGCAGCCATGAAGGAGGCCACCGCATGAACGACCAGGGGAGTAACAAGCAGCAGGATCCCGCCGAACAAGACGGCAAATACAGCGGCAACGTAGATGACCTCCATGACCTCATGGCCGGAACACCCGGAACCGAAGAAGACGACCCTCTCGCAGCCCTCCGGAACGACCCCAACTACGCCGCTCTCATCCGCGACCTCGAACTCATCGCCGGGGAAGCTCGCCGTCTCTTCGAGCCCGCCCAGGAAACTCCCAGCGACAAGGTCTGGGAAAACATCCAGAAGGGCCTCGCAGCCAAACCCACAGACGCCTAACACTCACCCTTCATCAAAGACAAGAACGGCTGCGAGCGATCGCAGCCGTCCTTGTTTCTATTCCCTATTCCCTATTCCCTATTCCCTATTCCCTCAAAGCCTAACCACCGAGTGCCCCAGGCACATCTGCCCCGCCTCCTCCACCAGCCGGTCTACCAATCCATCCGACTGCGCCAGAAACCAGACCCCACCGATCACACGCTCCTGCAAATGCCCCGCCGGGAAAAGCTGCAGCATCATCGCCTCCGCATGCTTCCGCAGACTCGCCTCCTTCTGCACCTCAAACGTAGCAGCCAGCCGCCGCAGCCGGTTCATCTGATACCGCATCTTGCTCGCGCTCACCGTCGCCGACCGCCCCAGGCTCTCATCCATTGCCCCCAGGTACTCGGTCAAAGCCCCCAGCTCCGCGTCCATCGCATTCCCCACCGCCGCCAGCTTCCGCTTGCCCTCAATCGGCATCGCGCGAGCTCCCAGCCGCTGCGTCAACTCACCCGCAGTCTTCGCCGCAAACAGATCCCCCAACTGCACCTCATGCTTGTCCATGACGTTCCCAACGGCCGGAGGAATCATCGTCGCGGTCAGCCGCGGCAGCACCGCCGTCACCCGCCCCAGCACCTTCTCGTACACCACCGCACTCTGCGCAAAGTAAGCGATCTCAGCCGGCCCCCCAACATACGCCGCCGTCGGCAAAATTGCATCCTGAAACACCGGCCGCAGCAGCGCGTTCGGACTCAACCGCTCCGGCGCCATCTCCAGTATTCCCAGCAGCTCCTCCGTCGAATACCCCCTGCTCCCTGCCTTCCACTTCCCATCAACCCGCCGCAACGCGACCCGCTCCCCCGTCCCCTCCTCCACCAGAAACAGCAGCGACGCCCCCGCCTTCACCAGCACCTGCGCCCCATACCCCAGCCCTTCAAGCTCCTTCGTCCTTCCCAGCAGAGCCTCTTCCAGCTCTCCCGCCCGCTCAATCCCTGCCCGCAAGACCTCGGCTCCCAGCGCATGAAACTCGCGCCCCGCCGCGTCCATCACCACCAACCCATGCCCCTCGAACACCCGCGTCATGAACCGCGCGAACGCCCCCCCCAGCGTCGCTCCCGGCGCATAACACTCCCGCAGCAGCTCGCACACCGGAGCCCAGCTCAGCAGTTCGCTCGCCCGCTCCAAAACCTCTTCAACGTCTTCCCCCAGCTCAACCCCTCCAACCTCTCGCCCCGCCCCCTTCAGCCCCAGCCGAAGCGTCTCCATCTCCGTCTTCCCCGGCAGCGCCACCTGGTCCACCTCCGCCAGGTCATGATCCTCCGTCGCCAGCCAGAACACCGGCACATGCGCTACCCCGGTCGCCATCTCCGCTTCCGCCGCCCGCGCAATCGCCGTAGCCGCCTTCAACAGCGTCAGCAGCGGCCCCCCAAACAGCCCCACTTGCTGCCCCGTCACCACCGCCCGAGCCCCCGCCCGCAGCCGCTCAATATTCGCCTTCGCCGGATCCCCCGCCCCAAACTCCTCCGCCTGCCTCGCGAGCGCATCCGCCAGCCGCTCCGCGTGCCCCACCACCACGTCCCGCCCCATCCACTCCCCACTCATCGGCGCAGCCGAGTAAAACCCACGCACCGCGCCGCCGCTCCCCATCGCCAGGTAGTCCCCATACAGCTTGGAGACATGCGGCAAAACACTCATCGGATAACACTCTGGGGTCATGGTCACTCACTGTTCCAAAATCGAATTTTGCGGGATGCTGGGTCAAGCCATCATTCAGATGCGTCCGCCCCCACCCCCGACGCAGAATGATACCGTAGCCTCATGAAGACCCCTAAAAAGGCCCCCAAAATTCCCGCCCAGTCAAAGCCCAGGGAATCCCCCCTCCCCCTCGTCCCCACCCCCCGCCCCCCGCTCAAAACCCACCTCACCGGCAAGGCCAAACTCCTCTCCTCCAAGGTCGCCTTCAAGGGCCGCGTCTTCCACATCACCACGGACACCGTCACCGAACCCGGCGGCGTCACCAGCACCCGCGACGTCATCCAGCACAGCGGCTCCGTCGTCATCCTCGCCGTCGACTCCGCCACGAACCCCGCAGACCCCACCATCCTCATCGAGCGCCAGTACCGCCACGCCGCCGGCAAATTCCTCCTCGAACTCCCCGCCGGCCGCATCGAACCCGGCGAGCCCGCCCTCGCCGCCGCCAAGCGCGAACTCATCGAAGAAACCGGCTTCCGTGCCCGCCGCTGGTCCCGCCACGCCCGTTATTACGCCAGCCCCGGCTTCCTCGCCGAAACCATGCAGGTCTTCCTCGCCGAAGACATCCGCGAAGGCCTTGCCCAGCCCGAGGAAGACGAGAAAATCCAGCTCCTCCATATCCCCTTATCCGAGCTCCTCGCCATGATCCACGCCGGCAAAATCGAAGACGGCAAGACCATCCTCTCCGTCCTCCTCTACGCCGCACGCCGCGCCAGCTAAACCCGTTTTCATAGCAGTAAATTTTTTCTTCATTCCGCTCAAGTACGAAAAAAAATCCGCCGCCACACCCACTTCTGTCGTTAAGCCGACAGAACATCCCGCATCCTTCCACCTAGAACAGGTAGCAGCACGACAGGCACGTTGTTCCACCTGCGTCCTCAGCTCCGCTCCGAACGATGAGGCGGTTCTGTTCGATCGATGACGGAGGGTCTCAGTGGCACAGTACAAAGGTCAAGTGAAGTGGTTCAACAACGCAAAGGGGTATGGATTTCTGGGTCGTGACGACGGCGCAGACGTCTTCGTTCACTACAGCTCCATCCAACTGGATGGATACAAATCTCTCAAAGAAGGCGACGAGGTTGAATTCGACATCATCCAGGGAGACAAGGGCCCGCAGGCAGACCAGGTAGCCCGTCTCAAAGCCGCCCTCTAACACTCACCTTCATTCATGCTTCATACTGAGAGCGGCCATCCGGTCGCTCTTCTTTATGGACAACATCACCCTAGCCCGACTCCTCGACGAAACCGCCGCCCTCCTCGAAATTGACGGCGCCGACACCTTCCGCGTCCGCTCCTACCGTCGCGCCGCGGAGGCCGTCGAGCAGCAAACCACCCAGCTCGCCACCCTCGCCACACCCGAAGCTGACCCCAAGCTCCTCCTCGCCATCGCCGGCATCGGCAAAGGCATGGCCGCCAACATCCGCGACCTCGTCAGCACCGGCTCCATGCCCCTCCGCGACGAGCTCCTCACCAAGTACCGCCCCACCATGCTCGAGCTCCTCCGCCTCCCTGGCATGGGCCCCAAGACCGTCGCCCTCGTCTGGTCCGCCCTCCAGGTCGCTGACATCGACCAACTCGAAGCCGCTGCCAAAGCCGGCCACCTCAACACCCTCCCCCGCATGGGCGAAAAGTTCGTCACCAAGCTCCTCAAGGGCATCGAAGACCACCGCAAAAACTCCTCCCGCTTCCGCATCGACCACGCCCGCGACTACGCCAACCGCATCGCCGACCTCATCCTCGCCTTCCCCGGCATCGAAACCGTCACCCCCGCCGGCTCGCTCCGCCGCGGCAAGGACACCGTCGGCGACCTCGACCTCCTCGCCACCGGCCCCGCCTGCGAGCCGGACGTCGTCGCCGCTGCCGTCGAACACGTCGCCACCCTCCCCCTCATCGACAAGCTCATGGCCCGCGGCCAGAACAAGGTCACCTTCACCCTCCGCAACAACCTCCAGGTCGACGTCCGCCTCCTCCCCCGCGCCTCCTACGGCGCAGCCCTCCAATACTTCACCGGCTCCAAGCACCACAACGTCGCCCTACGCCAGCGCGCCATCAAACGCGGCCTCACCTTGAGCGAATACGCCCTCCTCCGTCTCGAAGACAACGTCATCGTCGCCTCTGAAACCGAAGCCGCCATCTACAACGCCCTCGACCTCGACTACATCCCCCCCGAGCTCCGCGAAAACTGCGGCGAACTAGAAGCCGCCGCCAACCACACGCTCCCCACGCTCATCACCCTCGCCGACCTCCACGGCGACGTCCACATGCACACCTCGGAAACCGACGGCACCTGCACCATCCGCGAGATGGCAGAAGCCGCCCTCGCCCGCGGCCGCCGTTACATCGCCATCACCGACCACAGCAAAAACCTCGCCATGACCAACGGCATGAACGACGAGCGAGCCCTCGCCCACGCCGCCCGCGTCCGCCAGGTCAACGAAGAAATGCAGGGCCGCATCCACCTCTTCACCGGCATCGAATGCGACATCCTCGCCGACGGCTCCATGGACCTCACCGACCAAACCCTCTCCCAACTCGACATCGTCATCGCCAGCGTCCACACCAAGTTCGACCTCACCGAAGCCGAACAAACCACCCGCGTCCTCCGCGCCCTCTCGAACCCCTACGTCCGCATCCTCGCCCACCCCACCGGCCGCAAACTCCTCCGCCGCGAAGCCTACAAAATCGACCTCACCCAGGTCCTCACCGCCGCCGCGCAGCACGGCGTCGCCGTCGAGCACAACGCCGCCCCCGCCCGTACCGACCTCTCCGACGCCAACATGCGCCTCGCCAAGAGCCTCGGCTGCAAGATCTCCATCAACACCGACGCCCACGCCATCGACGAACTCGACTACTTCAACGACGGCATCATCCAGCTCCGCCGCGCCTGGCTCACCGCGCAGGACGTCATCAACACCGCCCCCACCCCGGAAGCCCTCCAGGCCCTCCTCCGCCCCCGCCCCTGAGCTTGCATCCGTCCACACAGCTGCCCCATAGGCTGCCGGGCTAAGCTGACTTGCTCATGCGTGACCCGCAAAGCACTTCACTCCAGCGGCTCTAGGTCTTGACTACAGCTCGGACGCTGGGCGTTCCGTCGATGATCTTCGCCAGGTGTGTCTCGCCGCAAAGCGCCGCAAGAATCTGTCCCACGATCTGTTCGTCCACTCTGGATGCCTCATCGATCTGCACCGGGTACAAGATAGCGAACTGCGGCCCATCCACGAGTTGCAGCCGCGATTCGACTCCCGGTGCCTGGATGGCAGTGTCAAGCCATCCTTCAACCTCACGATGTTGCTTTTCAAGCACACTCTGATACGTCTTATAGACCGACTCAACAATCTCCCGAACAACGACCAAAGCAGGCTGGTAATCCATCCCTGCCTTGAACTTGATCGTGAGCTCGTGCCACGCATATCCCGTTCCAGGGATCTGCTTGTAGAGCGGCGTTCCTGCTTGGAAAAGAACCGAGTTGGCAAAAACAGCGATCCGTCCCGTGGAATGAAGCTCGGTACCTGCCCCCGTCAGTTCAAGAAGATAGAAACGGACAAGGCCTACCTCAACCACTTCCCCGGTGACACCCGCAACCGTGATCCGGTCTCCTACCTTCACACCATACCGGCCAACAATAAAGAAATATGCGGCAACCGAAAGCAGGATCGTCTGTAGCCCCACTGCGATCCCTGCTGTGATAAACCCCGCAAATGTGGCAAGCGAATTGAACTGACTGACAAAGCCGAGGATAAGCACAAGGCCGCTCAGGAATCCAATCACGATGCGCCGTATCAGCAGAATCTGCCGGCGCCGGCGCACGTCGTGGACGTACTTGATGGCTGCACGTTTCCACAACGCACTCACAACAAACAGCAGCGCGAGTACACCGATGATCGCCACCACCCGCAGCAACAGGAAACGAAAAATCGTTACTCGTTCTGCGCTGACCGATGCCCGCCAGGCTCCAAGTGTGCTCTGCGCCTGCTCGATCAGAAGAACTTCCTGACTCAGTGGGATCGCTACATCGGAGAGAGTGGTAAAAGCATCCGTCAGGTCGTCGTACTTCTTGCGCTTCGCCTGGAGCTCGGCAGACGAATTGCCGGCGTCACTCATAATCGACTGGCTTGCGGTAAAAGTGGCCGAGAGCACCTTCACCAGCGGAGCTCGAAGAGCATCAACTTGATCGTGAAGCAATTTGAGTTCAACCACACGTTCATCAATCGCATGCTCGGTGCTGAGGAGTTGGAACAGCACCGTCGCCTGGGTGGTGACGCCAACTTCACGGATCGAACTCATCGTCTCAAGCGCCGGTACCACCGCTTGATTCTGGTTGCTAACCAGTTCCGGGACGGAATGCTGTAAACGATCGATGCTTCCCTGTAAGTCGCCGGTCTCGCCTACAGATGCCGCCGCCACCTTTTGCAGCGCCTCAGCCACGGCGTTGGTCAGCTTCAGCTGACCTTCAACATCATTCTTCTGATCCTGCAGGATGGGTCTCTGAGCCGCGCGGGCATGCGCGATCTGCTGGTCGAGCGCTGAATCCTGCGCTTGAAGATCACTGATCTGTTTGGACAACCTCCGCAGCGTGTCGGAAACCCTGCTCATCTCCTTTGGCGCTGCCTGCTCTGAAGCGGCAGCGGAGGGGATGCGAGAGATGAACTCTGCCTGGCTTCGGGCCGCGCGGAAAGCGAGCTGCCCCATCTGTGTGGCTTCACTTTGAACCTGCTGCACATAAAGGGCGTCGCTTGGCTCGCCCACCTTCTGAATCGGAGCAACGGCCATCCTGTAGTAGCGCACCATCTCACCAAGATGAGCGAGGATTGCGCGACTCTGGACCGTGGGCTCGATCCCTTGGATCAACCCAGGGGGAAACGGCGTCGGAAGCGAGAACAGCTTCTTTGCTGTTTCTGGCGTGGGTGCCGTGGGCTGACCCACCGTCGCGCCATTGGCAATCTGCAACGATGCCGAGTTCAGCGACGAGCTTGCGGCCGCCTGGACCTTTGGCTGTGCCGTCGCTTGAGCAACAGCTGGCACTTGCAACGTCAACGCCATCGCACCTGCCAGCAACCATCGAGCTGTCCAGGCAAGCTCGTTTACGGAATCGTAAAGTGTGTTCTGCAGCATCACCTTAAATGATACGCGGATGACCCCGGCTCGTCAGGCTTCGTGAATGAACTTCCGGAGCCCGATCGTTGAGAGTGACGGTCAGGCGATTCCTCCCCGCCCCGAACCTTCGTCCTAAATTCTTCCTCATCCGCCTAAGGTCCCTCTAACATCCGCCGATAAGTGCTTCAACTCGGGGTCCCGACTAAAAACGCATACCCCGGGAAAGGAAGGGCCATGTCACTCTCCGCCATCACTCCCGTCACCTCCTCTTCGGACGCCTCCAACGCCCTGCTTAGCCTTAGCCCCATCGCCTCGGTCCCCTCGTCCACCCCATCCTCCTCCACCGCCGCCAGCAGTGAGGTCCAGGTCTCGGAATCCACCGCCGCCGCCATCCGCGCCACCGTCTCCATCCCCTCCAGCGCCCGCTCCGTCACCCCACCCCTCTCGACGGACACCCTGCAACTCCTGCAAGACCTCAGCACCGGCAACTTCACCGCCGCCAAATCCGACGTCGCCAAAGTCCAGCAGGATCTCCAGGCCCAGGAAGCTGCTCCCACCCCCTCCACCCAGGCCGCCTCCTCTCCCGCATCCTCCTCCAGCACCTCGGACGCCTCCATCACCAAGCTCCTCACCTCCCTCAAGGAATCCCTTGAGTCCGGCGATACCGGCAAAGCCCTCCACCTCATCACCGGCTTCCTCGCCCAAACCACCAACTTCTCAGGAGCCATCGTCAACACCTCCGCCTAGGCTCCTCCATCGTTCCACCCTGCGCTTACCAGCCTTACCGGATGAGCGTGGGCTTTAGCCCCACGAACAAGGCCGCCATAAGAAGGGGCTTCAGCCCCGGGCTCCTGCCGTTGCTTGTTCTTGCCCTTGCCGCCTGTTCTCTTCATCGGCAGAAATCCCACCGTCCTTACCAATTCTTCCCACCCCCAGGTAACTTTCCGACGAATAACCAAAGTAGGGTATTTCCTCCCCGCCCTCAACCCCTTGATACAGACCTAACCCCTTTCCTTTCAAATTTTTGCGCAACACTGCACTGGGGAGGGGGCCCAACCCCTCAGATACACTTCCACCCATGCGCTTTCTCCTCCCGGTAACCCTCCTCCTCACCACCCTCGCCGCCGCCGCCCAGGTCCTCCCCAAAACTCCCTCCGCCACCACCAGCACCTCCAATCCCGCCCCCAACGCCCAGAACACCCCCGCAGACCCCCTCCCCACCCCCTCCCGCTATGACGTCCTCCACGCCGCCTACGGCCCCTTTCGCGCCAATAACGACCTCCTCTACTACCACCTCACCCTCCGCGTAAATCCCGAAACCAAAACCATCGCCGGCAGCAACCTCGTCCGCTTCCGCATGTTGGAGGACGCCACCCGCATCCAGCTCGACCTCACCGAAACCCTCCAGATCGACCAGATCACCCTCGCAAGCACGCCCCTCAGATACACCCGCGACTCCACCGCCCTCTTCATCGACTTCCCCGAAACCCTCCACAAAGGCCAGACCTACGAGATCGCCGTCGCCTACCACGGAGCCCCTGTCGCCAAAGGCCGCTTCGGCGGCATGACCTTCGAGACCGACCTCGCCGGCCGCCCCTGGATCACCACCGCCTGCGAAGACGACGGCTCCTCCATCTGGTGGCCCTCCAAAGACCAGTGGAAGGACGAGCCCCAGGACGGCATGGACCTCTCCATCGCCGTCCCCACCCCCCTCACCGACGTCTCGAACGGCCGCTTCGTCTCCAAAATCGTCCTGACAGGAGATCAGGCAGGCTACACCCAGTGGAACTGGCACGTCTCCTACCCCATCAACTCCTACGACGTCTCCCTCAACATCGGCGCCTACGCCCACTTTTCAGACGTCTACAAATCCAAGCAGTTCCCCCCACTCACCTTGGATTACTATGCTCTTCCCGAGGACATGCCGAAGGCTCAAAAACAGTTCCCGCAATCCCGCGACATGCTCGACGCCTTCGAGCATTACTTCGGCGAGTACCCCTTCGCCCGCGACGGCTTCAAGCTCATCCAGGTCCCCTATACCGGCATGGAGCACCAGTCCGCCGTCACCTACGGCAACCACTTCGCCAACGGCTACCTCAACCGCGACTGGACCGGCGTCGGCATCTCAAACCGCTTCGATTTCATCATCATTCACGAGTCCGGCCACGAGTGGTTCGGCAACTCCATCACCGCACAGGACCGCTCCTCCATGTGGATCCACGAGGGCTGGGACACCTACCTCGAAACCCTCTTCGTCGAGTTCCACTACGGCCGCCCCGACGCCATCAAGTACACCAACGGCCTCATCCCCAAGGTCCGCAACCGCACCCCCATCATCTCCGAGCCCTGGGCCAACCAGGAGCCTCCCCAGGACATGTACTTCAAAGCCGCCCTCATGATCGCCACCCTCCGCTCCTGGCTCAACGACGACGCAAAATGGTTCACCCTCATCCACGACTTCTACCAGCACTTCAAGTATCAAAACATCCTCACCCAGGACGTCATCGGCTGGTGGAACGACCACACCGGCCTCAACCTCACCCCCTTCTTCAACCAGTACCTCCGCCACACCGAGATCCCCTGCCTCGAACTCTCCTTCAACGACGCAACCCACACCGTCCTCTACAAATGGCAGGCCGCCGAACCCGCCTTCGCCATGCCCATCCAGGTCGGCGACCCCGCCCACTGGCAGACCATCCTCCCCACCACCACCTGGCAAACCCTCCAGTCCCCCCTCACCAGAGACCAGTTCCAAGTCGCCACCGACCTCTACTTCGTCACCGTCTCCAAAACCTAAGCGCTCTTCCGAATCGTCTCCGCAATCACTTCCGTAATCACCTCTTCGGCAACGCCATGCTTGCGTAACGTATCGCTCACCACCTTGAACTCCGGCTGCGAGAACAAGAGCTCATCGCGTCGTAATCCCTCTCCGATGTAACTCCGCAACAGCGGCTGATACCCAGAAAAACCCCGCAACGGAGCAAACTCTTTCATCTCTTCAATTAGATCCTCCGGGATCCGGATGCTGATCGTAGTCATCGGCCTGTCTTTTCTCATCCTCACTTCTGACCGCTCACGCAGATTCTTCATAACGTCTCCTCTCCCGCCCCGTGGCGGCCTTGCTGAGATTAAGCGGATCAAATCCACTTCTCGCACAACGTGAACCACAAACAGAAGACTCTGCGACCGATTAACGCCAATTGCAGCCTGCCGTTCCTCTTCATGGACACTCGCATCTCAAAGATCGTCAGCGGCTCACTGAGAACTTCCATGGCCTGCTCGAATGTGACGCCATGTTTGCTATGGTTCAGCTTCGCCTTCTCGCTATCCCAGACGAAAAGCTGCCCCTCTCGTTCCGAGAAAACGTCCATACACATGTATATACGCCACCACCTTACGACACAACCCGCGATATCCTACCCACAGTGGCCGACACCGCAACCACCTCCGCCATCCCCACCCCAACCGCCGCCGCCACGACGCCGTCCCTCCTCTCTGCCTACGCCACCCTCTTCAAGCCCCGCGTCTCGCTCATGGTCGTCATCACCGCCGCCGCAGGCCTCTTCCTCGGCGACCTCCGCTCCAACCTCAGCCCCTTCCACCCCGATTCCCTCTACGCCCTCCTCGGCATCGCCCTCGTCACCTGCGGCTCATCCGCCCTCAACCAGGCTCTCGAACGCCGCTCCGATGCCCGCATGGCCCGCACCGCCCGCCGCCCCATGGTGGACACCCCGGCTCACCCCGCCCAGATCGGCCTGCCCCTCGGCCTCACCCTCGGCTTCGCCCTCACCTTCGGCGGCTCCGCCTACCTCGCCTCCCAGACCAACCTCCTTACCGGCACCCTCACCCTCCTTACCGCCGTCCTTTACGTCGCCATCTACACCCCCCTCAAGCGCATCACCTCGCTCAACACCTTCATCGGAGCCTTCCCCGGCGCACTCCCGCCCCTCATCGGCTGGACGGCCTCCCGTGGCCTCATCGAGTGGCCCGCCGTCGCCCTCTTCGCCATCCTCTTCGTCTGGCAGTTCCCCCACTTCATGGCCATCGGCTGGATGTACCGTGACGACTACCGCCACGGCGGCATCCGCCTCGCCGCCACCCAGCAGCCCATCACCTGGGCCGCCCGCTCGACCGTCTTCCAGGCCCTCTTTTACGCCGTCCTCATGATCCCCGTCGCCCTCTGGCCCTCCTTCCTCCACCTCACCGGCCTGCCGTATACCGTCTTCGCCTCCGCAGCCTCGCTCGTCTATCTCTGGTACACCCTCCGCTTCGCCGCCATCCTCCGCAACCCATCAGACCCCACCACCCGCATCCCGGCCCGCAACCTCCTCAAGGCGAGCGTCATCTACCTCCCCCTCCTCCTGGCCGCCATGCTCCTCAACGCCCAGGGCCGCGTCTGGTTTTAGCCAGCGCACCGCACCCGTTACACTTGAACCTGATGCCTAGCCTAGCCACACGCCCTGATCTCGATACCACCCGCACCCCGCCCTCCATCATCGCGGCCATCCTTGCTGTCAGTGTCGTCGCCAGCCTCTTCATCTTCTGGCTCGTTTACATCCACCCCCCCGTCGACGCCGCCGGAGCCAACTTCAACTTCCTCCCTGCCCTCAACGCCGCCCTCAACGCCGCTTGCGCCATCGCGCTGGTCGTCGGCTATCGGCACATCCGCGCCCGCCAAGTCCTCAAGCACCGCAACTCCATGTTCCTCGCCTTCCTCTTCTCCTCCGCCTTCCTCGTCAGCTATCTCGCCACCTACTTCCTCCACGGCGAAACCCACCTCCCCATCGCCCATACCGGCATCCTCTGGTACACCTACGCCATCGTCCTCTTCGCCACGCACATCCCTCTCGCTATCGTTGCCCTGCCCCTGATCCTCATCACCTTCTTCCTCTCCCTTACTGGCCGCTTTCCGGCCCATCGCCGTCTCGCCCGCTGGACCTATCCCATCTGGCTGTACGTCTCCGTCAGCGGCGTCTTCGTTTACTTCATCCAAGCCGTCGTCCGCCGCTGATGCAAAACGACACCCGCAAGCTCCTTACCTCCGGTCTCGCCATCTTCTTCACCGGAGTCCTCTGCGCCGCCCTGGCCGAACTCGTCTTCGGCGGCATCGGCCGTCAGGGCCCCCACACCAACGCCGGCTGGCTCTGCCTCATGGTTGCCATGGGCTGCCTCCCCACCGGCACCCTCACCCTCCTCCTCGCCCTCTCCAAACTCATCGGCGACCGCTCCCTCTAACCCCCTTCAATCCATCTCAAGCGAGTTTGGTGAAGAGATGAAGCGTCATCCTGAGCGAAGTCCGTCGGTCTCATCGACGGACGCAGTCGAAGGACCCCGAAGAAGCTGATCTCAACTCAACCCTCAGCAGGCTCCCGCGAAGATTCACCAGAACCCTGCCGCTGCATCAAGGCGCTTGTGATCGGCGCCCGCCGAGCCTAGACTCACTCCATGCGTTGGTTTAAGAGCGGCGGAATCTCAATGGGTGCGGGACTCGCAGCCTTATTCTTGTCGATCGCATTTGGCACAGTCGGACCGTGCGGCCCGTCTGGCTACATCACAGCCTTCTTCTTTTACGGTGGCATGCTCTTCCTACTTGCAATTGGCCCCTTGCTCCTCATTTGCGGAGCCATCGTAAAGACGATCCATCATCTGAGACATCGGTCCGCCTAAACCCGACTCTGCTATTCTCAAGCGACCAAAAGAAACCGGAGCACCCCGAACCATGGCAAAAGGCGTCAACAAAGTCTTCCTCCTCGGCAACGTCGGCAAAGACCCCGAGATCCGTTCCACGCAGGGCGGCATGCAGGTCGCCAGCTTCTCCCTCGCCACCGCCGACCGCGCCAAAGACGCCCAGGGCAATTGGGCGGACAAAACCGAATGGCACAACATCGTCTGCTTCCAGCGCACCGCCGAAGTTGTCCGCGACTACGTCAAAAAGGGCTCTCAGATCCTCGTCGAAGGCAAAATCCAGACCCGCTCCTGGGACGACAAGACCTCCGGTGAAAAGAAGTACAAAACCGAGATCCTCTGCAATGAGCTCACCCTCCTCGGCGGCAAATCCAGCGGCGACTCCGGCACCAGCAACTCCTACTCCGGGGGCAGCTCCCGCCCCGCAGCATCCGGCAGCTACAACCAGTCCCAGCCCCAGTCCACCCCGGACTATGGCGACTCCGGCATCACTGACGACGACATCCCCTTCTAACTCACTCCCATCCCATCCCAAGAAGCTCCCGCAAGGGAGCTTCTCCCGTTAACCCTCAATCCAAGTTCCAACAGGAGCCCCGCCATGCCCCAAACCCACTTTGACGTCCTCGTCCTCGGCAGCGGAGAAGCCGGAAAGTACATCGCCTGGTCCCAGGCCTACGCCGGCAAATCCGCCGCCGTCGTCGAGCGACGCTACATCGGCGGCTCCTGTCCCAACATCGCCTGCCTCCCCAGCAAAAACTTCGTCCACTCCGCCAAGGTCGCCCACTACGCCTCCCAGGCCGCCGCCTTCGGCCTCCCCGCCTCGCCCCAGCCTCTCCGTGCCGCCATGACCGTCGTTCGTGCCCGCAAGCGCACCATGGTCGAAGGCCTCGTCGCCATGCATCAGGACCGCTTCGCCTCCACCGGCGCCCAGCTCATCCTCGGCGAAGGCCGCTTCACCGCCCCAAAAACCCTTCAAGTCCACACCCCGGACGAAACCACCCTCACCCTCACCGCCGACACCATCATCGTCTCCACCGGCTCCCGCGCCGCCATTGAGCCCCTCCCCGGCATGATCGCCGCCACCCCCCTCACCCACGTCTCCCTCCTCGAACTCGACACCCTCCCCGCGCACCTCCTCATCCTCGGCGGCGGCTACATCGGCCTCGAGTTTGCCCAGGCCATGCGCCGCCTCGGCTCAGCCGTCACCCTCGTCGAGCGCAACCCCCGCATCCTCCACGCTGAAGATGAAGACGTCTCCTCCACCCTCGCCGAAATCCTCACCCGCGAAGGCGTCCGCATCCTCACCAGCACCTCCGTCCAAAGCGTCGCCGGCCAATCCGGCGCCTCGGTCACCCTGAATCTTTCCAATGGTGAAACCCTCACCGGCACCCACCTCCTCGTCGCCGCCGGCCGCACCCCCAACACGGACGACATCGGCCTTTCGCTTGCCGGCATCGCCCTCACCCCCTCCGGCTACATCCAGGTCGACCCCCAGCTCCGCACCTCGGCCCCCGGAGTCTTCGCCGTCGGCGACTGCGCCGGCAGCCCCAAGTTCACCCACATCGCCTACGACGACTACCGCATCGTCCGCAACGCTCTCACCAACGGCACCCCTCGCACCACGACCAATCGCCAGGTCCCCTTCACCCTCTTCACCGACCCCGAATTCGCCCGCATCGGCCTCTCCGAATCCGAAGCCAAAGCACGCAACATCCCCTACCGCCTCGCCCGCCTCCCCATGAAGGCCGTCCTCCGCACCCGCACCATGGATGAGTCCGAAGGCTTCCTCAAAGCCCTCATCTCCACCACAGACGACACCATCCTCGGCTTCACCATCGTCGGCATCGGCGGCGGCGAGCTCCTCCCCGCCGTCCAGCTCGCCATGGCCCACTCCCTCCCCTTCACCGCCCTCCGCGACCTCATCATCACCCACCCCACCCTCGGCGAGGGCCTCGTCTACCTCTTCGCCGCCGTCCCCCACTCCTGACCCCAACATTCCCGAAGACAAGAACTCCCCACTCGCGTAGCCTGTGTGAGACATAGCTGACATCTCAGAGGTGAACGATTGAGCGAAACACAGATGAACAAACCGGCGAGCGACATCGCGCCCCCGTGTCTCATGACCGTCTTCGGTGCCACCGGCGATCTCTTCCGCCGCCTTCTCCTGCCCTCCCTCTTCAACCTCGCCTGCGGCCACAAGCTCCCAGACGACTTCGTCCTCCTCGGCTTCGCCTTTGAAGACTGGACAGACGACCACTTCCGCACCCACATCGCAGACAGCCTCCACCAGTTCCGCAGCGGCGACGCCCCCGAAGACGTCATCCAGTGGCTCCAGGAGCGGTCCTTCTACAAGCAGGGCGACTTCAGCAAAACCGCCTCCTTCGAAGGCCTCAAGACCGCCGTCGAATCCATCGAATCCACCCACCAGACCCTCGGCAATCGCCTCTTTTACCTCGCCGTCGCCCCAGCCTTTATCAGCCCCGTCGTGAAGCAACTTGCAGACCTCAAGCTCACCGAGCAGACCGGCGAAACCTGGCGTCGCATCATCGTAGAAAAACCCTTCGGCCACGACCTCGCCTCTGCCCAGCAGCTCAACAAGGAACTCCTCAGCGAGGTCGGCGAAGACCAGCTCTACCGCATCGACCACTTCGCCGGCAAGGGCGCCGTCCAGGACCTCACCGTCGTCCGTTTCGCCAACTCCATCTTCGAACCCCTCTGGAACCGCAACTTCATTGACAACGTCCAGATCACCGCCGCCGAAACCGTCGGCCTTGAAGGCCGCGCAGGCTTTTACGAGAAATCCGGAGCCCTCCGCGACATGGTCCCCAACCATCTCTCGTACCTGCTCTCCCTCGTCGCCATGGACCCGCCCGTCTCGCTGAGCGCGGAGCACACCCGTGAAAAGCAGGCCGAAATCCTCGAAGCCGTCCGCCCCATCCCCCCCGGCGAAATCGACCAATGGGCCGTCCGCGGCCAGTACGGCAGCGGCCACACCGATAAGGGCGACCTCTGCGCCTACCACGACGAAAAAGACGTCCCCGCAGACTCCTTCACCAACACCTACGTCGCCCTTTGCCTCATGGTCGATCACTGGCGCTGGCAAGGCGTCCCCTTCTACCTCCGCACCGGCAAGCGCCTCAGCCGCGCCCTGACTGAGGTCGTCATCACCTTCAAAAAGCCCCCCATTGACCTCTTCGAAAAAGCCGCCGAAAGCGAAATCCAGCAGAACCGCATCATCTTCCGCATCCAGCCGGACGCCGGAATCACCATCGCCTTCGACAGCAAGACTCCTCACCTCGCCCTCAACACCCAGAGCGGCCAGTTCACCTTCTCGCTCCCGCAAAGCCCCATCGGCAAGTACTCCAAGGGCTATGAGCGCCTCCTCTACGACTGCATGCGCGGCGACCCCAAGCTCTTCAACTCCGCCGCCATGATCGACGCCGGCTGGCGCATCATCCAGCCCATCCTGGACGCCTGGAGCACGGCCCCCACCACCCCCTTCCCCAACTACGCCTCCGGCTCCTCCGGCCCAGAAGCCGCCGACGAACTCCTCGCCAAACGCGGCCACGTCTGGCACTCCCTCGAGGTCTAACCCTCCCCGTTGGGCATCGGGCCAACCCGACCGCCTTTCCTCACCCATCCACTACAACCCGGGTGCCCCATTCATCGCAGTCTCACCGCGATGAGTGGGACGTAAAATCCCAACCCACCCCGACGGGTGCCCCATTCTTTGACAGTCTCACCGTCAAAGAATGGGGTATCGGGCGAAAGCCCGACCGCCTTCCGTCACCCATCCACTAGAACCCGGGTGCCCCATTCATCGCAGTCTCACCGCGATGAGTGGGACGTAAAATCTCAACCCACCCCGACGGGTGCCCCATTCTTTGACAGTCTCACCATCAAAGAATGGGGTATCGGGCGAAAGCCCGACCGCCTTCCCTCACCCAGCCCCAACGCCCTGGGGCAGCCCAATTATCCAAGCACCACACCCTGCATGGTCCTCCCCTCCGGACCGCCTCTAACCCCTTCTAAACAAGAGGGATACCAATCCGTCTCACCCCGTTGCACACTTCTTGGTGCATTTTTCACCACAATCAACTTTTTCATGGTCGAAAACGCAAATCCCCAGCAAAGACGCACCCTCACCATGCGTAGTCGCTGCTTCTTCACCACGTTAGCCACACCATTCACCACACGTTGGACACCATCCACCACACCCCCACCGTATGGTGACCACCGCTCCCCTGCCTCACACTGCCTCATCTTGCTCTTCCCTGCCTTACACTGCTTCTATGGACGAACCCACCTTCCGCCGCCTCTCCGACCAGGCCCTCGAGTCCCTCAAGCAGTCCCTCATCGCAGCCGAGGAAGAAGGCGGCTTTGAAGCCGAGGACCACAACGGCGTCCTCAACGTCCTCTTTGAGGACGGCTCCACCAAGTTCGTCTTCACCCCCCAGACCCCCGTCCGCCAGATCTGGATCTCCGCCCGCACTACCTCCTTCAAGCTAGATTGGTCTGACGATTCCAAGGCCTTTACCCTCGCAAAATCCGGCGAAACCCTCAAAGCCCTCACCCAGCGCCTCTTGCAAGAGCACCTCGCAGACCCCTCCATCACCCTCGCCTGACCCCTCGCGCTACAATCGACCTACACACCAATTCCAGCAAGCCCTGAGCCCTCGCCTTGCCTGAATCCGCCCCAACCAGGGGCCGGGAGAGTCCTGACTGCAATGCCCATGCTCTCCGTCGCCATCATCGCCCTCAATGAGGAGCGCAATCTCGCCCGAACCCTCGCCAGCGTCGCCTTCGCGGATGAGATCGTCGTCGTAGACTCCCACTCCACAGACCGCACCGCAGCCATCGCAGAATCCTTCCGCGCCCGCGTCTTCCAACAACCCTGGCTCGGCTTCGCCGCCCAGAAAAACTTCGCCATCCGTCAATGCACCGGCGACTGGATTCTCTCGCTTGACGCCGACGAAGAACTCTCCCCTGAGCTCCAGACGCAGATCCGCACCCTCCTTCCCAGCAACCCACCAGCCGACGCTTACTTTCTCAACCGCCGCAACCACTTCCTCAATCGCTGGATCAAGCACGGCGGCTATTACCCGGACCCCAAGCTCCGCCTCTTCCGCCGCACCGCCGCAAATTTCGCCTCCGCCCCCCAGTTTGAGAACCGCCCCGTCCACGAAACCATGGTCTTCGACGGCGAATCCTCCCGCCTCGACTTCGACCTCATCCACCACGCCTATCCCACGCTCGAGGATTACCTCGAACACATGGACCGCTACAGCACCCTGGGCGCGGAGATCCTCGTCGCCAAGGGCCGCACCAGCAACTCCGTTCCGGCGTTTTACTGGAACATCCTCGTCGTTCCAGGCCTCACCTTTCTCTGGAACTTCGTCTTCCGCTTAGGCTTCCTTGACGGCCGCGAAGGCCTCCTCCTGCACCTCTACCACACCACCTACGTCAGTTGGAAGTACGCCAAAGCCTGGCGCACCGCCCGTCACAACTCCCCCACGCCTGGCGACGTCGCATGATCTCCGCCCCGTAGCCCTGCCGTCGTGCTACAACAAACTTATGCGCCTTCCCCTTGCGTCCTTCCTGCTCGCCCTGACCCCGTGTGCGCTCCTGCCCACCTTGCTCCCCGCCCAGCGCCCCACCGGCAGCCCGGCATCCGACGCTCCCATCCCGACGCTCGCCGCCAAGACCGCCTCTATGACCCACATGCCGGGCCTCCTTCCCCTCGATTGGGACGCCAAGACCGGCAAGCTCTACCTCGAAATTCCCCACCTCGACGAGAAGGGCCATAGCCCCGACATCCTCTACACCAACTCTCTTCCCTCCGGCACCGGCTCCAACGACCTCGGCCTTGACCGCGGCCAGACCTCCCCGGGCAAGATCGTTCACTTCGAGCGCACCGGCCCCAAGGTCCTCCTGGTCGAGCCCAATCAGGCCTTCCGCGGCTCCTCCACGGACCCCAACGAGCTCCTCGCCATCCACCAGTCCTTCCCCTCCTCCGTCCTCGCCGGCTTCACCGTAGCCGCCGAAGGCCCGGACGGCGCGGTCCTCATCGACGCCACCGACTTCTTCGTTCGCGACGCCCACGGCGTCCTTGAAACCCTCACCCGCATGCAGCAGGGCATGTACAAGCTCGACCCCACCCGTTCCACCATCTTCCTGGAGAACACCAAAGCCTTCCCCAAAAACACCGAGGTCGAATCCCTCCTCACCTTCACCACCGAATCCGCCGGCGGCCGTCGCGGCGGAAGCTCGTATGTAGCCGACGTCACCCCAGACGCCCACGCCATGACGCTCCACGAGCACCAGTCCTTCCTCGAGCTCCCGCCCCCCGGCTTCACCCCCCGCCGTTACGACCCCCGCGCCGGCTACTTCCCCACCTCCTACCGCGATTACTCCGCCCCCCTCGGCGAGAATCTGGACCAGCAGTTCATCATCCGCCATCGCCTCATCAAAAAAGATCCCAACTGCACCAAAGCCTGCGAGCCCGTCACCCCCATCCACTACTACGTGGACTCTGGCGCCCCCGAACCCCTCCGTTCCGCCCTCGTTGAAGGCGCCCGCTGGTGGGATCAGGCCTTCCAGGCTGCAGGATGGGCCAAGGGTTCCTTCCTCGTTGACCCTCTCCCCGCCGGCGCCGACCCCATGGATATCCGCTTCAACATGATCCAGTGGGTCCACCGTTACACCCGTGGCTGGAGCTACGGCGCCGCCATCGCGGACCCCCGCACTGGCGAAATCATCAAGGGCAACGTCACCCTCGGCTCCCTCCGCGGACGCCAGGATTACATGATCGCCACCGCCCTCCTCAGCCCATACGTCCAGGGCGCAAAGCCGATCACCCCGGAGACCGACCCAATGCTCCGCATGGTCCTCCAGCGCATCCGCCAGCTCGCCGCGCATGAGACCGGCCACACCCTCGGCCTCTCCCATAACTACGCCGCCAGCGCCTTCCCTCACGCGCCTGACGAAACCACCTCTGTCATGGAGTACCCGCACCCCTGGATCACCCTCGATAAAAACGGCGTCCCCGACCTCTCCCACGCTTACCCCGTCAATATCGGCGTCTGGGACAAGGTCGCCATCAACTATGGCTACCGCGAATTCGACCGCGCCGGCAAGGTTCAGGATGACCCCGTCGCGCTCGACAACATCCTCACCACCTCTCAGAAGACCGGCCTCCTTTACATCACCGACGAGGACGCCCGCCCCTTCGGCTCCGCCCACCCCCACGCCCACCTCTGGGATAACGGCACCGACGACGCCGACGAGCTCATCCGCATCCTCGGCATCCGCGAAGCCGCTCTCAAGCGCTTCGGCGAAAACGCCATCAAGCCCGGCACCCCCATGGCCCAGCTGGAGGACGTCCTCGTCCCCCTCTACCTCCTCCACCGCTACCAGGCAGAAGCTGCCATCAAGATCATCGGCGGCCTCAGCTACGAGTACAACCTCCGCGGCGACAACCTCGCCCCACCCACCATCGTCGCGCCGGAGGAGCAGGCCAAGGCCCTCGCCGCAGTCCTTAAAACCATCTCTCCAGAGGTCCTCACCCTCCCCGAATCCCTCCTCGCCATCCTCCCCCCGCGTCCCCCCGGACTCCGCCGTACGCAGGAATCCTTCCCCTCAGAGACCGGCCTGACCTTCGACCCCATCGCCACCGCGGAGTCCGCCGCGGACCTCACCTTCCAGGTCCTCTTTGACCCCTCCCGCGCCAGCCGCCTCGTCCAGTACCACATGCGCGTCCCCAAATCCCCATCCCTCCGCGGCGTCCTGGAAGCCGTCTCCAAAGCCACCGCAGAGCGCCCCGAAGGCGGCCACACCATGTCCTCGGAAGTCGAGCGCGCCGTCGAGTTCCGCGGTCTCGAGTGGACCTTCGGCCTCGCCGTCAACCCCGCAACCTCGTCCCAGGCCCGCGCCATCGCCCGCTCCCACATCCAAACCCTCCTCGACCAGTGGACCAGGGAAGCCGCCCCCACCGACACCGCAGAGGCCATCCACCGCGCCGCAATGGTGGATCGCATCAAGGACTTCCAACGCGACCCCACCAAGTTTGTCCCCGCCAAGCAGATCGAGGCTCCACCCGGCATGCCCATCGGCGACGACGAATCCTTCTAACCCACACCCAAACGGCCTCCGCAAGGAGGCCGTTCTGCTGTTGCCATTGTTGTTCTGGGTGCCCCATCCTCGCGCGGCTTCATCGCGCAGGGTGGGGTATCGGACGAAGTCCGGCCGCACTCCCTACCCCAGCCCCAGCCCCAACTCCCCCGCCCTCGCCTGCATCGCCCCCAGGCAAACCCCCACGTGCTCCTCCACCGGCAACCCCAGCAGCGCCGCGCCTTCCGTAATGTCCTCCCGTTTCACCGCCCTCGCAAACGCCTTATCCTTCATCTTCTTCAACACGCCTTTCACCTCAACATCCAGCACAGACTTCGTCGGCTTCACCAGCGCACAAGCCACCAGAAACCCCGCCAGCTCATCGCAAGCAAACACCGTCCGATCCAGATGCGTCGCCCGCTCCGCACCCGAGTAATCCGCATGCGCCAGAATCGCGTGCAGAATCTCCTCCGGCCACCCCTGCTCCCGCAAGTACTTCACCCCCACAAACGGATGCTCCTCCAGCGATGGATGCCGTTCATAGTCGAAGTCATGCAGCAACCCGGCACACGCATACGTGTCCACCAACTCCGCCGCCGCCTCGCCGCTTAGCCCCAGCCGCTCCGCCTCCATCTGCCCATACGCTTCGCAACAAATCGAAACCGAAAGCCCATGCTTCCTCAGGCTCTCCCCCTGCGTCCACTCTTCCATCAGCCGCAACGCCGCCTCACGCCTCATCCGTTTTCCTCCCAAAACTTAATCCTATCCTTGAACCCCATGTTGACTCCTGTGGTTCCACTTCGGGTTTCTCCGGTTTTCCTCGGGTCCCTTCGGCCTTTGCCCTTGACTCATCCGATACCCGGGTGTCACTCTAGGCTCATCGCACGTCTCCGTTATCGGACACGTGCGCTGCGGACCTTGCTCTGGCCCCCGCCCGCTACACACAATATGGCAACCATGATGGCGTCCGTCGAACAGCGTGAGGTCCTGCGTTGTGACCACTGCAGCCTGGTGCAATTCCGCACCGCAGCCGCCTGCTGCAGGCGTTGCAAGAAGGCCCTCGAGGTGGAGAAGCCGGTCCCGGCTCCAGCCCCCCTCGCTCTCGTGCCTCCCCTCAAGGACGCAGACCAGGGTCTGCAGGTCGCAACCGCTGTCCGCGATCTGCGCCACGTCCGCAACCTCAGCCAGCGGCAGCTCGCCGCGCGCATGAACGTCCCCCGCACCTACATCTCAAAGATCGAGAACGGCAAGGCCATGCCCACGCTGTCCTCGCTCGATCGCCTCGCACGCGCCCTTGAAGTGGATATCTCCGCCCTCCTGCGTGACGCGACCACCCGCCACTCCAACGAGACCGCCATGCTGATGACGGACCCGTTCCTTGCCGAGATCGCCGCCTACGCCTCGCAGTTGGACAGCCTGCAGCGTTCCATCTTCCTCAACCATGTCCGCGAGCTCGCCGCCGGCCGGCGGCGCACCGCCTAGCTTTCTGGCCCGCAACCCCCGAAGCCGCGTCCGCAAGGACGCGGCTCCTCTCCCATCCTGACCCCTGAAACCTGATCCCTTGCCCCTGTCTTCTCGCCTCTCCGGTATGCTAGTCGAAGCAACTTAGAGGCAGTCTTTTGCGCCAGCCAATCCCCTCCCGCCTTCACGAGCTCTCGTCCGAAGAGTCCCTCGTGTACAAGGAACTCGACCCCGAACGAATCCCCAAACACGTCGCCATCATTATGGATGGCAACGGTCGCTGGGCCGGCAAGCGTGCACTCAAGCGCTTCCTCGGGCACCAGCAGGGCGCCGAATCCGTCCAGTTCGTCGTAGAAACCGCATCTCGCATCGACCTTCCCTGGCTCACCCTCTACGCCTTCTCGCTTGAAAACAACCTGCGCCGCCCCAAAGCAGAGGTCAGCTTCCTCATGAAGCTCCTCAAGTCCTACCTGGTCGGCAACGTCAAGCGCATGAACGACAACAACGTCCGCATGGCCTACATCGGCCGCACCGAGGGCCTCCCCGCCGAGATCCAGGACACCATGCAGTGGGCCCAGACCGAGACCGCCAAAAACACTGGCACCACCCTCACCCTCGCCCTCAACTACGGCTCCCGCTCTGAAATCACCGATGCCACCCGCAGTCTCGTCTCCTCGCTCATCGCGGAGGCCCACCAGCGCGGCTGCTCACTGGAAGACCTCCTGCAAGTCGACTCCCTCGAATCCCGCATCGACGAAGCCCAGCTCTCCCAGCACCTCTACACCGCCCACATGCCGGACCCGGACCTCGTCATCCGCACCTCCGGCGAGCAGCGCATCTCCAACTTCCTCCTCTGGCAGATCGCCTACGCCGAAATCTTCGTCACCGACCGCCTTTGGCCCGACTTCCGCGGCATCCACCTCCTTGAAGCCATCCACAACTACCAGCAGCGCGAGCGCCGCTTCGGCGGCCTAGGCGAAGGCACCGACGAACACCTCGAAGGCCGCGACGTAACCCTAGAAACCCCGGAATCCATAGCCGCAGAACTAGCCCGCCGCTAGAGCATCCCCCCCCCGCCGACCAACGGAAGGCCCCCAACCTTCCTCCCACCCCGACCAGATCACCTGTCACGAAGTGACCGCCCCACGCGCAGTGGGCCCGTCCGGCAGGACAAGCTCGTATATCCTTACCCCTTCATGAAACGAATCCTCACCGCCGTCGTCCTCATCGCCGCAGTCGTCGCCCTGGTCTTCTTCGGCCCGCTCTGGTCCGTCTCGCTCTTCGCCGCCCTCGTCGCCGGCCTCGCTGCATACGAGTATCGCGACCTCGCCCACAAATCCCCTGCCCACATCCCCCTCTGGTGGCTCATCGCCTCCATCGCCGCCCTCTTCACCCTCACCCTCCCCGGCACCAACCCCGACCTCTCCCTCCCCGTCATCTCCCTCCTCACCTTCCTCCTCTTCACCGTCGCGGGCTTCTCCGCCCCGCTTGAACGTTCCCTCCGCGACACCGCCCTCGGCCTCTTCGCCCTCCTTTACGTCGTCTACCCCCTCACCCTCCTGCCCCTCATCAAGGCGCATGAGGACGGCACCGGCCTCCTGCTCTTCCTCTTCGTCTGCGTCTGGGCCGGCGACATCTTCGCCCTTTACATCGGCAAAAACTTCGGCCGCCGCAAGCTCGCCCCGCGCCACAGCCCCAACAAGACCTGGGAAGGCTCCATCGCCTCCGTCATCGGCTCCGTCCTCTGCGGCATGGGCCTCTACTACCTCGGTCTCCACCTCGCCGCCACCCGCAACTTCTCCGCCCTGCACATCTCCACTCCCGCCTGGCAGATGGCCCTGGTCGCCATCGTCCTCAACATCGCCGCCCAACTCGGCGACCTGCTCGAATCCGCCATCAAACGCGGTGCCAACGTCAAAGACTCCGGCACCCTCCTCCCCGGCCACGGCGGCATCCTGGACCGTATCGACGCCCTCCTCCTAGCCGCCCCCGTCCTCTGGTACCTCCTCCTCCTCAAAGACTCCCAATCCCTCCTCCGCTAGCTGCCATCTTCCACGCGAACCGTCCAAAACCGCACGAAGTGCCGCCCGCCCGGCGCGAGGGCGCATTGGCTTCCCCCAATCTGCGAAAATAGATCCCGTGAAGAAGATCGCAATCCTAGGCAGCACCGGTTCCATCGGAACCTCCACCCTCTCCATCTGCGAGCAGTTCCCCGATCGCTACCTCCCCATAGCCCTGGCCGCCGGGTCCAACCTCGAAGCCGCCTACGCCCAGGCCCTCCGCTGGCGCCCTCTCCTCATCTCCATCGCCACCGAACCCCTCGCCGACACCCTCCGCACCCGCCTCCGCACCGCCGGCATCACCGGCATCGAAGTCCTCTCCGGCACCCCCGGAACCGTCGCCGTAGCCACCCACCCCCAGGTCTCGTTCGTCGTCTCCGCCATCGTCGGCGTCGCCGGCCTGGAAGCCACGTACGCCGCCGTCCTCGCCGGCAAGACCATCGGCCTCGCCAACAAGGAGTGCCTCGTCGCCGCCGGCGACCTCATCATCGCCGCGGCCCGCGCCAACAACGTCCCCCTCCTCCCCATCGACTCCGAACACAACGCCGTCCACCAGGCCATGCGCGGCGGCACCCCAGCCGAGGTCAAACAGATCTGGCTCACCGCCTCCGGTGGCCCCTTCCGCAACACCCCCCTCGCCGACTTCGCCCACATCACCCCCGCACAAGCCCTCAAGCACCCCACCTGGGTCATGGGCCAGCGCATCACCATCGATTCCGCCACCATGATGAACAAGGGCTTCGAAGTCATCGAGGCCTGCCGCCTCTTCGACCTCCCCGCCGCGAAAGTCCGCGTCACCGTCCACCCCCAATCCACCGTCCACTCCCTCGTCGAATTCATCGACGGCAGCATCCTCGCCCAAATCTCCGTCACCGACATGCGCCTCCCCATCCTCTACGCCCTCGCCTACCCCGAGCGCCCAGCCTCCTACCTCACCTTCGACCTCGCCACCCTCTCCCACCTCGACTTCTCCCCCCCCGACCTCGCCCGCTTCCCCTGCCTCCGCCTCGCCTACGAAGCCGCCGACTCCGGCCCCTCCGCCTGCATCGCCCTCAACGCCGCGGACGAGATCGCCGTCGCAGCCTTCCTCGCCGGCGATATCCCGTTCCTCGGCATACCACGTACAATCGAAAGGGTTCTGTCGCTCACCCCGGCCGCCGCCCCTTCGTCTATCCCAGGGGTCCTCGCCGCCGATCAAGCCGCCAGAGCCCTCTCCCGCCAGATCATCGCCGGCTGAACTTTCCCGCTCCACCAGAGGTCCCCCTTTGTTCTCCGGATCATCCCTCGCCGCCATCCCGGAACTCGCCGTCGTCCTCGGCATCATGGTCCTCGTCCACGAGTTCGGCCACTTCGCCGCCGCCAAGCTCTGCGGCGTCCGCGTAGAAGCCTTCGCCATCGGCTTCGGCAAGCGCCTCTTCGGCTTCTTCCACAACGGCACCGACTACCGCATCAACCTCCTCCCTCTCGGCGGCTACGTCAAAATGGCTGGCGAGATGGACCCCTCCGGCATCCAGGACTCCTCCGGAGCCCCCAACGCCTCCGCCGAACCCGTCTCCAATGATCCCGGCGAACTCCAGAACCACCCTCGCTGGCAGCGCACCATCATCGCCCTCGCCGGCCCCGTCGCCAACTTCATCCTCGCTTTCGTCCTCATGACCGTCTTTTACATGGCCCACAATGAGGTCATGGACTTCGTCGCCCACCCCGGCGTCGTCGATTACGTCTCCCCCAACTCCCAGGCCGCACGCACCGGCATCCAGCCCGGCGACACCGTCGTCTCCTTCGACCGCCACGAAAATCCCACCTGGGAAGACGTCGAAGACCGCGCCCAGCTCAACCTCAACCAGGAAACCCCCTTCTCCTACACGCACGACGGCCACCGCGTCGACACCAAGATCTTGGTAGAAAACAAGGGCCGCGCCGAAGACTTCACCTTTGAAAAACTAGGTCTCGTCCCCGTCATGCAGAAGACGCCCGTCGGCGTCATGTCCACCTCTGACCGTCCCAACATGCCCGCCGCCCGTGCCGGCCTCCAGTCCGGAGACCGCATCCTCTCGATCGACGGCCGCAACCTCCACTCCGTCACCGCCCTCCTCGCCTACCTTCAGGACCAGGCCGGCAAGCCCGCGAGCCTCATCATCCAGCGCGGCAACGCCACCTTTCCCGTCACCGTCACGCCGGAGTTAGGCGACGCCGCCGACGGCACCAAGGCCTACCAGATCGGCTTCCACCCCATCCCGCCGCCCACCGTGGTCGAGCACTTCCCCCTCGGCAAGGCCGCTGCCGCCTCCTGGGCCTTCAACAAGAAGAACTCCCTCCTCATCCGTGATGTCCTCGGTCGCCTCTTCACCCATCAGGTTTCGGTCAAGTCGCTTTCGAGCCCTATCGGCATCGGCGTCCAGGTCCACGAAGCCTTCGCCATGGACGGCTGGCTCCCCATCATCGGCACCATGGCCATGATCTCGCTCAACCTCGGCATCTTCAACCTCCTCCCCATCCCCATCCTGGACGGAGGCATGATCGCCTTCCTCGCCATCGAATCCCTCATCCGCCGCGACATCAACGCCCAGATCAAGGAGCGCGTCTACCAAGTCGCCTTCGTCTGCATCGTCCTCTTCGCCGCCGTAGTCATCTTCAACGACATCACCAAATACCTCCCCACCCACCTCAAAACCTAGGCACTTCGTGCCGTCTTGGGCTTCGCGTCGCCCTCCCGTTGGTCGGCATAGGATCATTTCCGACCAACGGGAGGACCACGCGAAGCAATCACCCGTCACGAAGTGACCGCACCGCGCGCAGCGGGCCTGTCCGGCGGGACTGGGTTAGATGACCGGTTACTGTGGTGTACACTTGTCCCCGTTGTAAATCCATCAGCCATAGAGAGGGACGCAGTGAGCACCAACATTTCTGAGATTACCGAGATCACCAACCGCACTTCGGACACGTTCTACATGTATGTGTGGGACGAAGAACACGAGGGGCGATACAAGCCCTACGACGAATCCAGCGACTGGCACTACCCCGATGAAGGCAAGTGGCTGACCATCAAGGCCAATGCTCACCTCCGCGCGGACGACTGTGGCATCCCTGACGGTGGCAAGACAAAAGGTCATGAGCGCGCCCGCGTCATCTTCAAAAAGCTTGGAAATGAAAAAAAGCTTCAAGGAGACCCGGGCCGCGGACTGCGCATCAACCGCGCGGGCAAGGGCGGCGGCACCGATGCGCTTGTCTTCCGCAACCATGCCACCGGAGAAACGGTGTACTCCTTTGACGTTCCCACCGAGATGCACCAAAGCCTCTTGCTGCTCTTTGGCGGCGATCGAGAAGGCGTGCAGATCCGGCAGAAAGACATCGCCGTCTCCGGAGAAGCCAAGCTCAAACAGGTAGGAGCAGTAATGAAGCAGATTCTTGACATGTCCGCCGACCTGCTCAAGATCGTGGCAGAAGTCATCTAGGCTCTTCTCGCAGTCCCACTAGCCGGGTGCCCCATCCTCGGACGACAGCCTCATCGTCGGACAGGGTGGGGTATCGGCGAAGCCGACCGCCTTCCTCCATCCCCGCACCATGTTCCCCTGAGAAGACGACTTAGCCAAGCCGATTCTTCGCCCAAAGAACAACCAGCAACCCCACTGCACCAACAACCCACCCCAAAACTCTTGCCCACGTAATCCCCTGATGCTCCGACCCCGTATTACTCCTTGGATGAAGAGGGTCATAAAGTATCTTCAACCGCTCACCTTCCCGATGGAAGGTATGGGCGTAATACCACCCGCGATACGTCCTCCCCTGAACCTCGTACGAAAACTTGGCGGCATACTTACCCGGCACTCCAGTCTCCCCGTCCCCGGTTTGCAACCAACTTGATCGGCAGCCCCGAACGACCGCAGTTACCGGAAGCCAATCATCTTTCGGCACCGCCATCACCCTCCATTTCGTCCCTCACCGATGCACACTTCTTGGTGCAATCAAAACCGAAGTCCAACCCTAAACTATCTGCTTTGAACACTTTGCACACATCGCCGGGGAGGGGTCTAACCCCTCGCCCGCAACTCCTCCACAATCCCTAACGCCACTTCCCTCCCCCGCTCAATCTCCCCCGCCCCAAAGCTAATCGCCCCCACCCGAGCATGTCCGCCTCCCCCAAACCGCTCACAAATCTTCGCCAAATTGACCAGATTCTCAGCCGGAAGCGTCGTCCACGGATTCGTCCCCACCGAAATCTTCGTCCGAAAGCTACTCCGCATCAGCCCAATCGTATAAGTCGCCTCCGGGTAGTAGTAGTACGGAATGAACTTGCTCACCCCCTCCGTAGGCTGGTCCGTGATATCGAAGTAAATCACCCCATCCCGTAGCTCCGCCCGGCTCTTGATCAAAGCCATCGCGCTCACATGCTTCTCCCAAAGCGGCCCCACCGCCTCCTGCACAAACGGCTGATCCAGCACCTCCTGCAAACTCATCTCCGTCAGCAGCGGAATAATCCGCGGAATAAACCCATCCCCCGCATTCTCGATGACCATGGTCAGCTTCATCGCGGGCTCCTTCATCTCCACCGCCGCCGCCGCGCTCTCATACCGCGCCCCATCCACAATGTCCGCCCACTTCAGCAGCTCCCCCAGCCCGCTCGTGTCGAACCCAAACACCGCCTTCCCCACATCCGCAATCAAGCTCGTACACGAGATATAGTTCGGGTCAAAGAACTGCCGCCTGCCCCGCTCCTCCAGCCGCTCGTCCTCAAACTGCTCCCGATCCGCCTCCGCCGGAAACGCGCTCTGGTGATGATCGAACCACCACGTCATCTTCTCGGACCGCGAGTACTTGAAGTCCACAATCGCATTCTCCCCCGGCCCAAACACCGCCTCATCGAACACCCCACCCGGCAGATGCGACAGCCCCTTGTACTCATACCCTTCCGCCCCGCCCACACACTCCTGGTGAAACTTCGTAAACACCGCCGCCGAGCAGGCCCCGTCAAAGCATTTATCGTGATGCAGCACACGAAACATCGTCATCTCCTCCTACAATCGCTTTTACTACCCTCGCACACCGGAACCACACCTTGCACCACTGCGTACCTTACCCTCATCCGCAGGAGATCGCCTTGGACTTACAGCAGCCCGACCAGCAGCAGCCGGAAACTCTAGCCCCGCCCACTAACTTTCACCCCGCCGAGCTCCCCGCAATCCCGGAAAAGCCCACCCTCCGCCGCTTCTTCTTCGGTGACGACGGCCTCCGCGCCGGCTGGAGTCTCCTCCTCTTCATCCTCATCGCCGCAGCCCTCGGCTTCCTCAATCTCTTCCTCGTCAAGCACTTCCACATCTTCCCGCCCCGCCCCAAGCCCGTCCCCGGCGGCCCCGTCCGCGAAGAGCTCTTCCTCCGATCCCTCATCGGCGAATCCATGGGCCTCGCCATCTTCATCCTCGCCGCCCTCATCATGTCCCTCATCGAGCGCCGCCCCTTCCGCCGCTACGGCTTCACCCACCGCCGCTTCCTCCCGGACCTCGTCACCGGCCTGTTCTGGGGCCTGCTCGCCCTCTCAGCCCTCGTCGGCACCCTCTTCGCCACCCACCACCTCGTCTTCGACGCCACCCTCCTCCACGGCGCCCCCGCCCTCACCTTCGGCCTCAAGTGGCTCCTCTTCTTCTTCGTCGTCGGCCTGTCGGAGGAGTTCCAGACCCGCGGCTACATCCAGTACACCGTCTCACGAGGCGTCGCCGGCATCGCCCGGACCATGGACGCCAACTTCCGTCACTCCCACGCGGTCGGCTTCTGGGTCTCGGCCTTTATCTTCTCCGTTCTCCTCTTCATGGCCGGCCACCTCGGCAACCCCGGCGAAACCCTCCCCGGCATCCTTGCCGTCGGCCTCGCCGGCACCACCTTCGCCTTCTCCCTCTGGCGCACCGGCTCCCTCTGGTGGGCCATCGGCTTCCACACCGCATGGGACTGGGCCCAATCCTTCCTCTACGGCGTCCCGGACTCCGGCACCATGGCCCAGGGCCACCTCTTCGCCACCCACCCCACGGGCGCGCCGCTCCTCTCCGGAGCCACCACCGGCCCAGAGGGCAGTCTCTTCGTCCTCCCCACCCTCCTCCTCGTCTGCCTCATCATTCACCTCACCCTCCCCCGTCGCGCCTACTTCCTCACCCCGGACCAACGCCCCGTCCCCCCATCTGAGGAACTCTAAACATTTAGACTCAACCTCAAGCATGAGCCCCTTCGATCCCTCGTCCCTGCCACCCAGCCAAGACTCCCACCGTTTCCAAACCTCCGATGAGGAACTCCGTCTCGCCACCCGACGGTCCATGCAGGACCAGGCCCGGCAGGACCGCATCGATACGCCCTCCCCCAGCGCCAACCCTCGCCGTCGCCCCCTCATCTCCCGCCTCGCCCGCGCCATCCTCATCGTCATCCCCGTCCTCGCCTTTCTCGTAGTCGCATCCTTCTTCGCCGCCCGCTTTTACATCCGCAACGCCGCCCGAACCTCCCTCCCCCAGGTCGAAGGCTCCCTTCAACTCCCCGGCCTCTCCGCCCCCGTCACCGTAGCCCGCGATTCCCACGGCGTCCCCCACATCCACGCCGCCACGCTGGACGACCTCGTCCTCGCCCAAGGCTTCGTCGTCGCCCAGGACCGCCTCTTCCAGATGGACTCCCTCCGCCGCCACGCCGCCGGCGAGCTCGCCGAAATCCTCGGCCCCAACCTCCTCCAGCACGACCGCCTCCAGCGCACCCTTCAGATCCGCGCCGCAGCCGACCGCGCCGTCACCGCCCTCCCCCCGGACCAGCTTCACCTCCTCGACCAGTACGCCAGGGGCGTCAACGCCGCCATCGCCGCCCAGTCCTCCCACCTCCCCGTCGAGTTCCGCATCCTCCGCTACACCCCCGCCCCCTGGACCCCGCGCGACTCCATCCTCGTCACCCTCGCCATGTTTGAGGACCTCACCAATACCTTCCCCTCCAAGCTCGCCCGCGAAGCTCTCACCGCCCGTCTCCCCGCAGACCTCGTCCCGGACCTATACCCCGTCGGCTCCTGGCGCGACCACCCCCCCACCACCCCAGAGCCCGACCTCACCATCCCCGGCCCTCCCATCGAAGAAGTCCCCCTCGACGAATCCCAGGCCTCCCTGTCTTTCCCCACTCCCACCGTCCCGTCTTTCCTAACAACGAAGAACGAAGAACGAAGAACTTCCTGCCCCTCCTGCACTCCCGGCTCCAACAACTGGGTCGTCTCCGGCGCCCACACCGCCTCCGGTAAGCCCCTCCTCTCCAACGACATGCACCTCAACCTCACCGTCCCCGACATCTGGTACGAAGCCGACCTCTCCACCGCCACCGGGCCTGGCCCCGAGCCCCTCCACGTAGCCGGCGTCACCATCCCCGGCCTCCCTCTCATCGTCGTCGGCCACAACCAGCACATCGCCTGGGGCTTCACCAACCTTGGCGCAGACGTTCAGGACGTCTACATCGAAACCACCCGCGGCGAAGGCTCTCAGACCGAGTTCCAGGACACCACCGGCCAATGGCAGCCCGTCACCCACCTCCCGGAGCTCATCAAGGTCCGCGGCGGCCTCAACCAGACCCTGGACGTCACCGCCACCCGCCACGGCGACACCCTCACCCCCATCCTCACCCCCGTCCTGGCTGACAAGTCCCGCACCCTCGCCCTCCGCTGGACCCTCTACGACCCCTCCGTCCTCCACACCCCGCAGCTCCTCTTCGCCACCGCCCACGACTGGCCCTCCTTCCTCGCCGCCGTCCAGGAGTTCGGCGGGCCCGGCCAGAACATCGTCTACGCAGACGACCAGGGCCACATCGGCTATCACGCCTCCGGCCACATCCCCCTCCGGGGGCCCGCCCGCAACCCAGCCGTCGCAGCACCCCTCCCGCAGGACATCGTCACGCCTGCCGAAGCTCCCTCCGCCACCCAGACTCCCACCATCGCCAAGACCCCCGACCCCCTCGCCTCTTCCCCCATCGCCACCGCCACCCCCGCCGCACCCATCCTCGCCAGCGGCCCGCTCTCCGCCGTCCCCCTCATCCCCACCCAGGCATCCGAGTGGTCCGGCTACATCCCCTTCGACAAACTCCCCCAGGTCTACGATCCCCCCGGCGGCGTCATCGCCACCGCCAACGCCCGCATCACGCCGGACGACTACCCCTACCCCATCACTCTCAACTGGGCCGCCCCCTACCGCAATCAGCGCATCTGGCGCCTGCTCGCCAACCGCAACAACCTCAAACCCTCAGACATGCTCGCCATCCAGTCGGACATCTACTCCGACCTCGACCGCGTCCTCGCCCAGCGCATCGCATACGCCGTAGACCACTCCCAGCTCATCAAAAACTCCAGGCCCGGCGACCGCACCCAGGTCCTCCAGGCCGCAGACCTCCTCCGCAGCTTTAACGGCCAGATGACCGCAGACTCCCCCGCCGCCGCCATCATCAGCTCCGTCCACGCCGTCCTCTGGCGCGTCATTCTCGAACCTCACCTCGACGCGAAACCCCAACCCACCTCCGCGACCACGAAGCAATCCACCACCATCGCCCCCATCGTCAAGGTCAACAGCCGCGACGCTAACGCCGAACTCAACCAGCTCTACACCTGGGGCGAGCGCGACTATGCCCTCGAGCAGATCGTCATGCACACCCCGCCCCGCTGGCTTCCCGCCAACTACCAATCCTGGGACGACCTCCTCGCCGCCGCCCTCGACCTCGCCCTCCACGAGTCCCACGCCCCCGCAGACCTCTCCAAGTGGCGCTACGGCTCCATCCACACCGTAGACCTGGAGCACCCCATCTTCGCCCAATCCCCCCTGCTCTCCCGCCTCATCGACACCCCCACCGGTACCGGCAGCAAGCCCCAGTCCGGCTCCGGCCAGACCGTCAAGCAGGTCGGCCACACCTTCGGCCCCAGTGAGCGTTTCACCGCAGACCTCGCCAACCCCGACGCCAGCACCATGAACCTCACCACCGGCCAATCCGGCAACCCCGCCAGCCCCAACTTCCTCGACCAGTTCCCCGCCTGGTACCACGTCACCACCCTCCCCTTCCCCTTCACCCAGGCAGCCACACCCAGCACCCACACCCTAACCCTCACCCCCTGACCCCTGACCCCTGACCCCTGACCCCTGCAAATCGTCCCACCACATTGCACACTCTTTGGTGCAATCAAAACAGAGGTCCACCCTTAAGTCTCATCAATAGAAGACTTTGCACAACATTGCCGGGGAGGGTAGGAAACCCTCGTTTTCTGCCTTCCCTGTTACTCCCTGCCTCAAACTGCCTCATACTGCTTCTATGCGCCGAGCCCTCATCCCGTTAGCCGCCCTCTGCGCCATCCTCCCGCTCCTCCTCACCGGCCCCTCCTGCGGCCACGACTTCGACTTCCACCTCCTCAACTGGCTGGAAGCCCAGACCCAGCTCGCCCACCTCCAGTACCCGCACTGGGCCTTCACCCCGGCCTGGAACGCCGGCGAACCCCGCTTCCTCTTCTACCCCCCGATCTCCTGGCTCCTCGGCGCGGCACTCACCGCCATCCTGCCCTTCCAGTACGTCGCCACCGCCTTCACCTGGCTAGCCCTCACCCTCGCCGGCTTCTCCCTCCACCGCCTCGCCCGCCCCTACGTCAGCCCCAACGCCGCCACCCTCGCCGCCGTCCTCTACCTCCTCAACCCCTACATGCTCTTCACCGCCTACGAGCGCACTGCCTACGCCGAGCTCCTCGCCGCCGCCATCATCCCCCTCCTCTTCGCCGCCATCCTCGCCCCCCGCCCTACCATCTCCGGCATAGCCCTCCCCGTCACCCTCCTCTGGCTCACCAACGCCCCCGCCGCCGTCATGGCCAGCTACGCCCTCGCCCTCCTCACCCTGGTCCGCCTGATCCACCCTATCCGCCCTGTGCCCCATCTTCGCGACAGTCTCATCGTCGCGAAGGTGGGCATCGGCGAAGCCGATCCTCCCACGGTCCGTCTAGCCATAACCAGCCTCCTCGGCACCACCCTCGGCCTCCTACTGGCCGCCTTCTACATCCTCCCCGCCGCCTACGAGCGCCGTTTCGTCGCCATCACCATGGCCGTCATCCCCGGCATGGCCCCCGCCGATAACTTCCTCTTCCATCACACCGGCCTCTCAGAAGATGCCCTCGCTCACGACCAGGTCCTCCACACCGCCTCCCTCATCGCCCTCCTCCTCATCACCCTCACCGCCGCCGCCCTCCTCGCCGTCTACTTCACTCGTAGCCGAGCACGCTGTTCCCTATTGCCTCATCCCTCTTCCCTTCTCCTCCCATTCACCATCCTCACCGCCACCATCACCCTCCTCCTGACCCCCATCTCCCTCCCCATCTGGACCCACACCCCCCAGCTCGCCTTCCTTCAGTTCCCCTGGCGACTCCTCGCCCTCCTCGCCCCTATCCTCGCCCTGACCATCTCCCTCATCCTCCCCACCCTCCGCTCCCGCACAACCCTCCTCCTTTCCGCAGCGCTGGTCGCCACGCTAATCCCAACCGCCTGGCACACCTTCCACCAGACCTGCGACCTCCCCGACACCCCCCTCGCCCGCGCCGCCCTCTTCCACTCCCCCCACGGCACCGAACCCACCGACGAGTACACCCCCCTCGACGCCGACCCCGACGCCCTCCACCCCGAAGACCCCCCATCCTGGCTCCTCCCGCCAACATCCCCCATCGACGCCCCAGCCCCCACCTCCCTCTACCCCGGCCCCACCCCGAACCACCTCACCGCCACCGGCCCCGGCACCCTCATCCTCAATCGTCGCCAATACCCCTTCTGGCGTATCACCCTCAACCATCATCCCGCCACGTCCCTCCCCCGCACCGACGGTCTATACGCCATCCCCCTCCCCCCCGGCCCCAACACCATCGACCTCACCCTCACCCGCACCCCGGACGAGTCCATCGGCTTGGCCCTAAGCCTCGTGGCCTCCATCATCCTCCTCGCGCTTCGCATCAGACATCCTTTACACTCCTCTGGCGCAGAATCGATCCAGTCCTAAAAAGGTCAAACCTCATGTCCAATCAGCCCGGCCAGCATCCCGCACTCGACACCCTCGTCAACACCCCGCGCCTCATCACCGCCTACTACAACCTGCACCCGGACCCCGCCGTCCCCGCCCAGCGCGTCGCCTTCGGCACCTCCGGCCACCGCGGCAGCGCCCTCCACACCAGCTTCAACGACGACCATATCGCCGCCATCACCCAGGCCATCGTCGAGTATCGCGCCGCCCAGCGCACCTCAGGTCCCCTCTTCCTCGCGCAGGACACCCACGCCCTCTCAGACCCCGCCTTCTCCACCGCGCTGGAGGTCCTCGCCGCCAACGGCGTCACCGTCATGGTCGACTCCGCCCTCGCCTACACCCCCACCCCCGCCCTCTCCCACGCCATTCTCCAGTACAACCAGGACCGAATTACGGACCTCGCCGACGGCATCGTCATCACCCCCTCCCACAACCCGCCCGAAGACGGCGGCTTCAAGTACAACCCCACTAACGGCGGCCCTGCCGACACCACCGCCACCAAATGGGTCGAAGACCGCGCCAACGCCCTCATCTCCGGCGGCCTCAAGGACGTAAAACGCATCACCTACACCAAAGCCTTAGCCGCCGAAACTACCCACCGCCACGACTATCTCACCGCCTACGTCGACGACCTCGCCAACATCATCGACTTCGACGTCCTCCAGAACTCTCCTCTGAAGCTCGCGGTCGATCCTCTCGGCGGCGCAGGCGTCTACTACTGGCCGCGCATCATCGACCAGTACAACCTCTCCGCCGAGCTCCTCAATCCCTACGTCGATCCCACCTTCCGCTTCATGACCTGCGACTGGGACTCTAAGATCCGCATGGACTGCTCCAGCCCGAACGCCATGGCCTCCGTCATCTCCAAATCCAAAGCCGCCGGATACGATGTCGCCTGGGCCTGCGACACCGACCACGACCGCCACGGAATCGTCAGCAAATCCGCAGGGTTGCTCAACCCCAACCACTACCTAGCCGTCTCCATTCAGTACCTCTTCACCCACCGGCCGGAGTGGAACGCCAGCGTTGGCATCGGCAAAACCCTCGTCTCCTCCTCCATGATCGATCGCGTCGCCCAAGGCCTTGACCGCCCCATGCTCGAAGTCCCCGTCGGCTTCAAGTGGTTCGTCGACGGCCTCATCGGCGGCACCCTCGGCTTCGTCGGCGAAGAGTCTGCCGGAGGCACCTTCCTCCGGCGCAATGGCAAGGTCTGGACCACGGACAAGGACGGTCTCATCCTCGGCCTGCTCTCCGCCGAAATGACCGCCGTCACCGGTAAAGACCCCGGCGCTCTTTACGCCGACCTCACCGCCAAATACGGCGCTCCCACCTACCAGCGCATCGACGCCGCCGCCACCAAGGATCAGAAGGCCAAGCTCTCCAAGCTCGCCCCCACCCAGGTCATTGCCAAAACTCTCGCCGGCGACCCCATCACCTCCATCCTCACCGAAGCGCCCGGCAACAAAGCCTCTATCGGCGGCCTCAAGGTCACCACCGCCGAGGGCTGGTTCGCCGCCCGCCCTTCCGGCACCGAGGACGTCTACAAAATCTACGCCGAATCCTTCAAAGGCGAAGACCACCTCAAGCAGATCCAGACCGAAGCCCAATCCCTCGTCAGCGCCGCCATCGCTTGATCATCCACCGGTGTCTTCTCAGCGAGTCCGGTTCCAATTACTCTCTTGTCAAGCGAAGGTTGTTTCATTTCTCCCGGCGTACGCCGCGTCCGGGGCTTGTCTGCATGGAGGCGTCGTCGATGGTTGATGGTCATACCAAGGGTCCCCGGTGGTTTCCCCGCGCTGCTGTGCTTGCGCTGCTTGTGGGACCTTGTCTGCTGGGCGCGCAGCAGATGCAGCCCGCTCCCGTTGTGCCTGAGGCGCAGCCACAGCACCCCATCGGCATCCTCGACGCCAACGCGCCTGCACTCCCCAATGCGCCGGGCGCGCTGGCTTCCATCTCCGGGACGGTCACGGACACCGATCAAGCTGCTATCCCAGCTGCCAAAATTACGCTGGAAGATACCGACTCCAAGATCACCCGCTCCACTGTCTCCGATGCAACGGGGGCGTTCCGCTTCGCGGACATTCCGCAGGGCAACTACATTGTGCGCATCTCCGCGCCGAGCTTCGCCTCCTGGAAGATCACGGAGGTGATCGTCCTGCACGAGGCCGAAGCCTTCCTGATTCCACGCGTCGAGTTGGGCGTGGAGGCGATCAACACGACCGTCAACGCGATTACGCAGGAAGACCTGGCGGAGCAGCAGATTACGGCCGAAGAGCATCAGCGCATTCTCGGGATTCTGCCGAACTTCTTTGTGACGTATGTGCCAAACGCCGCGCCGCTGACGAGCCGCCAGAAGTTCAAACTCGCCTTCGTGGTCAGCACGGACCCGCTGACATTTATGACGACGGGCATTACGGCGGGCATTGAGCAGGCGCAGGGCGACTTTTCCGACTATGGCTCCGGCTTCCCGGGCTATGCGAAGCGTTATGGAGCCACGTACGGGAACCGGCTCTCCGCTACCTTCCTGGGCGCTGCCATCTTCCCTTCACTCTTCCATCAGGATCCGCGTTACTTCTACCGGGGCCACGGACACATCGTCACCCGGGCTCTGTATGCGATCTCCACCACGGTCATCTGCAAGGGCGATAACGGCCACTTCCAGCCGAACTTTTCAAACGTTCTCGGCAACCTGGGTGCGGCTTTCATCGCGGGGACGTACTATCCGCGGGACCAGCAGCATACCGTGCAGGTGACCGTCTCCGACACCCTGCTGGGCGTGGCGTACGGAGCGTTTGGGACACTGTTCCAGGAGTTCCTGCTGCGGCACGTCACGCACGGCGCTCCGCCACTGCCTCATACGAAACCCTAAGAGCCCGCTGCGCGCGGGGCGGTCACTTCGTGACTTACATACTGGGCGAGGCGCTCCATGCGGGCTGAGTCCGAACGTTGTTCGGCACGTGCCGTGCCGGATTATTTTCCATCTGTGGGCGCGGCTTGCTGGACTGCAAAGTTGGGTACGACACTCTTGCCGAGGGCTTCGCCGATTACGTCAGGCCCCAGTTCCACCTGCGTCCGCACCAGATTATCCGCGACCATACGGCCGAAGACCTCCTGACCATGCGGGTTCAAGTGAGTGCGGTCCAGCTTCACCTCTGCCTTGTTCTCTGCTTTGGCGTCCTCATGCCCGGTCGCGTCGAAGGCATCCGCCTGGGGCTGCGTCATGTGGTTCAGCAGGCCGGTCGACATCGAGTTCAGGTCGACGACGGTGATGCCTTCCTCCGCGCCGACCTTCTTGGTGGCGTCCGCATACGCGCGCAGGTCCTGCACGACTTTGCCGTCCTTATACGTGCGGCGTGAGAGGGACGTGACCAGAACAGGGACCGCGCCGATGCCGCGCACGTCCGCGACGTAGCGTTTGAGGAAGGTCTGGAAGGAGCCCTCGGCGTCTGTGTGCCTTGCCTCGTCGGGCTTCTGGTCATTGTGGCCGAACTGGATGAGGTAGTAGTCGCCCTTCAGCGCAAGCGCCTTCTTCCAGGCGCCCTCATCGATGAAGCTCTTTGAGCTGCGGCCATTCAGCGCGACATCGATACAGGTGACGTTTGGCGTCATTGCCTTGCAAAAGCCAGGACCCCAGCCGCCCTCGGTCGCCACGGTGGAATCTCCAACGAGGACGATTTTGACAGGCCCGCCCTGGATGACCTTCATCGCCTTGAGACCCGCTGGCGGCAGCACAGCCGGCGCCGGAAGGACATACGGTTTCAACGCAGGCTCGATGTTGCCGAGGCCTTCTGCGACCATGCGGCCGAAGACGTAACTTCCCTGCCAGTCCAGGTGGGTTTTATCGAAGATGGTCTTGCCGTCGTCATCTTTTTTGGTGATGGCGAGCTTGTTGCCGGTGGTCTCGCCGGACTTGTCCAGGTAGGCGATGCTTTGGGTCTGGAGATCGATCAGCGGCACCTTCATGTCCGCTGCCACGCGCTTCATGGTCGCGGTATGGCCGAGCAGGTCAGAGTGGATCTTGCCATCGCCCTGGAAGTACCGGCGGGTGAGGGGGGTACAGAGGACGGGCTCGATGCCTGCGGCGCGGGCCTCCGTGATGAAGCGGCGGAGGTTGGCTTCGTAGTCCGCCATGGCAACCTGACGGTCGTTTTCCGCGACGCCGTCCACCTTCTCCATGTCGTTATGGCCGAACTGGATGACCATGTAATCGGGTTTGGTCTGCAAGGATTTGTCCCAGAGGCCCAGGGTGCGGAAGGTCTTGGTGCTGGCTCCGCCGCGGGCCATGTTGACGCAGTCCACCGCGCTGGTGAAGTTGGCGCAGAAGCCTCGGCCATAGCCTGCGTTGTCCGTCTGGGTGGAGTCGCCGATAAGGTCGATGCGGACTTTGGTGCCGGGTTTGCGGACGGCGGCGGTGGCGGCGTCAAAGGCTTTGGCGGGGTCGCCCTGGGGGTGTGCCGCGACCATACATCCGGCTATCAGGGCCAAACCTGCGATGCCTTCGATCCATCTACGCATGGGTGAATCTCCTCTGCGAGGCATCTTACCGCATTGGTCTGACCTCTGTCCGGGGTGGCCGGTTATCAGGTGTGGAGCGCGATTACCGGAGGTGGCTGTTGACAGGTCCAGTTGGCGGGCGAAGACTTGAGCAAGCAAGGAATTGATCCTCTTATGTCGACTAAGCTCGCCCCGCCGGTAGCCTCTCCCGCCTCATCGTCTACGCCGCCCACTCCGCCTACGCCACCCACTACGAACAAACACCTGATCCGCTGGGTGGAGAAGATGGCGGACCTGTGCCAGCCGGCGCGGGTGCACTGGCTTGACGGCTCGCAGGAGGAGGATGCGCGGCTGAAGCAGGAGCTGGTCGCGGCGGGAACGTTTACGAAGCTGTCCGAGACGCAGTGGCCCGGGTGCTACTACGCGCGCTCCAGCCCGAACGATGTGGCGCGGGTGGAGGACCGGACGTATATCTGCTCGCTGAGCAAGGAGAATGCGGGGCCGACGAACAACTGGGAAGACCCGTTCGTGATGCGGAAGAAGCTGAAGGCGCTGTTCAAGGGGTCGATGCGCGGGCGCACGATGTACGTGATGCCGTTCAGCATGGGGCCGATCGGGTCGCCGATGTCGCAGATTGGCGTGCAGTTGACGGATAGCGCGTATGCCGTGGTGAATATGCGGATTATGGCGCGGATTGGCGCGCCGGTGTACGCGGAGATCGATAAGGACGAGAAGCGGGTGGTGCCGTGCTTGCACTCGGTTGGCGCGCCGCTTGCGGCGGGGGAGACGGATGTTGCGTGGCCGCAGAACGATACGAAGTACATCGTTCACTTTCCGGAGACGCGTGAGATCTGGTCGTATGGCTCGGGCTACGGCGGGAACGCGCTGCTGGGGAAGAAGTGCTTTGCGCTGCGGATTGCGTCGAATATTGCGCGCGATGAGGGGTGGATGGCAGAGCATATGCTGATCGTCGGGGTGGAGTCGCCGGCGGATGCGGCGGGTAGGACGGAGAAGACCTACGTGGCGGCGGCGTTTCCGAGCGCGTGCGGCAAGACGAACTTCGCCATGCTGATTCCGCCGGCGGGATTTGAGGGATGGAAGGTTTGGACGGTCGGGGACGATATTGCGTGGATCAAGCCGGATGCGACGGGGCAGTTGAGGGCGATCAACCCGGAGGCGGGATTCTTTGGCGTCGCGCCGGGGACGAGCGAGAAGACGAATCCGAATGCGATGGCGACACTGCGGGCAAATACGATCTTCACCAATGTGGCACTGGTGACGGAGAATGGCGTCCCCAACGGGGATATCTGGTGGGAGGGGATGACGGACACGCCGCCGGCGGAGGCGCTCGACTGGCGCGGCAATGCGTGGACTCCGGAGGCCAAGACGCCGGCCGCGCATCCGAATGGGCGGTTTACGGCTCCGGCGGCACAGTGTCCGACGATTGACCCTTCGTGGGAGGATCCGAATGGGGTGCTGATCTCCGCGTTTATGTTTGGCGGAAGGCGGCCCACGACGATGCCGCTGGTCTTTCAGGCGTTCAACTGGAGCTCCGGGGTGTACCTGGGCGCGACGATGGGATCGGAAACGACGGCGGCTGCGGGCGGGGCGATTGGGAAGGTGCGGCGCGACCCCATGGCGATGCTTCCCTTCTGCGGCTACCACATGGGCGACTACTTCCGGCACTGGCTGCGGATGCAGCGGTCGCTGACGAGCACGCCGCGGGTGTTTCACGTCAACTGGTTCCGCAAGGACGCGGAGGGCAAATTCCTGTGGCCCGGCTACAGCGAAAATATGCGCATCCTGAAGTGGGTGGTCGACCGGGTACGGGGACGGGTTCGCGGCAAGGAGACCCCCATTGGCTGGACGCCGAAGTACAACGACATCAACTGGGCGGGGCTTGATTTTTCTTACGACCAGTTCGCTGAGCTCCAAACCGTGAACCGGGACGCCTGGAAACAGGAGGTGATGGGCCACGAGGAGCTCTTCCTCGCGCTTCACGACCATCTCCCCCCGGAGATGATCTATGAGCGCGAACTCCTCATCTGCCGCCTCTAACCTTGCGGGCCCGGTTCAGGCAGGACGCCGTCGCTGGTCCGCGTCCGGGGATGGGTCCGGGCGCCCCACCGGCTTCCCACTCACGCACTTTTTTCCACCACAAACCCTTGACTCCATGGCCGAATCTCGATAGAGTCTTTTTAGGGCATGGCTCCCTTATGGTTGAGCCGGCCTTAACGAAGTCCACCCACTTCGTTGCTTTACTGGAATAGCCACGCATCAGCCCCCACCGCGCTGCGTGGCTTTCCTTTTTAACATCACCTTGAAAACTTGAGATCATCCGGTGGCTTTGCCGCCGCGCTGCGTGGTTTTGTTCCTGCAACTACTGCGTCCGCACCACAATCACGACCTTTCCACGCCCTGTTCCTGTTACCCGACCACGGAACGCCTCTGCCCCGTCCTCCATCGGCACATCCGCCTTCACAAACGTCAGCAGCCGCTCTTGCTCGATCATCGTCCGAACCGCCTCCAGCTCTTTTACTCTCGGCTCCACGATGAAGAAGGCATCCTTCACGCGGCCCTCTCGTTCCGCTTCAGCACTTGCGGCGATCGTCACCACGCGGCCGCCCGGGTTGAGCACTGCAAACGACCGCTCGAGCGTCTGGCCGCCCACGCAATCGAAGACCAGATTGAACCGGCCGCCCACCTCCTCGTACCGGGTGGTCCTGTAATCGATGACTTGATCCGCCCCCAGCCTCGCCAGCAGTTCCTCATCCGTGCCTGAGGCGGTCGTCGCACAGTAAGCCCCGTGGTGCCTTGCCAACTGCACCGCGTACATGCCCACCGCGCCCGCGCCTCCGTGGATCAACACCCGCTCGCCCGGCTTTAGCCGCCCCTTCTCAAACAATCCCTGCCAAGCCGTCAGGGCGGAGATGGGAACTGTCGCGGCCTGCACAAAGGAGAGATTCTGTGGCATCGCTGCAATCTGCGCCGGGGTCGTCACGCAGTACGCTGCCATCGCCCCATCATCGAACCAGCCGTTCATGCCATAGACGGCGTCGCCCAGGGCCCACCCAACCACTCCGGCTCCCAGCGCGGCGATCCTTCCTGAAAACTCATGCCCGGGTACCGCTCCCACCCGCACTTTCCCATCCACGGTGTGGTCTGTTGGGTACCAGAGCAGCTCGGTCGGCGTCACACCTGCCGCCTCAACCTCAATGAGCACCTGGCCCGGTTTTACGCCGGGCTTCTGCCGCTCCGCCACGCGCACGCTCCGGACTCCAGCCGCATCGAACACCTCAAGCACCTTCATTGGGTCCCTCCCCTTGCCCCACATCGTAATTCCACCCGCGTAAACTGGACATAGGCATGCCCTTCGAAACCCCGGACAACTCTCCCAACTCCGAAGCCGCGACCGTCGGCACCACGTCCTCCGGCTTCGCACCCCTGCGGATCGCGCTCTTTCGCGATCGCTGGATCGCCTCGACCGTCTCCTCGCTGGGGACGTGGATGCAGGACACCGCCGGCACCTGGCTCATGACCGCGCTGACCGGCAGCCCGCTGCTGATCGCGCTGATGCAGACCGCGGCGTCGCTCCCGGTGCTGATGCTGGGTCTGCTTGCCGGAGCCACGGCGGACATCTTCGATCGCCGCAAGCTGCTGATTTTCTGGCAAGTGTGGATGCTGGGTTCGGTCAGCCTGCTGGCAATCCTTACGTTTCTTGGCCACATCTCGCCGTGGGGGCTGCTGGCGTTCACATTTCTGCTCAACATCGGGTCTGCGATGAACAATCCGGCATGGCAGGCCATTGTGCCGGAGCTGGTCCCGCGCGAGCTCATTCCGGATACGGTCTCCCTGAACGCCGCCTCCAACAACCTTGCACGCGCCGTGGGACCCGCGCTGGGCGGCCTGATGGTCGCCGCCTTCCAAACCCGCGTCGACGCAGGCTCCGGCTCCGTCTTCGCCCTCAACGCCGTTTCGTTTGCGGGCGTCATCTGGGTACTCGTCAACTGGAAGCGCATGCCGCTGTTCAAGTCCGCGCTTCCGTCGGAACGGATTGCGGCCTCCATCCGGGGCGGGCTGCGCTACGTTCGTTACTCGCCGCCGCTGCAGGCCTCGCTGGTGCGCGCGTTTACCTTTACCTTCTTCGTCTCCGCCATCTGGTCGCTGCTCGCCGTGGTTGCCGCGCGGGACCTCCACCAGGGAGCCCTGGGCTACGGCATCCTCAATGGCTCGCTGGGCATTGGGGCGGTGCTGGCCGCAACCCAGCTTCCCAAGATCCGCCGCCGCTTCTCCGCCGACCAAATCATCGCTACCGCCACCCTTTACCAGGCCTTCACGCTGTTTATGATGGCCTTCATCCCCACTCCATGGGTCATCATCCCGGTGCTCATCGGCTCCGGCTTCTGCTGGACCGGGACGATGTCGACGATCAACACGTCCGTCCAGCTTGCCGCGCCGGCGTGGGTCACTGCGCGCGCCCTGGGGACGTACCTGATGACCTTCCAGGGCGGCATGGCGCTCGGCTCGGTCACCTGGGGGTTCATCGCGGAGCACAGCAGGACGCCCTACGCGCTGGCCGCCTCCGGCGCAGGTCTGCTCCTGACGCTTCCGTTCGTGTATCGCTTCCGCATCCTGCAGGGCCCCCTGCCGGACCTGACGCCCTACCAGTGGACTCGCCCGGCTCCTACGCCGGTCAGTCCCTTCCTTGCCTTTGGAGAGGCATCCACCTCCCACATGACGCAGGCCGCGGCCACCCCGGACACCTCCCACCGCCCGGACCTCCACGAAGGCCCCGTCCGCATCTCCATCGAGTACGTCGTGGCGCTGGAACGCTACGCCGAATTTACGCACCTGATCCACGAGTTGCGCGGCGTTCGCCTCCGCGACGGCGCGCTCCGCTGGGGCATCTTCCGCGACGCCCTGGATCCCACCCACCTGAACGAAACGTTCATCATGGAGTCGTGGGTGGACTACCTTCGATCCCGCGAGCGCACTACCGCCACGGATCGCCTGATCCGCGATCGCGTCGTCGCCCTGCACCAGGCGGGCTCACCGCCGCACGTGACCCACCAGATCTACGTCCGGGAGATTACTCCGCACGACGCATAGCTAGGAGCGGAGGGCTCTAGAAGATGAAGCTCATTGCGCTTGTCCTGATTCTTACTGCGGTGTGCCTGGCCGCCTACCCACCCTGGCGGCGCAAGCCCTGACCTACTGGTTGCCCACCGAGCCCTCTGCCGCGGAGACCGACTGTACCTTCGGCACGAAGTAGTTCTTGTCGTACATCGCGCGGTAGAAGACGCCCGTCAGCTCCGCCGCCTTGGGCCCGAAGGTGGGACGGCCACCCTCCAAAAAGATGACCGTGACGATCCGTCCGTTGGGCGTGTTCGCATACGATCCAAACCATCCGAAGCGCGTGCCATTGTTCGAGCAGGTTCCCGTCTTGCCCATGACCGGGAACTGGGTGAAGCTGGCCTGGAGACGGCGAGCCGTGCCGTAAGGAGCAGAGACGGCACCCTGCATTCCGGGAATCATCTCCGGAATCAGCGGCCCAATGTCCAGCGTCCGCTTCACGCGCGGCTGAAAGGCCGCAACCTCGCTGGTCGTTGTGGGATGCTGCAGGTAATACAGCGTCCCGCCATTGGCGATCGCGCTGACGATCGCGCCCAACTGCAGCGGCGTCATGCTGACGCTTTCGCCGAAGCTGCACATCCGTCCCACGCCACCCAGCGCGGCCGGAAGCTCCTGATCCGGATACACGCCCAACTGCTCACCCTTGATGTTGTACCCGGCCAGTTCGCCCAGCCCAAACTGGTTGGCGTAGTGCTTCACCCGCTCGAAACCCAAGGCGCGGCCAAGCGTTTCGAAGTATGGATTGACGCTCTTGGCCAGCGCGTACGTCAGGTCCATCTTGTACCCGCCGCCCAGGTTGACCAGCGTATCCCGCTTGATCAACCCCTCCTCCAGGGCGGCCAGCGCAACCGTCAGCTTGATGGTGGAGCAAGGCTCCGCGCCGCTGGACAGCGCCAGCTTCTGGTTCACCATCGCCAGGATGCGGCCCGTCGATGGGTCGATCGCGAGCGCCGTACCGTTCATGTTGCCCAGAGCCTCAATCGCCGCCGCGCGAACGACCGGGTCCTCGCCCGCCGTGATATCGCCCTGCGTCTGACCGTCCGCGAAGGAGCTGGCGTAAAACCGCTCACCGACCACGCGAGTGCCGCGCTTCACCTGCCCAACCTTCACCCGGACCAGCCTGCCGTGCCGCCCACGCACCAGCCGCGTGGTGACGACCTCCCGCTCTTCGCCACCCTTTGCTGCCTTCCCTGCCTTACCCTTTACGGCCACCCGCGCGGCTTTGCCATGCACGCCCCTGGCGCCCTTCGCGGGAGCCGCAGCCTCATGCTTCGCGCCGCGTGCGCCCTTCTTGCCGTGAGCGGGCACGGCGACAATCTTCGCGGCCTTCCCGTGCGCTGCCGAGGCATGCTGCTTTGCCGGACGCTCCGCAGACGCCGCACAGCAGAACCCAACCGCCAATCCCAATATCACCAAGCGTGAAAAACGACCCCAAACTCCAACCATTCCGTGTCCCTCAAATCCAAGGTAGAAAATGCCGTCTCACGTTCGTTCGGCTTAGCAAAAACCTGGCAGCACTGCAGTTGGAGCAAGTAGTCAGCCAAAGATGACGCGCCACTCTAAGTCAACCTTCATGATTATTCCATTCTCGAACCAAGCGAAGATCCCCAAAAAGACCTCGTTACGCTGGCCCTTTCGCGTCAGTTCCCGCGCCGCAGGAAGGCTGGAATATCCAGTTCGTCGGACTCCGCAGGCTCCGGCGAGAGTGCTGCGGTGAAGGAAGGAACGCGCACCACCGTCTCCGGAGGCGCAAACTCGTTCTCATTTGCGGCCGTCTCCACGTATTGGACTCGCATGGGCCGGCCGGCGTCACCGCCCTCAGACCCGCGGCCTGAGCCTGCGCTGAGCCACTCCTCCGGAACCCCCGCACCCAACTGCGCACTCCGGCTGCTCACGCGGAAAAAGTCATCATCGAAGACCGACCGCGGCACCGGAACCAGTTGTGGCTCGGCCGTCTTCGCCGCAGCTTCGACGACCGGCTTGGGAGCCTCAACCACCGCCTCCTCATGCGCCTCCGGTACCGTCTCATCCTCAGCAGTCGAGCCCTCCGGCTCCACATGCGGCGTCGTGTTGATCGAAGGCACCTCGACTGACGGCACTTCCACCCGGGGCGTCGTCACGCGGGGCTGAATGGGCACCTCCCAACGAGCCGTCGGCAGCGTCGTTCCGGCCAGCATGCGCTCACGCCGCTCCGTCTGCTCCTGCTGCTTGAACCCCGTCGCGATGACCGTAATCTTCACCTCTTCGCCCATCGATTCATCCAGCACCGCGCCGAAGATGATGTTCGCGTCCTCATGCGCCGCGCTCTGGATAATCCCGGAGGCCTCGTTGACCTCGCTCAGCTTAAGGTTGCTGGAGCCGGTGATGTTGATCAGGATGCCCTTCGCTCCGTCGATCGCGCCCGACTCCAGCAGTGGGCTCGCCATCGCGGCCATCGCCGCATCCTTTGCGCGATTCTCACCGCCGCGCTGCGCCGTTCCCATCACCGCGTAGCCCATGCCGGCCATCGTCGTCTTCACGTCCGCAAAGTCGCGGTTGATGACGCCGGGAATGGTGATGATGTCGGAGATGCCCTGCACGCCCTGCCGCAGCACATCGTCCGCGATCCGAAAGCTCTCGAAGAAGCCTGCGTCCTTGGCCACAGCCAGTAGCTTCTCGTTCGGGATCACGATGACCGTATCCACCGACTCAAGCAGCTCCTGCATGCCACGCTCGGCCTGCATCATGCGGCGCTTGCCTTCAAATGCGAACGGCCGCGTCACCACCGCCACCGTCAACGCGCCCATCTCGCTTGCCAGGCTTGCGATCACCGGCGCCGCTCCCGTGCCCGTACCACCGCCAAGCCCCGCGGTCACAAACACCATATCCGCGCCCTCAAGCGCCTCAATAATCTTGTCTGAATCCTCAAGCGCCGCACGCCGGCCGACGTCCGGGTTCGCCCCCGCGCCCAGCCCGCTTGTCAGCTTGACCCCAAGCTGCAGCTTCACCGGCGCGTTGGACGATTGCAGCGCCTGTACATCCGTATTTGCAACAATGAACTCCACGCCTTCCACATGCGCCGCAATCATGCGATTCACCGCATTGTTGCCGCCTCCACCCACCCCGATTACCTTGATCCGCGCGCCCCGCGGCATCTCATCGTGGTAGTGGATACGAAGATCGTTCTCGGGCATATCGGACATGGGGACGTGGTTCTCCTGAACTGAATCGAAATCGGCGAATTCCATTCGCACTCTTTCAATTCTGTCATCGCGCGGCACAAACGGCTGCACACCTTTTCCACGACCGTACCAACCTTGGTTCCGTCTGGTCAGTATCGGGTGTGCTAGACGCCCTTCTTCATGGGCTCCCAGACAAATTTATGGATCTGCAGCGAAAGCCTCGCGTCCACGCCATCCGCCATCATCCACTCCACCAGCGTCTTTGGGTCCAGGGTCGCGTTGTCGGTCGTCCGCAGCGGACTTGGATTCTTGTTGAACGCCGGGCTCAGCAGCACGCCGCCCGCAAGCTCGTTCAGGCGGTGCTCTGCAATGAACTCCCGTGCAAACTCGTAATCCACACGGTTGGTCAGCACGAACTTCACCTCGTCACCCTTGGTCAGGGCGTTCAGATTCTCCATGCGGAAGCTGTTCGCCGCGGAGCCCGCACCAGGACACTTCACATCCACAATCTTGTGGACCGCCTTCGGCACCTGGTCGAGCGGCCGCTCCCCGCTGGTCTCCATCATCAGCGTATAGCCCTTCGCCAGCAGCGCGTCCATCAGCGGAAGCAGTTCCTTTGCGTGCAGCATGGGCTCACCGCCGGTAAACTCCACCAGCTTGCACGGAGCCAGCGCCTCCACCTGCGCCATGACCTCATCCTGGGTAAACGGCTTACCCCCGGCAAAGGTGTACTCGGAGTCGCACCAGGCGCAGCGCAGGTTGCACCCGGCAAACCGCACGAAGATACACGGCAGCCCGGCGAAGCTGCTCTCGCCCTGCACGGACTTGTACAGCTCAATCAGATACATGGCTACTCGTAGTACCGCGCGAAGCTGGTGTCGGTCTCATAGAGCGTGCAATCCTTCACCTTCACGCGCCCTTGTGTCATCTCGTCCAGTTGCTTCGCCGTATTATCGAAGAAATACTTTGCCAGGTTTTCGGCGGACGGATTCACTGTCGTAAACGGCTCCAGCTCGTTAATCATCTGGTGGTCGAGGTACTCCACTACGGGCCGCATGACCTGCTTCAGCAGCTTGAAGTCCAGCAGCAGCCCCGCTTCATCCAACTCCGCGCCCACCAGCGTCACAAACACCTTGTAGTTGTGGCCATGCGGATTCTCACACTTCCCGCGATAGTTTCTCAGGTAGTGGCCGGACGAAAACCCGGCTTCTACAGTCACTTCAAACATTTGTTTCTGCGTCCCTTCCAGACCGTTCCGTTCGGCACAATCACGAACAACAGCAATCTCTTCTATTGTACGGCGAAGCACGCCCCTTCCCCTCTCGCGGCCAACGGGAGCGCCCGACCTCCCCACTCACCCCGGCAACCCATACACGGCACGAGTGCCCGCCCTGCGCGCAGCGGGCGCGTCCGGCAGGGCAGTCCCTCTATCCTTTGCGCCGAGCCCGCCGCGCCTGCCGATCCTCATCCGCGCGCCGCTCCGCCTGCTCAAACAGCGTGGAGAGCATGCCCGCCAGCGTCACCACCATCCCCAGCACCAGGAACGCAATCGACATCGTCCGCCACAGCGAAATATCCCCGGGAGAGCCCGGCTGCTGGGCAATATTGGTAAACGAAATCCCCAGGCACACCACCGCGAAGATCCCCAGAGTCCCCGCCAGTATGTAAAGATTCCGTCCCATAAACTCTCAACCTAAGAATACGTGAGTCGTAGTCATTCCTGCGACTAACGTGGCACGGCGTCCTTCGCAAAAAACGCCTCCACATCCTCAATCGACTGCGTCACCCGGTACGGCGGCAGCGAGTCCAGAAACACCTTCCCGTACCGCTGCCGTTGGATTCTGGGATCCAGCAGCATCAACACGCCGCGATCCTCCAAACTCCGAATCAACCGGCCGAATCCCTGCTTCAGCGTGATCACCGCCGCCGGCACCTGCAGCTCAAAGAACGGCTTGCCCCCAACGCTCTCAATCAGGTCCATCCGCGCTTTCACCACCGGGTCCGTCGGCACCGCAAACGGCAGCCGGTCGATAATCACGCACGAAAGCTGCTCCCCCTGCACATCCACCCCCTGCCAGAAGCTCGACGTCCCAAACAGCACCGCATTCGGCGTATCCCGGAACTGCTGCAGCAACACATGCCGCGGCGCAGTCCCATGCAGCAGCAGCGGATACGGCACTTGCGCCAACAGCTTGTCATGCATCGCCCGCATCGCCGAATAGCTTGTAAACAAACAGAAAGCCCGCCCCTCCGTAATCTCCAGCACCCGACGCACCCGCTCCGCTGCATGCATCGCAAAGTCCGGCTCCCGCGGATCCGGCATGGAGGGCGGCAGATACAGCAGCGCCTGCTTCGGATAATTGAAGTGACTCGGCACCACCAGTTCCCGGTTCAACGTCAAACCCAGCCGCCCCGCGATATGCCCAAACGGACTTTTCCCATCCGCCGCCTGCACCGTCAACGTCGCGGAGGTCAGCACCACACTCGGATACACATCGAACAGCGATGAGGTCAGCAGTGTCGACACATCAATCGGCGTAGCCTGCAACTGCGTCATAAACGCCTGCTGCCCCATCCCCCGCGCCGCATTCCTCACGCCCCCTGTCGCCCGCCGCTCGATCCAGAACACCGTATTCGGATCGTCCGACTCCAGCAGAAACTTCAGGTGCGCCCGGATGTCCGACGTTCGCTTGATCAGCCCCTTGGTCTCATCGACATTCTTGATATCCGCAAGCTGCCCTTCCAGCCGCTGCAGCGCGTTCGCCGCTCCAAGATACGCATCGCCATACTCTTCCAGGAACTCCGCCCGTCCCTCGAACGGCATCCGCCCCAACGCCTGAAACCCCTCCGTTGGCAGCGAGGCAAAGAACATCCGCGTCCGGTCCTTTAAGATCGCACAAGCGCTCTCAATCGCACTCGACGAAGCCTGCTTCGCTCGCAGCATCACCTCGACGTCCCGCACCAGCTCATCCACCCGCGCATGGCTCAGCCCGATCCCGAAGTAGTTGCTCGCAATCTCCTCCAGCTCATGGGCCTCGTCGAAGATGACCGCCGACGCGTCCGGCAGGATCCCCGCATCCGGAGCCCCCGCCGCCTGCTGCTTGATGTTCAGGTCCGCAAAAAAAAGATGATGGTTCACGATGATCAGGTCGCTCTCCAGCGCCTTCCTTCTCATCTGCGTGATGAAGCACTGCTCCCAATCCGGACACGTCGTTCCCAGGCAAGCCTCAGTTCGCGCATCCAGCTTGTTCCACAACGCGCTCGTCTCCGGCAGATGATTCAGCTCACTCCGGTCCCCCGTGGGCGTCGTCTTCTCCCACGTCGCAATGTGATGGAACTGCTCTATTTCTTCAAGCCCACTCAGCAGCGGTGAATCCCGCAGCGCATACAGCTTGTGCTTGCAAAGGTAGTTCGCCCGCCCCTTCATGTAGCACACCTTCAGCGGCCCCAGCACCGATTCCAGAAACGGCACATCCTTGAAGTAAAGCTGCTCCTGCAGGTTTTTCGTGCCGGTGGACACAATCACCCGCTGCTGCCGTTCCCTCGCGAACCGCAGCGCGGGCAGCAGATACGCCAGCGTCTTCCCCGTCCCCGTTCCCGCCTCAACGATCAGGTGCCGCTTATCGTTCAGCGCCGCCTCCACTGCCTTCGCCATCTCATACTGCCCCGGCCTGTACTCATACGCCAGAGACGACTTCGCCAGTACCCCGCCCGGCGAGAAAAACTCCCGCAGGCTGGGCAGCTTCGTCATCGTTTCAGCCGGGATGGCAGCAGCGGAGGACACCTGCCGTCATCATAGTCGCGAGACCGTGAAGAGGCGAACAGAAGTCGTAACCATCGCCTCCCATCCAACACTCCCATTCGCGGTTTTGAGGCATACTCGTAGCAGAATCATGCGGCGTCTCCTTCCCAGAACGCTCTTCGCCCAGCTCGTCCTCGGCACGATCTTCGTGCAGACACTCCTGCTCGGCTTCTTTCTCACCTACATCGTCACCTCCCAGCGTGACGTCGCCCAGAACCGCACCCGCGAGCGCATCGCCCAGCAGCTTGATCGCCTCGCCGCCGCCTGCTCCCGCCAGCTCGGCAAAGGCGATACCGCCTCCCTGCATGACATCTTGGACCTCTCCCGCATTGCCCCCAGCATCGACACCGCGCGCCTCACAGACCTCTCCGGCAAGACCCTCGAGCTCAGCCAGAACACCCCGGGCCATGGCCAGGATCGTGGCCTAGACACCTATGAGCAGGCCGTCCTCTCCACCGCCGCCACCCGCCAGCAGATCTTTTCCATCCGCAACGGCCAGCAGGAGGCCGTAACCCCCGTCCTGCAAGACGGCAAGCCCGTCGCCCTGCTCTGGCTTGAGCCAAACCACGCCCTCTCGCTCACCGCCATTAACACCATCGTCCACGTCGCCCTCACCTATGGCAGCTTCGCCCTGCTCGCCAACATCATCCCCATCTTCCTCATCGTCCGCACCATGATCCGCCCATTGCGCAAGCTCCGTGAGGCCACCCAGAACGTCGTGCGCCATCCGTCTGAAGACGCCGGCTTCCCCCTGCCCGTCGCCGTCAACAATGAGGCCGGCGAGCTCACCACCAGCTTCAACACCATGGTGCGGGAGCTCGCGCAGCAACGCAGCGGCCTGCTTGAGACCCTCGCCCTGCTGGACTCCATGCTTGGCAACGCTCCCATCGGCTTCGCCTTCCTCGATCCCCAGTCCCGCTTTGTCCGCCTCAATACTTTCGTCGCCGATCTCTTCCAGATCCCCGCAGAAGCCTCCCTCGGACTCCGCGCCTCGGACCTCTTTCCCGGCCCTATGGCCCAGCAGATCGAAGCCCGCCTCGCGGAGGTCTTCCGCACCGGTCAGGCTCTTCGCAACGTGGAGCTCACCAGCGACATCCTCCGTCCCAACGCCCCACGCCAGAGTTTCCTGCTGCACTTCTACCCCGTCCGCACCCAGCAAAGCATCCGCTGGGTCGGCATCATCGCAGTTGAGATCACCGAGCGCCTGCAGGCCGAAGAAACCCTCCGCAGAACCGAGAAACTTGCCGCCACCGGACGTCTCGCCGCCAGCATCGCGCATGAGATCAACAACCCGCTGGAAGCCGTCACCAATCTCCTCTATCTCCTCCGTACGCACCAGCCCATGGACCCCGCCGCCCTCGCCTTCGTCGCCACAGCACAGGAGGAGCTCGCCCGCGTCTCCGAAATCACCCAGCAGATGCTGCGCTTCCATCGCCAGTCCACCTCGCCCCAGCCCACCCGCCTCACGGAGCTGCTGGAATCCGTCCTCAAGCTCTATCACTCCCGCATCCACGCCGCGAACGTCATCGTGACCCGCCGTTTTCGCGCGGAGCCCACCGTCTTCGGCTTCAACGGAGAGATCCGCCAGGTCTTCGCCAACCTTGTCGGCAACGCCCTAGATGCCATGTCAGCAGACGCCGGCTCCCGCACCGGACGCCTCTTCCTCTCAGCACGCCTCGGCTGCGGCCGCACTGCAGATGGCCTCTGGCGTCCCGGCGTCCGCGTCTCCGTCACGGATACCGGCGCCGGGATGAGCCCGGAGACCCTCCGTCGTGTCTTTGAAGCCTTCTTTACCACCAAGCAGGCCACCGGCACCGGGCTCGGCTTATGGGTCAGTGAGGAGATCGTCCGCAAACACGCCGGCACTCTCCGCGTCCGCAGCCGCCCCGGTGCCGGCACCACCTTCGCCGTCTTCTTCCCGGCAGACGGCCTCAGCGTGACCCCAGACCCCGCGCTAGCGAGGCCGCCGGCACCCTCTCCTCTCGGCCATCTTCCCGCCCCGCCGCCTTCGTCGAGCCCCTCACTCCCCGCATAAACCCGCCCTGCATCCACATCCTTCATATAATGGAATGGAGAACGTCTGCGCGCTTCCTCGCGTCGGGCACGGAGAGTTTCAGCGATGGCAGCGAAGAAGACCACCAAACGTTTAGGCAAGAAGCACCGTCAGGCCAGCACCCGGCCCAAGAAGGGTCGCGCACCAAAGTCCACCCCCACCACCGGAGCCACCGGCAAGCTTGATCCGCGCAAGCGCAAAATCGTCGCCACCAAAAAGACCAAGGAAGCTGAAAAGAAGTTCATCTCCCGCCGCTCCCCGGAGTTTGAGGCCAAGCGCACCATCACCGGCGATGACCCCGAACGGCTCGTCGGCAAAAACTCCGCCAAGGCTCCGCAGGACCGCCCCGCCCGCGAACCCCGCCGCCCCAGTGCCCGCATCATCGCCGGCCCCAGTGAAGACGCGCAGTGGCGCGAAGCAGAGCTCGCCGCCCTCCAGCAGTCCGTCGTCACGGAGTCCGCCGCCTCGCTCGCCCTCCCGCTCATCGCCGTCTGCGGCCGTCCCAACGTCGGCAAATCCACCCTTTTCAATCGCCTCACCGGCTCCCGCCGCTCCATCGTGGGCGATGAACCCGGCATTACCCGCGACCGCATCTACGGCGAGATCGAGTGGCAGAACCGCCGCGCCCGCCTCGTCGACACCGGGGGCGTCGTCCCCGATGACGAAGCCCTCATCCCCTCAGAGATCTTCCGCCAGGCCCAGGTCGCACTCACGGAAGCCGACGCCATCGTCATGGTCGTCGATGGCCGCACCGAACTCGCCTCGTCTGACATCGAGCTCTCCCGCCTCCTCATGAAGGGCGGCAAACCCGTCTTCCTCGCCGTCAACAAAATCGACGCCGACTCCATGATCGCCGCAGCAGAAAACTTCCGCCGCCTCGGCCTCACCAACATGCTCCCCATCTCAGCCGAGCACGGCTCCGGCATCGGCGACCTTCTCGACGAAGTCTTCGCCGTCCTCCCAGATCCTTTAGACGAAGACGAAGCCCCTGAGTTCGCCCCTTTCGACGAGGACATCGAAGCCGAAGAAGCCGCCGAAGCCGCAGGCACCAGCAAGCCCGCGCGCAAGCTTCGCTCCCACGGCGAATACGAATCCCGCGAAACCAAGGTCGCCATCATCGGCCGCCCCAACGTCGGCAAATCCACCCTCCTCAACGCCCTTACAGAAACCAACCGCGCCATCGTCAGCCCCATCGCCGGCACCACCCGCGACGCCGTCGACGAGATCGTCGAACGCAAGGGCCACATCTTCCGCTTCGTCGATACCGCCGGCATCCGCAAAAAAGGCAAGACCAAGCTCATGGCGGAGAAACTCTCCGTCATTATGGCCCGCAAGCACCTGGAAGCCGCGGACGTCTCCCTCCTCGTCATCGACGCCGCCGAAGGCGTCACCGGCATCGACGCCAACATCGGCGGCTACGCGCATGAGTCCGGCCGCTCCGTCATCATCGTCATCAACAAGTGGGACCTCGTCACCACCGCCCGCACCGACGGCAAAGCCCCCGCAGACCAGAAGGTCTTCGCCCAACAGGTCCGCGACTCCCTCAAGTACCTCGACTACGCCCCGCTCCTCTTCATCTCCGCCTCTGAAAGCAAGGGCCTGGACGGCCTCTTCGCCAAGGTCGAACTCGTCGCCCGCGAGCGCCGCAAGCGCGTCTCCACCGGCCAGATGAACAAGTTCCTGGAAAAGGTCGACTTCCAAAAAGCCTCCGTCCCCATGAACAAACGCATGCGCATCTACTACATGACCCAGGCCCAGGTCGCCCCGCCCACCTTCGTCCTCTTCACGGACCGCGACGTCAAAATGCACTTCTCCTACGAGCGCTTCCTCGCCAACCAGATCCGTGAAAATTTCGGCTTCATCGGCAGCCCCATCTGGTTCAAAATCCGCGCCCGCAACAAGAAGAAGGAAGCCGAATGAGCATGGTTCACCTCCGCCGCCTTCAATCCAGATTCCTCATCGGGTTTGTCGCGGTCTTTCTACAGGCAGGAATCGTCCTCGCTCAAACTCTCTCGCCCGCCGGTGGCAGCATTCCTCGCGAGCCCGCAAATCCATCACTCCCCTCCATCTTTCTCGTAGGCGATTCCACCGCAGACTTCAGCAGAGAGACGCCGCAGGGCACCGCCGGTGTGCAGGGCTGGGGACTCTTTCTTCCCGCCTTCTTCGACCCCGCAAAGGTCAACGTAGTCGACGTAGCACGCGGAGGCAGATCCAGCCGTACCTACCTCACTGAAGGCCACTGGGACAAAGTCCTTGCTCAGGTCAAACCCCATGACATCATCCTGATCCAACTCGGCCAGAATGACGTCTTCCCCGTCAACGACGCCACCCGCGCTCGTGGCACCATCCCCGGCGCCGGCCCCGAAACCCAGGAGATCGACAACCTGGTCACGAAGAAACATGAGATCGTCCATACCTATGGCTGGTACATCCGCAAGTACGTGCAGGATGCCCGCTCAAAGGGCGCAACACCCATCGTCATGTCCCTGACCCCGCGCAATGTCTGGAAGGATGGACACATCGAAGTAGGCGTTGGCGAATACCGGCAATGGGCTCAAACCATCGCACAGGAAGAACACAACACCGACTTCGTGGATGTCAGCTCCATCCTAGCCCGTGAGTTCGAAAAGTTTGGCCAGGAAAAGGTCAACGGCCTCTTCCATGACAAGGAGCCCGTCCACATGACAACACCTGGATCCTTCCTGGCCGCCCAATGCACGGTCGCCGGTCTCAAAGCCCTCGCAGACCAGCCCATCTCCGCTTATCTCTCCGTGCTTGGCTCCCAGGTCAAGCCGACGAAATAAATCCTTCGCTACGCCAGCGCCGGGTCCATCGGAAACCCAGGCCCATCCTCATCGTCATCATCCTTCTCCTGCTTCGAAGGCTCGGGCGGCGGCGGCGTAAACGGCTTCCCCGGATCATGCTCCTCCGAATCCTTCTTTGGATGAATCAGATCGTCAAGAAATCCAACCAGCTTCGGTGCAAGCGACATAGGGTCCCCCATCCAACTGCCAAGAGCTTACGCGCTCGCATCCACCAAGCGCTACCGCTACGCTACACCGTCGTCTGATGCTCCGGCTGCGGTTCACCCGATTCATCCACCGCCTCCCGCTCCCCACTTCGCCACCGCCCCCACGCCGCCAGCGCCCGCTCGCATTGAATCCTGTGCCGTTCCTTCTTATCCCTGATCTTCTTCCGCAGCTCTTCCTCCAGCGGCGGCAGTAGATCGAACGTAATATTCGCCGGCTGAAACCGCTTCGCCTCCGCATGGCAGATGTAATGCACCAGGCTCCCATGCGCACTCGCCCGCGGAGCCGCACGCGGCACCCTGCCCGCCGCAATCTCTCCCGCAAACATCCCAGCCAGCATCCCCGCCGCAATCGATTCCGTATACCCCTCCACCCCGCTCAACTGCCCCGCAATCAGGATATCCGGCCGCGCCTTCAACTGCAGTGTCTCCGTCAGCAGCGTCGGAGAGTTGATATACGTGTTCCGATGAATCTGCCCATACCGCAGAAACTTCGCGTTCTCCAGCCCCGGAATCATCCGCAAAATCCGCGCCTGCTCACCAAACTTCAGGTGATTCTGAAATCCCACCAGATTGTAACTATCCGCGCGCAAATTCTCGCTCCGCAGTTGCACCGCCGCATACGGCCAACGCCCCGTCTTCGGATTCGTCAGCCCCGCAGGCTTCATCGGCCCAAACCGCAGCGTATCCTTTCCCCTTCTGGCCGTCTCCTCAATTGGCAGACACCCCTCAAAATACTGCAGCTTCTCCCACTCCTTCGCCTCCGCCTGCTCCGCCCCAGCCAGCGCGTCGATAAACGCCTCGTACTCCTCCTTCGTGAACGGGCAGTTGATGTAATCGGCCGTTCCCTTATCCCATCGCGCCGCAAAATATACTTTCTCCATGTCGATCGTCGCCGCATCCACGATCGGCGAAATCGAATCATAGAACGCCAGGTGCTCACTCCCCGTAATCCCCTGCAACGCGGTCGTCAGTGCCGGAGAAGTCAGCGGTCCCGAAGCCAGAATCGTCAGCTCCGCCGCATCCGGATCCAAATTTGTAACCTCTTCACGCACAATCCGGATATTCGGCGAAGCCTCCAGTCTCTGCCTCACCTTCGCGGAGAACACCTCACGATCCACCGCCAGCGCATGACCCGCCGGAACCGCGCTTGCATCCGCATCCTGAAGCAGAAAACACCCTGCCGCCCGCATCTCCGCCTTCAGCAGCCAAGGCGCACTGTTCTCACTCTCGCTCTTCAGCGAATTCGAACAAACCAGCTCCGCAAAGTCCGCCGTCTGGTGCGCCTCTGTCGATCGCACCGGCCTCATCTCAAACAGCGTCACCTCGCACCCAGCCTTCGCCGCCTGCAACGCCGCCTCCGGCCCAGCCAAACCCCCGCCAATCACCCGAACTCTCTTCATCTTTCAAGGATATAGAACTCGCTCAAAAGCACGTCATTCTCAGCGAGCGGAGAACCCCTGTATTCGTCTTTGCTCTTGCTTTGCTTCAGCTCTTCGCCAACGCCTTTAGTGCCTCATCCGCCACCCGCATGATTCTCCACTCCGTCTGCATCCCCGCCCCAATCCCCTCATAGAACCCAATCGCCGGCGTATTCCACTCCAGCACATCCCACTCGAGCCTTGGACACCCCTCGCTCACCGCTACTCCCGCCACATGCGCCAGCAGCGCCTTCCCAATCCCATTCCCCCGCAGCTCCGGCCTCACATACAAATCCTCCAGCCGGATCCCATGGTGCCCCCGCCACGTCGAATAGCTCTCAAAGAACAGCGCAAATCCCGCCGCCTCCCCGTCCCACTCCGCCATCACGCACCGAAACTTCGGCGACACCCCAAACCCATCCCGCAGCAGGTCCGCCTCGGTCGCCTTCACCGCATCCGGCTCCCGCTCATACAAAGCCAGTTCCTGAATAAACCCCAGAATCTGCGGAACATCGGCCGCCACACCCACCCGTATCGTTATCTTCGCCATACACCAATTCTTTCAGATCACGTGCCGGGCAACGCCCGGACCAAGCGAAGCCCAACACAAGTCACGAAGTGACCGCCCCGCGCGCAGCGGGCCCGTCCGGCAGGACTAGTCTTTACCCGCTGGAGCCTTCTTCTCAGTCGGAGGCTGCGCCTTCAGCCACGAATTGAACGGCAGCGTAAACGCGAACAGCTCATGCCTCGCCGCGTGCTCGTCCACATAGTGCATCGTCTTCACATACAGCTCCGCGCCCTTCAGCACCGGGTCGTCGATCCCCCGCGTGTCGTAAAAAACATATCCTGCCCGCGTACTGTGCGGAGGCACCGTCGTCGATTGAAACCCAAAGTCCTCATCATCGGAAACAATCTTCTTGTCGATCGGCTCCTTATGAATCGTGATCGGGATCAACGGAATCTTCGTCCCCTCCGTGTACTTCTTGGAGAAGAACCTCCGGTTCAAATCCTCATCCGTAGCCGCAGCCTCTTTATCCCCCTCCGCAGGCAAAAACTGAATCCGCACATCGTCCAGGATCACCGCCTCGTCGCGGTCATTGGTCACAATCACCCGCACAGGCAAAAATCCATGCGTCACATACGGCAGCCGAAAGAACTTGCAGCTCTCCTCCACGGTGCAAGGATCCGCCGCCACCGTCACCTTCTCATTGGCATGGACCTCATGCAGCGGATACTCCGTCGCAGCCTTCACCGGCGGCGCCGGTCTAGGCTTATCCCCCGCCCACGCCACTCCCACCGCCGCCAACACAACACACCCCAGCCAATTCGCTCTCATCGCAGCCCTTCCGCTTAGCTTGTCATCCTTCCGCAAAACGGGAGGACCTGCTTTCTTATTAGACGACAAACCCAGCCCTTGCGTGACACCTGATCCCAACAGCCCCACCCCTCTACAATCGAGCCTGACCATCCACCCATGTTCCTCGCCCTCTACAGCGCGCTCCTCACCCTCGCCCTCCTCCTCAGCTCCCCCTGGTGGCTCTGGCGCATGGCCACCACCAATCGCTATCGCCACGGCCTCGCCCAGCGCCTCGGCTTCATCTCTTCCACCCTCCGCGCCACCGTCCTCCAGGCCCAACGCGACCATCGCCCCATCCTCTGGCTCCACGCCGTCTCCGTCGGAGAAGTCCTCGCCTCCGTCCGCCTCGTCGCTGAACTCGAAGCCGCCCTCCCCACCCACCTCATCCTCATCTCCACCACCACCTTCACCGGCCAAACCCTCGCCCAGCAGCGCTTCGGCCCTCACCGCGTCTTTTACCTTCCCCTCGACTTCGCCCTCCCCGTCCGCCGCTACCTCCGCCTCCTCCGCCCCCAGGCCCTCCTCCTCATGGAGTCCGAACTCTGGCCCCGCCTCCTCGCCAGTTGTCGCCGCGCCCACATCCCCGTCGCCGTCCTCAACGCCCGCATCTCAGACCGCTCGTATCCCCGCTACCTCCGCCTCCGCCCCCTCTGGCGCCGCATCTTCGCCAACGTCACCCTCTTCCTCGCCCAGGGCGAGGAAACCGCCGCCCGCCTCCTCGCCATCGGCGCTCAACCGCACCAAATCCAAACCCCCGGCAACCTCAAATACGATCTGCCAGCCCCCACATCCACCCCCGTCACCGACCTCATCCGCACCGCTGCAGGCACCCGCCAGATCATCGTCGCCGGAAGCACTGTCACCGAGGAAGCTCTCATCCTCCAGGCCATGGACAAGATCTGGCAGCTTTGGCCCAACATCCTCCCCATCCTCGCTCCCCGCCACCCAGACCGCTTCGCCGACGCCTACACGCTCGCAGCCCAACACGGCGTCACCTCCGCCACCGAGCTCCTCGCAGGCCATCCCCTCCCAGACGAGCCCCGCCAGACCATCCTCCTCGACACCCTCGGCGACCTAGCCTCCGTCTACTCCCTCGCCACCGTCGCCTTCATCGGCGGCAGCCTCGTCCCCCGCGGCGGTCACAACCCCCTCGAAGCCGCCCGCTTCGGCGTCCCCATCCTCATGGGCCCGTCCTACGAAAACTTCCGTGAAATGGTCGAAGCCATGCACGCCGCCAACGCCATCCGCATCACCTCACCAGCCGACCTCGCATCCACCCTCCTCGACCTCCTCCAAAGCCCCCAGCCCCTCGGCCAAAACGCCCAGCTCTTCTTCCACTCCCAATCCGGAGCCACCTCCCGAACCATCGCCGCCCTCCTTTCCCTCCTCTCCCGCAACCTGTAACGTAGTCATCATCACCCACCGCTGTCCGGAGACACCCCATGGCATCCCAGCTCTTCCTCAGGCTCGACACCATCCCCGGCCCTTCCACCATCGCCGCCTTCCCCGGCCAAATCGAGCTCACCTCCTTCCACCTCGCCGGCGAAAACCCCATCGCACCCGCCTCCACCGGCTCCGGCGCGGGCAAAGTCACCTTCGCCCCCATCACCCTCACCAAGCCCGTCGATTCCTCCTCCATCCCCCTCTTCCTCGCCCTCTGCACCGGCAACCACCTCGCCACCGCCACCCTCTCTCTCGCCGAAACCTCCAGCCCAACCCCGCACGTCACCCTCAAAATCGACCTCACCGGCGTCTCCATCACCGCCATCTCCTCCTCCTCAGACCTCGCCGCTCCCCCCACCGAAACCATCTCCCTCGCCTTCAAATCCATCGCCTTCACCTACACCTCTCAGCTCCCCACCGGAGCCGCGGCCCCCGCCGTCACTGGCGGCTGGGACGTCACCTCCAACAAGAAGCTTTAGCCCCGCATGAAGCGCCCCCTCCTCCTGCCGCTCGTCCCCCTCTACCGCGCCGCCCAGGCCCTCCACAACGTCCTCCGCCCCACCCCCAAACGCCTCACCCGTCCCGTCCTCTCCGTCGGCAGCCTCTCCGCCGGAGGAGCCGGCAAGACCCCCGTCGTCCAGGCCCTCGCACAGCTCCTCCAGCGCCACGGCTACACGCCCGTTATCCTCTCCCGAGGCTACGGCCGCAGTTCCGAGGCCGTCGAAAAAGTAGACCCCGCAGGCCCCGCCTCCCGCTTCGGCGACGAACCCCTCCTCCTCGCCCAAGCCGGCCTCCCCGTCTACGTCGCCGCCGACCGCCAAGCCGCCGGCCTCCTCGCCGAACGCGACGCCGGCCCCCAACTCCCCACCCTCATCCACCTCCTGGACGATGGCTTCCAGCACCGCCGCCTCCACCGCACCCTGGACCTCCTCCTCCTCACCGCCGCCGACCTCCAAGACACCCTCCTCCCCGCCGGCAACCTCCGCGAACCCCTCCGCGCCCTCCGCCGCGCCCACCTCATCCTCCTCCGCGCCCCGGAAGCCGCAGCCCTCACACCCCATCTCCCCCCCGGCATCCCCACCGTCCTGCTCGACCGCACCCTCACCCTCCCATCCCCAACCCCACTCCGCCCCTTCGCCTTCTGTGCTCTCGCACGCCCCCAATCCTTCTTCGAGGACCTCCGCGCCCAGGGCCTCCATCTCGTCGGCGCCACTGCCTTCCCAGACCACCACCCCTACACCCCGGACGACATCGCCAACCTCGCAAACGCCGCCCTCCACGCTCACGCCGACGCCTTCCTCACCACCGCCAAAGACGCCGTCAAGCTCACCCCCCCACTCCTCGCCGCCCTCACCCAGGCAGCCCCCGTCCACACCATCCCCCTGCACGTCACCTTCCCTCAGCAGGAGTCGGGCGAACCCCTCCTCTGGTCCCTCCTCGCCCCCCACCTCACCCCAGCGGAAAGCAAAGCCCGTCTCTGAAAACAAATCTCTCCTGCGTCGTCACGGAAGAAAGGACGGCGCGTCTCAAACAGTCATCGCCTCTCCATCACGCCCGCGTTGACTCCGGAAACGTAAACAGCTCGACCAGCATCTTCACGCGCTCTCTCTGACGGCTGCGCGGAAATCGCTTGGTTCGTGTCAGCTCGGCAGTGCCATGCAGGCTCGCCCAGAACAGCTCGGACAGCACCTCGGGCTTCAAACTCTGCCCCTCAAACAGCTTCAGAAACTGAGAAAACGCGAATCGCAGCTCCGGAGGAGTAGCCGCTTCGTCAAACGGCACGTTCAGACTGAGCGAAAACATCGCTTCATAGAGCGCCGGAAAAGACGCGGCAAACTCCAGGTACGCGACCGCAATCCATTCCACGGGGCTCCCACGCTTCACCCCTCCATGAGCCCTCTCGAGCGCCAGCCCCAGCTCCTCAAAGCCCTCAATCGCAACCGCGGCTAAAATTCCCTCGCGGCTTCCAAAATGAGCGTACAGAACGGGCTGGCTATAAGAAATTTCATCGGAAAGCCGCCGTACCGTAACGCTGGACCACCCTTCAAGCTCAGCGATGCGTCGCGCCGCAGTGAGGATCTGCGCCCGCCGGGCCTGCCTGTCACGCAGCTTCCGTTCCGCAATGCGATTCGTTGCCGGCTCCGTTGCCATCGAGACAAAGATAGCATCGCTAGGAAAAATACTTGACGACCCGAAACTTCCTTATGGTGAGCCGCATCAAGTATAGCGTTGCTAGATTTTCTATCATGGAGATATCACATGCACAATGCTATCCCACTCGCTCTCGCCGCCCTTATTGCCGTGGCGGTCACCGGAATCGGCTGCTCGTACCTCGTCTCGCCGCCACGCATCTCGGGATCCTTCGGCCTCAAACCGCCCGCACCAGACTCCGATACCCGCGCATGGCTCCGCCTCAAGGGCATCCGCGACGTCGGCTGTGGATTGGCCGTGCTCGCTCTCATGGCGGCTGCAGACAGGCGGTCGCTAGGCATCGCACTCCTCGCCCTGGCCATCATCCCCTTCGGCGATATGGCCATCGTTCTCGGGTCAGGCGGATCCAGGTCGAAGGCCTTCTCCGTCCACGCCCTGACCTGCGCCGTCATGTTGATCGTCGGCCTCGTGCTGATCCACGCCGTTTGAGGGAGACATACCGCTCGTCCCCTCGCCCGCTTCCCGGACGGATCAGCTCCGCAGAGCCTCCGGATCTGCCCCGTCCGGCAAACCCTCCTCCGGCCTCCGCCGCAGAATCCCCGCCGTCACCAGCGCCATCACCAGCCCAACCGGCAGCGGCTCCAGCAGCGTCATGGACATCCGGTAAAACGGGTTCGCATACATCACCTCAAACTTCTGGGCCTCCGCCATCTTCGCCTCCAGCGCCGCCCCCTGCAGCCCGGACTTCTCAGCCCGCTTCACCATCCCCTCCGCATAGTCGCGCGCGAAGTTCTTCTCCACGGTCGCCGTCATCACCTCCCACATCGCCACGTAGCACACGCAGGCAATCAGCATCATCAGCGCCCCGGCCGCCAGTCCACGGCCAAAGGAAACGTAGCCGCCACACTCCGTATCCCGATAGTGCTTCACCCCCGTAAACACAATCAGAAAGCTCAGCACCATGATGGTGTACCCCACCGCCATGCCGTAGCTCGCCTTCAGGTGGTGCTCAAACGGCACCGTCACCGCCATCAGAGCTGCCAACGCCAGACCGCACAGCAAACCGTACTTCAGAACGTCCTTCTTCATCGCCCATCTCCTCGTGCGGAGCTTTGAACCCCCGCCAACGTCACCACCCTGCACCATCGGGCCGCCGCAGCGCGTCATACTTTCGCATGATTTCGCCCAAATCAGCCAAACTCATCCAAAAGAACCAGCCCGTTCGGACAAAACACCGCCCTCAAGGCAGCAGCCCAAGCTCCTTGCTCCGCAGCACCGCCTCCGTCCGCCGCCGCGCCCCCAGCTTGTCGAACGCCCGGCTGCAATGCGTCTTCACCGTGTTCTCGCTCACAAACAGCGTCTCTCCAATCTCCCGGTTGCTCAGCCCACGCGCCACCAGACCCAGTATCTCCAGCTCACGCCGCGTAATCCCCAGCCGCTCCCGGGCGCCATCGTCCGCCGCAAACTTGGGCGGCTCGGCAACAGGCGCGGCAACCTCGACGATGCGCTCCCGTGTCCCTGCCAGCCGCGTCCCCAGCCAGATCCCCGTCCCCGCAAACAACACCGCGATCAGCGCCCCATAGATCGCCACCGAGTGCTCCAGCACCAGAAAGTGGAACTCCGTCCACTGCAGCAGCGTCACCAGCGCCCCGCCCACCAGCCCGAAGATCAGCACCTGTCTCCGCATCCCGCCCTTGCCCTTCGATACCTGTCTCATGGAAGTTGTTGCCATAGTACCCCGCGTCTCCACACCCCAACCACAAACCTCCCCAATCCCCTTAAGAGCGTCTCTAAACCGCTCCAAAGAAAGGGGATACCAATCTGTCCCACACCGCTGCACACTTATTGGTGCACTTTTCACCACAATGCAATTTTTTATGGTCGAAAACGCGAATCCCCAGCAAAGACGCACCCCTCACCATAGCCACACGCTGTCACTTGTCCACGTTAGCCATACCAAAAACCACAACTTCACCACCATCCACCACCACCCGCGGCCCATGGTGAGCCACCCCCCCATCCCACCTCCGAGCCATTGCCCAGCTCCCAGTTTCTGCCATTATCAACTCCAGAGTCCCTCCCCCATTGCCCCATCCGGCCCCCAACGCGACCGACCCCGCACGCCTCCACCTGGACCTCGGCCACGCCCTCATGCGCCGCGGCGAAGCCCGTGACGCGGCCGCCGCATACGTCCAGGCCCTCGTCCTCAGACCCGATTTCGCTGAAGCCTACCTGCATCTCGGCAATGTCTTCCTCGCCGCAGAAGACCCCGCCCAGGCCGAAGCCATGTACCGCCGCGCCCTCGCCCTCAACCCCAAAATCGATGCCCACCTCCAACTCGGCCACGCCCTCCGTCAGCAGGGCAAACTCGCAGAAGCCCTCCGCGCCTACGATCAAGCCCCCCAAAACGCCGACGCCCACGATTCCGCCGCCCGCATCCTCCGCGAAACAGGCCGTTTAGAAGCCGCCCTCCTCCGCTTCCGCCGCGCTCAAACCGTCGATCCGCACCACCCAAGAGCCGGCTTCGGCGAAGCTCTTGTCCAGTTACTCCAAGGTGATTTCACGAATGGCTGGCGCAACTACGAACGACGCTGGACCTCAATCGACCACGGAACCCCATACCGCTCCTACCCCCAACCCCAATGGCGCGGCGAATCCCTCCCCACCGGTAGCCTCTTCCTCTGGCCGGAGCAGGGCGTCGGCGACGAGATCATGTTCGCCAGCCTCCTCCCGGATGTCATCAAAACCGGTGTATCGACCATCCTCGCCTGCGACCCGCGCCTCCAGCCCCTCTTCCAGCGCTCCTTCTCCACCATTCAGGTCATCCCGGACTCCACCACAGCCACCCCACCACAAAAAACCGCCGCCCACCTCCCCACCGCCACCCTCCCCGCCATCTTTCGTGTAGATTCCGCCTCTTTCGCCTCAACTCCATCCCCTTACCTCATTCCAGAACCCATCCTTCGCACCCAGCTTCGCGCCAGTTACCAAACCTCCGAGAGACCGCTCCTCGTCGGCATTGCCTGGCACACCAACAACCAGCGCACCGGCCGAGACCGATCCATATCCCTCGCTACACTCGCCCCACTCTTCGAGATTCCCAGCATCCATTGGGTCAGCCTCCAGTACGGCACCCACGACACCCTCGAACGCGAGGCAGCCGAAGCCTCCGCTCCTATCTTCGTCGACCCTTGCATCGATCAGTTCGCAGATATCGACGCCTTTGCTGCCCAAGTCGCCGCCATGGATCTTGTCATCACGATCGATAACACAACCGCCCACCTTGCCGGTGCGCTCGGGGTCCCCACCTGGCTCGCCCTTCCTTTCGCGCCGGACTGGCGTTGGGCCACCCGCGCCAACCGAAGCTTGTGGTACCCCTCCTTACGTCTCCTTCGCCAGTCTCTTCCCCGCGACTGGAACTCCGTCATCGGCCAACTCCACCAAGCCTTAATCCTTGGGCGTTCGTCCCACCATCAACCCATAAATCCGCATCCGTCACGCATTCCAGGAGAGGACCCCGTCACTTCCTGAGCCTCTTCCCAAATACCACCCCCACTGTTGTTCCAAAGCTCGCCGACCCGCTGCTCACTCCGAACCTCAGTCCTCCATCAAGCCCAAACGCATCTCCGAAAGGGTGATAGAACCCGCCAAAAACGTAGGTCCCAGGGGGAGTATTACTCTGCGATACATTTTGAGCAAACGCCTCAGCGTACAGTCGAGTCGCCTTCGTCACGTGGTAGCTCACCGCCACCGATTGCTGCCCTCCATAGGTACACCGCGGCCCCTCACAATCCTGCACAACGGAGACATTCCCCATCACGTCTAGATTCCCATCCTTCAAGTAGTGGTGATTCACCAGCAGAATCGCCTGCTGCCCATACCCTTGCAACGCAGCCTTGGAAGCCGTCGGCAGCTCCGCCTCGTACTGTACCGCCACCCCCGGGGGCACCTTGTGATAGTCCTCCTTGATTATTTCCACCTTGCCGCCAATCGAAATGGTTCCCACCCCATTCACGGTCGTCGCGCCATCCATCTGGTGACCGTACTCTGCCCAATCGAAGTCCAGTCTCACTCTCGCCAGCGGTGTATAGGTCATCAACGTGTCGATCGTCTGCATGTTCCCCGGCACCCGCTGCGGGTAAGCGTCGTAACCCTCCTCAACCTGCAACACGCCTTTACTTTGAATCCCCGCGCTATTTGCGACCGTCGGTCGCGTAGGGTTTAGGTCGAGATCCTGCGCCCCCGCCGTCCCGCACAACACCGCCGCACCAGCCGCCGCCAACCAGGCCTGCCTCATGGATTTCCCCCAACGCACCTACTTTAGATGAACGATGTCCATGATCAATGCATCGCTCACCTTCCACTCTCCACCCTGCTTTACCAGGACCGTCAGATAGTACGAGTGCCTGGGCTGCATCGGCTTCCCGCTATTGTCATTCACCAACCCTTCAATCTTTTCATCGCTCCATACCGCCGCCGTCGTTGGAGACGTCAGTCTGAGTTCCAGTATCGTTGTCGGCGCCGTACTCTTCCCTTGTCGATACCCCGGCCGCGCCAGCAAGTCCGTCAGAAACTTCTCAATCTCCGCTCTCCCATGCAGCCTCACTCCAAACGGATTCTGCCACGTCGCATCTGTTGTAAACACGGACGCAACCTGCTTTGCGTTGAACGTATTCCATCCTTCCGTCTCCCGCGCCAGCACAGCACGGATCGCCGCATCATCCGGGGCCTGCTGCTGCGCCCACGTACCCTGTAGTCCCACCATCAATAGGACCGCAAATACTACTCCACGAAGAAACATGATCCCACCTCCCGCCCCTAAGCATAACGCTGCGGCACTCTAACTTCTCGCAGCAAGCGTTATATCTCCGGCATCCGTCAGAATGGCTTGACCCTGGTTTTGCTGGTGCGGGGCGGCGGTAGAATGAGGGATGCGGAATTTGATCATGCGGGTGCTGATTGGCGTGCTGGCGGTGGCGGGATTAACCGTGAGCGTGCTGGCGCTGCGGGTACACAATATGGATCCAGGAGCGGCCCCGCCCTGTGCGGTGAGTGAGCATTGGGATTGCGGAGCGGTGAATCACTCGCGGTTTGCCGTGTTTCCGCCAAAGAGCTTTGATGAGGACCCCGCGGCGCACAAGGTGCACGTGCCAGTGGCGGCGGTGGGTATCGTTGGTTACGGGCTGATGCTCGTTGCAGCGGTGTTCGGGCGGTTCTGGTTGGTGCTGCAGTTGGCGGAGATTGGCTTTGGAGCGGCTTGCTTTCTCACCTATCTGGAAGCATATGTCCTTGAAAAGTGGTGTATCTACTGCGTATGGTCCCAGGGCATTGTGACGGCGCTGCTGGCGTTGACGGTGGTGGCGCTGGTGCTTGGGCGCAAGCGCGAAAGGGTGGCATAAGGATGGGGATTAGCCGGGAACAGGCGTTGGATTGCTTCGCGAGCGACGACTTGATTGGGATTGGAATGGAGGCAGATGCGGTACGGCGGGGACTGCATCCAGAAGGGGTGGTGTCGTACACCGTGATGCGAGAACTGGACGTTGCGGATGCGTTGATGCGCGAGGACGCCGAGGCGGTGCTGACTGGCGTGCGGCAAACGGTTGAAATGGGTGGGACGGGAGTGCTGCTGCGGGGAGGGGCGGGGCACGGTCTGAAGATCGAGCGGTTCGAATGGCTGCTAGAAACCGTGAAGGAACGGTTTCCGGAGGTCTGGCTGCACTGCTTCTCAGCGACGGAAATCTTGGCCGTGGCGGAGTTTTCCGGGTTGGACTTGGACGATACGCTGAGGCGGCTGAAGGTGGCGGGGTTGGGGTCGATCCCCGGACGGGATGCGGGAATCTTGGACGACGAAGTTCGGCGACGAACGACGCGGATGACGTGCCGGAGCGTGGATTGGCTGAAGGTGCATCAAGCCGCGCATCGCTTGGGGATCAAGACGACCGCCAGCATGCGGTTTGGCATGGGGGAGACGATGGAGCAGCGGGTCGCCCACCTGGACGCAATTCGGGCACTGCAAGCGGAGACGGGTGGTTTTAGCGCCTTTACGCCAGTGGCCTCACAAGCGGTGCATACCGTCGCAAGTGGGCGGGACTGGGAAGAGGCGACCAGCGTGGAGTACCTGAAGACACTGGCGATCTGTCGGATGGTGCTCGATAACGTAGAGAATGTGCAGGCAAGCTGGGAGAATCAGGGGCTGAAGGTGCTGCAGATGGCACTGCGTTTTGGGGGTAATGATGTGGGATCGGCTGGCTTGGATGGCGAGGCAGGTGGGGTGAGCCTCGGGGCGACGGAGGAGGAGCTGCGGAGGATTATTCGGGATGCGGGGTTCCAGCCGGTGCAGCGGGATACGGTGTATGGAGTGATGTATTTGAATTAGGGCGGTCGATTCGGAGCATCTCACGGGTCACGTACAATTTGAGTGATCGACCTACTGGAGTCTTGCTCTGTCCCCTGTAATCCAAACGAATCTCGTGTCTCTATTGGCGATGTTGGCCGCGCCGAAGGGGCTTTCGCATTACTGGAAGACGCACTATGCGGATAAGACGTTTGAGCATCTGTATCGGCTGAGCGGGTTTGACCTGGCGCTGCTGATTCCGTACTTCATCGTCATGATTATCCTGGCGTTTTATGGGATTCACCGGTATCAGTTGGTGTGGCTCTACTACAAAAACAGGAAGAACGCGGCGCGGTGGCGGGAGCCGGTGGGGCGGTTTGACGAGAATGCGCTGCCGTTTGTGACGATTCAACTGCCAATCTTCAACGAGCAGTTTGTGATTGAGAGGCTGATCCAGGCGATCTGCCGGATGGAGTATCCGCGAGACCGGTTCGAAATTCAGGTGCTCGATGACTCGACCGATGAGACGGTGGCAGTGGCGCGGGAGATTGTGGAACGGTATGCGGCGGGGTTCGATGGGATGGACCCGCAGCCAATCTATTATCTGCATCGCGAGAACCGCTATGGGTATAAGGCGGGGGCGCTGGACGAGGGCCTGAAGAGTGCACGTGGGGAGTTTGTGGCAATCTTCGACGCAGACTTTGTGCCGCCAAAGGACTGGGTGATGCGGGTGATCCACCACTTTGCGGAGCCCGGCATTGGAATGGTGCAGACGCGGTGGACACACCTGAACCGGAGTTATAGCTTCCTCACCCAGGTTGAAGCGATCTTGTTAGACGGCCACTTTGTGCTGGAGCATGGCGGGCGGTCGCGGGCGGGGGTGTTCTTCAACTTCAATGGCACTGCGGGCATGTGGCGGACGGAGGTGATCGGTGCGGCGGGCGGGTGGCAGCATGACACGCTGACCGAGGATACAGACCTGAGCTATCGGGCGCAGATGATGGGATGGAGGTTCAAATATCTGCAGGATGTCGAGTGTCCTGCGGAGCTGCCGATTGAAATGACGGCGTTCAAGACGCAGCAGGCGCGGTGGGCGAAGGGCCTGATCCAGACTGGAAAGAAGATTTTGCCGCGGGTCATGGCGAGCGATGCGCCATGGCATACGAAGCTGGAAGCCTGGTACCACCTGACGGCAAATATTAGCTATCCGCTGATGATTGTGCTGAGCACGTTGCTGATGCCGGCGATGATCATCCGGAGCTACCAGGGCTGGGTGCAGATGATGCTGATCGACTTTCCGCTCTTCATGGCGAGCACGATGAGTGTTTCATCGTTCTACCTGGTCAGCCAGAAGGAGCTTTATCCGAAGCGGTGGGGACGTACCTTTCTGTACCTGCCCTGCCTGATGGGGTTGGGTGTGGGGCTTTCGATTACGAACACGAAGGCCGTTCTGGAGGCTTTATTCGGGGTGAAGAGCGCGTTTGCGCGAACGCCAAAGTTCAACGTGAAGAAGAAGGGCGAGCGGAGCCAAGCGCAGAAGTATCGGAAACGACTCGGGATTATTCCGTGGATTGAGCTGGGGATTGGGTGCTACTTCGCGTTTACGATCTGGTACGCGATCACGAGCGAGAACTACTTCACGGTGCCGTTCCTGGTGTTGTTCGTGTTCGGATATTGGTATACGGGGCTGCTGAGTCTGCTGCAGGGACGCTTTGAGGGCTTCGGACAGCGCGGCGAGGAAGGACACGAAAAGCCCTATCCAGTCGGCGTTTAGGTAGAGATAGTAAATCAGAGCCCCCTCCGCTGTACCTGCGATGGTGGGGGCTTCGCGTTTTCCTGAAGGGTTAGTCGATGGAGATTTTGCGCAGAAGCTTGAAGTTGCTGAGCATTTGACCAGTGCCAAGGACTACTGAGGCAAGGGGATCGTCTGCGACGGAAACGGGAAGGCCGGTCTCCTCGCGGATGCGCTTGTCGAGATTTTTGATGAGGGCGCCGCCGCCGGTGAGGACGATGCCGCGCTCGGAGATGTCGGCGGAGAGCTCGGGCGGGGTGCGTTCGAGGGCGACTCGGATGCCGTTGATGATGGTGGCGATGCACTCGCCGAGGGCTTCCCGGATCTCAGAGTCGTCGATGGAGATGGTTTTGGGGACGCCTTCGATAAGATTTCTGCCGGTGATGGTCTTCGTAATGGGGCGGTCGAGGGGGAAGGCGGAGCCGAGTTCCATCTTGATCTGCTCTGCGGTGCGCTCGCCGATCAGCAGGTTGTACTTGCGCTTGATGTAGGTGATGATGGCTTCGTCCATCTGGTTTCCAGCCATGCGGACGGAGCGCGAATAGACGATGCCGGCGAGGGAAATCACAGCGATATCTGTCGTCCCGCCGCCAATGTCGACTACCATGTTTCCGCCGGGCTCGGTGATGGGAAGGCCGGCGCCGATGGCGGCGACCATGGCCTGCTCTACCAAGTGGACCTCAGATGCCTTTGCTCTGTAAGCGGAGTCCATGACGGCGCGCTTTTCGACCTGGGTGATCTCAGAAGGCACGCCGATGACGATACGTGGGTGGACCATCATTTTGCGGTTGTGGGCCTTCTGGATGAAGTAGTTCAACATCTTTTCCGTCTGCTTGAAGTCGGCGATGACGCCATCCTTCATGGGCTTAATGGCGACGATGTTGCCGGGAGTGCGGCCGAGCATCTCCTTGGCTTCCTTGCCGACGGCTTCGACTTCTCCGGTGATCTGGTTCACGGCGATGATGCTGGGCTCATTGACGATAATCCCTTTGCCATGAGCGAAGACGAGGGTGTTGGCGGTGCCGAGGTCGATGGCGAGATCGGACGAGAAGAGGCTGAAGAGGGAGCGCATGTTGTGCACGCGCGAGTAACGCATCTGGAAGTTGTTCGAAGACATTCGGCGGGTCTATATCCTTCGCTCGGGGAATGGCCCGGGAGCCACCTCTGATTGTACGGCCTTGGACGTTTAAGGGCGCGACCATGCGGATTTGTGGTGGTTTTCGATGGTGAAGTTGTGGTTTCTGGTATGGATAACGTGGTCAAGTAGCAGCGTGTGGCTATGGTGGAGGGTGCGCCCTTCCTGGTGATTCGCGTTTTCAACCATAAAAGTTGCTGCATGGTGCGGCGGGGGTGGTGAGTGTCCGGATCCGGACGCTGGAGAGGGGGTTCCATGTCAAGTTTTCGGTACCGGTTTTGAGGGTGGGGCGGAGACAGAGAACCCGCTGGTAACGCGTGGAAAGGGAGGCGATGAGACGGATGAGGGGTGGGTGGATACAATCTGAGGAGCGTTCTGAGGAGAGACAGCAATGATCGTAGGCGTGCCGAAGGAAGTGAAGGATCATGAGAGCCGTGTAGGAGTTACGCCGGCGGGTGTGAAGGCGCTGGTCGAGGCGGGTCACAAGATCCTGGTGGAAACGAACGCCGGGGCGCTCTCCGCGTTTACGGATGACGAGTACCAGGCGGCCGGGGCGGAGATCACGGGATCTGCGTACGACGTGTGGCGCCTGTCCGACATGGTGGTAAAGGTAAAGGAGCCGGTGGAGCAGGAGTACAAGCACTTCCGCGAGGGGCTGGTGTTGTTTACGTATCTGCACCTGGCTCCGCTGAAGGGTTTAACGGACGCGTTGCTGGATAAGAAGGTGACCGGAATTGCGTATGAGACGGTGAGAGACCATGCGGGGACGCTCCCGCTACTGACGCCGATGAGCGAGGTGGCCGGACGGATGAGTGTACAGGTTGGGGCTACCTATCTCGAAAAGGAGCATGGCGGGCGTGGGGTGCTGCTGGGCGGGGTTCCCGGGACGACGCCGGGGATTGTGTGCATCATCGGCGGGGGCATTGTGGGGACCAACGCGGCGAAGATTGCGCTGGGGATGGGGGCCAGGGTGACCATGGTCGATCTGAACCTGAACCGGCTGCGAGAGATCGACGACATCTTTGGCGGGCGGGTGCATACGCTCGCCAGCAACAGCTATAACGTGGAGCGCGCGGTGTGCGAGGCGGACCTGGTGATTGGCGGTGTGCTGATTCCGGGCGCGGCTGCCCCGAAGATTGTGACCAAGGGAATGGTTGCAAAGATGAAGAAGGGGGCGGTCATTGTGGACGTGGCGATCGATCAGGGGGGATGCATTGAGACGGCGCGGCCGACGACGCATACGGACCCGAGCTACGTGGTGGACGGCGTGGTGCATTACTGCGTGACGAACATGCCGGCGGCGGTGCCGTATACGTCCACGCTGGCGCTGACCAATGCGACGTTTCCTTACCTGATGCGGCTGGCCCGCTACGGCGCGGAGGCGGCGATCAAGGAAGACAAGGGCCTTGCGGAGGGCGTGAACACGTACAAGGGCACGCTGACGTATGAGGCAGTGGCGAAGGCGCAGAACCGGCAGTGGAAGTCAGTTGCATCCGTGATGGAATGGCTGTGATGGCGAGGTAGCAAGGGAATGACGACGAGTGCGCGTCAACGCAAGATCTGGAGCCTGGTCCTGGGGGCGAGCGGGCTGCTGATCTTCGCATTGTTTGCGACGGTGAATGCCTGGGACCCGAAGGTGCTGAAGCCGGCGACGACGGGTCAGATCTTCGCATATACGGCGCTGTCCGCGTTGACGTTTATCGTGTTCGTCGGCGTGCTGCTGATGTTGGTCCGCAACGTACTGAAGCTGTACGCGGAGCAGAAGAGCGGCGTGATGGGGAGCCGGCTGCGGACGCGGATGCTGTGGGGCGCGGTGCTGGTGAGCGTGGTGCCGTTGATCAGTATGTTCAGCTTCAGTTACTTATTGATGAACCGGGCGGTGGAGCGGTGGTTCAGCCAGCCGGTGACGGAGATGCGGGACGATAGCGACCGGATGGCGCTGGAGCTGAGCCAGTACACGTCCAGCAACGCGCGCGTGGAGGCGGAGGCGATTGCGTCCACGCTGCCGGCGCTGGTGACGGGCAAGGATGACGGCGGGGCCGTGCAGAATCGTGCGGCGATTGAGCGCGTGCTGCGCGAGCATGAGATTACGCTGCAGGGTGGATTTGCGGTGGTGTTTCGCGATGGACATGCGGTGGAAGCGTTCCATCTGCAGCGCGACGGCGGCGGGCAGGCCACCGTGAAGCCTTGGATCCCCGCAGTGGCGACGATGAGCAGGGACGATGCGCCGGAGGAGGAGAGTGGGAGCGCGGGAGGGCCGGCGGAGACGGGCGTGTTTGCGGAGGGAGACTCCTCCGACGATGCGATTCTGGCGGCGGCGCAGCGCAGCGATGCTCCGATTTATACGACGGCGAGCAGTGGCAAGAATGCCGTTGACTTCTCCCTGGGGCTGGCGACACTGATGCGCCGTGGAGGCCCAGCGGTGAGCGTGGTTGTGGGGCTTCCGCTGCCGTACGGGATGTCTACGACGATGGCGCAACTGCGTGCGGCGGCTGATACCTATTGGCGGCTGGCGCGGGAGCGGCGCGAGATTCGCAAGAGCTACATGCTCGTGCTGCTGATGATTACGAGCCTGGCGGTCTTCGCTTCAACCTGGCTGGCGCTGCATCTTTCCAAGCAGGTGACGAAGCCAGTGGAGTCGCTGGCAGAGGCAATGGCTTCCATTGCGGCGGGGGACTATGCGCAGCGGGTGCAGGAGAGTGCGACCGAAGAGCTGGGCGAACTGGTGCGGAGCTTCAACCATATGGCCGAGGACCTGGAAGGAAGCCGGGCGCAGGTGGAGGCTTCCACGGCACTGCTGAGCGCGGCGAATGGAGCGCTGGAGGCGAGGCGTGGCGAGCTGGAGACGATGCTGCAGACGATCCCCAATGGCGTGGCGACGCTGGATGTGCAGCGGAGGATTGTGCTGGCGAACCGTGCGCTGAGCGAGATGCTGGACCCGGGTGGGCAAAGACCCTTTATCGGGTTGACGATGGAGGAGATTTTTCCGGCGGAGATGATGGGAGAGCTCGACCGGCTGATGAAGCGGAGCCACCGGATGGGATCTGCGGCGAGCGAGATGGAGATGGTTGCGGGTGGGAGTGGGACGTTGAATCTGCTGGCTACGGTGGCGTTGCTGGAGACGAGCGGGGAGCGCACGGGCGTGCGGGAGCACCTGGGGTATGTGCTGGTGCTGGAGAACGCGACGGAACTGCTGCGGGCGCAGAAGCAAAGCGCGTGGAAGGAGGTGGCGCGGCGGGTGGCGCATGAGATCAAGAATCCGCTGACGCCGATTGCGCTGAGCGCGGAGCAGATTGGGCGGCATATCGAGCGGCTGGATGAGACGCTGAGCGGGGCGGAGATTTCTTCGGCGAGCGTTGGGGTAATACGGCGATGCAGCGAGGTGATTTCAGCTTCGGTGGAGAGCATGAGGGGGCTTGTCGATCAGTTTGCGGCGCTGGCGCAGTTCCCTACCGCGCAGCCTCGGCCGGCGGATCTGAATACGATTGTGGAGAATAGCCTGGCGCTGTTTGCGGGGCGGATGCAAGGAATTCGTCTGGTCCGAAAGATGACGGGTGACCTTCCGCTGGTCATGGCTGATCCGGAGGCGATGAAGCGTGCGCTGGGGAACCTGGTGGACAACGCGGTGGAGGCGATGCAGGGAAGTTTGCTGCGCGAGATGAGAATCTCTACGGCGCTGCTGGAGAGTGGGATGGTGGAGCTGACCGTTAGCGATACGGGGACGGGGCTGACAGACGAGATGCGGGAACGGCTGTTTTTGCCTTATTTTTCAACAAAACAGCGGGGTACGGGGCTGGGATTGGCGATTGCGGCGAAGATTATTCAGGAGCATGGCGGGAGCATCCGGGCCGAGAAGAATGAGCCGGCCGGGGCTAAGTTTATTGTGGAGCTGCGGGCGGCGAGTGGGGATGGGATGGAGATTGCGGATGATCTGGTGCGGGTGGCTTAGGATTTTGTAACTGATTGATGGCTTATTTGAGGAGTGCGCGTTGAATCATGTTTTGATCGTGGACGATGAGGCAGAGATACGGCAGTCGCTGGAGAGCATTTTGCAGGAGGAGGGGTACCTTGTCACGTCCGTGGGGACGGCCGGGGAGGCGCTGACGCTGCTGCGGGATGCGGCGTTCGACGTGGTGCTGCTGGATATCTGGCTGCCGGACCGGGATGGATTGGATGCGCTTGGGGAGATTCGGGCGATGGACGCGGTGAGCGTGCCAGAGGTGGTGATCATCAGCGGGCATGGAACGATTGAGGCCGCGGTGAAGGCGACGAAGCTGGGGGCGTATGACTTTCTCGAGAAGCCTCTGAGCCTGGCGCGGACGTTGATCGTACTGAAGAATGCGATGCGCACACGGCAGATGCGCGAAGACAATGCGGAGTTCAGCCGGCAGCTTGCGGCGCGAGGGACGGTGACGGGGAACTCGGTGCCGATGAAGGCGCTGAGGCAGCAGATCAAGCTGATGGCTCCGACGAATGGGCGGGTGCTGATCTTTGGCGAGAGCGGGACGGGCAAGGAGCTGATTGGGCGCGCGATGCATGCGGAGAGCCTGAGGAAGGAGCGGGTGTTTGTCGAGTTGAACTGTGCGGCGATTCCGGAGGACTACATTGAGACGGAGTTATTCGGGTACAGGAATGGGGCGGCTCCGCATGGCGGGTCCGGTGCGCCGCATGAGAAGCGCGGGACGTTTGAGCGGGCGGATGGAGGGACGCTGTTCCTGGATGAAGTGGGGGACATGAGTTTGAAGACGCAGGCAAAGGTGCTGCGGGCTTTGGACGAGCAGCGGTTTTTGCCGGTGGGGGCTAGTCATGCGGTGCATGTGGATGTACGGGTGATCGCGGCGACGAATAAGGATTTGGAGGAAGAGATTGCGCGGGGGAACTTCCGTGAGGATCTTTTTTATCGGCTGAACGTCATTCCGTTTTTTGTGCCGCCGCTGCGGGATCGTGAGGAAGATATGCCGCTGCTGGTGAAGGAGTTTCTAACGGAGTTTGGGACGCAGTATGGACGGCCCCGCGTTGAGATGAGTGACGATGCGCTGGGGGCATTGAAGCAGTATCACTGGCCTGGGAATGTGCGGGAGCTGCGGAACCTGATGGAGCGTGTCCTAATCCTGAATCCGAAGGTGCAGCGGATTGAGAAGAAGCACCTGCCGAAGCTGGTGTATCGGGAGGCAAGCCGGAAGGAGCAGGCGAGGCGAGGGGAAGAGTTTGCGACGTTGCTGGAAGCCAGGGAGGCGTATGAGCGGGATTACATTCTGAAGAAGATCGACGAGACGCACGGGAATATGAGTCGGGCGGCAGAGGCGCTAGGGTTGGAGCGAAGTCATCTTTACCGCAAGCTGAAGGCGCTTGGGGTGAGCGTCAAAGAGTAAGGAGCTGGGCGTGTAGACTCGGGGAAACCACTTTTTCTCAGGAGTTCTCTCATGCTGAAGGCTTGTCTTTCGGGCTCGCTCATTTTGTTTTCTGTTGCCGGCGCGGCCGCGGCACAGGATGTTCCGGAATATGTGAACGGGGAGCTGCCCTCGCTGGTGGAGACGTATAAGGGCCTGCATGCGCATCCGGAGCTGTCACACTTCGAGGTGAATACGTCCGCGCTGCTGGCGGCGGAGCTGCGCAAGGATGGCTATACCGTAACGGAACATGTTGGCGTGTATCCGGATGGGTCCAAGGCCTATGGCGTGGTGGGGCTGCTGAAGAATGGCGCGGGGCCGACGCTGCTGGTGCGTGGCGATATGGATGGGCTGCCGGTCATTGAAGAGACGGGTGTGCCGTATGCCAGCAAGGTGATGACGAAGAACAAGGCCGGCCAGGACGTTGGGGTGATGCATGCCTGCGGACATGACGTTCATACAACGGTGCTGATGGGCACGGCGAGGCTGCTGGCAGCGAAGAAGAGCGGCTGGCACGGGACGCTGATGATTGTGGGACAGCCGAGTGAAGAGACGATCGACGGCGCGAAGGCGATGGTGGCGGACCACCTGTATGAGCGCTTCGGCAAGCCGGATATGGTGATTGGCCTGCACGATACGAACGCGCATGCGGCAGGGACGGTAGGGCTGACGAGCGGGCCGGCGATGGCAAGCTCAACCAGCGTGGACGTGACGATGCGTGGGATCGGCGGGCATGGGGCGATGCCGAACATGGGCAAAGACCCGGTGATGATGGCTGCGATGCTGATTGTGCAACTGCAGACAATTGTGAGCCGGGAAGAGGATCCGTCGGACCCCGCTGTGGTGACCGTGGGCGATATTCACGGTGGAACGAAGCGCAACATCATCCCCAATGAGGTGAAGCTGGAACTGACGACGCGGGCGTTCAGCGATAAGGGCCGGCAGGTGGTCGTCGATGGTATCAAGCAGATGGCAAAGGGCGTGGGCGATTCCTACGCGCTGCCAGCCGACAAGATGCCCATTGTGACGGTGCTGGAGGATGAATCGACCCCAGTGACGTATAACGATCCGGCGCTGAGCGCGAAGGTAAGGGCGTCCTTGGTGAAGACGATTGGGGAGAAGAACGTCTTTGACGACCCGCATGCGATGGGCAGTGAGGATGTGGGAGTGTTTGGGATCGAGGCTAAGGTACCGACGTGCTACTTCTGGCTGGGGGCGATGGATCCCGCGAAGTTTGCGGCGGCGCAAGCTGCCGGCAAGCCGCTGCCGGGACCGCACACGAGCAAGTTCGAGCCGCTCCCGGAGCCGACGCTGGAGACCGGGGTGCTGACGCTAAGCTCGGCGGCGATGATGTTGCTGCAGTAAGGAGTCGTCTGAATGGGAAAGAGCCCGCCGATGGATTGGCGGGCTCTTCTGTTTTTCACGACTGGATTGCTTATCTTGTTCTAGCGATGTCCGCCGCCGCCAGGATGGCCGCCGCCACCGGGGTGACCGCCGCCGAAACCTCCGCGAGCCTCAGGATTATGCTCTCCGCCGGGTTCGTGGCCGGGATTTCCGATGTGGCCCTGGCCGTCGCGCGCTTCGTTTCCGGCAAAGTGATTGAACGGCTGAGCGCCGCGTCCGGGGAGGGGTCCGTGATAGCCGTGATGGGGATCGTAGCGATTGTCCACATGGCCGTAAAAACCATGCGGACCGTGAAACCATGGGCCAGCCCCAATAAAGAGGCCGCCGCTAAACCAGTCCGGGCCGTAGTACCCGTAAGGCGCGCAGTCATAGGGCGCGTAGTCGAAGTATCCATAGGGACACCCGGGCGCGGCACCAATGTTAACCGAAATCTGTGCAGGGGCGAGAGGCGCGGCAGCAAAGGCGGCCACAGCCACAGCGGACAAAGCGAACGATTTCAGGTAGGACATACAACCTCCTCGTACAGTTAAGTTGGAGTGCCAAACAGAGGCTGGAGTTGGTTGCAGTGCTGATTTGGTCCTGCGCGGGAGATGCAGAGGGCACTGACCCGTACGGGGAGGGGCGGGATACGTGTGAGCGTGGGAGAATCAGGGTTGCTGGAGCGCCCGCGGGCAGCTTCGTGGAGGGCGTCATTCGAGCTCAGATGCGGCTTGGGGATTTGTTAATCCGGGGGAAACTGGTCAGCGTGGCGCAGGTGCAGCACGCGCTGGAAGTGCAGGGTGAGCAGGGGGGGCGGCTGGGCGATCACCTGGTGGCCGAAGGGGCCATTACACGCGAGGCGCTGGACGCCTTTTTGTACCGGACGCCACGAGAGCCGGAGAGCATCAAGGCAACGGGCGTGGATGAGAACGACCTGCTGAGCCTGCTGATGAAACTGATCTACACGCGGCGGCTGGAATCTGGGCGTCAGTTTTCCGAGGCCATCAAGCTACCTTTTCATGTGGTCCTGGACCTGGTGAAGATCGCAATTGAACGTAAGTTGCTGTATACACGTGGGGTCCGGCAAGATAATCGCGCGGACATGAACTACGGGATGACCGAGCAGGGCGGACTGTGGGCGGCGGATGCGCTGCAGCGGTCGCAATACAACGGGCCGGCACCGGTGACGCTGACGGAGTTTACCGACCAAGTCAACCTGCAGAAGATTACCAATGAAGTGGTGACGTTTGAGCGGGTGCGGGAGCAGATTGCGGACCTCGCCATCGAGGACAGCTTGGTGGAGCAGTGTGGGCCGGCGCTGAACTCCGGGCGGGCGATGTTGCTTTACGGGCCGCCGGGAAACGGGAAGACTACGTTTGCTCTGCGGCTGGCAAATGTGTTCGCGGATCTCATTTATATGCCCTATGCGATTGAGGTGGAGGGTCAGATTATTCGGATCTTCGACCCAAGTATCCATGTGCCGGTTGATCCGACGTCTGTGACCGACAACGAGATGGCCGGCTTTGCGGTGCGCGAGGGGTACGACGCGCGGTGGGTTCCGTGCAAGCGGCCGTTTGTGATCGCGGGCGGTGAGTTGACGCTGGAGATGCTGGATTTGCGGTACGACGCGGCATCGAACTTCTACGAGGCGCCGCTGCACATGAAGGCTCTGGGCGGATGCTTCGTCATCGACGACTTTGGGCGGCAGATGGTGACGCCTACCATCCTGCTGAATCGATGGATTGTGCCGCTCGAGAGCAGGATCGACTACCTGAAGCTGCATACCGGTAAGAGCTTCAGTATCCCGTTTGAAGAACTGGTGATGTTTTCCACCAACCTGGAGCCGGAGGAACTGATGGACCCGGCGTTCCTGCGCCGGCTGCCGTACAAGATTGAGATCGGCGCGCCGAGCGTGGCAATGTACAAGCGGATCTTCACGAAAGCCTGCATGACGCACCAGCTAACCCTGCCGGAAGATATTTTTGACTGGATTGTGGATAAGGTGCAGCGGGAAAAGGGGTTGGAGCTCGCAGCGTATCAACCAAAGTTCATCATGGATCAGGTGGTGGCGTCCTGCCGGTTCAGCGGGGAACCGCCGAGGATGGAGCCGAAGTTTATTACGTATGCGATCGATAATCTAAGGGTGAAGCGGCACGTGCCGGCTTAGAGTGTCTGAGGCAAATGCAAAGGGGCGAGCCATTTGGCTCGCCCCTTTGCATTTGTAACGGCTGGTGTTACTTGGCTGCGACGAGCTCGCTGACACCGGCTTTGAGGGCTGCGGCCTTATCGGTCGCCTCCCAGGTAAAGTCCGCGCCGGTGCGGCCGAAGTGGCCGTAGGCCGCGGTCTGCTTGAAGATGGGCCGGCGGAGCTGCAGGGTCTCGATGATGCCCTTGGGGGTGAGGATGAAGTTGGCGCGGACGAGCTCTTCGAGCTTGTCTGCGTCCAAAGTTCCGGTGCCGAAGGTGTCGACCAGGACGGAGACAGGCTCGGCGACGCCGATGGCGTAGGCGAGCTGGACTTCGCAGCGGTCGGCGAGGCCGGCAGCGACGATGTTCTTGGCGACGTAGCGGGCCATGTAGGCGGCGCTCCGGTCAACCTTGGTTGCATCCTTGCCGGAGAAGGCTCCGCCGCCATGACGGCCCATGCCGCCGTAGGTGTCGACGATGATCTTGCGGCCGGTCAGGCCGGAGTCTCCCATGGGTCCGCCGATGACGAAGCGGCCGGTGGGGTTGATGTGGTACTTGGTGTCGGCGTCGAGGAGCTCTGCGGGGATGACGGCCTGGATGACGTTCTTCAGGATCTCGGCGCGGAGGGTTTCGTTGGTGACATCCTCGTCATGCTGGGTGGAGATGACGACGGCATCAACGCGGCTGGGCTTGCCGACTTCGGCGTACTCGATTGTGACCTGGCTCTTGCCGTCTGGGCGCAGATACGGCATAAGGCCGGACTTGCGGACCTCGGTCAGCTTGGCGGAAAGCTTGTGGGCAAGCGAGATGGGGAGCGGCATCAGCTCCGGAGTCTCGTTGGTGGCGTAGCCGAACATCATGCCCTGGTCGCCGGCGCCGCCGGTATCGACGCCCTGCGCGATGTCAGGCGACTGCTTGTTGATGGTGGAGATGACGGCGCAGGTGTTGGAGTCGAATCCGTACGACGAGTGGGTGTAGCCAATCTCTGCCACGGTGGAGCGCACGAGGCCCTGGAAATCGACGTAGGCTTTAGTGGTGATCTCACCGGCGATGACGACGAGGCCGGTGCAGGTAAGGGTCTCGCAGGCCACGCGGCTCATGGGATCCTGCGCGAGGCAGGCGTCCAGGATGGCGTCTGAGATCTGGTCGGCAATCTTATCGGGGTGACCCTCGGTCACGGACTCACTGGTAAAGAGAAAACGGTCGCGTTTCGCCAAAACTAATCCTCCAACTCTCTTGCGGAACTCCGAATGTGCGCGCAAAGGCGCGGGACGGATCGCATCCGGTTATTTTACCTGTTTGCAACGCACTTCGGGCCGATGAAGTAAATCCTGCCGATGGTCCGCTTCCATCCCACTAACTGGCGATGGGGTGCTGCATGGGCTCGTGCTGGGTGGCTGGTGCCTCTGCCGCAGCCGGCATGGGGGCGTGCTTCTTGGGACCGCGTTTGCGAGCTACCAGGACGCGTATGCGCTCCAGCAGCTCCACCGGCGAGCTTGCGCCCTTGGGCAGGAAAGCATCCGCGGCCAAGGCGCGGTCAAAGCTGGTGACCGTGCCGGAGACGATAAGCGCGGGCAGGGCGGGATGCATCTGCTTGGCGCGGCGAACGAGTTCATTGCCATCCATGCCGGGCAGCAGGAGGTCAGAGATGAGCAGGTCGATGGCGCCAGGGACCGTCTGCTCCAGGACTTCCAGCGCCGACTGCGAGGACGGCGCGGTGAGAACGCGATAGCCGCGCGTCTCCAGCAAAAAGGTGCGGATGGAGAGGGTTTGTTCGTTGTCGTCGACGCAGAGGATGACTTTCTTAGGACGCATGGGCTGGTTCGCTCTCTCTCTTGACGCCATGCGTTTTCGGTCGCACGGCGGTGGTGTTGCGGTGGATCAAACGCGGGGCCGCGGACCGGCTGGTTGGCCGGAGCGGCTGACCGCAAAGGGTTGCGGAAAGACGTTGGCCGCGGTTCGTCCCGGCAGGGAGACAAGTGGGGGCGGGCTGCCCCGAACGAGCCTGCCGTCCGGCCGGCTATGCGGACAAGAAGAGACGAGGCTCTCCTGTCTGCTTGGCCGGGCCCAACAGGGGTCGGTTGAGAGCAGTGCCCCGGCTCGGGCTTTGAGGCCGAACCGCGGGTTTGAGAGAAGGCTCCGGCCGCAGGTTGCCACGCGGTCTCATCCAGCGCTCAGGCTTTCCGTTGCGAGTTCGGCCGGTAAGCCGGAGCCGAATTGCCCGGCCGTAAGGCATGGGGCAGCGACGCCGGCGGTAAGGCCGCGGTGCATACGGAGAGGGGTTGCGCGGGGGAGTCGCGACTGCGAACAGTCAGGCTTCTCTCAGTTCAATTTTCAGAAAAATCAGGCGAAAGCACTTGCGTTTCGGGGGCTCGCATGCGGTGTCCGGGGTTGCCGGTACGCCTCACCACTCCCTCAACGCTTCCCAACCTTACGAAGGGGAACCCGTCTTGGCAACTGGCGAATATAAGGCGAATACGCACCAGATTAGAGGTTGCTCATCCACCGTTTTTGTCAGGACACCGTTCTTTGTTGCTGTTTCGTGAATTCAGCCTGTGGGAAACGGACCGCTTCCGGCAGGAAAAACTGTCCCGATGCAACGAGGATGGTGCGCCCGGAGACGAACACGTCCGAAATCGGGATGTTTTTATCGGCAGCTTGCAGCGTTGCTTGAACGTGAAGACGAGATGAACGGTCAATTTCAATTCCCTGCTCAAAAACCGTGAGCTTCCCGCTGGGGACGACACCGTGGTGAACGAGGTAAGCGATGGCGCATCCGGAGGCTGAGCCGGTGGCTGGATCTTCCCCGTTATAAAACTGCATGCGGTTATGAAAGTCCGCGCCAGACGCAGGGTCCGCGGGCGCTATGCAGAAGAAGAACTTCGCGCCGACGGATGTGAGCCATGGCTGTGCCACAGCCTGCGGGATGGCGAGCTTGCGGATGGCTTCCATTGAACGAAGGGGCACGATGCAGAAGGCCATGCCAGTCGAGACAGTTTGAATGGGGAGAGCTCTATTGAGGTCTTCGAGCGCGAGGCCGAGGACCTGCGCCACCTCTGCGTGCGAGTGGGTTGCGCCAAAGACCGGATCGTTCTGCCGCATCGTGGCGAAGACGCCCGCGTGGCCCGCTGCGGGAGCTTCAAAGCGAACCGGAATATTGCCCGCATTCAGCCTCAGGACGATCGTCTCCGCGGCGCGCAACGTGGGGTGATGCCAGTAGAGCCAGGATGCCGTGCCGAGCGTGGGATGGCCGGCAAAGGGGAATTCTTCCTGCACGCTGAAGATGCGAACGCGAACACCATGCTCACGTTCATGCTCAGGATCTTCGGGGAGGATGAAGGTGGTTTCGGCAAGGTTCATCTCACGAGCGAGGGCCTGCATCTGCTCTGTGGTGAGGCCGCGGGCATCCGTAAAGATCGCAAGCTGATTGCCTTCAAGGGGACGCTCGGCGAAGACATCGACCAGAGCGTATGGAAGCGTATGCGGGGAGTCTGTTGACACAGGGACCTCGTGGTGAGAGAGTGGAAAAACCGCAATGGGGCCAACTGCCTCATCATGCTAGCCGAAACTCGAACAGCGGGCTGGCGCGGTACAGATTGGATTGGCAAGGAAATGAGCCTAATGATGACCCCCTCCGCGAAGACCTGCTGCATGTGTCGCTGCTGTTGCTGCGGCGCGGTGCGGGTGTGCGGATGAGTTCGGCAAGGTAAATTGACCTTTGCAGACAGACTCAAAACCCACCCGAGGCCCGATGGCCGGGTGGGTTTTTTGCTGGAACATGCAGTGATGTGCGCCCTCGGGCGCGAGAATATCCAAGAAGATACATCCAAGAAACTGAGGCACTGAACACGATGTCACTACGGATCAACGATATCGCTCCGGACTTTACGGCGGAGACGACGCAGGGCACGATTCACTTTCACGATTGGATCGGCGATAGTTGGGCGGTGCTCTTCTCGCACCCCAAGGATTTCACTCCGGTTTGCACCACGGAACTGGGCGCGGTGGCCAATCTGCAGGAGCAGTTTGCGCAGCGCGGCGCAAAGGTCATTGGCCTGAGCGTAGACCCGGTCAGCAACCACGAAAAGTGGGCGCAGGACATCCAGGACGTGGGCGGAGCGCAGGTCAACTTCCCCATGATCGGCGATCCGGAGTTGAAGGTGGCGAAGCTGTATGACATGCTGGCCGCCGATGCGGGCGACACGTCCGAAGGCCGCACACCCGCACTGAATGCCCCTGTTCGCACGGTCTTTGTCATCGGACCGGACAAGCGCATCAAGCTGACAGTGGCCTATCCCATGACCACAGGCCGCAACTTCGACGAGATCATCCGCGTACTGGATTCCATGCAGTTGACGGCAAAGCATAAGGTCGCGACGCCGGCGAACTGGAAGCAGGGCGATGACATCATCATCACCGCAGCGGTCAGCAATGAAGAGGCGAATACGTCATTTCCCGGTTACAAAACCGTGAAGCCGTATCTGCGGACGGCCGCGCAGCCAAAGTAAGCGTAGGGGAGCGATTCGATGAGCGAAAGCCGTATTCCGCGGATTCTGGAACTGGCACCGGACTTTGAGGCCAAGAGCACGCATGGCGTGATTCGCCTGAGCGACTACACCAGCAAGGGGAAGTGGGTGATGCTCTTCTCACACCCGTCTGACTTCACGCCGGTATGCTCGACGGAGTTCATCGAATTCGCGCGGCGGCAGGCGGACTGGGACCGGCTGAACGTGCAGCCCATCGGCGTGTCCATCGACTCACTGCAGTCGCACATCGCCTGGGTGCTCGACCTGGAACGCATCACCGGCGTCAAGATCGAGTTTCCCATCGCGGTCGATCTCGACCAGAAGATCAGCCGCGCCTACGGGCTGGTGCATGAGGCCGTCAGCGACACGGCGACCGTCCGCTCTGTCTTCGTCATCGATCCGAAAGGACTGATCCGTGCGCTGCTTTATTACCCCATGCAGCTTGGCCGCAATGTGGATGAGCTGCTTCGCATCTTTGAGGCGCTGCAGATGGTCGATACAAACGGGGTAAGCTGTCCGGCAAACTGGGTTCCCGGCGACGCAGTCGTCGTCCCGGCGCCAGCGACCCAAGCCGACGCAGAGAAGCGGCTGGCCGGCGTCGCAGGCATGGACGTAAAGAGCTGGTACCTCTCCACGAAAGAGCTGGCGGTGAAGTAAACCGTGTAAGCTCAGGAAGACGCTTCAAGGCCAGGGCACCGGCGTTGAAGCAAGGTCCGCAAACAAGGGCACCGATGGCGAAGTGGCTAACGCGCTGGTCTGCAAAACCAGTATTCATGGGTTCAAATCCCATTCGGTGCTCCAGACTCTCCCTTCCAGAATTTCCTTGCGTTCCCCTGACTCCCGCACTCTAATCATTCGCATCCGTGCCCTTTCAGCCATCTCCTGAGACGCCGAGGTGCCACCATGCCTATTGCCCAGAAACCATCCGCCGCACATCTGTTCTTGATCCTGTCTCTTTTGTGCGGGACCGCCCCTCTGCTCTCCGCCCAGACAATGGTCCCCTGGCTGACCCGCTCCGCGGACAACGCACGTACCGGCTGGAATCCGCATGAGACATTGCTGACGCAGGCCTCTGTGACCACGAACGGCATCGTTCGTTCCACCATCATCCCGGTCTCTGGCGACGCGCGAGGCATGGAGGCTCAGCCGCTGATCCTGCCTGGAGTCATCGTCGCAGACGGCGCCACGCATGATGTCATGGTGCTACCCTCCATGGCTAATATCGTTCGCGGCGTGGACGCGCGTACTGGCGCTGCTTTGTGGAGCGTCACGCTGGGCACGCCCATCGTCGGCAGCACGCCCACCGGCCCACGCAAGCCCCGCCCCGATGGCTGCGTGGGCGACTTCCCCACCATCGACTGCCACGCCATCAACGACCATTGGGGCGTGCTCAGCACCGGCGTCGTCGACGCCGACACACAGCGGGTCTACCTCGTCGCATGGATCTCGGCCGATGGCACTCCGCAAAACGCGAAGCACAGCGTCTTCGTTCTGAATCTGAAGGACGGCAGCCAAGTCGTGCCGCCGGTCCCCGTAGCAGGAACCAGCGGCACGCAGTCTTACACAAGTGCCATGCGCAAACAGCGCAGTTCGCTCGTCCTGACCAACGTCAACGGCCGCAAGACCGTCTTCTGGGCCTCCGGCACGGTGCTGGAGACGGCGAACGGAGCCGCCGGTTGGGTCTTCGCCTTGGACTGCGCAACCAACAAGATCACCGCCTCGCTCGCCATGTCACAGGGCGAAGGCGCGGGCATCTGGATGGGCGGCCAAGGCCTGATCGCGGATGCGCAAGGCTTTCTTTACGCCATCACCGGCAACGGCGACTTCGACGGTAAGACCCAGTGGGGCGAGTCCTTCGTCAAGATCAAGTACAGCCCCGCCGTGGGCACCGCACCCGCCAGCCTCGCCGTGGTGGATCACTGGACCCCGTGGACGGATAATGCTCGCGCCGGCGGGGTCGCAATGGCGGCCAACAAGGTGGCCGGTGAAAGTGCCCCATCGGAGGCCACCAAGCCTGTCGGCGGCGGCATGAACATGTCCATCAAAAACGCCAGGCTTGTCGCCACGTTGAGCGACCGCGGCGTCCCCACCGTACTGGTCTATCCGCAGATGGCAACCGGCGCGTGGGCCGATGAGGACTGGGGCTCTGCCGGACCCGCCTGCATCTTCTCCATCGGAGTCTGCGTCGCCGCTGGCAAGGACGGCATCGGCTACCCCATCAAGACGGCCAGCATGGGTGGCACAACAACGGCCGCGCTGGCCAACCCCAAGACGAACTGCGCCAAGCTGGCTGCCCCGCCCGTCTGGCTCACCATGAGCCCTGGGCCGGTGGACCCCTGCCCCGCCAATCCCATCACACTCAACTTCTTTCCGTGGGGCGATAGCGCTCATCTCCACATGACACCCGTGCAGTTTTTCGATCCCCTCCTCAACGCCTGGACCATCTTCGTCTGGGGTGAAAACGCACAGCTCCACAAATGGCGCGTCAGCTCCACAGGGGCGCTTACGTACATCGCCCAGAGCAATGAGTTCGCCAGCGCGGACGTGCGCGGTAACCCGCCCGGCGGCATGCCCGGCGGCTTCTGCTCCGGCTCCAGCAACGGCGCGGACCCCAACTCCGCGTTGCTCGTCTGCACCATCCCATACGGCGACGCCAACGCGCAGGTCGTCAACGGCCGCCTGCTCGTCTATGACCCCGTCCACGTTGCGGCCAACGGCACACTGCAGGTGCTGTGGGATTCACAGCGTTGGGGCGTCCAGTTCCTCTTCAACAAGTTCAATCCGCCGGTCATCGATGGAGGCCAGATCTACGTGCCCAACTACAACGGCGGAGTCGACGTGTACAGACTCGCCCCGTGATCCGCCAGGAATCGTTCCACCTCTTCCGCTGACGGCATGGATGGCTGTGCCCCGCGCCGCGTCACGGAAATCGCAGCCACCGCGGAGGCATAGATCACACTCTCTCGCACCGTCTTATCCCGCATCAGCCCTACAGCAAAGCCGCCGTTGAAGGCATCGCCCGCCGCCGTAGTGTCAACAGCCTCGACGGCAAACGCGGGAACCCTTTCCTTCGCTCGCTCAGCCGCACCGATCAGAACCCCGTGAGAGCCCATCTTCAGCGCGACGTTCTTCACCCCTTGCGCAAGAAAGCTCTCAACCGCGGCCCCGCATTCCTCCTCCGTGTCAATGGCGCGCTGCAATAGCTCCCGCATCTCGCTCTCATTCGGGGTCAACCATGAGACTCTGCGAAGCAGGCTCGGCGAAAGCTCACGGGCGGGGGCTGGATCAAGCATCAGCGGAATGCCATGACGCTGCGCCAACTCCCCCAGATACTCTACCGCGTCCAGCGGAATCTCAAGCTGCGTCAAAAGGATCCCCGCGCGTTGTAGCAGCGGAAGCGACCGCTCCAGAAGCTCCGGAGTCACCTGTCCGTTGGCTCCCGGCACCACGACGATACTGTTTTCTCCCCGCGCACTCGTCGTGATCAACGCGACGCCAGACGGCCCTTCCACGGTACTCACGCAGGTCGTATCGACGCCGTTCGCCTCCAACCCCTCGCGCAACGGTCCGCCAAACGCGTCACTCCCCACGCAGCCTACCATGGCCACGGGATACCCCAGCTTCGCCGCCGCGACCGCCTGATTTGCTCCCTTGCCGCCAAAGAACTGATCGAACGTTCGCCCGATGACGGTCTCCCCGGCTCCGGGCAGACGCTCCGCCCCCACCACCAGATCAAGATTGATACTCCCCACCACAACGATCGGCTTCTGCATCCGGGCACGCCCCTTCCTCAACCATGATGACGCAATGTACCCTCATCCGTGGGCCGCGGGCCACTTTGCGTAAGGGAGCATACTTGTCCCATGAATAAGCTCTTCCCGGACGCATCCTCCGCACTGCGTGACATCGTCCATGACGGCATGACGCTGGCCGTAGGCGGCTTCGGCCTCTGCGGCATCCCGGAGGCCCTCATCGCGGCGCTGCGCGACAGCGGTGTCCGCGGCCTGACCGTCGCGAGCAATAACGCGGGCGTGGACGGCGCAGGTCTTGGCCTGCTGTTGGAGACACGGCAGATCCGCAAGATGATCTCCAGCTACGTCGGCGAAAACGCGGAGTTTGAGCGTCAGTTCCTCGCAGGCGAGCTTGAAGTCGAGTTCAGCCCACAAGGCACCCTCGCTGAGCGCATGCGCGCCGGTGGCGCAGGCATTCCCGGCTTCTACACCCGCACCGGTGTCGGTACGCAGGTCGCCGAAGGCAAGGAGACGAAGCAGTTCGACGGCGTCCCATACCTGTTGGAGCGCGGCATCCGCGCCGACGTCGCGCTGGTCAAGGCGTGGAAGGCCGACCGCGCCGGCAACCTCGTCTACCGTCTGACCGCGCAGAATTTCAATCCCATGGCCGCCATGTGCGGCAAGATCACCATCGCCGAGGCCGAGATTCTCGTCGAAACCGGCGACTTGGACCCCGATCACATCCACACGCCGGGCATCTTCGTGCAGCGCGTGATCCACAATCCAAATCCATCTGGCCGCATCGAGAAGCGCACAACGCGCAAGGAGTAGTCATGCCCTGGACTCGCCATGAGATGGCCGCACGCGCCGCCGCCGAACTGCGTGACGGCTTCTACGTCAACCTCGGCATCGGCATCCCCACGCTGGTCGCCAACTACATTCCCTCCGGCATGACGGTCACGTTGCAGTCTGAAAACGGCCTCCTGGGGATGGGCCAGTATCCGCTCGAAGACGAAGTCGACGCCGACCTCATCAACGCCGGCAAGGAGACCGTCACGCACGTTCGCGGCGCCTCCACCTTCTCGAGCGCGGACTCCTTCGCCATGATCCGTGGCGGCCACATCGACCTTGCCATCCTGGGCGGGATGCAGGTCTCCGCCTCCGGCGACCTCGCCAACTGGGTCATCCCCGGCAAGCGCGTCAAGGGGATGGGAGGCGCCATGGACCTGGTCTCCGGCGTCCGCCGCGTCGTTGTGCTCATGGACCACACCGCACAGGATGGCAGCCCCAAGATCCTTCCCCATTGCTCCCTTCCACTGACAGGCGCCGGCGTCGTCAATCGCATCATCACGAACCTCGGGGTCATCGACGTGACGCCTCAAGGGCTCATCGCAGTGGAGTTAGCACCCGGCATCACTGCAGTCGATATCGTGCAAGCCACAGGTGCGCCAATCAGCGACAAACTCACAATGAGGAAGAAGTCTTCCTGACCCCGCGAAGGAACTACATTTATCACGGTATATTTTTCTACTTCTAAACTATTCATTCTGCTGCATTAGGCAACTTCGACTTACTTTTTATTGGTTTGAATCTAGGATTTTTCTACTAACACGAGTAGACTTATCTGTGGCCGGAACAAACACCGGCATGGAGACAATTTGCGCGGACGAATCAAACTTGCCCTGACCTCAGCTACGGTCATCGCCGGCTCTGCGGTTGCCTACCACTTCATGGATCATCAATCCTCAGCCCCACGGCCCTCCTCCACGTCTGCTCCTATAGTCTCCTCGGCCAGGCCCATAATGCCGCCCGCGCCCATCGCGAAGGCTCAGACTCCGTCCAGGCATCCTATCCGCACAGTACTGTCGACGCTCGGCATGGCCTCGTTTTACAACGACTCCTTCGACGGCAGGCGCACCGCTAATGGAGAGACGTTCAACCAGAAACTAATGACCGCCTGCCACAAGACGCTGCCATTCGGCACCTTGGTCCGCGTCATCAATGTTGCCACCGGCCGCTCCGTTGTGGTCCGCATCAATGATCGCGGCGTCCTCACTCCCAGCCGCGTCATCGATCTCTCGCACGCCGCTGCCAGCGAGATCGGTATGTTAGAAGCCGGCGTCGCGAAGGTTCGAATTGAAATCCTCGGCAGGGCCAAAGCCGCCGAATCCCGCCCCCTCTAGTTGAGCGCCTATTCAGTGAAAAGCGGTTCAGCCAAAGGCTGAACCGCTTTTTCTTGCTGAATCCAATTCCAGGCCACGGTTCCTATCAATCCGGAACCTTCCCAATTACTTCACTTCGTCCTCATCATCCTCGTCGTCATCATCATCTTCCTCGTCGTCGTCTTCGAGGTCCTCATCCTCGTCGTCATCCTCATCGAGTTCATCGTCTTCCAAATCATCCTCGTCGAGATCGTCGTCATCATCCAGCTCATCATCCTCGTCGTCGGGATCATCGTCTTCATCCACGTTTGCGTCGTCGACCGAACGGCCCTTGCCAATCGCACCCAGGTTTTCACTGCTTGCATGTTCGGTCGGATTGGCCGGGGCGCCAGGACGCTCAAAACCAGCGGTCACGTCCTCCCCCACCTTACGGAAGTCGTCCTTAAACTCAGCGTCGTTGGCAAAATTCATCGCATTCTCCTGTACTGCTTCTGTCACGTTTGGATGCGTTTAGCAGGGGGAGGTTAGCTGGTCTGTCGAAGGATTTGGCCGAATTCAACTGCCATTCACGCGCTTGCGGCAGGTGCAATGCATGACTGCCCCACCAACGGTGCAACTCACAACAAGAATGAAGGGGGGATGGTGCGCCCGAGAAGATTCGAACTTCTGACCTACAGCTTCGGAGGCTGCCGCTCTATCCAGCTGAGCTACGGGCGCGTTCCTCTATGCTAGCATCACTCCGCCACCCAATCCAGCGGGCCATTTGACAGCCACACGCGCTCCAGTCCAGCATCAAACCAGCATCCTGGTTCTTCCACTAAGCAGTACCAGCCGAAAGCGAGATCTTATGTTGCTCCGCAAGCTCATCCCCGCCGCCTGCACCACGCTTCTCGTCACCGCCACCCTCGTTCCCTTCGCCTTTGCGCAAGGCGGCCAGATGGCCGGCATGAAGATGGACGCCCCCGGCAAACCCATGCCCAGCCCGCCCTCCTCCGCCACCGTTTCGCTCATGGGGCAGACCTTTAACATCAGCTACAACACCCCGCACATGCGCGGTCGCGAGATTTTCGGCGGGCTCGTCCCGTACAACCAGGTCTGGCGCACCGGCGCGAACCCCGCCACCACGCTGGTCACGCCTGTCTCGTTGCACATTGGCACCCTGCTGGTCCCCGCCGGCACATACACCATCTATACCTTGCCCACGCGCGACAAATGGATGCTCATCATCAACAAGCAGACCGGCCAGTGGGGCACCGAGTATCACCAGGACCGCGACCTGGGCCGCGTGGAAATGAAGGGCAAGTCCATCGACAGCCCTCAAGAGGTCATGAGCATCTCGTTCGACGACATCAAGCGCGACTCCGCCGAACTCCACATCCGCTGGGCCACCACGGATGAATCCGTGAAGATCACCACACCCTAATCGTCCAAAGGAAATAGTGAAGGCCAGCGAAAGCTTCCGCTGGCCTTCACTGTTTCTCACTCACTCCTTACCACTCTTTAGCAGCCGAATCTAAGGTCACCGGATCCTTCGCTGGCGGCCCCTTCCACCGCAGCACCGGCTTTCTCGCCGCCGTCGTCTCATCCAGCCGCTGCAGCCGCGTCGTATGCGGAGCCGTCTTGACCAGCTCCGGATTCTCCGCCGCCTCCTGCGCAATCTGCTTCAGCGCGTCGATCAGCAGATCCAATTCCTCGCGACTCTCGCTCTCCGTTGGCTCAATCATCATTGCGCCACTGACCACCAAGGGGAAGCTGACGGTGTAAGCGTGGAAGCCGTAGTCGATGAGCCGCTTACCCATGTCGCCCGTCTTCACGCCGTTCTTCGCCTGCAGCTTGTCGGAGAAGACCACCTCATGCATTGATGGCGCCTTATACGGCAGCTCAAACGTGTCCAGCAGCTTCGCCCGAATGTAGTTCGCGTTCAGCACGGCGTCTTCCGTCGTCTGCCGAAGCCCATCCGGACCGTTCGCCAGAATATACGCGAGCGCCCGCACAAACATGCCGAAGTTGCCATAGAACATTCGCACCCGGCCCACGCTCTCCGGCCGGTCGAACTCAAATCCCAGCAGCCCATTCGCCTTCTTCACTAGCGTCGGCTTGGGGAGAAACGGCTCCAGAATCTTCTTAATCGCCACCGGCCCCGACCCCGGACCGCCGCCACCGTGCGGTGTCGAAAAGGTCTTGTGCAGGTTCAGGTGCATCACGTCCACACCAAAGTCTCCCGGCCGCGTCTTGCCCACCAGCGCGTTCATATTCGCCCCGTCCATGTACAGCAGCGCACCCTTCGCATGAAGGATGTCGGCAATCTTATGAATCTCGCTCTCAAACACGCCGATGGTCGAAGGATTCGTCAGCATCAGGGCGGCGGTGTCCTCATCGACCATCCGCTCCAGCTCCGCCAGGTCCACCATGCCCTGCGCGTTCGACTTCAGGTTCGCAACCTCGTACCCAACCACCGCAGCCGTCGCAGGATTTGTCCCATGCGCGGAGTCCGGCACAATGATCTTCTTGCGCGGATTGCCCTTGCTCTCGTGATACGCCCGCACCATCAGGATTCCGGTAAACTCGCCGTGCGCACCCGCCGCCGGCTGCAGCGTGATCGCATCCATGCCGGTAATCTCGATCAACGCCTCTTCAAGCGTTTTCATGATCTGCAGACAGCCCTGGCTCAGTGACTCAGGCTGATACGGATGCGCCTCCGCAATCCCCTCAAGGCGCGCGACCGCCTCATTCACGCGGCCGTTGTACTTCATCGTGCAGCTCCCCAGCGGATACATGCCCAGGTCGATCGCATAGTTCCACGTCGAAAGCCGCGTGAAGTGCCGGATGATCTCAATCTCACTCAACTCCGGCATGACGCCGAGGTTCGTACGCACACTCGGTCCCAGCAGCTTCTTCGCGTCCACCGCCGGGACGTCGAGCTCCGCCAGACGGTACGCCTTCTTGCCCGGCGAACTCTTCTCAAAGATCAACCCTTCGTTCTGGTTGACATGCGTGGTCACCTTCCGCGGCGTTCCAACAAACTTCGTCTCACTCATAGCGATCCTTAGAATTCCTCTGCATCGGCTGAACTTCCACTCTCCGAGTAGCTCCCGCTCACCGGCGCATCCACATCTTCCTCGCGCAAACTCAGCCCAAACACAACCCCATTCGCCAGCTCTACGGTCAGCGCATCGCCCTCCTCCAGCGACGCTTCCACAACCTCTTCGCCAATCTGCGCACACACCGCATTGCGATACTCCGGCTCGCCATATGCCACGGAAAAATCCGTCAGCAGCACATGCGGCCAGTCATAGAGCGTCAGGCAAGACGCACCAAAGCGTAGTTCAAGGAAGTCCTCAATGAACGTGACCGACTTGAGTTCCTGCCCTGAAATCCCGGAAATATCCATACCTAACCCTTAGCCGCCAGTACAGGTTCACTCGCTGTTACAGATGCCAGTGCCTCCGCGATTGCATCCATCTGCACGCGCGTCGTCACCTCGGTTGCGCACCAAAGGCTTGCTCCGGGACCAAGCTCCGGATACCACTGCTCCAGCGCAAGCCCGCCGATGATCTTCTTCTTTAGCAGCCCCGCGTTCATCGCCTCGGCGCCCTGCTTCACGTCCAGCACGAACTCATGAAACCGCGGCGCGCCATCGAACAACACCGTACCCTTATCGCTCAACACGTCACGCAGGTACGCCGCCTTCGCCAGGTTATGCTCGCCCAGTTCCCGCATCCCTTCCTTGCCGTACACGGTCAGGAAGATGGTCGTCATCAACGCCACCAGCGCCTGGTTGGTACAAATATTGCTGGTCGCCTTCTCCCGCCGGATATGCTGCTCGCGCGTGCTCAACGTCAGCACGTAGCCGCGCTTGCCATTCATGTCCTTCGTCTCGCCAATCAGCCGGCCCGGCATCTGCCGCAGGAACTTCTCCTTGCAAGCAATGACGCCGCAGTAGGGGCCGCCGTACCCCAGCGCAACGCCATAGCTCTGCGCCTCCAGCGAGACGATATCAGCCTCCTTCGGCGGCTCCACGATGCCCAGCGAGATCGCCTCCGCAATCGACACAATCAGCAGCGCACCCTTGCTGTGCGCCAGCTCCGCAATCGCAGCAACATCCTCGATCGTGCCAAAAAAGTTCGGCGACTGAATCAGCACGCAAGCCGTGTCATCTCCAATCGCCTTCTCCAGCTCCTGCATGGAGACCCGCCCATTTGAGGCATATCCCACCTCGGTCAGCGGGATCTCCTGATGCGTCGCGTAGGTCTGGATCACCTCGCGATACTCCGGATGCACCGTCCGCGCCACCACAGCGCCGCTGCGCCCTGTGACGCGCACCGCCATCATGATCGCCTCCGCCGCCCCGGTGCTTCCGTCGTACATTGAAGCGTTGGCGATCTCCATGCCCGTCAGCTCGCAGATCATCGTCTGGAACTCGAACATGGCTTGCAACGTACCCTGCGCGATCTCCGGCTGATACGGCGTATAGCTGGTCAAAAACTCGCCGCGCTGCACCAGGCTGTCGATGATCACCGGCTTGTAATGCCGGTACACGCCTGCACCCAGGAAGCTCGCATACCCGGTCGCGTTGTTCTCCGCGTACCCGCGGAAGCGGTCGATAATCTCGCTCTCCCCATGCTGCCGCGGCACATCAAGATCGCGTGTCAGTTGATACTCCGCCGGGATCGAGGCAAAGAGATCGTCGATCGACGTCACGCCAATCTCTGCCAGCATCTCCTCGCGATCAATAGGGCTCTTCGGTAAATAACGCATCGCTTTAGTGCCCCGTCTCTTCGCTGACAAACGTCTCGTAAGCTGCCGCGTCAAGCAGCGTCCCTGCTGTCGTCAGCTCGCCCTCGCTCTTCAGCTTCATCTTGAACAGCCAGGTCTCGTTGGCTGACGCATTGATCGTCTCCGGCGCGCTGTTCAACGCCTCGTTGACCTCGGTCACCTCGCCTGAGACCGGCGCATACAGGTCGCTCACCGCCTTCACGCTCTCCACCGATCCAAAGATCTTCCCGGCCTCCAGCGTATCGCCCACCTTGGGCAACTCCACAAACACAATGTCGCCCAGCGATTCCTGCGCGTAGTCCGTGATCCCAACCGAACCCACACCATCCGCCGCGTCGATCCACTCATGCGTCTTGCTGTACTTGTATGTCGCCGGATAACTCATCGTCTCGTGTCCCTCACCTTCAATTTTAGTTCGCTTCTCAGCGCGGCCCAAAGCCCGGATACGGCTCCAACTGCGTCACCACAACAAACTCCAGCATGCCCAGCTTCGCCAGCGGCAACGATTCCACCAGAGCCCGCGCACCAGCCTCATCCGCGGCCTCCAGCAGCATCACCGCGCCTGGCACATCCTTCCTCCGCCATATCGACCGCAGATCCCCAGCCGCATACATCTCCCGCACCCGCTGCGACTCGCTTTCCATCAGCTCCGGCGTCCATTTCTCCGCGGGAAACGCATCCAGACGTCTGCGCGATACAGATAGAAACTGCATCCCTAGACCACCTTCTTCGGCTTCTTGTAAAACGGCGTGGGCACCACCTTCGCCTTCACCAGCGCGCCCCGAATCTCCACCGCCACCACCTCATCCACAGCCGAGTACTGCACCGGCACATAAGCCAGCGCAATGTTCTTTTTGATAAACGGCCCCGGCGACCCACTCGTCACCTCGCCAATCTTCTCGCCATCCACAGTGCACACCGGATAGCCATCCCGGCCAATCCCACGGTCGATCATCTCCAAGCCCACCAGCTTGCGCTTCGGCCCGCCGCCGCCCTGAATCGCAAGCAGCGCGTCGCGTCCCACAAAATCCGCGCCTTTATCCAGCTTGCAGTACCGCCCCAACCCCGCCTCAAAGACGTTGATCGTGTCCGAAATCTCATGCCCGTACAGCGCCATCGCGCTCTCCAGCCGCAGCGTATTCCGCGATCCCAATCCACACGGCATAATCCCAAACTCCGCCCCCGCCGCCAGCACCTCGCCCCACACGCGGCTGCTCGTCGGCTCATCGCTGGGAATGTAAATCTCAAAGCCATCCTCGCCGGTATAGCCTGTCCGCGCAATCATCACATTGTGGCATCCGCACACCTGCCCCCACGTAAACCAGTAGTTCTTGATCACGCTCAGGTCCGTCGAGGTCAGCTTCTGCAGCGTAGCCTCCGCCTTCGGCCCCTGGATCGCAAGCTGCGTGTAGTAGTCGCTGAAATCGTTGATGTGGACGCCCGGCATGTGGCCGATCTGCTTCCGTACCCACGCCACATCCTTCTCCCGCGTCCCCGCGTTGATGACAATCAGATAATCGTTATCCGAAAGCTTGTGCAGCACCACATCGTCGACAAATGTTCCATCCTCATACAGCATCGCCGAGTAATGCGCCTGCCCCACCTGCAGCTTGCTCGCATCGTTCATCAGCAGCCGCTGCACCGCGGCGAGCGATCCAGGCCCGCGCAGTTGAATATCGCCCATATGCGACACATCGAACAGCCCCACCGCCGTCCGCACCGCCATATGCTCATCAATCAAACCCTTGTACTGGACCGGCATATCCCACCCGCCGAAGTCCACCATCTTCGCCTTGTGCGCCCTGTGCGTCGCGTTCAGCGCCGTCAGTCGAAGCTCGCTCAGCGCCTCCACACCCGTTGTCTCTGCCATGCCAATCCCTCTTTCGTTCTCTTGAAAGGTTAGCACCGTTGCATCTGTAGAAATTCTCAGGGCTTCGCCATCGCGGCCTGCCGCTTCATCTCGCCGTACGCCTGCTCGTTCAAGCCACCCTGCGACCGCCACCGCACCACGCCGTTTCCATCCACCACCAGCACGTACGCATCATCCGCCGCACTGTACCCAGCCGCCCGTTTCCACTCCGCTTCATGCTCCAGCACCGGCAGAAAATGCGCCTGCCCCCGTGCCGAGACCGACTCCTTGATCTTCTTCGTCACCCAACCCCGCAGCAGCCGCGGCACAGACTCCAGCACCGGCATCTCGTAGAATTTCAAGCCCGCAGGCAGATCCGCATCATCTGCCACCCGGTGCCCCCACTCTGCCACCTCTGCCCGCGAGCCTTGACTGAATCCCACAATCAGCACCCCCACTCCGTGTTGCAAGGCATCCGGCAGCGCTACTGGCTGCCCCGCAAACGTGGTCCCATGCATCGCGGGAATCGTCACCTGGGCTTCACTCCGGCCGGCTCCGGCAAGGCATCCGCTTATCGCGATCAGCGCTGCAATCCTCATCGTGCACGTTCGATGCCGCTGCCCAAACTCTCACCACGGAGAACCCCGCTATAAATTGCTACTTCGCGACGCCATCAAATTTCTCGCAAAATTTTACGGTCTAAACCACCACAGACTCCCGATACTCCCCAAACACCCCGCGCAGCGTATCCGCAATCTCTCCCACCGTCGTGGATGCCTCCACCGCTTCAACCAGCTTCGGCATCAGGTTCTCCCCACTCCGCGCCGCATCCTCCACCGCCCTGAGTGCACCCTCCCAACGCCCCTTGTCCCTGCGCGCCCGGAGCTCCCGCACCCGCTCCACCTGCCGCCGTTCCAGGTCCTCATCCATCCGCTGCACTGGCACCTCCTCCCCACCCGTTGCATCCTCAAAGCGATTCACCCCCACCACAACGGCCTCGCCCCCATCCACCGCCCGCTGATACGCATAGGCCGCGTTCTGAATCTCCCGCTGCACATACCCTTGCTCAATCGCCCGCAGCATCCCCATCCCACCCCCGGTTGCGTCGAACCCCGCAATCCTCCGCAGATACTCTCCCGCCCGAGCCTCAATCTCATCCGTCAGCGCCTCCACGTAGTAGCTCCCGGCCAGCGGGTCCACCGTCTGCGTCACCCCGCTCTCATGCGCAATCACCTGCTGCGTCCGCAGCGCCAGCCGTGCCGCCGCCTCGGTCGGCAGCGCCAGCGCCTCGTCGAACCCATTCGTATGCAAACTTTGCGTCCCTCCCAATACCCCTGCCAGCCCCTGCAGCGTCGTCCGCACAATGTTGTTCTCCGGCTGAGCCGCCGTCAGCGTGCTGCCCGCCGTCTGCGTGTGGAAGCGCATCATCCAGCTCTTCGGCAGCTTCGCGCCAAACTCCTCGCGCATGATCTTCGCCCACATTCGCCGCGCCGCCCGAAACTTCGCCACCTCCTCAAACAAGTTGTTGTGCGCATTGAAGAAGAAGCTCAGCCGGGGCGCAAACGCATCCACATCCATCCCCGCATCCACCGCCGCCCGAACGTACGTCACCCCGTCCGCCAGCGTGAACGCCACCTCTTGCACCGCCGTGCAACCCGCCTCCCGCATGTGGTACCCGGAGATCGAAATCGTATTCCACTCCGGCACCTCCGTCGCAGCCCACGCAAACACATCCGTCACCAGCCGCATCGCAGGCCGCACCGGAAAAATGTACGTCCCGCGCGCAATGTACTCCTTTAAAATGTCGTTCTGCACCGTGCCGTTCAGCTGACGGACCTCAGCCCCCGCCCGCTTCGCCGCCGCCACATACAGCGCCAGCAGGATCGAAGCCGTCGCATTAATCGTCATCGAAGTCGAGATCTCATCCAGCCTGATCCCCGCAAACAGCCGCTCCATATCCTCAATCGAATCGATCGCCACCCCAACCTTACCCACCTCACCCAGGGCATACGGTGAATCCGAGTCATACCCAATCTGCGTCGGCAGATCGAACGCCACGCTCAGTCCAGCCGTCCCATGCGCCAGCAAAAACTTGTAACGCTTGTTCGATTCCTCCGCATCCCCCATCCCCGCATACTGTCGCATCGTCCACAGCCGCCCGCGATACATCGTCGGCTGAATCCCTCGCGTGTACGGATACGCCCCCGCACGCTCCGCCCCCTCCGGCCCATAGTCCAGCCGCACCCCAATCCCCGAGCTCGTCGCTTCATCCTTCACGCCGCAAGTCTACTCGACCCTGCCCACCAACCGTTCTACCGCCGCCCCCGCCGCCGAGCTTTCGCAAAACTGGAAATCATGAAGAATCCAAAAACTACAAGCATTACCAGCGCAAGCCACTCATGCGTCCGCCCGCTCCCCTGCATCAAGGACCCCCGCCCCCGCCAAGCCTCCTCTGCCGCCACCAGCACAAATAATCCGAACAAGACCCCCATCACCTCATGCCACAGCACTCCACCCGCCTTCGCCACTGGAGCCAGGGCCGCCTTCCCAAACCGCCGGCCGCCTTCCTTCAGTCCCGCCGTGGACCTCGCCGTCTGCCGCACCACATCCTCCACCCGCACCCGCTCCCGGGGCGCAGCAGGCGCCTTCGTTCCACCCGCGGGGTCAGGAGCAGCCGCAGCCTCCGCGGCCTTCACCGCGGCCTTCGCTGCCTCCCTCACTCCAACTCCCAGCGCCCTGCCAAACCGCACCGAATCCATCTCCCAAGTCTAATCGCCTTCAGGGCCCAACCCTGCATCCAACACCCTCATAGGAGAACCACACACCAATGAACAAGCTCTCATGGCTCATCGCCGGCGCCGCTGCAGCAGCCCTTTATCTCTACCTCAACCAGGCCAAGCGCGCCGCCCAGCCCGTTCCCGTCGTTGACCTTGCCCACAAGCTTCAGGACGCCTGGGCTGACCACCACACCGTCGTCTAACCCCTTTCGGTCGTGGGAATCGAACCCGATTCCCACACCCCCTCCCTCCGCCCCTCCCATCTTTCCGCCATTGCAGCCGACACCCTCCGGGCGTATTCTCAGTGTTAACAGAGCGTGCACCCGCAATGCCGTTCCCCCATTCATCCTCCGGGGAATACCCGATGCGAGTCATTCAACCCGTGTCCCAGTCATGCAGCCGGAATCTCGGAGGTGTCATTGAACCAAAACGTTAAAAACCTCATCCAGAAGCTTGGAGAAGCCATTCACGAGTCCGTCTCCGAGTCTGAGCACATCGCCGGCGTCGTCAAAACCATCCGTGAGCAGGGCTTCGATGTCCTCCTCATGCTCGAAGCCACCATCGGCCTCAATGAAGTGGAGGCGGACCCGGAGCCTTCCGTTCCGCTCCTCGGCGACGGCACCCCGGTCGAAGGCCCCTTTACCAATACGGACGTCAGCTTCCTCAAGTCCCTCCGCATCTCGCTCAGCGAGGATGAAACTCCCAAAGAAGACTAGCCGCACCGCACCGCTCACTCGCAGCCCGGACCATGTCCGGGCTGTTCTGTCTTCGTCGGCTCACTTGATTTCTATGGCCGTCGTGGTAGGGTGAGTTGTCCTGGAGACTCGGCTTCAGAAATCGTGCCTGCGCACGCTCGTTCGCGTACCTCAGTTTCCGCATCCCAACCTCTGTAGCAGTAAATAGGACCTACGAAGGAAGCAGCATCATGAGAGATACGCTCGGTGTACTCCTCGCCGGTGGTGCCGGCGAGCGACTCTTCCCCCTTACCCGCGACCGCGCCAAGCCTGCCGTCCCCTTCGCCGGCCAGTACCGCATCATCGATATCACCCTCTCCAACTGCATCAACTCAGACCTGCGCCACGTTTACATCCTCACCCAGTACAAGGCCCTCTCGCTCAACCGCCACATTCGCGAGGGCTGGGGCTCGGTCGTCGGCCAGGAGCTTGGTGAGTTCTATGAGATCCTTCCCCCCATGCAACGCGTCTCAAAATCCTGGTACCAGGGCACCGCAGACGCCGTCTATCAGAACATCTACTCCATCGGCTCCGAGGAGCCGAAGTACGTCATCATCCTCTCCGGCGACCACATCTACAAGATGAACTACGCCCGCATGTTGCAGCAGCACATCGATACGCGCGCCGAAGTCACCCTCGCCACCCTCCCCATCCACCCGGATGAGGTCTCGCAGTTCGGCGTCGTGGAAGTCGCCGCCAACGGCGAAGTCACCGGCTTTGAAGAGAAGCCAAAGTCGACCAAGGTGCGCTCCCCCTTCACGCCGGATATGGTGGACGCCTCCATGGGCATCTACATCTTCAACACCGATATCCTGTTGCCGGAGTTGATGAAGGACGCCGAAGACCCCAACTCCAAGCACGACTTCGGTCACAACATCCTGCCGAACCTGCTGGGCCGCAGCAAAATGCACGCCTTCAACTTCGTCGACGAGAACAAGAAGAACGCCCTCTATTGGCGTGATGTCGGCACCCTTGACGCCTACTACGACGCCAACATGGACGTCGCCGGCGTTACTCCGGTCTTCAATCTCTATGACAAGAGCTGGCCCATGCGGACGCGGGCGTATCAGTATCCGCCGGCCAAGTTCGTCTTCGGCGAACCGGGACGCACCGGTATGGGGATCAACTCCATCGTTGCGAGCGGCACCATCGTCTCGGGAGCCGTCGTTCGGAACTCCGTGGTTTCGCATGATGTGCGCGTCAACTCGTACGCGGATGTGGACTCGTCCATCATCTTCTCGCACGTCAACATCGGACGGCACTGCCGCATTCGCCGCGCCATCATTGATCGCGACGTGCACATCCCGGACGGAACCGTCATCGGGTATGACCAGAACGAGGACAAGAAGCAGTACTTCGTCACGCCCAGCGGCCTGACCGTCGTCACCCGCGACTACTCGGTCTACGAGAACCCGGTGAGCGCCGAGTTCATGCAGGCCGGCTCCGGCTTCTAACTCCCGCCCATCCGGACGTCATCCACCACAGCCGCACCGTGTGGTGGATGGTGTCCAAACCGTGGTAAACGGTATGGATAACGTGGCTAAGAAGCAGCAACCAGCTATGGTGAGACCCGCGATTGGCGCGGGTTTCGTCGCTTAACCCTGCAAGTATTTACATGGTGTCAAGGTCGCTGGACAAATGACGCTTACCGCAACTCAACCCGGTCCGCACCCCGATGGACCGGTGGCGGGGTTTGGCCCCTGACGTGCGTTTCTGCACGGGCGCTTTTCCTAGCCCTGTTCGTCTTCCTTCTCGCACAAAGCCTTGTTCGTCTCTGCGATCTCCACCGTCTCCCCTGGCTGCAGCTTCTGCAGCACCAGCAGCAACTTCGCCGGATTGAACGACTCGACGTGATAATCCGCCGGTCCGCAGTTCCCCGCTGCACCGACCGCGATGACGGGAAGGCTGGGCTTGATCGCCTTGAGTCTCTCAACCAGCTCCGGGCAGTTCATGCCCTCTGTATGCTGATCCACGACCGCGCCGTTCACCGCAGGGTACGCCGTCAGCGTCTCCACCGCCTCCGCTGCGCTGTACGCCGTGATGACGTTGAACTTCGCAGTCTCAATGACCAGCTTGCGGCTGGAGATGCCGCTGGAAAACTCACGATCCACCACCAGGAAACAGGGCCTTAGCATAGCTTCATTATGCCTCGTCTGCGCGGGAAAGCGTCACTTTCCGGCGATCGGCTTCTCTCCCTGGTTGAAGTCCGCGACGCCATGCGTGATTCTCCGCAGCACAAACTCCCGCACCAGGTTCCCCGCCGCGGTAAACCCGATGCCCAGACCGGCATTTTCAAACGTCAGCCCCAGCCCCCGCTCCCGGCCGGGATGGTAGAGGTTGGAGATGGCTCCCGCCGTCATACCGCCCAGCACGTGGGAGTAGTTCGGCTGCCACTTGCCGTTATCCCCGCGAGCTACGACCGACCGCGTCATCGCATACCAGGCCCGCCCGCCGAAGCTGCCCGAGCCCTTGTAAAAATACCGCGGGTCCTGATGGAAGACGGTGGGGTACACCGCGCTTCCAAAGAAGCGGCTGATGGTGCCGGTCGCAAACGCCGCGCCATACCGCTTAGCGTATCCCTGCGCGCCCTGCCCGTAAGAAGGGTACGTATTGCGCGCCTGCTGAATGCCCGCCACCACGCCGGTGGCAATGAAGATAAACGGATCGCTGCGCGCCCGGACCGCCATCTTGAACTTCTGCTTGCTCTCCAGCGGTGCCGCGTCCCAGACGTAGCTGCTGTAAAAGTTCGGCAGAATCCCGAAGACACGCTGCTTCATCTCCGCCTGAATCTGCTCCTCTGCCAGCTCACGCTCGGTCACCCGCACAGTGACAGAGGTCGTCGTGGAAGCGATGGGCAGGGCGATCTTCGGAACCTCGCGCTGCTGTCCGTCCTTCAGCGCAATCTCCGACGAGACGAAGGTCTCCAGCCCCGAAGCCATGATGGTAAAGGTGTACTTGCCCGCCGCCAGGCCGGAAAAACGGAACCTGCCTTCGGAGTCCGCGGTGACCTCCTGCCGCTCCACCGGGGCGGAGGCCTCCGGCGCAGCTCCAACCGGGGCAGTCGCGGCCACCGTCTCCAGCGTGACCGTCGCGCCGGGAACGATGCCCTGATTCACGTCCAGGACCAGCCCGAAGATACTCGCCTTCCCTGCCTGGGCCGCCGCGGACGGATGCGGCTCCTGCGCGATCCTCAGGAAACCCGGAGAATCAGGAATCTCCATCATGACCGCAGGAACGAGCTGCGCACCTGCACTCCCGGAGATCGCAACGAGCCACGCGGCAGCCAGGGAGGCCGCGCCGAGGTGTCTCAGCAGCGGAGGTTTACGCGACGAGTGGGCTTTTAAGGCAGGAATGATTGGAGTTAGGTGAGCGGGACCCGGATCAAGCGGCATGCAGACGAGCATACGCGACCGCTCCTCGTTCGCAATCACCCATTTGCTTACGCCTTCAGGGCTGAACGGAATCGTCCCGTTCAGCCCTGAATTTGCGTCCCAAATACCTCTTTCGGGAAGAGGGTACTGCTACCGCCGCAAGCCAAACCGGTAGATCACGCCGCCCGAGATGGCAAAAAACTCGCGCGTCTCCGTGCCGAAGTGCTCCAGCATCAGGTCCGGCGAAAGGCGAAGGGCCACCCGCTTGGACCGGTTCAGATCCAGACTTCCGCCCAGCGCGATGAGCGGAGCGTTGCCGTTGGGATACAAACCCACATCGCCCTGCGGGTTCGAAAGATCGAAGCTGCCGTGCGCCACGCCGCCGTAGGCATGGAAGTTCAGCGCCGCGCGCTGGTTCTTGGGGCCGCGATACTGCGCGCCAAACAGCCCGGCGTACAAGGCCACCAACGGCCGCGTCGTGGGGTTGATGACCGATGCGCTGGGGAAGACCGGGGTGGTGCCAACTTCGCCGCGGAACTCGCCGCCCAGACCGATCTTTGAGGTCAGCCAGTACGTTCCCAGCGCCTCGATGCCCACAAAGTTCATTCGCTTGGGGATGTTCTGACCAGCCTGGAAGTTCATGAAGTTGACGCCGCCATACAGTTCATAGCGGTTGTCATACGTGACCGGCGGCGCCGCGGACAGCTTGCTGCTCACCTGCAGGGGAGCATCCGTCTGCTGGGTGGCCTGACTGGTTGAGGAGGTCTGGTTTGAGTTCTGGGCTGCTGCCCTGCCTGCGGCCGTAAGGATTGCTGCGCCGGCCAGAACTGCTGCCAGGGCTCGTGTCACTGTCTGCATCGGTCTTCCTGTCTCCACGTGGTCCAAAAGCTGCGGCTGCCTGCGCGCACAGCGTCTATCTACCAAGATATAACGTCCGGCACCCATCCTGCCCGTTCCGCGCATCGAAAGGTGAAGCGGTATGGCATCAACGCCCATCCGACGCCGCACGCGCATCGTCTATTATTGGTGCGACAATAGGACATACCGGCTGCCGCATCCGCCGCCGCGAACCACCGCAAGGGAGACACAATGGAACTCTTTCAGCCATGGCACATCATCATCGTCGTTGGACTCGCCGTACTGTTCTTTGGCGGTAAGAAGCTTCCGGAGCTCGGCAAAGGCCTGGGCGAAGGCCTGAAGGGCTTCAAGGAAGGCATGAAGGGCATCACCAGCACGGACGATACCCCCGCCGCCAAGCCCGTGGAGAAGATGCAGGACAATGCCCACACCGTCACACCCAAGGTAGAAGAGCCCGTCGCCAAGTAAGGCATTGCGGCCTGACGGGTTGGGTCAGGCTACGATCATCACCACGGCCACACACGCAACCGCCATGCCCCATCCCTGGCGCAGCGTCGGCCGCTCCTTCAGCATCGCCGCCGCCAGCAGAATGGTGGACGCCGGATACAGCGAAGCCAGCACCGCCGCCACATCCAGCCGGCCCGCCCGCGTCGCCGCCAGAAAAAGCATGTTGCCGGACGTGTCAAACAGCGCCGTGGAAAGCACCCACAGCAACGTGCGGCGCGTGACCTGCGCCGGTCCGGCCTTGCCGCGCAACGTCAGCAGGATCAGCCCGCAGACAGTCAGGCTGCCCATGCGCGCGTTCGCCATCGGCCAGACTAGGCCGCCCGGCCCCGCATACTTCAACGCCACAAAATAAAGCCCGAAGCCCGCACCCGCGCCGATCGCCAGCGCCATCGTCCCGGCCTGCTCGTGCTCCACGTCCCCGGCGGCAATCATCCAGATCGCCGCACCGGCCACGGCGAACCCCAGCCAACGCCGCAGCCCGGGCGTGCCGTCGACAAACGATGCAATGATCACCGGAATCGCCGCCGCAAGCAGTCCGCTAATCGCAGCCGAAGCGCCCATCGCGCCCCGTGAGAGCGCCACGTAAAACGCCGTCAGCGAGAGCCCCCCAGCCACCCCCGCCGCCAGCCCGCAGTCCAGCACCCGGCCACGCGGAAATGGATCGCCCTTGGCGAAGGCGAGCGCCAGCAGCACACAGAAGCTGGTCGCGTGACTCATCAGCACCACACGCAACGCAGCGCCGGTCGAGCCGCCGGCAGTCTTCGCCCCCATCCCGCCGGAGAAGTCGCCGACACCCCAGAATCCCGCCGCCAGCAACGCCAGCAGCGCATTTCCCGACCACAACACCCCCATCGCCTAAGGCTTGACGACGGCCGGCGGCTTGCCCGACATCACCGTCGGAGCCGGCGGCTGCTGCTTCTCCGGCGTCGGGTAGTAGCCGTCCTTGGCGATCACCGAAAGATTTGGCCGCATCACCTGCACCTCAATCTTGCGGTACTTGCCGTCGATGAACGGCTCACGGCTGTAGTAGCCCACCGTGTACTGCGTCCGAACCTGCTCCGTCACCTTCTGGAAGCTCTCTTCGATGCCCTTCGTCCGGTACTCCGCGAAGGTCTGCCCGCCGGTCGCGTTGGTGTACGCGGGCAGGTTGTTGTCGCGCATCTGGAAGGGCAGGTGATACTTGTCCAGGAAGCCCAACCCGCTCACGCTGGCATCCCCCGTCAGCGTCGCATACACGGCAATCTTGTTCGTCTGCAGGTAGTGGATGACGTCCTTCGTCTTCGCCGTGCTGCCATATTCCTTGCCATCCGAGATCACATAAATGATCCGCCGCCGGTTCACCGGCTTGTCCCGCAGCGAGATCGCCGCCGCCAGAATCGCGTCGTTCAGCGTATGCACCTCACGCGGCACCTGGTCGATCCCATGCGTTCCGCCCGGAGCATTGCTCGTCAGCGGCGTCAGGTTGGCCTGCGCGCCGTTGTTGATGTTGATGCCGCCACCCAGCGCCTCGCCCGGAGCGTAGTACATCGCCTCACGTCCGCCGCTCTTCGATCGCTCGAGCATCGCCGGAAACAACGCACTCTGCCCCGCCGTATACCCCATCTGCTGCTTCGGACCGTTGTTGTAGGTAAACAGCGTCACCTCGTCATACGGCGCGAACGCGCCCTGCAGCGCACCCAGCGACGCATTCACCCGGTTCATCGTGTCGAACGGCATGCTCTGGTCCACCACCACCGCAACCGACATCGGCAGCGGGTCCACCGTGAACACCTGCATCCGCTGTCGCAGCCCATTCTCATAAATGCGGATATCGCGCCAGCTCAGCCCCGGAACCAGGCGGCCCTTGTTGTCCTTCACCGTAAACGGAATATCCACGAAATTGACCTGCAGCGGGCCAAGCACATAAGCCGCGTAATCACCGGCTGCCGGCTGATCCGGCGGGGGTCCCGCATCCTTGTCCGCCGCATTCTGCTGCGGGGAGTCCGGCAGCCTGGTCGCCGGCGCATCCGGATCGACCGGCGCAGTCCGCCCAACCTCGCCATTCGACGTCGCCGTTGTGCCCTTACCCGGCGCCACGCCGCTCAGCGGAACCGCCTGCGGCTTCGGCGCATCGGGAATCGTCTGCTGCTGGCCCTGTCCTTGCGGCGTCATCTCCGCCGTCGACCCCTGTCCCACCATCGCCAGCGCCATTGCGCCCGCCCATACAATCTCTTTCACTTGCCTCTCCCGCGGCCCGACTCTCGGCCAATGATCAGACTACCAGTATGTTTCTTGGACGCACGAACCCTCACGCAGGGTGCCCACCCCGCCGTGCAGGCCCCGCCCCCTGCCCGAAACCGGTACACTTCGCAAAAATCCCCAGGAAAATCCCCCAGAACTTTGCACCCCGAATCACCGTCTAACCCGATATGCATCGCTCTGCCTTCCTGCCTGTTCTCGCCGCCGCTTCCCTCTTCGCCGCAACCTCTGCTCTCCGCGCCCAGGAAGCCCCCAGCCCCTCCGGCCCGCCGCCTCCCTCCAGCGCCCCCGCCCAGATCGAGCAACAAGGCGACGTCCAGACCCTCAAGATCGGCACCAACCTCGTCAACGTCTACTTCTCCGCCCGCGATAAGAACGGCTTCATCACCACGCTCAAAAAGGACGACTGCACCGTGCTCGAAAATAAGGAGCCGCAGGTCATCAAGCAGTTCACCCAGGAGAAAAAACTCCCCCTCACCATCGGCATCCTGCTGGACACCTCCGGCTCCCAGCAGAACGTCCTGCCGCTGGAGCAGCAGTCCGGCGCGGAGTTCCTGAAGGACGTCCTCACCCCCAAGGACGAGGCCTTCCTCATCTCATTCGACATCAACGTCGACCTGCTCTCCGACTACACCAACAGCCCCCGCGAGCTCAAACGCGCCATCGATAAAGCCATCATCAACACCGGCGCGGGCACCGGCTCCGTCACCGGAAACTCCACCCCCAAGGGCACGCTGCTCTTCGACGCCGTCTTCCTCGCCGCCCACGACAAGCTTCGCCAGGAGGCCGGCCGCAAGGTCCTCGTCCTGCTGACCGATGGCGGCGACCAGGGCTCGCAGGAGACCCTCAAAACCGCCACCGAGGCCGCCCAGAAGTCCAACGCCATCATCTACGTCATCCTCATCGCAGACCGCGGCTTCTACTCCGGCATGGGCATGGGCTTCTCCGGTGACCACGACATGGAAAAGCTCGCCACCGACACCGGAGGCCGCGTCATCAACGTCGGCAACAACGGCAAGAAGCTGCAGGACGCCTTCGACCAGATCCAGGACGAGCTTCGCACCCAATACCTCCTCAGCTACACCCCCAAGAATCTGGAGACCGACGGCAAGTACCGCACCATCAACCTGGACTGCGGCAAGGGCATCAAAATGCAGGCCCGCAAAGGCTATTACGCCATCCCCGACGCCGCCAACATCGATTGAAGTCAGCATGATGGCGTACTATTTCGCTGAGAGGTTTGCTGACCGCCCAGATCAAGACCTTGGAGACGATCGTCAACTCTAATCAGTCGTCCGTTTCTATGCTTTGGACGTTGATCGCAGACTCCAGCGGATCGAAGCAGAACGGGCTGCGGAAAAGGCAGCCTAACATAACAGCTTCAGACAAGTGGGTTTGAAGCTGTTTGAACACCCTTCACCCCAGCCTCCTCTTCCCCATAAATTCTCCTAAAACTCTCTTCCCACGCCCCATGTTTTGTGTAACGATGGGCGCTCAAGAAACCAGACATCGCATTCAGCGTGTTGGTTCTACGGGCCTTAGCCGAGCGTCACCGCCCTCCTCTGCTCCCTTGCCCCACCTTCCGCTGCCTTCCAGTCCCCCCTGTCTCCCGGCCCCCGCACGCTTCTTGCATCCACGCATGGAGGAACAGCATGGCCACGTACCAGGCCCTCGGAACCGGACCCGTCTCCTTCGTTGACAGCTTCTACGCCCAGCAGGAGCTTCCGCTCTCGCAGGTCTTCTTCACCCCCAACGGCGTCGACGCCACCGCCTCGCCCCTCTTCGCCGCAAACGGAACCCTCCTCCCAGCACTGCTCAAACAACTGGCCGCACAGGGCCTGCTCACACCCGGTGCGAGCCCATTGACCGCCGCCTCCACCCCCGCCATCACCATCACCGCCGTCCAGCCCGGCCCCTCCGGAAACGAGATCACCGTCACCTTCGCCAGCCCCTCCACCGCCGCCGGAACCGTGGACATGACCGTCACCGCGAAGGAGGTCTACCCCGGCCTCACCCCGGTCTCGCTCGCCGCCGCCCTGGGCGACTCCACCTCCTCCGCCACCGGTCTCGTCTACGTGGAAGACCAGTCCCCAGGCCAGGAGATGCCCGCCGCTGGGCCCGCCGGAACGCTCTCCGGCAGCCCCACCTTCAACCTCGCCATCCCCCAGCAGGCGGACCCCACGCAGACCGCCTTCACCCTCGCCGCCGCCAACCCCACTGGGGACGATGACGTCCAGCGCATCACCGTCTTCCTCGCAGCAGACTCCGCCACCAACTTCACCCTGACCGTCTCCTGGGCCAGGACCGCCGCCGGCATCTCCCTGGCCTCGCTCCTCACCTCCAATCCATTTGCCTACCTCGTCACGTTTATGGGTCAGAGCGGGCCCCTGCCGGCCGCCGGAACCATCTCGCTGAAGGGCGGACTGGCCGCCACGGGCGATACCGCCCCCGTCGCCGCCTCCACCAGCGTGCTTGCATCGTCTTGATTTTGCCCTGCACCGTTGCACACTCTTTGGTGCAATCACAGAGGTTGATACAGACCTAAGTCACCTCGAATCAAATTTTTGCGCAACAAAGGGGGAGGGAGGGGTCAAACCCTCGATTCTCCCACCCGGGCCCGCTTGGCAAGTCCATCTCGCAGTGAGGTTCCAGCATGTCCACCTCCTTCAGCTACCCCGGCATCTACATCCAGGAGCTGCCGCTCAGCACCCAGACCATCTCCCCCGCCCCCACCTCCATCACCGCCTTCGTCGGCTATACCCACCCCTGGAAGACCGCCGCCTTCCACAAAGCCGTCCAGCTCTTCAGCTTCAGCGACTACGAGAGCAACTTCGGCGGCATCTACACCTCCGGACTTATCCCCTCGGACCTCGCCCGCGCCGTGTACGCCTTCTTCCTCAACGGCGGCTCCAACGCCTACGTCGTCGGCCTGCCCGCCACCGCGCAGAGCGCCACCAGTCCCACCCCCTTCGGCCTGGACCCGGACGACCTCGCCTTCACCGCAACCATCGTTCCGGATACCGCCGGCGCGCCCTCTGTCGGCATCCAGCTCATCGCACTCGAGCCTACGGACGTGGTCCCCATGACCGCCAAGGTCACCAACCTCCGCATCAATCCCGCTACTCCAACGGTCTACACCCTCTTCGACCTCGTCCTCACCTACGGCACCCGCGTGGAGGTCTACCGCGGCCTGGACCTCAGCATCGCCTCCGGCGCCGCGGGCAGCCTGGATGCCGTCCTCAACGGCGTCTCCTCCCTGGTCAGGGTCCAGCCCCTCAGCGGCACCGCCTACGGCACAGCCTTCCCCTTCACCGCCCCCGCCTTGCCCGTGCCGCCCGCCCCCGCCACCTTCACCCTCGGCACCCTGTCCACCCCCTCCACCGGCCTCCCCGCAGACTTCACCGGCGCCTTCGCAGCCTCCGACTTCACCGACGCCTTCCAGGTCAACTCTTCGCTGGACACGGTACAGATCTTCAACCTCCTCCTCGTCCCCGGCATCTCGGACAACTCCGTCCTCAGCGCCGCCCTCTCCTTCGCGGAGCGCAAGCGCGCCTTCACCATCATCGATCCCCCCGCGCAGGCCACCGCCTTCCCCATCCCCAAGAGCACCCTGCCCAGCATCGACACCCTCGTCGGCGCACTGCCGTTGAGCCAGAACGGCGCCCTCTACTTCCCCTATCTCCTCACCACGGATCCCGTCACCGGCAAGCCCACCGCAGTCGCCCCCAGCGGCTTCGTCGCCGGCATCTACGCCGCCACCGACGCCTCCCGCGGCGTGTGGAAGGCCCCCGCCGGCCTGGCCACCTCCCTCCTGGGCACCACCGGCCCCGTCGCCAACGGCCTGATGAACGATATGCAGCAGGGCGTGCTCAACCTGCTCTCGATCAACTGCCTGCGCACCTTCACCAGCGCCGGAACCGTGGTCTACGGCGCTCGCACCCTGGTCGCCGGGGATAGCTCCTTCGCCCAGTCCAAGTACGTCCCCGTCCGCCGCATGACCCTCTTCATTGAGCAGACGCTGCTCGCCAACCTCAAGTGGGTCGTCTTCGAGCCCAATGACCAGCCCCTCTGGCTGGCCATCAAGAGTTCCATCGAGGCCTTCCTGCTCGCCCTCTTCAACCAGGGCGCACTCCAGGGCTCCACCCCCAGCCAGGCCTTCCAGGTCAAGTGCGACTCCACCACCACCACCCCCTCCGATCAGCAGCTCGGCGTCGTCAACATCGTCATCGGCGTCGCCCTGCTCAAGCCCGCGGAGTTCGTCTTCATCACCATCTCGCAGCTCGCCGGCCAGACCTCGTAACCCGCGACAAACAAGCTATCCGCTAGGACCTTCAAGGAGTGAACGTTTATGGGCAAGCCGTTTACCGTCAATGTCAATCGTTTCGACCCCTACAAAAGCTACCGCTTCCTCGTCTACTTCGGCACCTCCACCGCACCCGTCGCCGCCGTCAGCAAGGTCGGCGCGCTCAAGCGCTCCACCGACGTCATCGAGTACAAGTCCGGCGGCGACGCCATCACCCGCAAGGGCCTCGGTCGCACCAAGTACGAGCCCATCATGCTCGAGCGCGGACTCACCCAGGACCAGGACTTCGTCACCTGGGCCAACTCAGCACAGGTGCTGGACAAGGGTTCGCCCAGCCAGTCCCTCGCCAATCTCCGCAAGGAGGTCCGCATCGACCTGCTCAACGAGGAAGGCCAGCCCGTCTGGCGCTTCTTCGTCCACCGCTGCTGGGTCTCCGAGTACCAGGCCCTGCCAGAGCTCGACGCCGGCGCCAATGCCGTCGCCATCGAGCACCTCAAGCTGGAGAACGAAGGCTGGGAGCAGGACACCACCCTCACTGAGCCCCTTGAAGTTTAGAGAACTGGAGACCTAGTCATGCGGCTCCCCGTCAGTGGACTCCAAATCGCCTTCCGCGCCCCGGACGGCAACGACGACCTCGCCCTCCTCGAGGCCACCGGCAGCGTGGCCGCACAGGCGCTCGCCGCCCTGCCACGCCTCGCCTCCTTCGTGGAGGCTCAGCCATACCCGTGGCCGGACCTCACCGTCACCGACTTCGAGGCCGCCCTCCTCGGCCTGCGCCGCTTCCTCTTCGGCGACAAGGTCTCCTGCATCTTCCGCGACCCTGTCCACGCCTGCGGCGTCCCCATGGAACTGGACTTCTCCATCACCGATCTGCTCGCCGACATCCACCCCCGCACCCCACGCGGCGTAGAGCCTCTGCCAGACAAGCCCGGCTGGTTCACCCTCCACGGATCCGAACAGCCCTTCCGCCTTCCCACCGCCGCCGACCAGCTCGCTATCCTCGGTCTGCCCGATGCAGCCACCCAACTCGCAGCCTCCTGCATCCCGGACGCCGCCTTGGACACACGTCTCCGCAACCGCACGGAGCGGGCAATGCAGTCCCTGGCCCCGCCCCTGTCCCGCGCACTCTCCGCACCCTGCCCGGACTGCGGGGAAGCCCTCACCGTCACCCTCCACGTCCCCCGCCTCGTCCTGGACGAGCTGCGCCTCTCCGCCTCCGCCTTGCATGAGGACATCCACGCCATCGCCGCCCTGTACCACTGGGATCAGGCCACCATCCTCGCCCTGCCGCAGACCCGACGCCGCGCCTACGCCGACCTCATTCGCCGCCAGCTCAGGGAGGTTGCATGAGCCCACGCAAAGCCCACGCCCGCAGCGGCTATCTCAGCCAGATCGCCAACCCCATCCCCGTCGGAGCCTCGGCCCTGAAGTCCCGCCGCACCGCAGCCACACGCCTCGGCGAAGCCCCCACCCGTCCCGTCATCCTGGATGCGAACAAGCCACGCACCTCCCCACCCAAACCTCGTCATCAACCCGCCATGCCCAACACCCCCGCCCCGCCAACCACCCCATCCACACCGCAACCGCCCACCCCGCCCGCCAAACCCGCTCTCCCCACCTCCTCCCTCAAGCAATCCCCCCAACTCGCGACACCGTCAAAGCCATCGCCTTTATCGACACACCCACCCGCAGCGCAGATCCATGCCGCCACGTCCGCCGCCGCAGTAAGCCCCGCCCCAGACCGCACCGTCAGCGCCTCACCGCAAACCTTCAATCCAACTTCCGAGCACCCACATGCCGCGTCGCCAGCGCAACGCACACCCCTGACCGCAGCCGAGCTTCCCTCCCCCAGCCGCCGAACCCCCAACGTCCACATCGGCACCCTGGAGATTCGCACCCGCGTCCCCCAACCCGCGGCTCCCGCAGCCGCCGCCCAACGCGCCGCACAACTCCAGGCCAGACGCCCCGAAACCCGCGGCGCGTCCCCCCAATCCCCAGCCAGCCCCTTGGCCCGCGGCCTCGCCTGGAGCTTCGGCCTGGTACAGGGGTAGCGTATGGCATGGAGCGTTCACGATCTCGCCCACATCACCCACCTCCTCATTCAGGAGCTGACCGAGGCCATCAAGGCCTCGCCCCGCTACGTCCAGAAGACCTTTCCCTTTGACGTCTCCGGCCTGATGCCCGCCGTCTCGCGCACGGACGGCACCAACGTCCTCAGCCTTTACCTCCTGCACGTCAGCCGCGACGCCACCTGGCGCAACACCCCCGTCCAGGGCAGCGGCGCGCAGCGCAGCGCCTCCCAGCCCCTCAGCCTCAACCTCTCCTACCTGCTCACCAGCTACGCCGAAAAGAACTGGCACATGGAGCAGTACCTGATGAGCGTGGCTCTCGCCTACTTCCACGCCAATCCCATCTACCGCAGCCCCGCCACAGACCCCACCATCGAGTTCTCCATCACCGTCGAAGCAGACTCCATCGAAGAGATGAGCCGCCTCTGGCAGGCCATCACCGTCCCCATCCGGCTCTCCGCCATGTTCCGCGTCGCCGTCGTCTTCCTCGCGCCGCCCGCACCGCCCGTCACCGACTCCCGCCCGCCCGTCGAAATCGTCCTCAGTGTCGGCACCGACCTCAACGCCCCCACGCCCGCCCTTGCCCCTCACCTCTTCGAACTCGCCCCCCAACTCACCTACCGCGTCCCTCCCAACGCCACCACCGCCACGCAGGTCCCCGGCCCGCCCGTCGTCCCCGCCGGCACCACCCTCCGCGTGCGCGGCAGCGGGCTTGATCTATCAGCCCAACCCGGCGCCGTCATCGCCCTCTCGGACGGAGCCTCACAGTGGCCCATCACCGCTTGGCGCGTCACCGGCGATTCCGCCTCCGGCACCGCCAGCACCGCGGATGAACTCGTCCTGCGTTTACCCGCGCTCTACGCAGCCGTCCCCGCCGCCGGAACCGCGCTCACAGCCACACCCTTACCCGGCAACTACACCCTCTCCGTCGGCGCCTCGAACACTCTCCCCATCGCGATCGCCCCGGCCTTCACCGGCATCGGCCCCGGCCAGCCCATCCTCACCCCGGACGCCACCGGCGTCTATGCCTTTCCCTGCACCGGCCTGGTCGTTGGCTCCACGGCCATCTTCCTCGACACCATCGCCCTCAGCCTTGCCGCCGCCGTCGCCCTCGGCGCCGCTGCCATCGACTTCACCACCGGCACCGTCGCCTTCATGCTCCCCGCCGCCGGTCTCGTCTCCGGCACCTACGCGCAGGTCCGCCTCGTCGTCAACGCAGTCGAAGCCCTTCCCGGCTGGTGGGTGCTGATCCCATGACCGTCGCCGCCACAGCCCCGCCCACCCTCCTCCGCACGGCCGACCACCTCGCCGCCCGCGTCCGCGCCCACGCCCAGCTCTTCACCCTCTGGTCGGAGCGCCTCTGGGCCGAAGGCCGCACCAGCCCCGATCAGGGCCTCGCCATCTCCTCCGGCGAGATCTGGCGCATCCTCACCGACCCCGCCCGCAAAGCCGAACAGTACACACGTTTCCTCGCCGAGCCCGACACCGCCCGCCTCGCCTCCCGCGCCAAAGACTCTGACACCGCCCTCGCCCAGGATCCCTTCTGGTCCACCCTCGTCCAGACCTTCGCCCTGACCCCCAGGGAAACCGGCCTCCTCACCCTCTGCCTCGCCCTCGAGCTCGACCCTACCCTCGCCCGCGTCTTCGCCTACCTCGCCGATGACACCCGCGCCACGCACCCCACCCTCACCCTTGCCGCCGCCCTCTTCGGCTGGCCGGACACCCTTCCCGCGCCCCTGACCAACCTCCTCCGCTGGCAGTTCATCCATCCCGCCACGCCGGACGTCACCGGCCTCCTCACCACCCCCTGGCGCGCCGACGAAGCCCTCGTCCACTCCATCCTCGCCGGCCAGTGGACCGACCCCACCCTCACCGCATCCACCCGCCTCATCCCCCCCGCGGACACCACACACCTCCCCTGCCTCTACCCCTCGCTCCTCGACCAACTCGTCGCCGCCCCCGGCGGCGACTTCACCCTCTCCGGCCCCGAAGGCTCCGGCCGCCAGACCCTCGCCGCCCAGTTCGCAGCCGCCCTCGGCCGCCCGCTGCTCGTCATCGACACCCCCAGCGACCCGCTCCCCGCCGCCCGCCTCGCCCACGCCCTCAACGCCATCCCTTACTGGCGCTACCCCGAATCCATCTCTCCCGATCAGTCGAAGCACACCCTCACCCCCATCAGCCTCCGCGCCGGATCAGCCCCCGACGCCTTCACCCTCCCACCGCTCAACACCGCCCGCCGCATGGAGCTCTGGGCCCACTTCAGCCACGCCACCCCGCCCACCCTCCTCTACACCCAGCGCCTCACCCCCGCGGAGATCAAACGCCTCGCCGAATTCCCCTCAAGCCCGCCTCGCCGCACCCCGCCCAGCTCCGGCCTCATCCAGTCCCTCCCCTGCCCGTACACCTGGGACGACCTCGTCGTCCCCCCAGACCTCGGCCGCACCCTGCATGATCTCGAGTCCCAGATCCTCCTCCGCTGGCAGGTCTACGAAGACTGGAACTTCGCCCGCCTCACCCCACTCGGCCAGGGCATCAGCGCCCTCTTCGGCGGCCCCAGCGGCACCGGCAAGACCATGGCCGCGCAGGTCCTCGCCCGTTCGCTGGACCTCCAGCTTTATCGCGTCGATCTCGCCGGCGTCGTCAACAAGTACATCGGCGAAACCGAAAAGCGTCTCCGCGAAGTCTTCGACGCCTGCGAGCACGATGGCGCCATCCTCTTCTTCGATGAGGCCGACGCCCTCTTCGGCCAGCGCACCCAGGTCAAGGACGCGCATGACCGCTACGCCAATATCGAGATCGACTACCTCCTCCAGCGCATCGAGCGCTTCGACGGCATCGTCCTCCTCGCAACCAACCGCCAGAACGACCTCGATCCCGCCTTCCTCCGCCGCCTCCGCTTCGTCGTCGACTTCCTCAATCCGGACCAGCCCCAGCGCCGTCTTCTCTGGCAGAAGGCTCTGCCCGCCCACACGCCTTCGGGCGAGCGCATCACCGGCGCACTCGACTTCGAAACCCTGGCCCGCACCCTGGAGCTGACCGGCGCGCAGATCAAGTCCATCGCCCTCAACGCCGCCTTCCTCGCCCGCAACGCCGGCACTTTGATCGAGATGCCCCACCTGGAACTCGCAGCCCAGCGCGAATACGCCAAGCAGGGCCTGATGCTCCCCACCACCTTCTCCTCGGAGGCACTACGATGACCAACGGCATCCAGATCGACCGCCTCATCCTCGACATCCCCACCCTCAGCCCCCCGCAAACAGAAGAGCTCGCCCACGCCATCGCCGCAGCCCTGGCCTCAGCCTCACCCGCCCCCGGCGCCCACCCAACGCTGACCCTCGAGCTTGACGACCCAGGCGCCGACATTCCCGTCCTCGCCAACCGCATCGCCCACTCACTCCTGCAGCAGATCGGATAAACCCATGGCCGGATTCACCATGCGCGGCGCGTTGATTGAGTTCACGGACAGCTTCCCGCTTCCTCTGCCCAATATCATCGCCTTCCAGTACAACCCGGAGACCATGACCCACACCTGGACACCCGCGCAGAGCGGCGGCACCAACTTCCCAGGCGAAACGCCCTCGAACCCCCTTGCCGTCACCGGCCCGCCGGAGGAGATGTTCTCCTTCACCCTCGCCATGGACGCCGGCGACACCATTACGGACGGCAACCCCGCAGCCGCAACCATCGCCGCCGCCCAGGGCGTCTACCCCCGGCTCGCCGCCCTGGAGCTGCTCCTCTTCCCCGTCCAGATCCCCGCCTCCAACCTCGTCGGCTCCGTCTCCTCCGCCATCGCCAGCGGATCGCTAGACGACTCCACCACGACCTCCGTCCCCTCCGCCCAGCTTCCCACCGTCCTCTTCGTCTGGGGCCCCGGACGCATCGCCCCCGTCCGCGTCATGGACCTCACCATCACGGAAAAACTCTACGACTGCGCCTTCCTCGTCCCCACCCGCGCCGAAGCCCAGCTCTCCCTCAAGGTCCTCACCCCGCCTGAGCTCGAATTCGTCACCGGCCCCCTCGGAGCCCTCGCCAAGGCCTCCTCCACCTACACCGCCGCCCTGCGCCAGACCCTCGCGCTCGCCAACCTTGCCAACACAGCCGACGCCGTCACCGGCATGTTACCCGTCTAGCCAAACCTCGGAGGCTCCTCAGCATGTTCGCTCCCAACAGCCGCTACGCCAAACTCACCCCGTACACCGTCACCCTCGCCGATGGCCGCATCGTCACCGCCACCCGCCTCTGGCAGTCCCCCGCTCAGCTTCCCCTCGCCGGCTACCACACCACCGCGCAGGGTGACCGCCTCGACCTTCTCTCCGCCCGCTACCTCCAGGACCCCACCCTCTTCTGGCGGCTCTGCGACGCCAACGGGTCCCCCGCCACCGCCGCGCTCGAGGCCCGTCCCCTCATCGGCATCCCCACCGGAGGCCGGTAGGATGCCCAGCGGCCTCTCCATCCTCATCGGCGGCACCTCCGCCGCGGACCTCGCCGCCTCCATGCAGGAGCTCGACGTGGAAGAGAGCGTCGACATGCCCGGAGCCTTCTCCATGACGCTCCCCGTCAACCGCACCCCGCTCGGCGACTACGACATCGTCAACGACCCGCGCCTCGCCCCCCTGTCCAACCTCAGCATCGTCGTCGCCGCTTCAGACGGTCGCAGCCAATGCCTCTTCGACGGCTTCGTCCTCTCCCAGTCCGCGCACCTCGATACCGGCACCGTCGCCAGCACCGTCAAGGTCTGGGGCCAGGATGCCACCTGGCTCATGAACACCACCGAGCGCGCCAGGGAGTGGCCCGACATCTCCGACGGCCAGGTCGCCAACAGCATCTTCGCCGACTACAACATCATCCCCGGCGACAACAACCTCTCCGACGACTCCCCCGCCCACACCTCCGACACCCACACCCTCATGCAGCGCGCCACCGACGCCCAGTTCCTCCGCCGCCTCGCCCGCCGCAACGGCAAGCTCTTCCGCGTCTCCTGCACGGACACCCCCGGCCTCCGCACCGGCACCTTCGCCCGTCCCGCGCTCTCCGGCGCACCCGCCACCACCCTCACCCTCAACGACGCCACCGCCGCCACCATCGACTCCGTCGACATCTCCTGGGACGTCATGCGCCCCTCCTCCACCACCGCCCGCCAGACCCTTTTCACCGATCACAACCAGGACGGCGCCGGCGGCACCACGGATGAATCCGGCCTTGCCCTGCTCTCAGACCGCTCCCTCAACGACTTTGCCTCCACCCCCGTCGCCTCGCTCCTCACCTCCACCGTGGATGACGGCCAGGAGCTCACCCAGCGCGCCCAGTCCCTCCTCATGGAGTCAGGCTGGTTCGTCCGCTGCCAGGGCACCGCGGACGCCGGCCGTCTCGGCTCCATCCTCCGCGCCGGCACCATCGCCAGCCTGCAGTCCGCCGGCTCTCTCCACTCCGGCAACTACTTCGTCTGGAGCGTTCGCCACAAGATCACCTCGCAGCGCCACACCATGAACTTCACCCTGGTCCGCAACGCCGTCGGCGCGCCCGCCGCCCCCGGACCCCTCGCCGGAGGCCTCAGCCTATGAGCGACGCCCTGCTCCACGACCTCGCGGACCGCATCCAGAACCGCTTCTACGGCAAGTACCGCGGTACCGTCACGGAGGTCGACGCCTCCACCATGCGCGTCAAGGCCTCCGTCCCCGCGGTCCTCCCCTCCAGCCCCACCGGCTGGGCCATGCCCTGCGTCCCCTACGCCGGCCCCCAGGTCGGCTTCCTCATGCTCCCGGAGATCGGCAGCGGCGTCTGGATCGAGTTCGAAGGCGGCGACGTCTCCTACCCCATCTGGACTGGCATGTTCTGGCTCTCCGGCGACCTCCCCTCCAAGGCCGACGCCAACGTCAAAACCCTCCTCACCGACGCCGGCTCCCTCACCTTCGACAACAACGCCAAGTCCATCACCCTCACCGACGCCAACCAGAACACCATCACCCTCGACTCCACCGGCATCACCAGCACCTCCGGCTCCTCCAAGGTCGCCATCGGCAGCTCCGGCGTCAGCGTCAACGACGGCGCACTGGAGGTCCTCTGATGCCCGCCCTCCTCACCGCTGCCAGCACCATGCTCTGCCCCCACGGCGGCACCGTCACCGCCATCCCAAGCCAGTCTCGCGCCCTGGCCCAGGCCCCCATCCTCTTGCAGTCCGACACCTTCCTCATCGCCGGCTGCGCCCTCGCCTCACTCCCCGTTCCCAGCCCCTGCCTCACCGTCCAGTGGCTCACCGCCGCCACCCGCGTCACCGCTGGCGCTCCCGTCCTCAACGAGTCCAGCGTCGGCCTCTGCCTCGCCGCCACCCAGGCCCCGCAGGGCTCCGTCCTCATCGCAGCCACGCAGCCCAAGGTCTCCGGCCTATGACCATCCGTCACGATCTCCGCTTCCCCTTCACCATCGACGCCGCCTCCGGCCAGGCCGCGCAGACGGACTACGCCAGCCACGTCGATCAGATGATCCGCCAGGTCCTCCTCACCAGCCCCGGCGAGCGCGTCTGCCTCCCCACCTTCGGCGCCGGCCTGCGCCGCCTGCTCTTCGCGCCGCTCAACGCCTCCATCGCCTCCACCACCAGCCTCATCGTCACCCAGTCCCTCACCCAGTGGCTCGGCAACCAGATCACCGTCAAGGACGTCGCCACCTCCACCCAGGACAGCGCCATCCTCATCCACGTCACCTACGTCCTCATCGAAACCCAGACCATCATGCAAACCCAAGTCCAGGTGATCTGACATGTCCACGGCCCTCACCGAACCCCGCAACCGCCTCCTCCGCGTCCTCTCATCCCCCGTCGTCAACGGTATCGACTTCGTCGAGCTCCCCGCCGTCGACGCCACCACCCTCTACGTCCACTTCCTCAACGGCGTCACCGTCCAACCCGTCGCCCCCGCCGTCCTCACCGCCACCATCACCGGCGGCGACCGCATCCAGGGCATCCTCGTCTCCCCCATCGACCCCGCCACTGCCTGGTCCGTCGACCCCGACGGCCGCCCACTCCTTACCCTCACCGTCAACCGCCCCGGCGACTTCTCCACCTACACCCTCACCCTCACCGGCGGCCCCCTCGACCCCCTCTACACCGCCGCCGCCTTCTCCTTCAAAGTCCTCTGCCCCTCGGACTTCGACTGCGCCCCCAAATCCGCCTGCTGCCCCCCCAACGACCCGTCCCTGCCCGCCATCGACTACACCGCCAAGGACTTCCAATCCTTCAAGCTCGCCCTCACCGACTTCTCCGCCCAGCGTTACCCCTCCTGGCAGGAGCGCTCCGAAGCCGACCTCGGCGTCATGTTCCTGGAGTCCCTCGCCTTCCTCGCCGACGAGCTCAGCTACCTCCAGGACCGCGTCGCCACCGAGTCCTCGCTCCTCACCGCCACCCAGCGCCGCTCCCTCGTCTCGCTCGCCCGCCTCGTCGACTACGAGCCCACCCCCCAGCTCTCCGCCAGCACCCTCATCCAGTGCAACGTCTCCGGCACCGCCATCCCCGCCGGCACCCTCCTCACCGCCACCTCGCCAGATGGCGTCACCATCCCGTTTGAGGTCGGCCTCGGCCTGTCCGACACCTTCACCTACCCCGTCTCCCCCGCCTGGAACGCCGGCATCCAGCCCTACTGGTTTGACGACTCCGAGCAATGCCTCCCCTGCCGCTCCACCTCCATGTACCTCCTCGGCCAAGGCTTCGCCTTCACCGCCGGCCAATCCCTCCTCATCCAGACCGACCTCCCCGGCGAAAGCATCCGCGAGCTCCTCACCCTCACCTCCGCCACAGAGCTCACCGACCCCATCTTTCTCGATTCCGCCAACTCCCCCACCGCCATCACCCGCATCACCTGGGCCTTCCCCACCACCCGCGACCACGTCCTCACCCACACCACGCTCGCCGGCAACCTCCTCCCCGCCACGCAGGGCCAGCGCTTCACAGAGTCGTTCGCCGTCGGAACCCTCCCGCCCGGCTCCTCCGGCATCCAGCTCGCCCTCGCCCGTTACGGCCCCAACGCCACCCAAGCCAACCCCAACTGGATCATCCGCTACCCGCTCTCGCGCTCAAACCCCGCACAGGGCCGCCTTACCTGGCTCCCCGCCACCTCGCCCGGAAACTCCGTCGTCGATCCCGACGTCGCCGAACCCACCCCCGAGCTCCTCCTCACCCGCCGCCTCCCCGAGCCCGCCCCCTTCACCTTCGCCACCACCCTCTTGGACGCCACCGCCACGGAAAACGCCGTCACCATAGACCCCGCCGCCTGGCGCGTCGTCGCGACCGACGGTCTCGGCGTCGTCACCCAATGGGAGTACGACGGTGACGGCGGCGACACCCTCCGCTTCGGCGATGGCACCTTCGGCGCTCAACCCAACGACGGCGACCTCTTCGACGTCACCTACCGCATCGGTCTAGGAGCCGCCGGCAACGTCGCCGCTGGAGCCATCCAGAACGTCGCCCCCGCCTCCACCGCTCCCATCGTCAGCGTGACCAACCCATTTCCCGTCACCAACGGCGCCGACGCCGAATCCGCCCAGCACATCCAGCGCATGGCCCCGCAGGCCTTCCGTGCCGTCCAGTACCGCGCCGTCCGCCCGGAGGACTACCAATCCGCCGCCCAGACCCTTCCCTGGGTCCTGAAAGCAGGAACCTCCTTTCGCTGGACCGGAAGCTGGCTCTCCGTCTTCACCATAGCCGACCCCAAAGCCTCGCCCTCCGGCGCAGCCAACGCCACCCTCGCCCAGCAAACCGATCTCATCGACCTCCTCAACCGCCGCCGCCTCGCCGGATACGAGTCCTTCGCCCCACCCCCCACCCTCGTCTCGCTCGATCTCCGCATCAACGTCTGCGTCCTCACCGGCTGGCTTACGAGCGACGTCGAAGCCGGCGTCCTCGCCCGCCTCTCCCACACCTCCACCGGCTTCTTCTTCGCCGACTCCTTCACCTTCGGCACCCCCCTCTACCGCAGTGCCCTCGAAGCCGCCATCCAGTCCGTGCCCGGCGTCAAAGGCGTCCTCGCCATCGACGCCCGCCGCCGCGGCTCCACCAACCTCTTCACCCCCCTGCCCCCCGTCCTCCAGCTCGGCTCGAGCGAGCTCCTCCGCATCGCCAACGATCCCAACTACCCCGAGCGCGGCACCATCCGCGTTCTCCCGGAGGGAGGACGATGAACACCCAACCCATCTGCCCCTGCGACACCGCCCCCGTGCCCCTCACCAACCTGCCCGCCCTCCCGCAGATCCACTTCCGCGCCGGCGACTTCAACAGCTTCCGCCGCGCACTCCTTACCCCGCTCCTCGCCCCCCCAGGCCAGCCTCCGCTCGAGCAGTCCCTCTCCACCTGGCAGCCCGGCGTCAACGCAGACCCCGCCATCGCCGACCTCGGCGTCATGATGATCGAATGGTGGGCCTACCTCGCCGACATCCTCACCTTCTACAACGAGCGCATCGCCAACGAGGACTACCTCCGCACCGCCATCCTCCCCGAAACCCCCGCCGCCCTCATCCAGATCCTCGGCTATCGCCCCCGGCCCGCCATTGCAGCCACCGGCGTCCTCGCCGCCCTCCCCACCCCAAGCGTCCTCCCCGGCCAATCCGTCACCCTTCCCGCCGGCCTCCAGTTCCAGTCCAAACCCGGCCCCGGAGCCGCCCCCCAAACCTTCGAGCTCTCCGCCCAAACCCTCATCACCCAACCCGGCGTCGTCCGTGCGACCCCACCCCCAACCCTCATCGCCACCATCACTTCATCCAGCACTCCATCCAGCCTTCACCATCGCGCCACCACGTTCGTCCATCACTACCAGCTCCTCCTCCAGGGAACCGTCACCGCCCTCACCGCCGGCACCCCACTCCTCCTCGGCCCCCGCGAGGACGCCGCCACCCCCATCCTCATCACCCTCTTCGCCGCCCCCGCCCCCTCCGGCAGCAAACAAACGACCCTCACCTTCACCTCCTCCACCGCACCCCCAGGGATGAACGCCGCCAACGCCCGCCTCCTCAAATCCAACCAATCCCTCCCCCTCTGGACCGTCAACGCCGGTGCCATCGACACCTCCGCCACCCAGATCCACCTCGCCTCCCTCGCCCGCCCCATCCGCCCCAACGACTTCGTCGTCTTCACCTCCCCCACCTCCACCCAGCTCGTCCAGATCGCCGCCACCCAGGACGTCTTCGGCGACGCCTCCGCCTCCGGCAACCCCAACGCCCCCTCCTCCGGCGAGACCACACCCATCCCCGTCCTCCACACCCGCCTCACCCTCTCCACCCCGCTCAACGCCACCCTCCGCACCCACCCCAACTCCATCACCGTCCTCTTCGGCTGGGTGGAAGCCGGCATCCTCCTCGACCAGCCCTCAACTCCATGGTCCGGTACACCGAACACCCTAGTCCCCACCTCCCCCGCCACCTTCCCCCCCGTCCCCTCGCAACCCATCCTCCTGCAAGACGCTCAAGGCACCGGCGCTCCCGCTACCGCCGCCCTCGCCTCCGCGAACTCCCTCGTCGTCACCCTCCCCACCCCACTTCCCGCCCCGCTCCAATCCCCCCTCTCCGTCTTCTATAACCTCCTCCCCGTCACCGCCGGCAAAACCGTCCCCAAAGAGATCCTCGGCAGCGGCGACGCCTCCATCCCCGGCCAGACCTTCAAGCTCGCCAAATCCCCCGTCACCTACCTCGCCACCGGCCCAACCTACGCCAGCACCATCACCCTCATGGTCAATAACCAGCGCTGGACCGAAGTCCCCAGCTTCTACGACCAGCCCCCCAACGCCCAGGTCTTCATCACCCGCGAAGACTCCGCCCAAAACACCTGGGTCTCCTTCGGCGATGGCGTCAACGGCGCCCGCATCCCCACCGGCTCCAACAACGTCACCGCCACCTACCGCACCGGCGGCGGCGCAGCCTCACCCCCCGCCGGAGCCCTCACCGTCATCTCCCAGAGCTTGCCCGGCCTCCAGACCATCCTCAACCCCGTCCCCGTCTCCGGCGGCAGCGACCCCGACCCCGCCGCCCTCCTCCAGCAGTACGCGCCGCGCTCCGTCCTCACCTTCGGCCGCGCCGTCTCCGTCTTTGACTTCGAAGCCCTCGCCGCCCAGGCCCCCGGCGTCACCCGAGCCTCCGCCATCTGGACCTGGGACGCCCCCACCCAGCGCGCCGGCGTCACCGTCTACGTCGCCGGCGAACCCAACATCGTCCCCTCCGTCCAAACCCTCCTCACCGCCTCCGGAGACCCCAACCGCCCCATTCTCGTCCAGCCAGCCACAAAAAAATCCGTAACCCTCACCCTCACCCTCGTCCTCAACCCCGCCTACGACGCCCCCACCCTCGTCACCGCCGTCACCTCGGCCCTCTCCACCCTCTTCGGCCCGCAAAACCTCCGCATCGGCCAGCCGCTCTTTGACTCGAACCTGGAAGCCTCCTGCCTCGCCATCCCCGGCGTCATCGCCATCCGCTCCAGCCAGTTCCTCGTCTCCGGCTCACCCAGCCCCGGCCCCCTCCACATCCCCGGCGAAGGCGCCTTCTTCTCCCTGGATCCCGCCAACCTAACCATCACCACCCAGGAGGCCGCCCAATGATCACCGACGGCTACTCCCAGTACTACGCCGACCGCCTCTGGAGCCTCATCCCCCCCGTCTACCGCGGCCTGGACGCCGGCCCCGCCCCCACCACCCCCGGCCCCCTGCGCGAGCTCGTCAACCGCATCGCCTCCCAGGCCGCCGTCGTCCGCCGCAACATCGATCGCCTCGGCGAAAACCAGTCCATCGAAACCTGTGACGACTGGGTCATCCCCTACCTTGGCGACCTCGTCGCCACCCGCCTCCTCGCCTGCCTGCACCCCGCTGCCCAGCGCGCGGACGTCGCCCGCACCATCTACTACCGCCGCCGTGCTGGAACCGTCGGCGTCCTCGAAGAGCTCGCCGCAGACATCGCCTCCCGCGACGCCCGCGTCGTCGAGTTCTTCCGCCGCATGGCCCGCACCCGCCACCAGTTCGACCCGCCCCTCAGCTACCGCATAGAAGACCCCATCACCGGTCCCATCGCCTTCACCGGCACCACGCTGGAGATCGCTGAAGGCCTCCTCGGCCCCTACTCCGGCACCCCCGCCGGAGGCTTCGCCGACCTCCGCAACAACTACGCCGCCTCCAACACCAACTCCGCCTTTGACGAGTACGCTCACACCGCAGACCTCCGTACCGGCTACCAAACACTGGGCCACTTCAACATCCGCCACCTTGGCGTCTTCCTCTGGTGGCTCCAGGCCTTCCCCATCCTCGCCGCCACCCCCGTCGCCAGCGCCTCCACTCCCCCCTGCTTCACCTTCGACCCCACCGGCCGCGAGATCCCCCTCTTCGCCCCTTCCCAGCGCGCCCTCGAACAGCAAGCCTTCGGCGAGCACTGGGTCACCCCAGACGAGTGGGAACTCCCCGTCGCCATCCGCGAAACCCTCTGGCGCACCGTCCCCTCCCAGCTCTACCCCCACGCCTTTTCCGTCGGCCTCGAAGCCGGCGGCACCAGCGCCCCCGTCCCTCCCAACCAGCTCACCATCCACCCGGAAACCGGCCGTTTTAGCTTCCCCGCCGGCGCGCCCATCGGCGACATCACCGCCTCCTACTCCTTCGGCCTGCTCTCCCCCATCGGTGCCGGTGGCTTCGACACCTCCATCCTCACTACCCTCCCCATGCCCACCGCCATCACTCCCATCTCCGGCGGCCACGCCACCGACCTCAACCCCACCCTCGCCACCCTCCCCGCCAACACCATCCTCCAGTTCACTGACTCCCTCACCTACACCGGCCCCACCCAGACCCTCACCATCCCCACCGGCTCCACCACTGTCCTCCGCGGCCAGAGCGGCCAACGCCCCGTCCTCCGCTGGACCTCCGCCCCCACTCCGTCATGGATCATCACCGCCCCAACCGGCACCGCCGGGACCCCCACCATCCTCATCCTCGAAGCCATCCTCCTCCAGGGCGCAGACCTCATCCTCCAGGGCAACTTCGATTCCGTCTACCTCCGCATGGTCACCCTCGACCCCGGCTCACCCGCACTCCCCACCGCCGCCCCCGGCACCTTCTTCGCCACCGCCAACGACACCCTCCCCCTCCGCCCAACCACCCTCTGGATTGAAGGCTCCGTCACCACCCTCACCCTCGAGCGTTCCATCACCGGCCCCATCTGCACCCGCAACGGTGGAGCCATCCAGCAACTCCTCGCCACAGACTCCATCGTCCAATCCATCCCCACCCACGCCGTACCCACCACCGGCACCCTCACCTCACCCACCCTCTTCGACCCCGCCAGCCTCGCCTCCTCCCTCAAGTTCCAGTCCAACCCCCTCGCCAAAACCGCCGTCACGGACAACCCCGCCCTCGCCGCCGCCCTCGCCGACTACCCCCCCAACACCACCCCATCCTCCACCCTGCTCGACCTCATCCTCACCGCCCTCGCCCCGCTCACTCCCTCCCAGGCCGAGTCCTCCTGGCCCCTCGCCTTCGCCGACCTCGCCCTCGCCTTCTCAGAGGGCGCAGTCTACCTCTCCCGCACCACCGTCCTCGGCCCCACCTACACCCACGCCCTCTCCGCCTCGGAATCCATCCTGGACGACATCGCCACCGTCGAAGACGCCCAGACCGGCTGTATCCGCTTCTCCGCCTACGCCGCCGGCAGCACCCTCCACCAGCCCTTCCGCTCCGTCCAGATCGTCCCCCGCGCCTCCATCTTCCGCTCCCGCAGCTTCGGCCAGCCGGAGTACGTCCGCCTCCGTGACGACGCCGACCTCCGCATCCTCACCTCCGGCTCCCCCGGCGCTTGTGCCTGCGCCTCCCCCGGCTCCGGATCATCCATCCTCACCGGCGCGCAGAACGGCTCGGAGATGGGCGTCTACTGCCTCGAAGCCGTCCCGCTCAAACACCGCGGCTTCGCCCTCAAGTTCGAAGAGTACGCCCCCATCGGCCAACTCCCAGTCTGGATCGACGCCGACTAGGCCCCTAGTTTTGAAAAGCCGCATCCGGCCCCAGCACCACAACGTTTTGCTTAAGGGCACGCCTTCAGGCGTGCCATAAACCAACCCGAAACACCCCGGCTTTAGCCGCTGAGGTACCGTTCTTCCGGCCCCGTATCACCGCACTCAAGCATCCCGCACTTAGCATCCAAGGAGCACTCCCGTGGCCAGCGATCGCGCCCGCATCACCTTCGACCCCACCCGCACCTACCGTTCCGTCCTCGCCCAGCAGGGCCGCGTCACCCTCGAAGCCGACGTCAACGAACAAGCCTCCATCCTCACCGAATCCCAGCGCCTCGAAGCCATCGACGTCATCGGCCCCGCCGGCACCCCCGACGACGGCTACAAGGTCGCCGTCTCCCCCGCAGGCGCCCTCGAAATCCTCCCCGGCACCATGTACGTCGGCGGCTGGCGCATGTCCCTCCCCGCCGCCGTCCCACTCGCCGCCCAGCCGGACTGGCTCGACCAGCCCGCCCCCAACCCCACCACCGTCTCCCGCAACCAGCAGTCCCTCGTAGCCCTCCTCGTCACCGAGCAAAGCATCACCGCCGTCGAAGACCAGGCCCTCCTCGAAGTCGCCCTCGGCGGCCCGGACACCGCTGCCCGTGCGCGGCTCATGCAGCACCTGCTCCAGATCCCCACCTCCTCCTCCACCTGCGAGGACGCCCAAACCACCCTGGCCCGCGCCCTCACCCTCCAGGGCCTCACCCTCGACCCCGCCACCCTCGCCCTCTCCTTCAACGCCACCCTCGCCGTCAGCTTCTTCCCCCCCACCACCCCAGCCGACCCCTGCTGCCCCCCCGCCGCCGGCGGATACCTCGGAGCCGACAACCAGCTCGTCCGTCTCACCGTCACCAGCTTCACCGCCCCCTCCGGAACCCTGCTCTGGGGCTGGAACAATGCCTCCTTCCTCTTCCGCGCCTCCCTCCTCACCAACTCCACCTCCTCCCAGGTCCTCCTCCTCACCCAATCCCCCGTCGATTCCTCCCACTCCCCCCAACCCGGTCAGGCCGTCGAAATCCTCCGCTCCACCGCCGCCCTCGGCCCCACCTCCGAAGCCAACTTCGCCGCCGCCCCCCAGGGCATCGTCGTCACCCTCGGCTCCGCCACCACCACATACGACCCCACCACCAACACCCTCACCCTCCCCGCCGGCACCCTCCCCGCCGACTACCTCTCCGACCCCAACCCCCTCTTCCTCCGCCTCTGGCAGGCCCAGGTCCCCTTCACCTCCGGCCAGCCCGCCCAACTCGACACCACCTCCGGTCTCGCCGTCACCATCACCCTCAACGCCCTCCCCACCAGCCCCATCCTCACCCGCCCCTTCTGGCGCTTCGCCGTCCGCCCCAACACCCCACAAAAAATCTACCCCCAGCGTTACCTCACCTCCCCCCAACCTGCCGAAGGCCCTCGCCAGTGGCTCTGCGACCTCGCCATCGTCAAGCCCTTCTTCAACGCCAACCAGAAATCGACCTGGACCATCCTCGCCGACTGCCGCAGACCCTTTCTCCCCCTCACCCAGCTTGACGAATGCGGCTGCTGCAACCTCGTCCTCGACCCCTCCACCAACTGGCTCTCCAGCATCCACGCCGCCCTCGCCTCCAAGGCCACCGCCGTCAGCCTCTGCTTCCAGCCCGGAACCTTCACCCTCGCCACCAAGCTCACCTTCTCCGGCGTCTCCGTCAACATCATCGGCGCCGGCCCCGCCACCATCCTCACCGGCCCCACCCTTGAAGCCGTCCTCGAATTCGACCAGTGCCCCGCCGTCACCCTCTCCGACCTCGCCGTTCAGGCCGGCGCCTCAGGCTTCTCCGCTGCCACAAACACCAAGGGCCTCCAGGGAGCCGTCACCATCCGCTCCTGCCCTCAGGTCGATATCGACCGCGTCACCCTCTCCTCCGCCGGCTCCGACCTCCGCACCGCCTCCTGCCTCGCCGTCTACAACCCCGTCCCCCCCGCCACCGCCACCCCCCAGCAGTCCAACCTCCGCATCCTCAACAGCCAGTTCCATCCCGGCCACTTCCAGACCGGCATCCTCGTCGTCAACGCGGACCGCGCCCAGATCGAGGGCAACCTCATCGTCACCCTCCCCATCAACCGCGTCCTCAAAATCACCGATCTCCCCAGGCTCCCCGCCACCTCCGCCCGCCTCGGCAAGCAGCTCCTCCAGTCCCTTACCCTCACCCGCCTCACCCCCCGCCTCCTCCAGCGTTCTGAGGCAACGCCCCAAACCGAAGCCACCCAACCCGCCCCGGCAGCCACCGCCCCCGCCAAACCCGCCGCTGAAATCAACCCCACCCCCGCAGCCGGCCTCTCCAGCCTCGGCCTCGCCCACGTCACCGCCACCTTCGGCTCCACCCGTCTCCAGTTCCTCTCCTCCGCCTCGCTCGGCGACGCCTGGAACTCCGCCCTCGCCAAATCCGGCCTCACCGCCAAATCCTCCAGCCGCGACGTCCAACTCGCCGCCCAGAAGATCGCCGCCTCCGTCTTCCTCAACCCCGCCGCCGTCGCCCCCGCCTTCCGCAACTTCGCCGCCATCCTGCTTCCCCAGCTCCTGGATACCGCCTCCCAAGGCATCGTCATCGCCGGCAATATCGCCCGCGACGTCCGCATCCTCAACAACACCATCGATGGCGCCGCCCAGGGCATCCACGTCGGCCTCTCGGACCGCAAACTTACCCCCACCGACGCTCACTACGCCGCCACCCAGGTCCAGATCGCCGGCAACACCATCCACATCCGCCTCACCCCGGAGATGACCTCAGACCGCCACGGCATCTTCCTCGGCTGCGTCTACTCCGCCCTCATCGACGCCAACAACCTCACCCTCACCCGCGCCGCCAACGCCCCACAACCCATCTTCGCCATCAAGCTCAGCGGCGTCCTCGGCCCACGCATCCTCATCGAGCGCAATGACATGGCCAGCTTCACCAACGGCATCGTCATCCTCCAACAGGAGGTCCGTCAGAAGTTCCACCTCTGGAAGGCCGCTGACAACTTCTCCACCTCACCCAATGTCCTCAGCAGCTTCATCAGTGAAAACAACATCTCCGCCTCATAAGATTTCCAATCGAAATCCATTGACGCCACGGCCAGCGTCCTCTATAAAGTTGCTTCCACCTCCGGTGAGGATAGCGTGGTTTCCACGTGAGAGGGTTCGATTCCCTGGGTGGCCGGTAGAACCGCCGCAAGGCAGTCCCGCCGGCCATCCGCTAAACTCCCACCACCCAACTGATATAAACAGCATCATGCCCACCTTCAAGAAGCTCGCGATCCTCCTCGCCCTGCTCCTCCCCGCCACCTTTGCCGTCGCCCAGTCCAAACCCCACCGCGTCCTCTTCGTCCTCACCTCCGCGGACGAGTCCGATTGGCACATGACCCTCCTCAACATCACCAACTTCCTCAAAGCCTTCCCCACCGAACCACCCGAAGTCGAACTCGTCGCCTACGGCCCCGGCACCGCCTTCCTCCGCAAGGCCTCCACCATCCAGCCTGACCTTGAAGTCCTCGCAGCTAGACACGTCCACTTCGTCGCCTGTGAAAACTCCATGCGCATGCAGCACCTCACCCCCGCCGACCTCGCCCCCGGCGTCACCTCCGTCCCCTCCGGCGTCGTCGAAGTCGTCACCAAACAGGAGCAGGGCTGGCCCTACATCAAAGCCGGACGCTAGCCCTTTCTAACAACGAGCAACAAAGAACGAAGAACGAGAGCGCCGTCAGGCGCTCATCGCCCCCGAATAAACCGCCATGCCCGCCACCGCATCCACCCCCATCGCGTCCAGCGCATCCACCTCCGCGCGCTCCTTGATCCCCCCCGCCACAATCAACTGCTTCGCCGTACACGCCCGCAGCACCGCCGCCACGTCGATCGGAAATCCGGTCATCGTCCCCTCCGTATCCACATGCGTATACAGGAACGCCGCACAGCTATCCTCCAGCCACGTAACCGCCTCCTCCGGCGTCAGGTCCACCGAGTCCTTCCACCCCTTCACCGCCACCTTCCCCGCCTTCGTATCGACGGAAAAGCAAAGCGCCTCCTCCCCCAACTCCTTCTTCAACTCCTCCGCAAACTCCAGCTTGATGATCTTGTGCCGCCTGGAAGCTTTGGGTGCCCCATTCATCGCAGTCTCATCGCGATGAGTGGGATTCACGTCCGCACTCTCGGCTCCAAACAAACTCGACCCATAAATCACCCGTTTCGCCCCCGCCCCCAGCAGCCGCCGCCCGTCCTCCGCCGTCTTCAGACCCCCACCCACCTGGCACGGCAGCCGCTTGCAGATCATCTCGATCAGCGCGGTATTCTCCCCCTGCCGCATCGCCGCATCCAGATCGATCAACTGCACCAGCGGATACGTCTCGAACCGCCCAATCCAATACTCAAAATCATCGAACGCCAGCTTTAACTTTTCGCCCTGCACCAACTGCACAATCCGCCCGCCCATCAGATCAATCGAAGGAATCAACACCGTTATAGCCTCTATCTTTGTCGTGTTAAGGGCACGGCTTCAGCCGTGCCATAGCTGCCACAGTCGTATCCCCGCTTTAGCCACTGAGGTACGCTTCTCCCCTCCCATTTCGTCCCACCTCAGGGTAACTTTCCGGAAGGTGACGAAAGCAGGGTTAACTGATCTCTTAATAACCCCTAACCCGTTTCGTTTCAGATTTTTACATCGAAACACCCAGGGGTAGGGGCACACCTCAACACGGCAGCCTCACACTCACACCAGCCCTTCTCAGCTCACCCTTCAACTCACGTGAGTCCGTCACCCCAAAGTGGAAGATGCTCGCCGCCAGCGCCGCATCCGCCTTTCCTCGCCCGAACACCTCCGCAAAGTGCGCCGCACTCCCCGCCCCCCCACTCGCAATCACCGGAATCTGCACCGCCCCACTTACCGCCGCCGTCAGCTCGCAGTCGAACCCATTCCGCATCCCATCCGTATCCATACTTGTCAGCAGGATCTCCCCCGCCCCCCGCTCCTCCGCCTCCCGCGCCCACTCCACCACTCGTAAGCCGGTCGCTTTCCTTCCGCCCGAAACATAAACTTCCGCGTCGCTCACCCCCGCAGCACCTCGCCGAGCGTCAATGGCCACAATCACCGCCTGCGCCCCAAAGCTCCCGCCAATCTCCCCAATCAGCTCCGGCCGCGCAATCGCCGACGAGTTGATCGACACCTTATCCGCCCCCGCATCGAACACCGCCGCCGCATCCTCCGCACTCCGTATCCCCCCACCCACCGTAAACGGCACAAACAGCGCAGCCGCCGTCCGCTTCACCGTCTCGATCAGCGTCCCCCGCCCCTCATGTGTCGCCGTGATATCCAGCAGCACAATCTCATCCGCCCCCGCCGCCGCGTGCCGATGCGCCAACTCCGCCGGATCCCCCGCATCCACAATATCCACAAACTGGACGCCCTTCACCACCCGCCCCCCCCGCACATCCAAACAAGCGATAATCCTCTTCGTCAGCATCTAAACCTTCTCTCTCGAACTCTCAAAACGCGAGTGAAGCTCCGCCCATCCTGTCTCATCCAAAGCATGAATCGGGATGAACAGAAACAGCTTCTTCTTGATAAAAACAAGACAAATCTCGGAGTTCTCCGCGCAATCGACAAGCGTCGGCCAGAAGAATCGCCCCTCGCTCTTACCCGGCAGCGCGGAGATGAGCTGATCCGGTGTCATTTCAAGCTCAACCGGAATCGTAGTTTTGGTCGACTTCTTTGATGATTCTGGAAGAAGGTTGCGCCAGCACTTACGGATCGTATAAACACGCATAGCCGGGATGAAGATGGCGAACCATAGCCCTACGGCCGATCCTCCTGCAAGCATCGGAAGCAAATCTCGTCGAAGCCCAAAAAGTCCAGCTAAAAACGGCAACGCCAAAAGAGCGCCAGCGATGGGGAGGGCCCAAATCCAAAGGTAATACGACAGCGCAGACGTCCATCGATGAGATCGATACAGCTTCTGCGCAGTCAAGTAGTCTCTATATGTCAACGTGTACTGATATCGCATCGATTCCCCTCACAGTTACAGCGCTCTTCATCACCCCTAAGCTGCCAATCCCGTGTCCATTTAGACGGTAAACTTCAGCTAGCATCTACCCAAGCCTCATAGGCACAGCGCCCTCTACATCCACCTTCTCCCCCTCACACACCACCCGAGCTACGCCATCCCCACCCGCTACCCGCCCTCCATGCTCCACAAACCACTCCACTACGAGCCCCTGCCGCGGCGCCGGCAGATGCCACTCCATCGCCCCGTCCGTCAGCGTGGCCACCGCCTGTCCCGTCCCCACCAGCGTCCCCACCGGCACCAGTTGCTGCACAAACGTAAACTCCGGCTCACCATCCGCCAGCTTCAAGTCATAGATAAACGGCATGTGTCACATCTCCACAAAGTTCTTCAGTACCTGTAGCCCCACGCTGCTGGACTTCTCCGGATGAAACTGCACACCCATCACGTTCTCCCGCTCCACCACTCCCGTAAACGCCCCTCCGTAATGCGTAACCGAAGCAGTAGCTTGTACCACCGGCGCCCGCCACGAGTGCGTGTAGTACACAAACCCACCGCGCTCCACGCCATGCAGCAGCCGCGAATCCCCCCTCACCTCATCCAGCGAATTCCACCCCACATGCGGCGCCTTCAACTCCGCCCCCTCATACTCCGCCGGAAACCGCTCACACATCCCTTGGAAGTGTCCCAGCCCCGCCGTCTCCGGAGCCTCCGTCGACCCCTCAAACAGCCACTGCAACCCCACGCAAACCCCTAGAAACAGCGCCCCCTTCGCCACCGCCTCCCGCACCGCCTCGGTCACACCCAACTCCTCCAGCAGCGCCGTCGAACGAAAGTGCCCCACCCCCGGCAGCACAATCTTGCTCGCCTTCCGCACCACATCCGGGTCCTGCGTGACGGTCGTCTCCGCGCCAAGATAGTGCAGCGCCTTCACCACGCTCGTCAGATTCCCCGCCTTGTAATCGATCACCGCGATCACAGCAGCCCCTTCGTACTAGGCAGCATCTCCCGCATCCTTTCATCCCGGCTGCAAGCCCCACGCATCGCCCGAGCGAACGCCTTGAAGATCGCCTCAATCTTGTGGTGGTTCGACCGCCCATACATCGTCTTGACATGCACGTTGCACTTCGCTCCGCGCGCAAACCCCTCGAAGAAATCCGTCACAAGCTCCGACTGCAGATCCCCGACGACCGGCACATCCACCAGCGTCTCCACCGCATACGCCGTCCGCCCGCTCAGATCGACCGCCGCCACGGCCAGCGTCTCATCCATCGGCATCACAAAGTAGCCAGCGCGCATGATGCCCTTCTTATCCCCTAGCGCCTCCAGAAACGCCTCTCCCAGCGCGATCCCCGTATCCTCCACCGTATGGTGCTGATCCACGTCCAGGTCCCCCGTCACCTTCAACTCCAGGTCGAACCCGCCATGCCGCGTAAACAGCTCCAGCATATGGTCAAAGAACCTTATCCCCGACGACACCGTATACGTCCCCTGCCCATCCAACGTCAGCCGCAGCGCAATCTGCGTCTCCGTCGTCACCCGGTTCACCGTCCCAACCCGCACCGCCTCACTCATACTCCCGCTCCAATCCGCCGTCGTTTGGAGAAACGTCATGCGCAGCTACCGGCCCGCTCCATCCAATCTCCTTCAGCGCGTCACGCAGAGCCGCAAGCCCAGCCGTCACCTGCTCCTCCACCCCAATCGTGATCCGCACAAACCCGTCGCACCCCGGGTCTGCCGATCGGTCCCTGAGCAACACCCCATGCCCCCTTACCGCCGCAACCAGCTCCTTATGCTTCTCTCCAATCCGCATCAGCACAAAGTTCGCCTCACTCGGAAAGTACGGCACCACCAAATGATCGAGCCCACGCATCATCCGCTCGCGCCCAACCCGTATCTGCTCCACATACCAAACGATGTACGCATCGTCCTCAAGCGCCGCCTTCAGACACTCCAGCGCCACCCCATTCACGTTGTACGGCGAGCTCGCCTTCCGGATATACCCCACCAGCCGCGCATCCCCCGCCACCATCCCCACCCGCAGATTCGCCAGCCCATACGCCTTACTGAACGTCCGCGCCACCAGCAGATTCGGCACAGACGAGACATCACCCAGCGTCGTCTCCCCATGAAAGTGAAAGTACGCCTCATCCACCAGCAACACCGCGTGCGGTGCAGCCTTCGCAATCGTCAGCAAATCTTGCCGGCTCACCGCAGCCCCGGTCGGATTGTTCGGCGACGCGATAATCATCAGCTTCGTCCGTTCCGTAATCCCAGCCAGATACCGTTCCAGCGGAAACCGCATCGTCTCATCCGCCTGCACTCTCCGCAGCCCGCCCGGCGACATCAATTCAATGCTCACGTCGTACATAAAGAAGCTCGGCGTCCACACCAGCGCCTCATCGCCTTCATCCAGAAAGGTCACCGCGATCAGGTGGATCGCCTCATCCACGCCGTTCGTCAGCAGCACCTGCTTTGCATCCAGCCCAAACTTCGCCGCGACGATCCCCTCCACGGGCACCCGCTCCGGATACTTCGTCAGTCCTTCAGCCGTGATCGTCAGCAGCCGCTCCATCACCTTCGGCGACGGCGCAAACGTATTCTCGTTGAAGTCCAGCCGCAACCCGTCCCGCCCGGAAAGCGGCGGATGATACTCCGGCATCGCCAACACGGACCGCCTCGGTTCCACCACTCGTACCTGCTCCGCGACACTCATCGTCCAGCTCCCATCTTGATTCTTACGCTCTCCGCGTGACTGGTCAGACCCTCAGCCTCAGCCATCGCAATCGCATGAGGCCCCAGCGTCTTAAGACCATCCTTCGTATATTCCTGCACCGTAATCACCTTCACAAAATCCAACACACTCAGCCCCCCACGAATCCGTCCCGCCCGCCCCGTCGGCAGCACATGGTTCGGCCCGCTCACATAGTCCCCCATGCTTTGCGGCGAGTACCGCCCCACAAACACGCTCCCCGCATGCTCCACCCACGCCAGGTCCTTGTGAGCATCCACGGAAAGATGCTCAAACGCCAACCGATTCGTCAGCTCTCGCGCTTCTGCAACCGTATCAGTTACAAATACCATACCCTGCGCCGCCAGGGACTCCTCCGCAATCTCGTTCCCTTTCGCCTGCCTCATCGCCTCCACCCGAACCGCCTCCCCCAGCGCCTCATTCGGCGTAATCAACACCGCCAGCGTCTCCGGATCATGCTCTGCCTGCGCTACAAGATCTGCGGCAATCCCAGCCGGGTCCCCATCCTCACTCATCACCCCAATCTCCGTCGGCCCAGCCGGCATATCGATCCCACACTCACTCGCGACCGCCGCCTTCGCCGCCGTTACGTACAGGTTCCCCGGCCCAACAATCTTATCGACGCGTCCAATCGTCTCCGTCCCAAACGCCATCGCCGCCACCGCCTGCGCACCGCCCATGCGGTAAAACTCCGTCACTCCCGCCAGCCATCCCGCCGCCAGCGTCTCCTTCGCAGGCTTAGGCGAGCACACCACAATTCGCTTCACCCCCGCCACCTGCGCCGGCGTCACCGTCATCAGCAGCGTGCTCGGCAGCGGATAACGCCCACCCGGCACGTAACACCCCACACTTCCAACAGCCCTGACAATCTGTCCCGTCTTAACCCCCGCCACCGGCTCGAACGTCCATTCCTTCGGCGACTGCGCCTCCGCGAACGCCTTGATATTCGCCTGCGCCACCTCCATGGCCTCGCGCAGGACTGTTGACGTCTCCTCCCACGCCGCCTTCATCTCCTCCCGCGTCACCCGCAGCGGAAGCAGCGTTCCATCCTCTTGCTTCAACCCATCGAACCGCCCTGCATACTCAATCACGGCAGCATCCCCACCCTGGCGCACGTCCGCCAGGATGGTTGAAACCACAGCCTCCACCTTGGCTGTGTTCACCGTACCGCGCCGCTCAATCGCCTCGATCGCCGCCGCCGCGCTCTTCGCCGTCTTCCCATACGTCTTGACCAGCTTCATCCCAATCATCCAATCTGTGCCTGAAGCAGTTACAAAACCACCTTGCTCAGCGGATACTCCACAATACCTGTAGCTCCCGCGGCCTTCAACCTCGGAATCACCTCGCGCACCAGCCGCTCATCCAGGATCGTATTCAACGCAAAACCCTTGCCGCCGCTCAGTTGCGACATGGTCGGCGCATTCAGCGCCGGCAGCTCCGCCACCACCGCGTCCAGCTCCGCCGTCGCCACGTTCAGCATCAACCCCACCCGCCCCTGCGCCGCAATCGCCGCATTCAGCATCAGGCTAATGTTGTTGATCTTCTCCTTCTTCCACTCATCCGCATACGCCGTTTTGTTCGCAATCAACTGCGTCTCAGACTCCATCAGCGTCTCGATGATCCGCAGCCGATTCGCCCGCAGCGACGACCCCGTCTCCGTGACCTCGACAATCGCATCGGCCAGTGTAGGCGGCTTCACCTCCGTCGCACCCCAACTGAATTCCACTTTCACCGGAATGTTTTTGCTCGCGAAGTAGCGCTTGGTAAACTCCACCAACTCGGTCGCAATGATCTTCCCCGCAAGGTCCTCCGGCTTCTCAAACGGAGAATCCTCCGGCACCGCGAGCACCCACTTCACCGTCCCGCGGCTCACCTTGCTGTACGTCAAGCTCGTAATCCGCTCGACGTCACTTTCGTTCTCCATCACCCAGTCATTGCCTGTCAGTCCCGCATCCAGCGCTCCATGCTCCACGTATCGCGCCATCTCCTGCGCCCGCACCAGCATGCACTCAATCTCCACGTCGTCGATCTGCGGAAAGTAGCTCCGCCCATTCGCAAAGATCCTCCAACCCGCACGCTCGAACAGCGCAATCGTCGCATCCTGCAGGCTGCCCTTCGGAATCCCCAGCTTCAGCTTATTCACCATTGCCTCCAACCTGTATCGCCTTCGTAAAGCAGCTCACCGTACCCTCATGGCACACCAGCCCATCGCCCTCAACCTCCACGCGAAAAAGCAACGCATCGTTGTCGCAGTCCGTCGCCGCAGTCACAATCTTCAGCCGGTTGCCGCTCGTCTCACCCTTCATCCAGAGCGTCTTCCGGCTCCGCGACCAGAACGTCACATACCCGCTCTCCAGCGTCTTCGCATAGCTCTCTTCGTTCAGAAAACCGAGCATCAGCATCTCGCCCGTCGTCGCGTCCTGCACAATGCCTGCAACCAGTCCATCCGTCTTGCCAAAGTCGATCTTTACTGCATCCATCTCGCTCTCCCTGTTTCTCAATCAATCGCTGGCCGGTCACCCGCGCAGACAAAAGGCCCGCTCGCGGTGTTCGCGTCGGCGGGCCTGTTTCGAATCCTGTTGTGCGTTCGTTAGTTCGCCACATCGGACACAGCCGCCAGCACGCCATGCGCGTGATGATGGTGATAATGCCGATGCTGAGAAGCGTTACGCATTGATTCCAAGGCTATCCACGGTCCATGTTCTTGTCAAATCACACCGGCTAGTGCTGTAGTTGGCTCGTACTCGGCTGCTGCCCAACCTTCGTCTTCAAACCCTTCGGCGTAGGCTTACGTTTCCGGTTCAACGGAGCCGTCTCCAGCGAGTCATCCAGCCGATACACAATCAACAAATTCCGGTCCGGATCGTCCATTGCCGGAAACGCCGCCACACGCTCAATATGGTAAAACGGCGTCAACGCATCCATCTTATCGTCATCAATCTGGTTCCAAGCCACATACCAGCCCGGCCTGTACTGCCTCACCCGATCCACCAGCTCCAGCGTCCCAAAGTCATCGCAGATGCTCGGCATCCCCGTCATCAGGGATAAATCGGACCCCGAGATCGAAAGCACAAGCGGGCTATGCTTCGGATCCTCCTTCTCATGCGTCGCAATAACATCTTTCACCTCATACGCCGCCCGCAGCAGCGTGTACTCCGGGTGCCGCACAAAAGATATCGTCTGCCCCGCCTGCACCACCAGAACCGCCGCCAGAGCCAGCCCCACAGCCACACCCACCCCACGCCTCAGGCCTCCACTCGCGATTCTCGGCAGCACCAGTTGCTCCACCGTCACCGGAATCAGCAACGTCAGCGGCACCGCAACCACCAGGTAGTACCGGGGCTGCAGGTTGTCGTGATACGCCAGGAAGGCCTCATACCCCACCGCCCAAAGCAGCAGCGCTCCAATCAACGGAGACTCCCGCACCCGCCGCCACAACACCAACGCCAGCACCGTGCACGCCACGGCCCCCACATAAACGCCGCGGCCCATCCAAGCACCATCCATAAAAGTCTTTGCCAGCACCGTACCCGCCGTCTTCAGCGTGATCTGCGTGTAGCCATTCGCTGAGAACAAGTAACGATAATCCAGCAGGTACCGTGGCCGCACCACCAGCCCGTAGTAGCCCAGCCACACACCCGCTCCGAGCGCCGCCGCCGGCACACCCACGCGCAGGAAGGACTTCACCCGATATCCCACCGCAGCTAGCAACAGAAACGCAATCGCCGGCACCAGAAACAGCCCTGTCGTCTTCGTCAAAATCAACGCCGGAAGCAGCAGCCCCATCCCAACAATCGGCCCAAGATTCGCCCCGACCTCACCCCACAGACCCGCATCACTCTGCGCCCGCACCGTGCCCGCAACGAGCATCAGCAGCAGCGTAATCAGCACCAGCATCGGCTCCAAAATCGCCAGCCGCGTAAACACAAAGCAGAAGGGACTCACCACCAGCAGTGCCACCCCAACCACTGGAGCCAGACTCTCCGCACCTCGCGCACTCCATCGCCGCAGGAGCCAATAGGAGCACACCAGGATCCCCCCAAACACCACCACCGTCAGCGCTCGCGCGGCCACCAGAGACACCCCGGTAAACCGGAACGTCACCGCCTCCACCAGCGGCCACACCGGCAGCGCCACCGCCGGGTTGAAGTCTCCCGGCACGTACCAGTGCCCCAGTTGGAAGTGCCGGATCGCCGCATCCCCATACCAGCCTTCGTCCGTGTACTTGGACCAGTCCATCCAGGGAGAAAAGTTCGGAAAATCCGCGGAAAGGTGCACAAAATGCATGCCGAAAAATACAAGCGACGCCGCCAGCAGCAACCATTGCAGCACACGAACGACGGGGTGGGAAGGATTAGGCATCAGCGGTTCTGGGCAATCAACTAACTATAGACGCCGGAATGCCAGCCCTCGGCAGGACGAACCTTGGCATTTCTTCAAACGAAGATCACACTCGCATCTCCGCTCACCTTACAGTGCCGGCCCACCGCCGTCGGCTTCAACCGCAACCTCACGCAGACGCGGTGGCGCAGGCTGCGCTCGGAACGGCGGCACCCGCCCTCCTTGGTCCCCCGCCCTGCCCCCCATCGTCAACATGCGAGACAGGAACGGCGTCACATACCCTGAGATCACCGCCGCGAAGATCACGCCCTCCGCGCCATACGTCGCAATCCAGATCGTTCCCGGCATCTCCCCCTCCGGCGCATAATGCGCGGAAAACGCAAGGAACAGCATCCCCCACGGCGACATCCTCACATCCCCGGACAAAGAATCGATGATGAAAAATAGGATGAACATCACCACCGGTTCCACCAGCATCACACCCACCCACTTCGCCTCGTGATACGCATCCGCCGTGGGACTGAAGCTGATGCCGGTAGACTCATCATTCTCTGAAATCACACCGATCTCACGCCCAAACACGTTGCCGGACAGGTACTCCGGCTTGTCCTTCCACAAAAACCTCGGAATCACATTGACGAACGTGCCCACCGTCGGCGACAAGCCAAAGACGCTTCCTTCATCCGTAATCGTAATCAGCGCATCGTCGAACGCCAGCATCTGCAAACGGTCGAAGAACCCGCCGGATTCGTTGTAAAGATGCGGTATCTGGTCGATCTGCGTCACCAGGCCGCTCTCCAGGTAAAGCTGCCGCGTCCCATTCAAGTCCGACAAATACTTCACGACATCGTCGTAATTGTTCGCAATATTGCTGTCGACGTCACGCGAAACCCGTCCAGCCTGCGCGAACGGAACCAGATAATAAAAGGCAAACGCCGCGAACGCCACACCCAGCGCCACCTGTGCCTTGGAGAAGCGGAACCGAAGCACCACCGTGGGGATCAGCCACGTCACCACCGGCGTAAACATACCCTCTTTGGAATAGCTCAGTAGCCCCTGGCCGAACAGCGCCAGACCCGCCGCCCACACCACCCAGTTGGAGCTGCTCCGCCCCTGTGAAGATTCAATCTGGTATACCGTTCCCAGCAGGATCGCCAGCGGCAAAAAGTGATTCAACTGCGAAAGCGCACTCGCAAACGACGCGCTCTGATGCAGGCCAATCTGATTCACATAAATCATCGGCACGCCAATCATCAGGCACCCGATCGCAGACTCCTTCATCTGAGCCCCAACTGAAAAACCTGAGAGCAGCCCCTTCTTCGGTCGAAGCAGACTGCTCAACCACCCTGCCAGCCCCATCCCTGCCATGCCCACGCAGTACACCAGCATCGTCGTCGTCGGCTCGCGAAGATTGGATTGCGCCGGCTCAAACAGCGTCGCCTTATAGGTAAGACCGATCAGCGTCGTCTCCACCCCGGTAAACAAAATCCACGCGCCTGACGGATAAAAGAATCCACCCGCTGCGTTATAAGAAAGCGCCAGAATCACCACGTAAGCGAACGTCAGCAGCGCAAACGTCAGCTCTGTCCCCTCCATCAACTGCACCGCCATCAACCCCGTCGCGAACGACAGCGTCTGACGAATGGTGAACCGCTCTGGAACGGAAAGCCGCATCGATAGGCATCAAGTCTAGCAGTAGCACCCTGGAGGGTACCCGCCTGGTCTACCCGGCCCCGTTCCAATCTGCACCATCCAAGGTTACGATAGGGAAACAGGAACTCGCGGCACCCTCCACCGGCGGCAGGTTGATATAGATGACGGGATTCGGCAGTTCCTTGAAGGCGGAGCGCGTGCGGAGCGGACTTACTCTGGAGACCATCTCCGCCCAGACCAAAGTCTCCATCCGCCATCTGGAAGCGCTGGAGCAGGAGTCCTTCGGCTCCCTCCCCGGCGGCGTCTTCCGCCGCGGCATCGTTCGCGCGTACATCGCGGCCCTCGGCCTGGAAGAGACCTCCTGGATGGAAAAATTCCAGACCAGCCATGACACCTTCGCCCGCCGCACCGGCGCCGCTACGGAGCCCGAACCCGAAGCCTGGCAGACCTTCGCGGAAAACGTCAAACGCAGCCGCATTACAAAGCCTCGCTCGTTCGATCTCCGCTGGCTCTACATTCTGCTCATGCTCCTCGCCCTCATCGCGGCAGCCTGGGCCGTCTGGCATTACGTCCTCCACAGCCGCCTCGCCCCACCCGGCTAGCCGCACCCGCCGTATACTTGGACCACCGCGAACCATGCCTTCCAGAGGACTTCACCGCATGGCAACTGAGCCCCCCGCCTTCGGCCCCATCGACTTCAAAACCCGCTTCCCCGCCCTCGATGGCATCCGCGCGCTCGCAGTCACCATGGTCTTCCTCTCCCACTACGGCGGCGGCGCGCACGGCGGCCTCCTCCTCAGGCTCTTCAACGCCGCCCGCCTTCGCGGCACCGCCGGCGTAGACATCTTCTTCGTGCTCTCCGGCTTTCTCATCACCGGCATCCTCTTTGACACCCGCCACGATAGCCACTACTTCAAGCGCTTCTTCGCCCGCCGCGCCGTCCGCATCTTCCCCGTCTATTACCTCCTCTTCCTCATCCTCGCCCTCCTCACTCCCATCTTTCATTACGTCTGGCAACCGCAGCACGCCCTCTTCCTCCTGTACCTCGGCAACATCGCCGCCAACTGGAACCCCACCCTCTACGGCCTCCCCAGCGCGGCCCATCCCGCCGCCAGCGCCGGCCTCGCCCACCTCCACACCCTCTGCGTGGAAGAGCAGTTTTACCTCCTCTGGCCCTTCATCGTCTTCTTCGTCAAGAACCGTGTCCGCCTCATCTGGACCTGTGCCTTCATCTGCTCGGCCTGCCTCGCCCTCCGCATCCTGGCACTCCATCTCTGGGGCCTGGAGTCAGCCGTCTACGCCCTCGGCCGCCTGCTCCCCTTCCGCATCGACGCCCTCTGCTTCGGCGCCCTCCTCGCCCTCCTCCTGCGCGGCCCATCCGCTGACGCCATCCAGCGCTCCATGAAGTGGCTCTTCCTCGCCGCCGTCGTCCCGTACCTCCTCATCCAGGTCTTCTCCTCCGACCTCTTCTCCCCCGCCGCCATCACCTTCGGTTGGACCTTCCTCGGCCTCGCCTCCATGGGTCTCATCGGCATGACCCTCCGCACCGGCTCCCCCCTCTTCCGTCTCTTCCACCTCAAGCCGCTCCGCTTCATCGGCAAGTACAGCTATGGCTTCTATCTCTGGCATGCCGTCTGGGTCGGCGCCTGGATCAAGACCCTCATCTTCTTCACCGCCAAAACCCACTCCCTGGCCATCGCCGGACTCATCACCCTGCCCCTCAACTTCGCCTGCACCCTGCTCGTCTCCAAGCTCAGTTACGACCTCTTCGAAGTCCGCTTCCTCAAGCTCAAACGCCGCTTTGAATACGACTCCGAGCTCGCCACCCACCGCACCGCCTTCGCCCCGGACGGCAACTAACGCACCCCCACCCGACTTCGCCGAGCCCCCGCCGATACCTCATCCGGCTCGCGCGATGAGCTCAAGAGAACGGCCTCAGCCGTCATGCGTAGGTTAACTAAGCCTCTACCAATCCATACCGCCGCTGCCACTGCAGCTTCAGCCTCGCCCAAACCCCATCGATCTCCTCCTTCGTCAGCCCAGGATCGGGCCGCTCCACAAACCGGGCCGCCTCCGCCTTCGCCTCCTCCAGCAGTTCCCGGTCCCTCACCAGGCTCGCCACCCGAAACTCCGGCATCCCCGCCTGCCTCGTCCCAAAAAACTCCCCCGGCCCCCGCTGCTGCAAATCGATATCCGCCAGCTCAAACCCATTCTGCGTCCGCACCATCGCATCCAGCCTAGCCTCCGCCCCCTCGCTCACCTTCCCCCCCGTCATCAGGATGCAGTAGCTCTTCGCCGCACCACGTCCCACCCGCCCCCGCAGTTGATGCATCTGCGCCAGCCCAAACCGCTCCGCATGTTCAATCACCATCACCGATGCATTCGGCACATCCACCCCCACCTCAATCACCGTCGTCGCGACAAGGACATCCGTCTCCCCTCGCTGAAACCGCCGCATCGCCACCTCCTTGTCATCCGCACTCATCCGCCCATGCAGCAACCCCACCCTCAACCCACTCAACGCCCCCACACGAAGCTCCTCATACATCTGTGTCGCACTCCGCAGCTTCGCCTTCGGAAAAAGTCCTACCCCCTTTCCCCGATGTCCCCCCAACCCCTGACCCCTGTTCCCTGACCCCTGTTCCTCCTCGTCCTTCGCAAAATCCAACTCCGGCTGATCCTCCTTAGCCCCCTCGATCACCGGATAAACCAAATACGCCTGCCGCCCCATCCCCACCTGTTTCCGCACGAACTCCCACACCTGCCCCGCCTTCTCCTCCGTCGTCCGCCGCGTCGTAATCGCCGTCCGTCCCGGCGGCAGCTCGTCGATCACGCTCACATCCATGTCCCCATAAATCGTCAGCGCCAGCGTCCGCGGAATCGGCGTCGCCGTCATCACCAGCACGTCCGGATCAGCCGTTCCCGCCTTCATCAACTTGAACCGCTGCTGCACCCCAAACCGATGCTGCTCATCCACCACCACAAGCCCCAGCTTCGCAAACTCAACCTTCTCCTCAATCAGCGCATGCGTCCCGATCGCAAGCTGCGCCTCCCCACGAAAGATCCGCCCCCGCCCCTCCCGCTTCCGGTCTTCGTCGAGCGACCCAGTCAGCAACGTCACCCCATAAGGCCTCCCGGTCTTCGGCGAGACCTTATCCCCCAACAGCTTCCTCGCACTCAAATAATGCTGCGTCGCCAGGATCTCCGTCGGAGCCATCAGTGCCGCCTGGTACCCGTTCTCCATCGCCACCAGCGCCGCCTGCATCGCCACAATCGTCTTGCCGCTCCCCACATCCCCCTGCAGCAGCCGCCGCATCGGCTGGGTCTTCTTCATATCCCCCACGATCTCTCCCAGCACCCGCTTCTGCGCCGCTGTCGGATGAAACGGAAGCACCTGCTTGATCGCCTCCCTTACCCCGTCCCCCGTCTCAAACCGAGTCCCCACCCGCTCCCGCAGCCGCCGCCGCTTCAACTCCAGCCCCAGCTCCAGATAGAAGAACTCCTCAAAGATCAGCCTCCGATGCCCCGCCGTCCGCGCCCCCATCAGTGCCTCCATCGCCGTTCCCGCCTCCGGAAAATGCACCTGCCGCAGAGCCTCAATCCTCCCCGGCAAACCCAGCCTCGCCCGCAGCCCCGGAGGCATCGTCTCCTCCACCTCCGCCCCACTCTCCATCAACTCCTCAAACACACTCCACATCACCCGCCGCGTCCACTTGCTCGTCAGCTTCGCCCCCCACGGCGTCTTCCCCCCCAGGCTCTCGTACACCGGCACAATCCGCCCCATCTCCAGCATCGCGAACTCCGCATCCGGCCCCGTCACCCCCTCCGCCGGTAGCAGCTCAAACTGCGGCTGAATCAGCTTGTACCGCCCCGCCCCGCCGCTCCGCGAAGCCTCCAGCTTCCCATACACCGCCACCCGCTGCCCCAGCTTGAACCGCTCCCGCAGGTAGCTCCCGTTGAACCAGATGCACTTGATCGTCGCCTGCCCATCCTTGCCCGGCATCCCCCCAAACCCAAGCCCCCGATCCCCCAGCGCCGTCAGCCCCAGCGTCATCTCAAACAGCGTCGGCCCCTTCGTCGTCAGCAGCGCGCTCCCCCTCACATCGCCCACCAGCGACGCCATCTCCCCCGCCTTCATCTCCCCCAGCGCCTTCGGATTCAGCCGGTCCTCATACCGAAATGGCAGGTGATACAGCAGGTCCTCAACCGTCTCCACCCCCCGCTTCGCCAGCCCTTCAGCGACACGCTCCCCCACCCGCTTCACAAACTTCACCGGAGTAGAAAGCATCAGCGCCACACCCCAATGCTAACAAGCCGCCTAACTATGCTTCCCCTGAAGCTGGGCAATGCCTTCACTTCAACTTTTTACGCCTGTCGTAGACCTTTGCGGCGATATAACCGGTAAGAACCGAGACCGCAAAAATTGGTATAAACGTTAGCCCCGTTTCCAAATGTGGGAGGGCTATCGCTGCGAGAAGTGCGAAGGTCACCATCCCCGTTGATACTGCTACGAATCCGCTCATATGCATGAAGTCTAGCCCAGGAGAACCTCCACTTTTCCCGAGTAAAAAGTACCATCCCACCCACGCCATCCCTACCATCCCAAACCCCCAAATCCCTCGCCCCCCACTGCTATCCTTCGACTAGCCCAAATGTCCATCGTCGAGCTCAACAACATCCGCAAGGTCTACGACACCAAGGTCGCCGTCGAAGGTCTCTCCCTCTCCATCCAGCCCGGAACCATGTTCGGCCTCCTCGGCCCCAACGGCTCAGGCAAATCCAGCTCCATCCGCATGATGATCGGCATCACCCGCCCCGACTCCGGCACCGTCCATCTCTTCGGCCAGCCCTTCACCCGCGAAGCCCTCCACCGCATCGGCTACCTCCCCGAAGAGCGCGGCCTCTACAAGAAGATGAAGGTCCTCGACCAGCTCGTCTTCCTCGGCCGCCTCCACGGCCTCACCGCCTCCGTCGCCGCCCAGCGCGCCCGCGTCTGGTGCGATAGCCTCCAAATCGCCGACTCCCTCGACAAACGCACCGAAGAGCTCTCCAAGGGCATGCAGCAGAAGATCCAGTTCATCGCCGCCCTCCTCCATGACCCCGACCTCATCATCATGGACGAGCCCTTTTCCGGACTCGACCCCGTCAACGCCGCCCTCCTCATGGACACCCTCCTCGACCTCCGCAAGCAGGGCAAAGCCATCCTCTTCTCCACCCATCGCATGGACCAGGTAGAAAAGCTCTGCGACGAGATCGCCATCATCTACAAGGGCCGCCTCGTCCTCTCCGGCAACATGCGCGACCTCAAATCCCGCTACCCCGCCAACCGCATCCACGTCCATTACTCCGGCGACACCACCTTCCTCACCCACCCCCACATCGCCACCCACAAGACCTACCAGGGCCTCGCAGAAATCATCCTCGCAGACACTCCCGACTGCGCCCTCGCCTCCCAGCAGATCCTTGCCCACGCCATCGCCGGCGGCACCGTCATCACCCGCTATGAAGTCCTCGAGCCCACCCTCGAAGAGATTTTCATCGAAACCGTAGGAGTTCAAGTTGACGCATAGCGCCCTCTCCAACATCTGGCTCATCGCCAAGCGCGAGTACCTCGAGCGCATCCGCACCAAGGCCTTTCTCATTGCCACCATCCTCATCCCCGTCCTCATGGGCTCGCTCGTCTTCGGCAGCGCTTACCTCGGCGGCCGCACCCAGTCCTCCGCCCATATCGCCCTCCTCACCACGGACACCTCATCCTTTGCAGCCGACCTCGAGCACGAGCTCGAATCCGGCAAAGACTCCCACATGACGGTCGACGTCTCGCCCAACACCCCAGCCCTCCGCACCCAGCTTGACCGCGAGCTCCTCGCCGGAAAATCCTCCCTCGCCGGCTACCTCCAGATCATCCCCCCCACCGCCGCCAACACCCGCCCCAAGTTCATCTACAAACCCCGCTCCGCGTCAGACATCTCCACCAACGCCAGCCTCCACGTCGCCATCAAATCCGTCCTCACCCGAGAGCGCCTCCTCCACCAGGGCATGGCCGCAAACGATATCGACGCTCTCATGGCCCCCGTCGAAATCGACACCTCCGCCTCAGGCGACACCACCGTCGCCTTCTTCGCCGCCTACGTCCTCTTCTTCCTCATGTACATGTCCATCATGCTCTACGGCATGAACACCGCCCGCTCCATCATCGAGGAAAAAACCAGCCGCATCTTTGAGGTCCTCCTCGCCACCATCCGCCCGGATGAAATGCTCGCCGGCAAGATCCTCGGCGTCGGCTCCGTCGGCCTCACCCAGGTCGGCGTCTGGATGACCGCCGCCGTCGTCATCGGCTCGCTCGTCTCCGGCTCCCTCCCCGGCGTCGTGGCCGGCCACTCCATCATCTCCCCCGTCCAGATCGCCTTCTTCATCGCCTACTTCCTCTTCGGCTTCCTCCTTTACTCCGCCATCGCCGCCGCCCTTGGCGCCATGACCAACTCCGAACAGGAACTCCAGCAGCTCAACATGTTCCTCGTCCTTCCCCTCGCCTTCTCCATGCTCATGCTCTTCAGCATCATCAAGGACCCGGACTCCACCCTCTCCCGCATCGTCTCGCTCATCCCTTTCTGCAGCCCGCTCCTGATGAACTTCCGCGTCTCCATCGGCAACCCCCAGCCCTGGGAGCTCATCCTCAGCTTCGTCCTCATGGCCGCCACCATCCTCGCCATCCTCTGGTTCGCCAGCCGCATCTACCGCGTCGGCATCCTCATGTACGGCAAAAAACCCAACCTCCCCGAAATCCTCCGCTGGCTCAAATACTCATAAAACACAGTTAGACAAGAGCAGTTTCCGTTGCTCTTTCGTTTGTCATTCCCGATTCCGGACCCCAAAGCGACTTGAAGCGTTCACTTTTGTTCGCAGATGGCTAATACTGATAGAGCGAGACTTCAGCCGTGAAGGTGCCCTATGAACGAAGCCATCAAAGAAGCGGTTCCCGTTGTCCTGGCTCTCTCGATCCCATCCCTCATGGTCATTATCGGGATCTTGGTCAACAAGAATGATGCGAATCGGCTGGACGGACGAATTACATCTCTCGAATCCAAGATGGATGCCCGCTTTAACGCAAGCGATGCAAAGATCGACCGCCTGAGCGAAGTGATCCATCAAGGCATTCTCAACCTGAATATCAAGGCTGGCGAAGACGACACCCGCATCTCCCTCCTGGAAGCCAAAGCGAAGCCTTAGCAGAATTCCCACCCCGCCTATCCTGGGTAAGCGACGCCTCTTGAATGGACCCGGGTCCTGGACCCTGCCTCACCGTGATCCTCCCCAGGCTCAAAGACCGTTGCGCACCCATCCCGCAGGACCTGAAATGCTAATTTCAGCGGTTCTAGAATGTAGATCGCAAGCCCGTTTAGTCGGAAAAGTAGGTCTCGAAGGCCGCCACAAAGGAGCGGGCTTTGCTGCGGACCACGTCCCAACGTGGATCGGCGAGCACCTGCCTGGGATCAAGGTTGTCCGGCGTTGCATCGCAGTAGCTATTCAATTCATCGCGCAATACGGTGGCGGCGTCGGCCTGCTCTCGGGAAAGAGCAGCCCCGTACTCTTCCATAAACAGTTCAGGAAGCGAGTCCTCCCACATGTTGATCAGTTCTTCAGGCCGCTCCCATGCGAAAGCGTCTGGAGCGAGCCATCTGCTGCGTTGATGCTCTGCGTCACCGATGCCTCTGGCCGCATTTACGAGGTTGGAAGTCCATAACTCCCGGGTGGGCGCCATATCGATTCTGCGATTCCTATTGTTTTGGTGACAGACGGATGTTACACCTCCCGCCAATCCGCCGAAGACCTCCAGGGCCTCAGTGAAGCGACACACGAGCAAATCCAAAACTACGAACTCCTCGGAAGAGGAACCGGCATCAGCTTCCCGGATCTCGACGTACACTTATACGTCCCAGCTCTGATCGAAGGCGTCTTTGGAACCCGGCGCTGGATGGCGCAGTGGGCAGCAAGGGCGGCCGCGCCAGATCCACAGCAAAACGCTCTGCCTCTCAAGCGAACGGAGCCAAAGGCGGAAGACCCAGAAAAGCAGTCGCCTAAGACTGCCACCCCCCCAATCCGACCCCCATCCATGATGAGGACAACCCCTTTGGAATCAAAAGTTTGGGCGGAAATCACCGGCTTTTATCCGGTTATCTTAGGCTGTCTTAGGGTGATACAAGCCTAAGTGCAATGATTTGAATGTTTTGCACACTTCTGCCGGGGGTGGGGGATTACCCCAACACCACTTCCCCCGCCCCATCCGCAATCTCACACACATACGTATCCGCCACCGTCCCCGTGGCCGCCTCATACCCCGCCACGAGCCCCTCGGCAAACTCCTCCGCACATCCCGCCTCCACCAGACTCACCGTACACCCCCCAAACCCACCTCCCGTCAGCCGAGACCCCAGACACCCCTCCAGCCCCATCGCCAGCTCCACCAGCACATCGCACTCCTCGCAGCTCGCCGCAAAATCATCCCGATAGCTCACATGCGCGGCGGACATCAACTCCCCAAACCGCTCCGCATCCCCAGCCCGCAGCGCCTCCAGCCCATCCAGCACCCGCTGCGAGTCCGTGATCACATGCCGCCCCCGCTTGAATGCCCCCTCGCTCATCTCCCCCTTCGCCGCCTCGAGCTCCGCCAGCGTCACATCCCGCAACTGCAGCGCCCGCCCCGCCTTCGCGGAGACCGTCGCCGCAGCCTCCTCCACCTCCCGCCGCCGCTCCCCATACTCCCCGCCCCCCACCGAGTGCCGCACCATCGAATTCGCCACCACCAGCCGGTACGCCTCAGGAATCGGCGCCAGCTCCGCCGTCAGCGCCCTCGTGTCCAGCGCCAGCGCATCGTTCTTCACCCCATTCGCGCTGATGAACTGATCCATAATTCCGCACGGCGCGCCCACATACTCGTTCTCTGCCCGCTGACATACCAGCGCCACCTTCGGCCCGGCCAGCATTGCCCCGCTCATCCCCAGCAGCGCGGTCGCCGTAGCCACCTCCACGGAAGCCGAAGAGCTCAACCCCGCCCCCAGCGGCACATTCCCGCCAAACGATAAGTCCGCCCCCTTCAACGCCACACCTTCCTTCATCAAACTCCACGCCACCCCCACACAATAAGCCCCCCACCCCTCCACCTTCTCCTCCGGCAAAGCATCCAGGTCGACCTCCACCGTCTCCCCAAAATCCACCGAGCGCAGCCTCAGCTTCCGGTCCCCTCTCGCCGTCGCCGCCACCAGCGTGTTGAAGCTCAGCGCCGCCGGCATGCAGAACCCGCCGCTGTAGTCCGTATGCTCCCCCAGCAGGTTCACACGCCCCGGAGCCTGAAACACCCGCACCGGCCCACCCGCGCCAAACGCCTCAGCATGGTCTTTCAGCAGCGCCGCAATCCGATCCTTCAACCCCTCACCTCGCTCGCCGCACGAAGCATCTCGGCAGCCTTCTCCGGCGTAATATCCCGCTGCGGCATTCCCAGCAGCTCAAACCCCACCATAAACTTCCGAATCTCCGCGCTCCGCAGCAGCGGCGGGTAAAAGTGAGCATGAAACTCCCACTCCGGATGATCCTCCCCATCCGTCGGCCTCTGATGAAATCCCATCGTGTACGGAAAGCTTGTGTCGAACAAGTTGTCGTACCGGGTCGTCAGCTTCTTGAGCACATACGCCAGCCCCGCCCGCTGCGCCTTGGACAAATCCGTAAAGCTCCCCACACTCTCCTTCGCCATCAGCAACGTCTCAAACGGCCACACCGCCCAGAACGGCACCACGGCCACCCAGCTCTCGTTCTCCACCACCACCCGTTCCTTCAGGCCCGACTCCTGCTTCAAATAGTCGCTCAGCAGCGTCCGCCCATGCTCCTCGTAGTACGCGAGCTGCGCCGCCCCTTCTTTCTCCGGCTCATCCGGCACATGCCCTGTCGCCCAAATCTGGCAGTGCGGATGCGGGTTGCTGCTCCCCATCATCGCCCCGCGATTCTCAAACACCTGCACATACCCAATCTCCGGCTGCGCCCCCAGCGTCGCCGTCTCCTTCGCCCAAACCTCAATCACCCGCTCAATATCCCCAAGATCCATCTGCGAAAGCGTCAGGCTGTGATTCGGGTGAAAACACAGCACCCGGCACCGCCCATTCTCCGCCTCCGCCACCAGCAACCCATCCTTCAATGGCGCAGCCGACCCATCCGGCGGCAGCAACGCCGGATAGTCGTTATCAAACGCATACACCCCCATATAAGAAGGTGTCGTCTCCCCCCCTGCCCTCGGATTTCCCGGACACAGATAGCACGTCGGGTCGTACGCCACCCCCGCCGCCGCCACCGGCTTATTCACCTGTCCCTGCCATGGCCGAGCCGTCCGCTGCGGACTCACCAGCAGCCACTCCCGCCTCAGCGGGTTATATCGCCGATGCGGCCTCGTCCACTGATCCTCGCTCACGCATCCACCCCAAACTTGAACACCGTCGTACTCCGCATCGTCTCGCCCGCTTTCAATACCGTGCTCGGAAATCCCGTCTGGTTCGGCGAATCCGGAAAGTGCTGCGTCTCCAGGCACAACCCAGTCCGCCGCGCATACACCCCGCCCTTGCGATTCTTCAACGTCCCAGTCAGAAAATTTCCAGAGTAAAACTGTACACCCGGCTCCGTCGTCTCGACCACCAACACCCGCCCACTCGCCGGATCGCGCAGCTGCGCCGCCGTCACCAGGTCCCCCACCGAATTCCCCAGCACCCAGTTATGGTCATACCCGCCTGCCCGTTTCAATTGCACGTCCTCATCCTCAATCCGCGCCCCAATCACTGTCATCCTCCTAAAGTCGAATGGCGTCCCCTCCACCTGCGCCAGCTCCCCCGTCGGAATCAACCTCTCATCCGTCGGCGTATATCTCGCCGCGGGAATCATCATCTCCTGCCCCAGAATCGTCCCGCTGCTCTCCCCCGCCAGGTTGAAATACGCATGGTTCGTCGCATTCACCACCGTGTCCTTATCCGTGGTGGCGCTGTACTCAATCCTCAAATCCCCGCCGCTCAACGTGTACGTCGCCACCAGCGTCAGCGTCCCCGGAAACCCCTGGTCTCCATCCGGGCTCACCAGCGTCATCTCCACGCCGCCCTCCACCACGCGCCCCGTCCACACCTTCCGGTCGAACCCTTCATCCCCACCGTGCAGCGCATTGCCGTTATCGTTCCCCGGCACCGTATACGTCTCGCTCCCCAACGTAAACCGCCCCTCCGCAATGCGATTCCCGAACCGCCCCACAATCGCTCCCAGGTAGCTGTTCCGATCCGCGGCATACTCCTCCAGCGTCCCCAGTCCCAACACCACATCCGCCTTCGCCCCATTTCTGTCCGGAGCCACCACACTCACCACCCGAGCCCCAAAATCCGTCAGCTTCACCGTCAGCACATCGGAACTCAGCGTATAAAGCCGAACCTCAGTCCCATCCAGTTTCCCAAACACTTTACTCGTCACCGTAGCCAGCCCGCCCGTCACAAAGCCCATATCTGAAGAACTCCTCATGCGCACAAGAATACCCTGCCCAACTCAACTGGTCATTCTGAGCGCAGCGAAGAACCTCCGTAGTTGCCAATCCCACACCGCACCCGCATCATAGTCTCCGTGATCACTCGCCTCCTCACTCTCACTCTCGCCCTTCTGCTCCCCGCCACCACCCTCGCCGCCAAGCCCTCCGCCGCACCCGACCACTGGGTCGGCACCTGGGCCACCTCCCCCTACGCCCAGCCCAACAAGGACGCCCGCTTCGCCACCGATACCACCCTCCGCCAGATCGTCCACGTCTCCCTCGGCGGCCCGCTCGTCCGCGTTGAATTCACCAACGAGTTCGGCACCGAACCCCTCACCCTCGGCGCAGTCCACATCGCCCTCGCCGCCAAAGCAGGAGACATCTCTCTCCCCTCCGCCAACGCCCTCACCTTCGGCGGCCAGCCCTCCATCGTCATCCCTCCCGGCGCCACCGCCATCTCAGACCCCGCCGCCCTCAACCTCCCCGCCTTCGCAGACCTCGCCGTCTCCATCTTCCTCCCCGCCCAGACCCTCACCACTCTCTCCTTCCACAACTTCGCAGACCAGACCAACTACATCGTCCCCGGCAACCAGGTAGGAGCCGCATCCCTCACCACCCCAGGCACCTCAGCCTCCTGGTACTTCCTCAAAGGCGTCGACGTCCGCACCCCCTCAGACACCGCCGCCGTCGTAGCCTTCGGCGATAGCATCACCGATGGAGCCCACTCCACGCCAGACACCAACGCCCGCTGGCCCGACCTCCTCGCCCGCCGCCTCGCCGCCGACAAGAAAACCCGCAACCTCGCCGTCCTCAATGAAGGC
>CAXSZW010000011.1:0-181721 GCA_964242025.1 uncultured Acidobacteriaceae bacterium
GCCTGGCCGCCGCCGAAGAGCTTGGTGAAGGTCTGGGAGAAGTTTTCGTTGATGACCTTGTAGGCCTCGTCGAACTTGAGGCGGGAGACGTCGTCGATCTCCTTGATGGAGGCCTGGGTGTTGTCGATGGAGTCGAGGAGGTCCTTGCGCTGGGTTTCGAGGAAGGCGTGGCGGGTGCTGGCTTCGGCGAACTCTTCGAGCGCCATCATGTTGACGGGACCCATGGCTTCAAGGCGCTTCTTGAGGTCGCGGGATTCGGCGTCGAGGGCGTTGAGGGCTTCGCCTTCGATGCGTTCGATGGAGGCGTCGGAGCGGAGGTCGGACGCGGGGATGGCAAGGTCGTTGAGGCAGGCTTGCTCGATGTATTCGAGGTCTGAGGTGAGCTTGGCGAGATGGGCGCTGTGAGTGGCGCGTTGTTCGCGGAGGGCTTCGGTTTCAGCGCGGAGGGTGCGGAGTTTCTGGTCGAGTGCGGCGGTGACGGTGCGGAGTTCGGCTGCCTCCGCGGTGAGGCGTGCGCTTTGAGCTGAGGCAGAGGCGCGGGTTTCGGCAAGCTGCTCATGCTGGGCGGCGATGGAGGCGGTCTCCTCTTCGCGGCGGAGGCGTTCGTTGGCTGCGGCGGCGAGTTGCTGGTCAAGCTGGGTGATGCGTTGCTGCTGGCCGTTGTAGAGGCGGGTGGTCTGCTCGAAGTTGGACTGGGCGTTGCGGCGGCGTTCTTCCAATCCGGCCAAGGCTGCGGCGGCCTGGGCGGCGGCTTGCTGGAGCTCTTCGCGTTCGCGGCGGAGCTCTTCTGTTTGCAGCGTGATCTCGGCGAGGGTCGCCTCAGAGGCGGCGCGTTCGGCTTCGAGCTCGGAGGCCTGGGCCTGGCGGGCGGTGATGAGGTCCGCCTTGGCGTTGCGGGCGTCGCGGTTGCGGTCGGTGGCGAGCATCCAGTCCTGGAGGCGGCGTTCGATGCGGGCGGTTTCGGACTCCATCTGGCGGAGGGCTGCGCCGGAGTTGGCGGCTTCGCGTTCGGCGTCGCGACGGTCGAGGTTGTGGGAGTCCAGAGACTGGCCTGCGACGGCGAGTTCATGCTGCAGGGTGGCGGTGCGGAGGTCGGTGGCTTCGAGTTCGCGTTCGAGGCCGGTGAGCTTGTCGGAGAGCTCGCGGAGTTCGCGCTTGAGGGCGAGGGGGCCGCCCGAGCTGGGGCGCCCGCCGGTGACGGTGACGTTGCGGAAGGTTTCGCCGGTGGGGGAGAGGAACCAGTGCTGCGGGTGCTGCAGGGCGAGGTTGCGGGCGGAGTCGGCGTTGGGGGCGACGAAGCCGTCGCGCAGGCGGGGGAGCAGGACTTCGAGCGAGCGGCCGAAGCCGTTGAGGACGCGGATGCAATCGGTGAGGGGGCGAACGCCTTCTCCGGTTGGCTGCGTGGTGCGGGTGGCGGGCTCGAGGTCAAACTGGGTGCCGGCTTCCGAGGGTTCGACGAGGAAGGTGGCGCGGCCGGCGACGTCCGATTTGAGGAGGCGGATGCCTTCGTCGGCGGCGTCCCAGGTTTTGACGACGATGTAGTTGAGCTCGTCGCGGAGGAACTCGTCGACGACCTGCTCGTAGGCGCCGTCGACTTCGAGGAAGTCGGCGAGGGTGCCGAGGATGGGGTTGTCTACCGTTCCATTTGGGCCGCCCTGCTGGACGCGCTTCTGGGTGGCGCGGAAGACGTTCTTGACGGTGTCGGTGGAGTACGAGTGGTCGCGGATGAGGCCTTCAAGCGAGGTGCGGCGGCCCTTGAGGCCGGCGACTTCGCCGCGAAGCTGGTCGCCGCGACGCTTGGACTGCGACTCTTCCGTGCGGCTCTGCTCGATGGAGAGGCGGAGCTCGGAGATTTCGATCTCGAGGCGTTTGAGGCGTTCGGTGACGGACTCGAAGGACATCTTCGCCTGGCCGCGCTGGACACCGAGCGCGGCCAGTTCGTCATGGGCGGTGGCGGACTCGGATTTGAGGCGCTCGGACTCGCGTTCGAGTCCGGAGAGGGCGGCTTCGGCCTGGGAGAGCTCATTGCGGACCTGTGCGGCGCGCTGCATCAGTTGCATGGTGGCGCGGCGGTTTTGTTCGGCCTGCTGCTCGCGCGATTGCACCGCGCGGACGGCCTCCTGCGCGAGCTGCTGCTGGCGCTGCGCGGCGTCGCGTGAGGCGGCGGACTCGCCTGTGGCGGAGTCCAGGAAGGCGCGGTGGGATTCCTGCTCGCCGGCAAGCTGGGCGAGCTGGGCGCGGGCGGACTCCAACTCATGCGCGCCCGCTTCCAGGCGGGCGGAGAGCTCGGCGACGCGGTCATGGTTGGCGGAGGTGCGGGCGGCGATGCGTTCTAACTCGACGGCACTCTGGTTAGCGGTGGCGGCGTGCTCGCGAATCTGCTGGTCGAGCGCGTAGCCGGTGCGGACACCTTCGGTGTGCTGAGCGTCCAATTGCTCGACGTCTACGACGTGCGTGTCGATGGTGCCGGTGAGCGATGCAATCTGCGCGGCGGTGGCGGTCTGGTCTGCATCCAACTGCGCGATGCGGCTGGCGAGGACGACGCGCAGACGGGTGCGAAGCTGGTCGCGGATTTCGCCGTAACGCTCGGCCTTGGCGGCCTGGCGTTTGAGGGTGCCCATCTGCTTGGTGACTTCGTCAAAGATGTCGTTGACGCGGGAGAGGTTCTGGCGGGCGGATTCCAGGCGGAGTTCGGCGAGACGCTTCTTGGTCTTGAAGCGGGTGATGCCAGCGGCTTCCTCGATGATGCTGCGGCGGTCCTGGGGTTTTGAGCTGAGGAGCTGGCCGATGCGCTCCTGGCCGATGATGGCGTAGCTCTCGCCGCCGAGGCCGGTGCCCATGAAGATGTCCTGGATGTCGCGCAGGCGGCAGATCTTGCCGTTCAGCAGGTACTCGGAGTCGCCGGAGCGGAAGAGGCGGCGGGTGATGGTGAGCTCGCCGGCACGGATGGGGGTGCGGCCAAACTTGCGGCGACGGATCTTAAGGACGACGTTTGAGTTGTTGAAGGAGGCTTCCGCATCGGCGCCTTCACCGGGCTCGGTGTCGCCGGATTCGGCCTCTTCCCCGCCCTGTGCGGGTTCGGAGATTTCGCCTTCAGCGGGCTTGCGGGGCTTCTTGACTTCAGCCTCAAAGGTGGTGCCGGGCTGTGCCTCGGCGACGGCTTCTTCGGTTTCGGCGGCGCGTTCGGCCCGCCAGGACTCCTCATTCCAATCGGTGACGGGGATGGGCTGTCCGTCGATCACAACATCCGGGGCCGAGTTCCGGTCGGCGTTGCCGTCGTAGACCTCCGGGTCCACCAGGGTCAGCGAGACCTCCGCCATGCCGGTGGGCTTGCGGTCGCGTGTGCCGGCGAAGATGACGTCCTCCATTTTGATGCCGCGCAGGCTTTTGGCGGACTGCTCACCAAGGACCCAGGTGATGGCGTCCGAGATGTTCGACTTGCCGCAGCCGTTGGGGCCGACGATGGCGGCGATGCCGGAGCCGGCGAGCTGCACCTCGGTACGATCGCAGAAGGACTTGAAGCCGAGAATCTGAACCTTTTTGAGCTTGAGCATTGCGGAACCTCAATAAGTCCGGTCCAGCGGCGGCGGCGAGAGAACAGCCGTGCGGCCGAGCGCGGGCGTATGCTTCAACTCTATGGAGGTGTGGGGTTCGAATCAACAGGCAACCGCTACCTGTTGTGGATAAGCCGCCCGGAACACCACTTATGGACGAACCGCAAGCGGCGACTACGGAAGTTGTGGGTTGGAACGGAGTTTTGAGGTAAGGTGAGCGCAGGGAATTCGTTTCCAATCACCGACAATTCAAGAGCAGGAGCGGGCCGGGTTGCAGACGAGCAACAGGATTCCTATAATCCGCATCATGAATGAAATCAACTCCGATGCACGGTGCCTCGCGATGCGGTTTCATTCCCGTCTAGAACGAGCCGCCGACGTGGGGAACCAACCAGTCCGAAGCTGAAACGGACGATGATTTGCAGAGTCTCAAGAAGCGTGGAAGACCGGTTGTTCGCCGGGCAACGATGATGTGAAAGAAGCAAGCTGATTTTTAATGAAGCAATCTGAGGAGCTTTGAATGAAGAAGGCAGTCGTCTCGTCTCTCCTGGCAGTCTCGGCAATCTCGGCGGTGCTGGTGGCTCCGGGTGCGGTGTTCAACAACGGCGTGAGCTACGCGCAGGCGGCGGCGGCTCCGGCAGCCTCCGGCCAGATCACCATGGACCCGGCAGAGTACACCGATTATGACGCGGCGCTGAATAAGCAGACGACGCCGCAGACCCAGGCACCGGCGCTCGAAGCGTACCTGACCAAATATCCGAACAGCAGCGTCAAGGCCAGTGTGCTGACGCAGATTATGGTGGATTACAGCCAGTTCGACCCCACCAAGGCGTTGAGCGCGGCGGACAACGTCCTGAAGCTGGACCCGAACAACGTTCGCGCGCTGCTGATCGAGACGGCCTTCCGCCGCCAGGATGCAGAGAAGCTGACGGATGCAGCGGCTCGTCAGACGGCGATGGATACGGCCGCCAGCTACGCGCAGAAGGGCGTTGCGGCGACCAAGCCCACCGGCATGTCCGATGCCGACTTTACGACGCTGCAGAATGCCGCTGCGCCCACCTTCTATAGCGCCATCGGCACCGCGGCGCTGAGCAAGAAGGATACGGCGACGGCGATCGATGCGTACAAGAAGGAGCTGGCGGCGACCCCCGTGGCGCAGACAACCACGCCCGGCACGGCGTTGCAGGACACCTACTACCTGGGCCAGGCGTACTACCAGTCCACGCCTCCGGACCTGGTGAACTGCACGTTCTACGCGACCCGTGCATACTCCTACGCGCCCGCGCAGTACCAGTCGCAGATGCCGCTGGCGGCTTACTGCTACAAGAAGTATCACGGCGGCACCGATGGCTATGACGCAGTGGTGACGGCGGCGAAGGCGAACCTGACACCCCCGTCCGACTTTGCCATCAAGCCGGCTCCCACCGCGGCCGACCAGGTGAAGGCGCTGCTGGCGAGCACACCGGATGCCGACCTGCCGAAGCTGGCGATTGACGACAAGGAATACGTCCTGGCGAACGGCGCACCTGCTGATGCGGACAAGGTCTTCAACTCCATCAAGGGCAAGGCGGTTGAGTTCCCGGATGTGCTGGTTGTCGCGGCTACGGCGGATTCACTGCAGGTGGCGGTTTCAACGGACTCCGTTCAGAACAAGACCGCGGACTTCACCTTCACGATGAAGGCTCCGCTGACCAAGGTGCCGGATGTTGGCGCCAAGGTCTCCCTGACCGGCACTTACGCCAGCTACACGCAGAGCCCGATGATGATCACCATGAGCGATGGCGAGGTGGTCACCAAGGCCGCGCCCGCAGTGAAGAAGGCTCCGGTTCGTCGCCGGTAAGTCAGAAGCAGAATGGCAAGAAAGGCCGCCTGATGAGGGCGGCCTTTCTGTTTCTTACGACTTGCTGGTAAGCCACGCGATGGCGTTGGCCAGGAAGCGCTGCTGCAGCACGGGATGGAGCTCCGGCACACGGTGATAGAGGATCTTCGTGCCCCCCAGGCGTGTGGTGAAGGTGCCAGCGCCGATGCGTCGGTCATGGTCGCGCGAGTAGCCGACGACGATCTCGACGTTGGGTCCATCGACCAGCAGGCCATTCGACTGGCGGCCCTTGGCCTGGTAGTGAATGCCCATGCACTGATTCTGCGGGAGGCCGTCGAAGAGCGCGTGCTCGCGGACGAAGTACCAGTTGCCCATCCAAGGGGCGCGGAAGTCGCCGACCGGACCGTGGTAGGTGAAGGCTCCGGCGGCGGCGAGTTGTTTGGCGACGCCTTCAGACAACGCATCCGCCTGCGGGATGGCGAGCAGCGGCGTACCGGCCTTGACGGCTTCGAGGATGCCCTGCTGCAGATGGCCGGTCTTCTCGAGCGCGGGGTCGGCGGCCTCGCCGGGCTCCAGCTTGCGGCCGGGGACGATCTTGTTGGCTCCGGGCTTTGCGACGGGCTGGGCTTCAAGGCCGGTGGTGTCGCCGGACTCCTGCTTGTCCGTGGTGGTGCTCGTCAGGCCGGAGGAGATGATGAGGTTGTATTTCTCGCCGGGCTTGAAGTCTTGAATGGAGAAGAGAGGGCCAAGCTCAGTGAGCTGTTTACGGAGTTGAGGGGTGATGCCAGAGACAGCAATCTGCCACGGCCTTCCTGCTACTGCATGGTTAGGGTGTTGCGTAACCCAGAGGTCTTTCGTTTGTGTGCTCGCGGGCGCGGAGCTTAGCGCGAACTTAAAGCGATACATCCCCTCCTCCATCAGTCCAGGCGTGGCGAACGACTCCTGGATGAGGTAGCTGAAGATATCCGGCGTCTGCGCAGGCACAGGAAACGTTCCGAGCTTCAGCAGTTTGCCCGAGGGCGTGACCGCCGTAAAGCTCAGCCTGCCACTGACCGCCTTCGAGGTGTCATTCAACAGAAAGAGGTCAAAGGTCGCGCCTTGCCCGAGCGCGATACACATGCTGCGCTGCTTGGCGACCGGCCGCACCGGCATCAGCGTCGCGGCGATGGGCGTGGGGTCCGACTTGAAATTCCGCAGATTGTCCACGATGCCGCTGTGGTTCTCCATCGCAGTCGACTCCCAGCCGGAGATGGCCGCGAAGTCCAGGTCGTCCGAGATGCGGGCGTTCTCCATGTAGTTCTGCCACGTGTCGTAGCACTTCTTGCCCAGCGAGAGCCAAAGCTGCTCCGTGGCGGGGAAGGCTTTGCGGAAGCCCCAGCGGTCGAGCCACGCATCGTATGCGGCCAGAATCTCCGCGTGGTCGACGTGGTCGTAGCTCTTGTTCGCGGGCTGGTGGCCGATGCCCGTGCCTGCGGGGTCCGCGTGCTGGTGCAGCATCAACGAGTGGTTATCCGGCGTCGCGCAACCCTCCATCTCGCCAAACTCCGAGATGGGTTTGCGGTGCGGCGACCGGTACGTAAACTCTGTGGGCGACTTGTAAAACTCGTCGTACCATTGGTCGCCCGCGCCCTGGTGCTGATTCCACCAGCCGCCCCACTCCTCTTCATCACTGCGATGCAGCTTGGGATTCCACGGCTCGAACCATGCCTGCGCGGCCTTGCGCGGCGGCGCCACAAAGCCGTCGTTCAGCACGATGCAGCGGCTGGGGTCCTCGGCCCGCATCGCCTCCAGCACCGCAATGGTGTCCGGGTTCTTCAGGTCTGCGCCAATCTCGTTCTGCAGGCAATACTCGATGACCGACGGATGCGAACGGAAGGCCTTGACCATCTCCACGCACTTGACGAACATGTAACGCTGCGCGAACTTATCCGCCGCGCTCGTGGGCTTCTCCATCACAGTGCCGGCGGAGTTGGCGGCAACCCCCGTGGGCAGGCGGCCGATGGCCATCTTACCCGCGCCGGGCTCCATGTAGCGCAGCACGCCCAGACGGTCATGCGCGCGCAGCACGTCCTCCTTAGCGAGGTTGCGATGGAAGTTCAGGCAGTTCAGGCCGAGCTTCTGCGCCTGCGTCACCTCTTTTTCCGCAAGCTCCGGCGTGGGCCACATGCCGTTGATCCCCCAGTAGCCCCAGGAGATGGAGGTGTAGATCTTGATCCGGCGACCGTTCAGCCGGAAGAGACCGTTGGTGCCAACGCCTTCCGTGGTGAACCAGCGGAAGCCAAAGGCGATGGTGCGGGCCGAGTCGGGCACGCCGTTGATACTTACGCGGAGGTGATAAAGGCGAGGTGTGGCGAGGTCCCAGAGACTCGCTTCATCCACTGTCATCTCAGTGTTGAACGTCGACTCGTCAGTATCGGCGAATCCAAATCCATTGCCGTCATGAGGCTTGGGACTGGTGGCGATCACGCGACCGGTACGCGGATCAACGACTTCACATTTGAGAGAGGCGCTTCCGCCCCGCCGTCCGTCGGATGTTTTCAGCCTTGTGCAGATGGTGATCTTTTTGGGGTCCGGGTTGTTGAGAACCCATACATCCGCGATGCGGACGTCGCCGCTCACTGCGCTGATGCTGATGCCGCGATCCAGGCCGCCGAAGCCGTGGGAGCGATAGATCTTCACCGCGCCCCACTGAGCGTTGAGGCCGTCCACCCAGTCAAAACGTCCAAAGGGATTGGTGATGCGGATGGCGAGGTGATTCTCGCCGCCAGGATTCGCCGCATGGGTCAGGTCGCACTCAAACGGCAACTCCTCCATGATGCTGTAGCCCACTAGCTTGCCGTTGAGATACACCTCCGCCCGCAGGTGCGCTCCGCGTATATGCAGGAAGATGCGCTTACCCCGCATCGTCGCAGGAATCTCTACCGCGCGGTGCCACCAAGACACCCCAAAGTAGGCGCCGTTCTGCGGAATAGGATCGTCCGCAGCGTAGCGATACTCCTCCGGCGTATACGGCCGTTGGCCGTATTTCGCCCAGAGGTGCTGTTCCACCGTTCCCGGCAGCGTAACGTTCAGCGTCCCCGGAGTCTGCGCGTTCAGCACCGGCCACCCGCCCGTAGGAGCATTCACCGGCAGCGGTTTGCCATCGCCCAGCACGTTGCCTTCGGCGTCGCGGCTGATCTGCTCCGGCAGAAAGATTGCGTCCTCCTTCCACTCCGCATGCTCGTCGATCCAAAGACTCCAGCCCTCGTCCGGGATCAACGTGCCGTTCTCCGGCCAAGGTTCAGCGTGGGTTGCGGCCGGAGCGGCGCCCAGCACGGGCAGGGCAGGCAGCAGACTGGCGGCGGCAGTGGCTCCAAGAAAAGTGCGGCGAGAGAGGTTCGGTGTCGTCATAAAGGGTGGTGGAGAGACGGGAGAAGTGTATCCGATGGTTGGACCACTTGGCATTCCGGTGGCGGTTCAGAGGACTCCCGAATGGATCTGAATTCTAACTGTGTGTGCCTGTGCCAGCTTGATGCGGGCCCCGCAAGATGGCGCATAAGTTGTACCCAAATTGGGCCGTGCGGGTTAGCGTCAGAAAGACCTTCATACTCTAAGGTAATGAAAGCTCCTCCCAATCAGTAACAACCAGGCGGCGAGCAGGCAGGGAAGTATCCACGAACTTATGTCCGTCCAACTACCGGAATTCCAGATCGCTTACCAGCCCATCGTCAACGTGCGAACGCAGAGCATCCTCGCGTATGAGGCGTTGACCCGCGGCCGCGATGGACGCTGTTTTCCTGAGCTTGTGGCCAACATGGACCTCGCCACCATCCGCAACTTTCACCGCGTCACCGCCTGCGAATCCATCCGCCGCGCGATGGAGCTCGGGCTGCGGGAGATGAACGCCGCGCTCTGCATCAACATGCATCCGGACCTGTCTGAAAACGCCGTCAACGGGCAGTTCGTTCTGGACGTGGCGAACCGCTACGGCATGCCGCCAGGCAAGATCCTGCTGGAGCTTACGGAAGACCATCGCCTCTCGCTTCCGGACCTGCGATCCCTGGTCGCACGCAACCAGATGGCGGGCTTCGTCACCGGCATGGATGACTTCGGCGCCGGCTACTCTGGTCTGACCATGCTGGTCGAATGCCGCCCGGAGGTCCTCAAGCTGGACCGCGCGCTCGTCCGCGGCATCGACCGCTGCGATACCCGCAGCAAGGTCGTCGCAGCCTTCGCGCAGATCAGCTCCTCGCTCAACATGATCCTGGTGGCGGAAGGCGTTGAGACCAGGGAAGAATGCGCACGCCTCCGCGAACTCGGCATCGACATCATGCAGGGATATCTCTTCTCGCACCCGGTCGTGGACGCGCTGCCCTACCATGGTGTCTTCGGCGTCGCCACCCATGCGGAGGCGCGGCGCGAGCAGTTCAAGCAGGCCAGCGAGCAGAAGCCGTGGTGGCAGCCGCGCCCTGAGGTGGAGATGTTCACCCTCCAGCAGCCCTTCACTCTCCAAGCAGAAGTCGCTTGATCGTGTAAGCCCGCCCCGTCGCGGGATCGCACTCGATCAAAGACGCGGCCAGCTTCGGATTCCCCTTGGCGGCCTCAAACTTCCCCGGCATGCCGGTCAGAAACCGCTGCAGCACCAGATCCTTCTCCACGCCAATCACTGAGTCGTACGGCCCCGTCATTCCCACGTCCGTCTGGTACGCCGTGCCCTGCGGCAGAATGCGTTCATCCGCGGTAGGAACATGCGTATGCGTTCCCAGCACCGCCGTCACACGCCCATCCAGATACCACCCCAGCGCAGCCTTTTCGCTGGTGGCTTCGGCGTGGATGTCGAGCAGAATCACCTTCGCCGTCAGCCTGGATAACAGCTCGTCCGCCTTGCGGAAAGGATCGTCGCAGGCGTTCATAAAGACCCTCCCCTGCATGTTCATCACGGCGTAGGCGGTGCCGTCCTCCAGCATCCCTTCATACACCCCGAACCCCGGCGTCCCCACCGCATAGTTCGCCGGCCGCAGAATCCGCCGCCCTCGCTCATGCGAGTTCGCGGGCACCTTCATGTACTCGAAGATCTCGCGCTTATCCCAGATGTGATTCCCGGTCGTGATCACATGCGCGCCCAGATCGAATAGCTCTTCCGCCAGCGAGGGCGTAATCCCGAAGCCGCCCGCCGCGTTCTCCCCGTTGATGATCAGCAGGTCCACGGCGTAGCTGTCCAGCAGATGCGGCAGGTGTTCCCGGAGGATATGGCGGCCGGCGGAGCCGAAGATGTCGCCGACAAAGAGGATGTTCACTGAGAGAGTTTATACCGCCCGCGCTATGCTACGTTGGGACCATGCCAAGCCTGCTCAGGAGCATGATCGCCGTCATCGTCGGATTCATGGTCACGTACCTGGCAGTCATCGCGTTCACGCTCCTCATGGTCAAAACGATGGGCCTCCACGCCGATCCTCCCACGCCCGCCCGCCTGGCCTATAACGCCTTTGCTGCCTTCACTGCGGCCTTGGTGGGCGGCGTCGTCACCGGCACCCTTGCACCGGAGCGCCGGGTCCGCCACGGCTATCTGCTGGCAATGGTCCTGCTGATGATGACCGCCCTGAGCTATCTCCACTACCAGGGAGGCCAGCCGGCCTGGTACCAGGCCACCATGGTGGTCGTTCCGCCCATCTTCGCGGTGCTCGGAGCGAAGGTCGCTGAGCACGCTCATCGTGCCACCGAGCGCGCCAAAACGTCATCCCAGAGCAAGCCCTCCATCAAGACACGCGCGCGTCGTTAGCTCAGTGTGATACCTTGCACCGCATGGCGCAGAACGGTCGTTTTGAACTGAGTGTTAGGGTACTTGCGGTATTGGCTACAGGGCCTGACAAGGATCACGGGATGCATACCTCGAATTCCATTGCCGAAGAGCTGGGTACGAGCGCAGTCATGGTGCGGCGAGTCTTTGCCGCGCTGCACGGAGCCGGCTTCATCGTCCAGAAGAAGGGTCCGCAGGGAGGCGCGAAGCTGCACCCCAAGGTCGTCGCCAAGACCATCGGCCTGGGCGACGTCTACGTCGCCGTCGAACCAGCCTGGCTGGCCGCGGACGATACCGCCGTCAACACCGTCACCAAGAAGGTCCGGCAGGCCGCGGTCGCCGCCATGAACGAGACCAGCATCGCCACGGTGGCCAAGCGGATGAAGAAGTAAACCCGCTTCCCTGCTCTCGAATCCAGCTCCGTACTACCACCCCAGCGTCCCCGGCGCCCCCTTGAACGGCCCGGTCACGTCGCGGGTAATCCATCCCCCATAGAAGTCTCCCGCCTGCGGAAGCACCCGCTCCTCCTCCACCCAGCACTCGTCCACGCGGCTCGCATAGAACGCTACATAGCTCTTCAGGCCCGCATAGGCCGCAGACGGAGCCTCATAGCTCCAGGCCGCCCCCGCACTCGCCACCCCGTCCACCATCAGGTCCCAATACCGGGCGACGCCCTTGAACTCGCAAAAGCTCCCGCGCTGCGCCGACGCTCGCAGATACTTCATCTGCACCTCTTCAGGAGGCAGATAGTACACCGGCGGATGACTCGTCTCGAGCACCCGCAACGCCCTCACCGTATCCGCGATCGTTACTCCGCCATGCACCACCCTCAGCCTTCGCGCCGTCGCCTCCAGCCGGGGAGGCCTCGGATAATCCCATACTGACTCCATCGCCCATCACCTCACCCTTCCATCATCCGCTACACTCCCCTCATGGCGCACTTTGACGAGATTGCACAGCGTGAGCAGGGCCTTCAACGCGGCCTCTCCTCCGGCCAGCTCTCCATGATCGCCATCGGCGGAGCCATCGGCACCGGCCTCTTCCTCGGCTCGGGCTTCGCCATCGGCCTCGCCGGCCCCGCCGTTCTCCTCAGCTATGCCATCGGCGCGGTCATCACGCTGCTCCTCATGGGCTGCCTGGCGGAGATGACCGTCGCCCACCCCACTTCCGGCTCCTTTGGGGCATGGGCCGAGTTCTACCTCGGACCCCTCGCTGGCTTCCTCGTCCGCTACGCCTACTGGGCCTGCATCGTCTTCGCCCTCGGGACCGAAGTCTCCGCCGTTGCCATCTACATGCACTTCTGGTTCCCCGCCACGCCCGGCTGGCTCTGGATCGCCGGCTTCACCCTCGCGCTCGTCGCCCTCAACACCTTTCGCGTCGGCCTCTTCGGCGCAGTCGAGTACACGTTCTCCGCCTTTAAGCTCATCGCCATCCTGCTCTTCCTCGTGCTTGGCGCGGTGGTCGTCTTCCGCACCCCGCACGACCCCACCATCGGCTTTATCAACTACACCGCCTTCGGAGGCTTCTTCCCCCACGGCCTCTGGGGCATGTGGACCGCCGTCCTCGTCGCGCTCTTCAGCTTCTTCTCGGTGGAGATGATCGCCGTCGCCGCAGGCGAGGCCAAGGACCCACGCCGCGCCATCACCCAGGCCTTCAAGGCCACCTTCTTTCGCCTCGTCGTGTTCTACCTCCTGACCCTCGCCCTTATCCTCGCCATCCTGCCCTGGTCCCAGACGCGCATGATCGAAGGCGTCACCCAAAGCCCCTTCGTCACCGTCATGACCCGCACCCACATCGCCGGCGCAGCAGGCGTCGTCAACTTCGTCATCCTCATCGCGGCGCTCTCTGCGATGAACTCTCAGCTCTATATCACCAGCCGCATGCTCTTCTCGCTCTCCCGCTCCGGCTTCGCGCCTCGCCTCTTCGGCACGGTGAGCAAAGCAGGTGTCCCCGTCCCCGCGCTCTTACTCTCCACCGCCGGCATCGCGCTCGCCGCCATCCTCAACGCGCTGTACCACGACGCCGCCTTCGGCATCCTGCTCGCCGTCTCCATCTTCGGTGCCATGTTCGTCTGGCTCATGATCTTCCTCACCCACCTCCGCTTTCGCGGCGTCCACGCGGGCGAAACCCTCGCCTTCAAGATGTGGGGCTTCCCCGTCACCACCCTCCTCGGCGCAGCCTTGATGTTCGCGATGCTCCTCACCACCCCCTTCGCCCCCGGCTTCAAACCCACCCTCGCCTACGGCATCCCCTTCCTCACCATTCTCGTTGCCGCGTACATTATCGGGAACAGCCGTTCCTCCTCTCGATGAAGGAGGCGCAGCGATCAACAAGTATTGCGAAGTCTCGTCCTGAAGGCCGATAATATAGCTGGTCCTGAGTGGACGGAAACCACTCAGGAGTTGTTGCAAACGGTTATACGTTCACAAGGTGAAGTAGTAGAGGAGTCCCCTTGAGCAGCAGGAAGATGAAAATCTCTCCCGGCAGTTCAAGTTTGAACTTCCCCCAAGAGACGCGAATCTGTCCCATTGGGCCGTACCTCCTTCCAAAGATCGCCTCGGGGCCTCGAACCCCGAGGCGTTTCGCTTTTCAGGGCGAAACTTTGTAAACCCCGGGTGTGCCCATCAGAGCGTCCCGCCTTGGAAGAAGGCCCACACAGTCTCTCACTGCAGCACCCAGCAGCACCCCGGCCCGCGTCCGAAATCCCTAAACTTCTCGTCCCATTCCGGGAGCCCACCGTCGCAACGATAGACTGGCATCCAACCCCCCATGACGGACCATCCCGACCCCCTCCTCCGCTGGCGCGCCGAGTTCCCCATCCTCGAGCACACCACCTACATGATCAGCCACTCCCTCGGACCCATGCCCCGCCGCGCCACCGCCGCGCTGGCCGAGTTCGCCGAAGTCTGGGCCACCCGAGGCATCCGCGCCTGGGAAGAAGGCTGGTGGCAGATGCCCGTCACCTGCGGCGACCTCATCGGACGCATCATCGGCGCGCCCCAGGGCCGCGTCATCCTGCACCAGAACGTCTCCGTCTGCCAGACCATCGTCACCAGTTGCTTTGACTGGAGCGGCAAGCGTAACAAGCTCATCACAGACGGCCTCAACTTCCCCTCAAACGACTACATCTACCATGGCCTCGCACGCCAGGGCGCGGAGATCGTCTCCATCGCACCCAACCCCGACGGCCTCACCGTCCCCCTCGAACAGATACTCGCCGCCATCGACGACCGCACCCAGCTCGTCAGCATCTCCCACGTCGCCTTCCGCAGCTCCGCCCTTCAGGACCTCGCCGCCATCACGGAAAAGGCCCACGCCGTCGGCGCATACATCATCGCCGACCTCTACCAATCCGCCGGCATCGTCCCACTGGACGTCACCGCCCTCAACCTCGATTTCGCCACCGGCGGCTCCGTCAAATGGCTCCTCGGCGGCCCCGGCGCAGGCTACCTCTATGTCCGCCCTGACCTCGACCTGATGCTCCAACCCGCCGCCACCGGCTGGGCCGCCCACGCTCATCCCTTCGACTTCGCCCCCGGCCCCATCGTGTACGCACCGGACATGATGCGCTACTCCACCGGCACCCCCAACGTCCCCGCCATGTACTCCGCCCGCTCCGGATACCAGATCGTCGCCGAGATCGGCGTCCCCGCCATTCGGGCCAAGTCACAGCGCCAGACGCAACACCTCATCGCCCTCGCAGACGAAGCCGGCCTCACCGTCCGCAGCCCACGCAACCCGGAACATCGTGGCGGAGCCGTCATCCTCCACGTCCCCGACTCCCTCGGCCGCGAAACCGTCGCCGAACTAGCCCGCCGCCAGATCCTCGTCGACTTCCGCCCCGGCGCCGGCATTCGCATCGCTCCCCACTTCTATACCTCCGAAGACGATCTCCTTCACACCATCAAAGAATTCGCCGCCATCATCCAACCATAAAAGACCACGTTCCACCCATCCATAAACCACAAGCATCCCACCACCATGCCACCCTTCGCCGAGCAGATCGCGGCCCACGCCCCCACCGCCGCCGACCTCAAAACCCGCCACTGGCTGTACATTCCATACGATCGCTACACGGACCGCACCGGCCCCCTCACCGAGCAGCCCGCGAAGACCACCGGCATCGTCATCGTAGAATCCACCGCCAAAGCCCTGCGCCGCCCATACCACAAGAAAAAACTCATCGTCCTCATCTCCAACATGCGCCACTTCGCGCTGGAGCAGGCCGCACGCGGCATCAAGGTCCTCTACCACTTCTCCCCCACTTCCCACGGCCAGGCTCTTCTGGAGCTCCAGCAGCAAGGCCGCATCCCCGCCCTCACCTGCATGGTCCCCGCAGAGCGCGAGCTCCGCCTCGACCTCACCCAGGCCCAGCAGCAGGGACTCCAACTCACCTTCGTCCCGGACACCACCTGGCTCTCGCAATCCGCTGATTTCCTGGGCGTCTACGGTCCATACAAGCCCGGCAAAAGCTTCGTCATGGACCGCTTCTACCGCGTCATGCGCCACAAGACCGGCATTCTCATGCGCAACGCCAAACCCATCGGCGGCAACTTTTCCTTCGACGCCGAAAACCGCAACCCCTACAAAGATCAGGTTCCTGTCCCCACCCCGCCCACCTACCCGCCGGACGCCATCACCCAGGAGGTCATCGCCCTCGTCGAGTCCACCTACGGCCATCACTTCGGCACCTCAGACGGCTTCGACCTCCCCTGCACCCAGGCCGACTGCGACGCCTTCTGGCAGTTCTTCCTCGCCTACATGCTGCCACACTTCGGCCGCTTTGAAGACGCCATGCGCGACGATCACCTCCAGCTCTTCCACTCCAAAACCTCCGTCCTGCTCAACCTCGGCCGCCTCCTCGCCGCGGACCTTATCCGCGACGTCGCCACCGCGGCCGAGCAGGGCACCGCCCCCCTGGCAAGCTGCGAGGGCTTCATCCGCCAGCTCATCGGCTGGCGCGAGTTCATGCGCCACCTCCATGAGCAGACGGACGGCTACCGCCTCCTCGCCGGCCACATCCCACAGGAAAAGCGCCGCTTCACCCAGGAAGTCTCCCCCGACCAAACCCCACAAGCCGCCGCAGCATACCCCACCGACCCCTACGCCGGTGCGACACCCTCAGCCCTCGGCGCAGCCCTTCCCCTCCCCGCCGTGTACTGGGGCGAGACCTCCGGCCTGCATTGTCTGGACACCGTCGTCCAGCAAGTCATCGCGGAAGGCTGGTCCCACCACATCACCCGCCTCATGGTCCTTTCGAACCTCGCCACCCTCTGCGGCTTCTCCCCCCGCGAGCTCACCGACTGGTTCTGGTTCGCATACGTCGACGCCTACGACTGGGTCGTCGAACCCAACGTCCTCGGCATGGCCACCTACGCCGATGGAGGCCTTACCGCCACCAAGCCGTACGTCTCCGGCGCCGCCTACATCAACCGCATGTCCAACTTCTGCCCTCACTGCCAGTACGACCCCAAAAAGTCCGTCGGTCCCGGCTCCTGCCCCTTCACCTCGCTCTACTGGACCTTCCTCGAGCGCAATGAAACCATCCTCGGCAACAACTTCCGCCTGCAGATGCCCTACAACACGCTGCACAAGAAGAAGCCGGAAGAGCTCGTCCAGCTCCGCACCCGCGCCGCGGAAGCCGTCGCCCACCTGCAGTCCTTCAAGCGCCCTTCCTACTAAAACCGATACATCCACATCCGCGAATCCCCCAGCCGCTGCCACCCCACACCGGCACCTTCGGGCGGCTGCTCCCAGCTCAGCACCGCCCGCGCCGCCGCCGCGCGAAACCGCCCCAGCACCTGCTCCTGACCCGCCGCACCCATCCCCCAGAACACCCGCTCGTCTTCGCCGTTCGCGATCTCGCTCGTAATCTGCATCCCGCTCAAATACGCCCAGTCGCAGTGCAGGCTCGGCGTCCATGAGACCATCCCCACCTCGCTCCCACGAGCCAACCCGCTCGCCTCCACCGCCTCCGCCGCTTGCCACTCCGCGTTGTCCTTGTAGCTCCACCCATGCACCATCCGCCCCCAAACCACCCGCTGCTCCTTCACCACCTGCGCCGCAACGCCAACCAGCACCACCGCCATCACCGCTCGCCGCGTCCTCTCCTCAGCGCCCATCACCCCACTCAGCACGGCTACCGCCAGCACCGCGAAGAACCCCGCCAGGTACCTCCCCTCCAGGTGTACCGGAAGATAGAGCAACACGCCCACCGCCGCGCACGACACCAGCGGTGCCAAGGCATCTCGCATGGTCCGTCGCCGCAGCAACCACAGCGCAATCAGCACTGCATAAAACGCAGGCTGCATCAGCAGCGTCTCCCCCAGCTCCCCCACATTCTTCACCAAGTCAATCGCTTCATACCGCCACCGAACCACATGCCTGTATCCCGCATACCAGTACGCCGGATCGTAGTAAGGAACATACGTCGCCGTCACCGCTGGTTCATGAAACACATACACCGTCGGCCGCGCCCCCGCATCCCGATCCGCATGCACCGGCATCCCAAACTCCGGCGGCCTGCTCTCCCACTGCGCAAACCGTGCGATCCACGGCTTCGGCCACGCCACTTCGGCGCTCTCCGCCCCACCCTCCCAATGCACCCACTTCTGCAGGCGGTTCACATGCCACGCATAGTTCAGCGCGCCAGACTCCCCCAACGTCCGGTACCCCACCGCCCGCGAAAGCATCCTCTCATACCCCATTACCATCACCGCGAACACCACCGTCGCCAACATCCCCACACCCGCCCGCCGCTTTATCTTCCAGAGCCCGACAAAGAGCGCCGCCAGCATCACACACCCCAGCGGAAGAAACACCGCCTTCGCCAGAAACCCCAGTCCCAGCGCCGCCCCATACGTCACCGCAAAGCCCACCCTTGGCCGTTGCCCGGGCCGCAGCCCCGGGCGTCGCACCAGCCGCACCAGCATCCCGCAAACCAGGAAGAACAACCCCGACACCAGTTCATCAGGACCCACCCGCGAAACCTGCCCCAGGCAAATCTGTGTCGCCACAAACACACCCACGCCGCTGAGCCAGAACACCGCATCCCGCCTGCGTCCCGCAACCTGCGCCAGCAGGTACACAAAGCTCCCAAACCCAAAGCAGAAGACCAGAAAATTCACCACCCGCGTCGTCACCCAGTCGCCGCTCATCCCTGCAGCAAACAGGGGTCTGGCCGCGGCCAGCAGCGCCGGATACCCCTGGCTCCAAAGTGGATTCAGTGCACTGCGCACATCCCCGCGCCCAATCGCCCGTGCACAGTCCAGGTACTGCACTCCGTCGGACCCAAACAGATCCCCCGCATCCGTCCGCCCGTACCAATCCTCCATCGCACCCAGCGCGAGCACCAGCAACACTACCACACACGCCCACCCACGCCACGCCCTGGGCACCGCCCTCATCTCCTCAACATCACTCCCCATGGGCAAACTATACCGCGCCCTTCGCAAAAGAAAAGGGCATCGCCTCAAGCGATGCCCTCCCTAACGATGGCAAACCAGCGTTACTTGCCAACCAGCCCATGTCCCTCCGGCGAAACCGCCGCGTTTGGAACCCCGTCCAGACCAGCCTGGAACACAATGATCGACTTCAACGTCTCATACGGCACCGTCAGCGGCAGCGGACGGCCGTTGATCATAATCGTCGGCGTCTCATTGATGCTCAGGTCCGTCGCCAGCTGGCTGGAAGCGGTCACCTCCGCCTTCGTCGCATCTGTCTCCGCACACGCCGCAGTCGCTGCCGGATCGGCCCCGGCCTTCGTCGCCGCGGCCTTCAGCGTGTCGTCGCCGGTGTCTTCGGTCAGTGCGCCTTGCGTGTCGTACACCGCCTGCGCATACGTAAAGAAGGCGTCGTTGCTCTTCTTCGCGATGCACGCGCCATACGCCGCCGCCTTGAACGCAAACGGATGAATATCCGTCAGCGGAAAGCTCTGGTACACAATCCTCGCCTTCGGAAAATCCTCGGAGAGCCGCTTCATCACCGCCTGCGCGTCCTTGCAGTGCGGACACTGCAGGTCCGCGAACTCCACCAGTTCCAAATCCTTGGACGCCGCGCCATGAAACGGCCCATTGGCGCGCTCGTTGATCATCGCCTTCTTATCGGCAAATGGATGATCCCCAAACGGAGTCACCGCTGTATCCGCAATCGCGTGCTTGCCATCCGGCGTTACGAAGAACGTCGCCGTTTGCACCTTCGCGTTGGCGGTCCGGTCGCTCACATACACAATCACCCTCGCTACCCCTGGCGCATCCGTCTTCTGGATCGCCTCCACCCGCCAGATGCGCGCGGCGTCATAGCCCAGCAGCGCCTTCAGATACATATCCACCGTCTGCAGGCTCGGCGAGCTCGCCGTGAAGAACTTCGGGTTCACCGGAGGAAACGGGTCCGCCTTCGTCGCCGGATCCAGCGTCTGCAACTGCAGCGGAACCCGCTGCGCCGGCGTGTTCGTCACTGGGGCCGCCGGCTTAGCCGTCTGTGGCGCAGCCTGCGCCGGAGCCGTCGTCTGTGCGGCTGCAAAGCCCGTGAGTCCAACCGTAAGCGCAACCGCCAAACATCCCATTCCGTTCTTCAATCGTCCATCCTCCGCCATACGTTTCATCAAACTTGAAATTTCACTGCAATCGGAAATCGCCGGCCCATGCCGAACGACTTCCGCGTAATCTTCAACACCGGCGCCGCCTGCTGGCGCTTGTACTCGCTGCGTTCCACCAGCTTCAACACGCCGCGCACCAGCTCCACATCAACACCCTGCTCCCGGGCAATCTGCTCTGCGGAGCAGTACCGCTCCACATATGCCTCAAGGATAGGGTCCAGCACCTCGTACGGCGGCAGCGAGTCCGTATCCTTCTGATCCGGCCTCAACTCCGCGCTCGGCGCCTTCTCCATCGTAGCCCGCGGAATCACCTCGCGCTCGCGATTCGCATACCGGCTCAGCGCATACACCTTCGTCTTCCACACATCGCCGATCACCGCCAGCCCGCCCACCATATCCCCATACAGCGTGCAATACCCCACGCTCATCTCGCTTTTGTTTCCCGTTGTCAGCACCAGCGCGCCAAACTTGTTGCTCAGCGCCATCAGCATCGTCCCGCGCGACCGCGCCTGCAGATTCTCCTCCGCCAACCCAAACGCCGTCCCGGCAAACAGCCCCTTCAGCGTCCCCAGGTAAGCCTCCACCACATCATGGATCGCCAACATCTCAAACCGAATCCCCAGCTTCTCCGCCAGCGCCCGCGCATCGTCCTTACTCCCTTCAGACGAGTACTCGCTCGGCATCCCCACACCCATCACGTTCTCCGCACCCAGCGCCTCCACCGCAATCGCCGCTACCAGCGCCGAGTCGATCCCCCCACTCAACCCCACCAGCACCTTCCCAAACCCACACTTCCTCACATAATCCCGAGTCCCCACCACCAGCGCATCCCAGGCGGACTTCGTCTCGTCATCGTGCGTCGCCGTGGCTGCACCCAGCGCCTCCGTGTCGAACACCACCAGATCCTCGCCAAACGAAGCCCCCTTCGCCAGCAGAGCCCCATCCGGTCCAATCACCAGCGACGCCCCGTCAAAGATCAAGCTGTCATTCCCGCCCACCTGGTTCACCATCGCGACCACCGCCCCGTGCCGCGTCGCCAAGGCCGCCAGCATCTCCTGCCGGACCCCCTGCTTGTCCGCCCAGAACGGCGAAGCCGAGATATTCAAAATCACCCTAGGCTTCTCCCGCAGCCCCTCCGCCTGCGACTCCCACGCCTCCATCAATCGCTCCACCGGGTCCACCGCATACATCCGCCGCGGCCAGAACCCCTTGTCGTTCCAGGCATCCTCGCAAATCGTAACCGCTACAGGCACATTTCCCATCGCAGTCGAAACCGCCGTCAGATGCTGCTCCGTCCCCGGCTCGAAGTAGCGCTGCTCATCGAACACATCGTAAAAGGGAAGCAGCATCTTCTGCTGCGTCGCCCGAACCTCCCCACCCTGCAGCAGCACCGCGACATTCTTGACCGTCTTCCCATCCACCGCATCCGCCGCCATTACCGCGCCAAGCAGCACCGCCGGCCTCTTCGACCCCGCAGTCCACGCCCGCACCTCATCCACGGCCTGCCCTGCCCGAGCCACAAACGCCTTCTTCTCCAGTAAATCCGCAGGCGGATACCCACACACCGCCAGTTCCGGGAACATCACCAGATCGACGCCTGCTGCCGCCGCCCGGCCCGCAAACTCCAGAATCTTCCGCGTGTTCCCTTCAAAGTCCCCAACCGTAGGATTAATCTGTGCCAGCGCAATCTTCACAGCCCTAGTCTACCAAGCCGCCGGCCCTAACTGCCCGTACCAGAAAACACCACACCCACCGTCCGCGCCAGGATCTTCAAATCCAGCCAGAACGTCCAGTTCTCCACGTACGCCGTATCCAATGAGATGTAGCTGTCAAACGAAGGATCCTGCCGCGCCTCCACCTGCCACAGCCCGGTAATCCCCGGCAGCACATCCAGCCTCCGCAGATGCGCCAGGTCGTACTGCTCCACCTCGCTCGCAATCGGCGGCCTCGGCCCCACCAGGCTCATATCGCCGCGCAGCACGTTGTAAAGCTGCGGCAGCTCGTCCAGCGAGTACTTCCGAATCACCTTCCCCACCGGCGTTACCCGCGGGTCGTCCGTGATCTTGAACAGCACACCCTCGCGTTCGTTCTTGTGCTCCAGGTCTGCCTTCCGCTGCTCCGCATCTACCACCATGCTGCGAAACTTGAAGCACGCAAACGTCCGTCCCTTACGGCCAATGCGCGCCGCCTTATAAATGATCGGCCCCTTGGACCCAAACCGCACCGCCAGCGCAATCACCAGCAGCACCGGCGAAAGCGCCGCTAGGGCAATCGTCGCCAGCGTGATATCCAGCACCCGCTTCAGCAGAAACGATCCCATCGGGAAGTCCCGCCGATGCAGCGGAATCGTCGGAAACTGACCGATATACTCCACCGGCGCATTCCACGCCAACCCGTCATACAGGTCCGGCACCACGCGCACGTCAATTCCAACCGCTCGCGCTTCTTCCACCAGCGCCATCACAATCTTCTTATCCGCCGGAACCGAAAAGAAGATCTCATCCACAAACAGCGCCCGCGCAAGGGACAGGCAGTTCCTCACATCACCCACCACATCCACGTCGCCGGACTCCGCCTCACGTTCCGTCAGCGCCACAAATCCCTTGAACCGGAAGCCCAGATGCCGCAGGCTCTCCAGGTGATTCCGCAGCGCATGGGCCACCCGCCCCGCGCCCACGATCAACACGTTCCGCGTCTCCAGCCCCTCGCGATAGCGGTTGTACTCCATCCTCCGCCAGATCCCGCGCCGCACGCACAGCATCACCGCCGTAAGCCCCACCATCAGCAGCACCACCACGCGGGAGATCGCCTCCCCCTGCGACAGATACAGCGTCCCGCACAGCAGCAGTCCGGCTATCGCCGTAGCCTGCACCGTCATCCTCTGCTCGTGCAAACCGCTCCGGTTCTGGATGGGCCCATACAGCCCGAAGGACCGCGTAGTAAACACCAGCGCCAGCCCAAACAGCAGCACATACAGGAAATACATCCTCGGAGTTGCATGCAACCATGTGGCAAACGCGGACGAGCCCGCCGCATGCGTCAGATGCCCGTCCACCCGCAGCCGCAACGACACCACCGCCGCAACCACCACCGTCAGCACATCCAGCGAAGCAAACACCAGGCTCGCAACAGATGGGCGTTCAAACGCCTTCCGCCGGGACGAGTTGGCGCGTCCTCCGCCCCTCCGTCGTCCAGAAACGATAACCTGTTGGAGATAATCCGGTGTCGCCATCTGCTCAGGGTCCCCTTATTGCCTTGTTCAATGCGCGGGCACGGTGCATCGTAAGATGCGGACTTGGGACAGAACCTCATCCCTTATCGAATACGTGCGCCAGCAGAATGCGGACGTTAGTAGTTCTTTCCTGCACCGGTGGACCGGCGTCTTTGCTTCCCCTCGGCATACGGCGGACCCTATGGTCACCCTGGCGTCCAGCCAACTCGATCAGCAATGCGGGTTCCCTTAACTATACGTGGCCCCCTCCCACTGGGCAATTCAATTCCTGCTCTGGAACGCTCACACCACAAACTCTTTCAACAACTTATCGTCCATCCTCAGGCAACCCACATCCCACGCAAGCATCACGCCGGCAGCAGCAATTCGTCCAGTGTCAGAAATTCCTTCAGGATAGGATGATCGCTCTTCTCCATCTCCTCCATCGTCCCAAAGAAGATCGCTTCCCCGCCGTGCAGGAACACAATCTTGTCCGCCAGCTTCTTCGCAAACCGCATATCGTGCGTCACCACAATGCTCGTCAGGTGAAGCTGCTGCTTCAGCCGCTCAATCAAATTCCCCAGCAGATGCGCCATCAGAGGATCGACCATCGTCGTCGGCTCGTCATACAGCACTGCCTCAGGCTGCGCCGCCAGCGCACGCGCAATTGCCACGCTGCGCTTCATCCCGGTAGAAAGATCGCTCGGCAGCAGGTGGTCCATTCCCGCCACGCCCACCATCTCCAGCAGCCCCTTCACCACCTGGAAGATCTGGTCCTCTTCCATGTCCCCGCGCTCACGCAGCGGAAACGCCACATTCTCCCCCACCGTAATCGAATCGAACAACGCCCCGTTCTGGAAGACCATCGTCACCTTCCGCCGGATCGCCTGCAACTGCTTCTCATTGAACCCGGTAATATCCTCCCCCGCCACCCGGACCGTGCCGGAGTCCGGCTTCAGAAATCCCAGCAACATCTGCAGACTCACCGACTTCCCCACCCCGCTTCGCCCCAGAATGCACAGCGTCTCCCCCGAATTCACGCAGAAGTTCACCTTCTTCAGCACGTCAAAGCTGCCGAACGATTTGGACACATCCTCAAAGGAGATAAACGCCACCGGCTGGTGATTCTTATTCTCCGGCAGAGCCTCCGTCGCGGCCTCATTCTGCTCCGCCGCCTGCTCCAGGAACGCCTCCATCACCGGCGCAACATCCTCGGAGATCCCCTCGATCAGCGGCGTCTCCGCGCCCGCCATAGGATCCGCCTCGCCCTCCTGCTTCCGCTTCGCGCTATCCGGCACGCCCTGCCCATACTGCTCAGAATCATTGCTGTCAGAACTGCTCATCCGTCACCCCGTTGTTCAAGTCTACTCATTGTTCAGTGCTGCAATCTGTCTTTCCGCGTCCGCAAACTCTTCAGGCGTATTGACATTGGAAAACCAAATCGCCTGTGAAAGTTGCAAATAGTTCACCGCCCCCGCCGATTCCGCCGCGCCGCGCACCCGCCATCGCCCCCCATCCAGTTCCTCACGCATTCGCCTCACCGCCCCGCGCGAGTACACCGCGCACAGCGGCTGCACCCGCCCCTCCGCCTCCGCCATCACCGCCACGCATCCCTCCACCGCCGCGGCCACCAATTCCTCCAGCACCTTCACCGGCACCAACGGCATATCCACTGCCAGCACCACATTCCACTCATACTCCGACTGCTCCAGCGCCGCCACAATCCCCCCCAGCGGCCCACACCCCACCCGCTCATCCGGCACCACCCTCCCGTAAGCTGAAAGCCGCTCATCCCCCCCGGCAATCGCGACCTCCGCACAAACCTGCCGCAGCTTCCCAAGCCCCCGTTCCACCAGAGTCTCCCCCTCAACCTCCAGCAACGCCTTGTCCCGCCCCATCCGCGAGCTCATCCCCCCCGCCAGCAAGAACCCCGCTACCTCCACGCCTAAGCCCCCACCAACCCCATAAACCTCACAATCGACTCAATCCCCCGATGAAAGTTCCCCAAGTTGAACTTCTCATTCGGCGCATGCAAATTGTCATCCGGCAGCCCGAACCCCATCAGCACCGTTGGAATCCCCAGCTCCCGCACAAAATCCCCCACGATCGGGATCGACCCGCCCCCCCGCACAAACACCGTCTCCTTCCCGAAAACCGTCCGCATCGCCTCCGTCGCCGCCTCGACGAACTCATTGTCCGTACTCACCACAATCGGGTCGCCGCTGTGGATCATCCGCACCTCCGCCGTACATCCCTTCGGCGTAATCGTCTCCACATATGCCTTCAGCTTCGTAAACGTGTCTTGCGGCGTCATGTCCGGCACCAGCCGCAGGCTTACCTTCGCCACTGCCTTCGCCGGAATCACCGTCTTCGCCCCCGCGCCAACGAACCCACCCGGCATGCCGTGCACATCCAGCGTCGGCCGGCTCCACGTCCGCTCCAGGACGCTGTACCCCACCTCCCCCGTCAACGCCACACTCCCCACCTCTTCCTCCCGGTACTCCTCCTCATCGAACGGCAACGCCTTCCACGCCGCCAGCTCCGCATCCGTGGGCCGCTGCACCTTGTCATAGATCCCCGAAATCTGAATCCTCCCATCCTCGTCCTTCAACTTCGCGATCATCTGCGCCAGCCCCACAAACGCATTCGGCGCAGCCCCGCCATACATGCCACTATGCAGGTCCGTCCGCGACCCATGCACCTCGATCTCCGTATAGATCATCCCCCTCAACCCCACGCACAACGTCGGCAGCTCCGGCGCAAACATCTCCGTATCGCTTACCAGCGCCACATCCGCCTTCAACTGCTCCCCATGCTCCCGCACGAACGCCGCAATTCCCTCACCCCCAACCTCCTCCTCCCCTTCAACGATCACCCTTACATTCACCGGCAGCGCCCCATCCTGCATCAGGCTTTCGAGCGCCTTCACATGCATCCACATCTGCCCCTTGTCGTCCACCGCCCCCCGCGCATACAAGTTCCCATCCCGCACTGTCGGCTCAAACGGTGGCGACACCCACTCCTCCAGCGGCTCCGCCGGCTGCACATCATAGTGCCCGTAGCACAACACCGTCGGCTTACCCGGCAGCTCCAGCCACTCCCCATACACCAGCGGATGCCCCACCCGGTCGCTCGTGCTTGTCTCAATCAACCGCACACCCTTGATCCCAATCCGAGTCAGCTCATCCGCCACAAACTGAGCCGCCCGCCGCGTATCCTCCCGCCGCTCCGGATCGGTCGATACCGACGGAATCCGAATCAACTCCTTCAGCTCCTCAACAAACCGCTCGCCATTCTCTTTCGCAAACGAAACCGCCGCCTCAACGCCCATAACAATCCCTCACAGTCATCTGATGCAATCTCCCCCGCGAGCAACGCGAGCACCCCAATCATCCCCTAACCCCAACCAGATCAAGAGTCACGAAGTGACCGCCCCGCGCGCAGCGGGCCCGTCCGGCAGGACCAGCCGTTACTTCAAATAACTCTCAAACTGCCATAAAATCCTGTTAAACAACTCATCCCGAGCCGCATCCCCCGCAATCGAGTGCGTCAGCCTCGGAAACAGTTGCAGATCATAAGGAATCCCTGCGTTGATCAGCGGCTGCAGAAACTGAACCGTATTCGCCATATGGACATTGTCATCCCCAGTCCCCAGCGCGATCATCACCCGCCCCTTCAGCCTCCCCGCCGCCAGCCCCACCGCCGCCGCGTCATACACCTCCTTATTTACCCCCGGCAGCCCCAGATACCGCTCCGTATAAATCGAGTCATAGTTCCTGAAATCCGTCACCGGAGCCACCGCCACCCCCGCCCGGATCCGATCCGTATGCGTCATCGCATATAACGTAAACGTCCCGCCCCAGCTCCATCCCCACCACCCCACCCGCTTCCCGTCGAACGCCGGATGGCCGGCAAGCACCTGGTCCAGCGCCGCCATCTGATCCGCAAACTGCACCGCGCCAAAGTTGTGCCAGTCCCACTGCTGAAAATCCCGCCCCCGCCCGCCACTCCCTCGCCCATCCAGCGACAGCACCGCAAACCCATGCTGCGCCAGCAACGCGCTGAACAGCGCCCCCTGCCCACCCCATCCGTCCTTCACCTCCGCCGTCGGCACCGGCCCGCCATACGGATTCAAAATCACTGGCACCGACCCCTTCGCCCCCACCGCACTCGGCATCGTCAGGTTCCCATACACCGTCGTCACCCCATCCGCCGCCTTCAGCGCGACAATCTCATGCCGCACCCCACCCACCACCCCCATGGCAGCCGAACTCCAAATCCCCTTGCACTCCCCCGTTGCCGTCCCGCACACACGCACCACCGGAGCCGTATCCGACGTACTCACCTGATCCGAAAAATATCCCCCATCCGGCGACACCATCACCTCATGCCACCCCTTCGCCCCCGTCACCTTCCGCTTCCCCGTCCCATCCAGCCTCATCGCCCAAAGCCCATTCTCCAGCGGCCCACCCTCCGTCGAAGTAAAGTAAACCTCCTCCCCACCGGAGCCCCCGGAAGGCACCACCGGCGAATCCACCTCATAGTCCCCCTTGGTCAACTGCCGCACCAGCTTCGCCTCGCCACCCAGAGGAGCCTTCTCCTCAAACGAGTACAGATACAGATGCGTGTGCCCATCCCGCCAGCTCGTATTCAAAAACCGCCCATGCGGCAGCATCGTCACGTCGTAGTTGTCCTCCAGATACTTCGCATCCGTCTCGCTGTGCACCAGCTTCACCGCCCCCGTGCTCGCATCCCCAAAGTACAAGTTCAAGTGCTGATGATCCCGCGTCAGCACCTCCACCCACACGGTCTTCGCATCCACCCACCCAAACCGCGGTACATAGTCATTCCCCGCGCTCAACGGCACGTTCATCCACCTCATCGCCCCGCCCCCCACCGGCGCTACCCCCACCCGCACCGCAGGATTCGCATCCCCCGGCTGCGGATACCGCTGCCGGTCCAGCGTCGCGTGCGTCGGAATAAAGTCCTCAATCGGGTACTGCGGCACCTTCGCCTCATCCATCTGCAGGTACGCCACCGCGCTCCCATCCGGAGCCCAGAAGTTATTGCTCCGTGCATCCAGCTCCTCCAGGTACACCCAGTCGAGCTCCCCATTCAGCAGCGCCCCCGCCTCCGTCCCAGCCGTCGTCGCGGTCAACGCCACCTCCGCACCCCCACCCTTCACCGGATACACATACAGGTTGTGCGCCCGTACATAGCTCACAAACCGCCCATCCGGAGAAAACTTCGGATCGTCCCCGCTCCCCGCATGCGTATCGACGATCAACTCCCCCTTGCCCGCCGCCACGTCATACAGCCACAGCACCCCGCCCTGATCCAGCAGCAGATGCTTCCCATCCGGAGCCCAGAAGAACGCCGACATCCCATACCGCTCCCGGTGATCCCGGTCCTTCTCGTCCACCGCCGCCCCGCCCAGCGAGCTCAACTGCGCCGCCGTCGCCAGCACCCTTGCCTTCCCCGTCGCCGCCTCCACCGCCACAAGGTCACCCACCTCCCCAACCCCGCCAGCTCCCTGCCCAGGCCGGGCAATCAGGTACGTCAGCAGCCGCCCATCCGGACTCCACACCGCATCCCGCGGCGGTGCCCCCGTCGGATTCCGATTGATCGCCTCCACCGTCAAGCGGTTCGGATCAAACGTGATCGCCGGCGGTACAACCTGGCCCAAAACCGAAGACGCAGAGACGCAAAGCAAAGCAGCAGAACCCCAGAAAAAACTCATGCGCAAAGTGTACCCGCACCGCCCGACTGGGTGCCCCATTCATCGCGCCCTTGTTTCATGCGATGAGTGGGCATAGCCGAAGGCGACCTTCCCAGAAACTTCGTCCCACCCATCTGCCGAGGGACAGCTCCGTCGGATGCCCCATCCTCGGACGACAGTCTTATCGGCGGACAGGTGGGGTATCGGGCGAAGCCCGACCGCACTCCTCACCCCGTAACAAAGACACAGCCCAACCCACCTAACCCCTTTCCCCACATCACCCCTCATCCAAACCTTCTATTCCGCCATAGCCTCCCGCTCCCCCTACAATCGATCCATGCCGCAAACCACCATCCAGCCCGGCCAAACCTGGAACCCCTCCGCCTACGCCGCCAACGGCCGCTTCGTCGCCACCATGGCCCACGCCGTCGTCGACCTCCTCGACCCCCAGCCCAACGAGCACATCCTCGACCTCGGCTGCGGAGACGGTGCCCTCACCGCCCAGCTCGCGCAGTCCGGAGCCCACATCCTTGGTGTCGACGCCTCCCCCACCATGGTCGCCGCCGCCCGCGCCCGCGGTCTCACCGTCGAGCACCATCCCGCCCAGTCCATCCCGTACACCGCCCGGTTCGACGCCGTCTTCTCAAACGCCGCCCTCCACTGGATCCCCGCACCCGACCAGCCCCAGGCCCTCGCCGCCATCTTCCGCGCGCTCAAACCCGGCGGCCGCTTCGTCGCTGAAATGGGCGGCCAGGCCAACATCGCCTCCATCCGCGTCGCCCTCACCTCCGTCCTCGCCCCCCACGGCCTCAACTCCGAAGCCCTCGCCGCCAGCTTCTTCCCCTCCCCGGACCTCTTCCGCACCCTCCTTGAATCCACCGGCTTCCTCGTCCAAGCCATCGAGTCCCACCCCCGCCTCACACCCCTCCCTGGCGGCCCGGACGGCATGGCCTTATGGCTCAACACCTTCCGCAACGGCGTCCTGGACCACCTCCCGGAACCGCAGCGCGCCCAGGCCCTCGCCGCCACCGTCGCCCTCCTCAAGCCCATCCTCCACGACCCCCAGACCGACTCCTGGACCGCCGACTACGTCCGCCTCCGCTTCCACGCCACCAAACCCTGACCCGCTTACAGACGACCTTCATCCCGGATCTTATCGACGCAAGAAAGAAGCGTCATCCTGAGCGAAGTTCGTCAGCTTCATCGACGGGCGGAGTCGAAGGACCTGGAAGGAGTTCATCTTGCCGCAGTCCCGTCCAGTTTTCGCGCGGGAATCCGTCTCGTTTCATACTCGACGGCAATCGGCCAACGCGGCCTAGTAAACTCCCACCCATGCGCCGCTTCGTCCTCGCCCTCACCCTCATCGCCCCGTCCACCTTCGCCCAGGTCGTCGCTACCCCCTCCCAAACGTCCGTCGCCCAGGACGCGCCCCTCAACCCCACCCTCCCCACCCTCTTCCTCGTCGGCGACTCCACCGCCCGCAACCAGGCCGACCTCGGCTGGGGCGACCACTTCGCCCCCTTCTTCGATACCTCTCGCATCAACATCGCCAACCGCGCCAAAGCAGGCCGCAGCTCCCGCACCTATATCAACGAGGGCCTCTGGGCCCACACCCTCGCCGAAATCAAACCCGGCGACTACCTCCTCATCCAGATGGGCCACAACGACGGCGGCGATTTAGGGGGCGCAAAGCCCCGCGGCACCCTAAAAGGGATCGGCGAAGAGACCCAGCAAGTTCCTCAAACCACCGGCCCCCTCGCCGGCACCACGGAGACCGTCCACACCTTCGGCTGGTACCTAAGAACCATGATCGACCAGGCAAAAGACCACGGCGCGCACCCCATCCTCCTCACCACCACCGTGCGAAACATCTGGAAAGACGGCCACATCGAACGCGACATGGGCTATAACGTGGAGATTCACCACGTCGCCGACCAGGAACACATCCCCTTCGCCGACATGTCCACCCCCGAAGCCGACAAACTCGAAGCCCGAGGACAGACGCAAACAGCCTCTTTATTCCCCATCGACCACACCCACACCAGCCCCGCCGGTGCCACCATAGCCGCCACCGCCGTCGTAGACTCCCTCCGCCAGATCCACTCCCCCCTCACCACCTACCTCCTCTCAACGTCCAAGCCATAGCACGAGCACTCTTCACTCCGGCTGCATCCACCCTTCTCCTTCAGAGAGGTCTCAACCTTCCATCAGAGTCTCAACCTGCGTGAACCGCCTTTTCTTCTAGGTAACCCAAGGCTTTAGCCTTGGGTCTCACAGGGCCGCCACAGAAGCGGGCTTTAGCCCCTGGGGTATGTTCTCTCTGAATCTGCCGCCCCGCTCAACCATAGGGAATCGCTCATGCCCCTCCGCCGCCTCATCCCGGCCCTCCTCTTCCTCCCCGCGCTCCTCCGCGCCCAAACACCCGAGCTCCTCCGCTCCACCACCTCCCTCGTCCAGGTCCCAACCCTCGTCCGCCAGCCCGACGGCGCCCTCATCCACACCCTCCAGGCCTCGGACTTTCGCCTCACTGATAACGGCATCTCCCAAACCCTCACCCTCGAAAACGAAGAACACGCCGACCACCAGCCCATCTCCCTCGTCGTCGTCATGCAGACCGGCGGCGACGCCCCCCGCCAGTTCCCCAACTACCCCGGTATCCCCATCCTGCTCGAAACCCTCGTCGCCCCGTCCCCCCACCGCGCCGCCGTCATCACCTTCGACAGCACCCCGGAGGACATCTACCCCTTCACCCCGCACCTTGAAGACCTCCGCGAAGCCTTCTCCAAGCCCATCCCCGGCGACTCCGGCGCCGCCCTCTACGACGCCCTCGCCACTGGCATGGACCTCCTTGAAAAGGAATCAGCCCACCAGCCCCCGCAATCCCAGCGCATCCTCCTCCTCCTCAGCCAGACCGCCGATTCCGGCAGCAAGCTCCGCGAGCAGGACATCCTCACCCGCCTCGGCCGCTCCGACATCCTCGTCTACAGCCTGACGTTTTCACCAGAAAAAACCTGGTTAAAAGACCAGTTCACCAAGCCTCGCCAGGGCAATCCGCCCTACCAGTTCGGCACCGACCGCTCCCTCAGCTACACCTTCAATCTCGACAAGCCCCTCCGCGAAGCCCTCCACGCCATGCGCGCCAACGCCGCCGCCCAGCTCGCCACCCTCTCCGGCGGCGCAACCCTCCCCTTCGGCAACCGCCATGACCTCGAGCAGCAGCTCTCCGTCCTCGCCAACCTCATCCCCAACCGCTACCTCCTCACCTTCCGCCCCACCGACCGCACCCCCGGCCTCCACACCCTCACCCTCACCATCCCCTCCAACCCCACTCTCCAAATCTCCGCCCGCTCCGCATATTTCTCCACCCCCGCCCCCAACTGACGTCTTCACCCGCGCCCCACGCGGATGTTACCCTTTAACCATGTACGCCGTCCTCGTCATCGCCGCCATCCTCCTCTCTGTCGGCCCGATGCACGCCCGTACACTCCTCGCCGCGCTCCCAGCCGGCACTCCCGGTCACCAGTTCGCGCCCGACCAGGCCGCTCAAGCGGAAACCCGCGCCCACCTCCAGAAAGCCACCCGGCAGACTGCCCGCCACGTCCGTGCGACCTACGCCCCAACCTCCCGGACTCCCGCCCTCACAGCCCCGGCACCCTTCACCCCACCCCACCTCCCCGCCCCAGCGAGCCTCCTCGAGCACGCCCCCAACGCCCCCTGACGTCCTCCCCCGCCCCGCCCTGCCCCCAGCTCCACCACGACATCTCCGCGCCCAGCCGCGCCCTCCATAAGGACTCCTCTCCGTGATCAACTCCGTCATCTCCAAGGTCTTCGGCACCGCCAACGACCGCGCCATCAAGCGCCTCGTCCCCATCGTCAAGCAGGTCAACGACCTCGAATCCTCCATCGAATCCCTCACCGACGACCAACTCCGCGAAAAAACCGCCGAGTTCCGCCAGCGCATCGCCGACGCCATCAAGGGCATCGACCCCAAGACCGACCCCGAAGCCCTCATCGCCGCGGAAAAATCCGCCCTCGACGCCCTCATGCCGGAGGCCTTCGCCGTCTGCCGTGAAGCCAGCCGGCGCGCCGTCGGCATGCGTCACTTTGACGTCCAGCTCATCGGCGGCTCCATCCTCCACCAGGGCAAAATCGCCGAGATGAAGACCGGCGAAGGCAAGACCCTCGTCGCCACCCTCCCCGCATACCTCAACGCCCTGGCGGGCCGCGGCGTCCACGTCGTCACCGTCAACGACTACCTCGCCAAGCGCGACGCCGAATGGATGGGCAAGATCTACGGCTTCCTCGGCCTCTCCGTCGGCGTCATCGTCCATGACCTCTCAGACCAGCAGCGCCGCGACGCCTACGCCGCAGACATCACCTACGGCACCAACAACGAGTTCGGCTTCGACTACCTCCGCGACAACATGAAGTTCGAGCTCTCGGACATGGTCCAGCGCGGCCATTACTTCTGCATCGTGGACGAAGTCGACTCCATCCTCATCGACGAAGCCCGCACCCCGCTCATCATCTCCGGCCCCACAGACCAGACCACGGACAAGTACGTTCGCGTCAACGTCATCATCCCGGAACTCGAACTCGGCGAATTCACCGAGACCATTGAAACCAAGACCTACACCGGCGACTTCACCGTCGACGAAAAAGCACGCTCCATCACCGTCACCGACGAGGGCTGGGAAAAGATCGAAGGCCTCCTCGGCATCGGCAACATCGCCGACCCCGAAAACTGGGACCTCAAGCACCACGTCGAAACCGCCATCAAGGCCCATCACCTGTACAAACGCGACGTCGAATACGTCGTCAAGGACGGCGAAGTCATCATCGTGGACGAGTTCACCGGCCGCCTCATGCCCGGCCGCCGCTGGTCGGACGGCCTCCACCAGTCCGTCGAAGCCAAGGAAGGCGTCGCCATCCGCAAGGAAGACCAGACCCTCGCCACCATCACCTTCCAGAACTACTTCCGCATGTACAAAAAGCTCAGCGGCATGACCGGCACCGCGGAAACCGAAGCCGCTGAATTCGACAAAATTTACAAGCTCGACATCGTCGTCACCCCGCCCAACCGCAAGATGCAGCGCATTGAAAACGCCGACGTCGTCTTCCGCACCGTTAAGGAAAAGTACTTCGCCGTAGCCGATGAAATCGCCCGCCTGCACGAGGCCAAGCAGCCCGTCCTCGTCGGCACCACCAGCATTGAAAAGTCGGAGCTCCTCTCAGACATCCTCAAAAAGAAGGGCGTCCGCCACGTCGTCCTCAACGCCAAATTCCATGAAAAGGAAGCCGAGATCGTCGCCCAGGCCGGCCGCCTCGGGATGGTCACCATCGCCACCAACATGGCCGGTCGCGGAACCGACATCCTCCTCGGCGGCAACTCGGACTTCATGGCCCGCCAGGATCTCGTCCGCAAAAACCAGGCCCGCGCCGTCTCCGCCGCGGAAGGCGCCATCCAGCCCGTAGCCGGCCCCGGCATGTTCCGGTTCTATTACAACGGCCAGGAGTTCGAAGCCACCCAGCAGGCCTGGGACGCCGCCGTCGCCTCCCATGAAGCCGAAGCCAAGGAAGAGCACGAAAAAGTCATCAACGCCGGTGGCCTCCACATCCTCGGAACCGAGCGCCACGAGTCCCGCCGCGTCGACAACCAGCTTCGCGGCCGCGCCGGACGTCAGGGCGACCCCGGCGCCTCCCGCTTTTACCTCTCGCTGGAAGATGACCTCATGCGTATCTTCGCCCGCGAGTGGGTCTCCGGCCTCCTCGAACGCCTCGGCATGGAAGAGGGCGTCCCCATTGAGTCCGGCATGATCTCCCGCCGCATCGAGGCCGCCCAGAAAGCCGTCGAAACCCAGAACTTCGAGTCCCGCAAGCATGTCCTCGAGTACGACGACGTCATGAACAAGCAGCGCGAAGCCGTCTACGGCCTCCGCAAGCAGCTTATGGAAGGCGTCGACCAGAAGCAGCTCATCACCGAGGACTACACCTCCACCATCCTCTCAAACGTCCTCGACGAAACCGTCCCCGAAAAAGCCGGCCCCGACGAGTGGAAACTCGAATCCCTCTACACCCAGCTCTACGACATCTTCGGCCTCAAGTTCACCGAGAACGACGGGGGTCCAGCCTCCCTCGACGCCGGCAGCATGTCCCGCCACGAGCTCGGCGAAACCATCTTCGAGAAGCTCCGCGCTCGTTATGACATCAAGGAGCAGATCCTCTCCGCCGCTACCATGCGCTACCACGAGCGCATCGTCATGCTCTCCGTCCTTGACGGCCTTTGGAAGGATCACCTCCTCGCCATGGACCACCTCAAGGAGGGCATCGGCCTCCGCGGCTACGCCCAGCAGGACCCCCTCGTCGCCTACAAAAAAGAGTCCTTTGACATGTTTGAGGCCATGATGCTCCGCTTCCAGGAAGACACCGCGCGTCACCTCTTCCGCATGCAGATCATCGGTCCCGACGGCCAGCCCATCGAGACACCCGAGCAGCTCGCCGCCGCCCAATCCCAGCAGCCCGCCCAGACCATCGAAGGCTCCTCACCCGCCCAACTCGCCGCGCCGGAACCCGAGCCCGCCCCACGCCCGGTCGTCCCCACCCGCGCCCCCTCCACGACCATCGACGCCCTCGAGCGCGAGTTCCAGAAGAAAAAAGCCCGCGAGCTCGAGATGTCCCGTCAAGCCGGCGCCGCATCCGCCGACGACTCCTCCACCCCCCGCCAGACCGGCGAAAAAGTCGGCCGCAACGACAAGTGCCCCTGCGGCTCCGGCAAAAAATTCAAAAACTGCCACGGAGCCAACGCCTAACCAGCCACGACGGGGTGCCCCATTCTTTGACAGTCTCATCGTCAAAGGGTGGGGTATCGGGCGAAGCGCGACCGCTCTCAATCCCGAAATCCCCAACACGAACCACCCTCGGCAAAAGCGCCCACCCGCACGTTTACCAAAAAGTAAACGAAAGCTAACTTACCTGTTTTGAATATTTTGCACGCAAACACCCAGGGGGGAGAAACCCTCACTTCACCAGATCATCCAGCAACACCTTCGCCTTCGTCACCAGCGTCACCGCCCCCTCAACGTCCCCCGCATCGAGTGCCGTCTTCGCCTCCCGCTCAAAGTACCGCACCCGCGTAATCCCCTCCTTCTGGCGGTCGAGCACCCCTGCTCCCAGCCCGCCCAGCCGCCTATCCAGCTCCGCCAGCATATCCGCCGCCTGCCTCCGCTTCTCCGGCGCCTCATCCCCACCCACCGTCAACGCCCCAATCACCGCCCCCGGATCGGGAGCCGGCCCCGCACTCGCCACCTGCACCGGGGCGGGGGCCGCCGCCTCCGGAGCCACCACCTTCTTCTTCGCCTTCTTCGGTTTTCTCTCCGGAACCTTCACCGTCGGCAGTGGTGAAGGTGTCATCGGAACCTGCGCAATCTCCGGCTCCGTCTTCAGCTCGGCAGCTTTCTCAATCGGCACCGGCGTCTGTGCCACCATCGGCACCACCGCCTTCTGCTTATGCAGGAAGCACCCGCTCAGCGCCAGGCACGCCAGCATCATCGCCCCAAACCGCAGAGGTCCGCTCACGCAGCCCTCCCCGCCAGCGCTCGTCCGCTCCGAGCCTCAGCCACCGCCAGCGGAAGCCGCATCGTAAACACCGCACCCCGCCCCACCCCCGCCTCGGTGCTGGACCTCACCTCCATCGCGCCCCCGTGCATCTGCACAATCCGATACGTCATCGCCAGACCAATTCCGCTGCCCTTCACCTTGGTCGTAAAGTACAGGTCGAAGATCTTCGGCAGCAGTTCCGCCGCGATTCCGGTCCCCTCGTCCGCCACCTCCACAATCGCCGTATCCTGCTCCCGCCTCACCGAAACCCGCAGCACGCCGCCGCTCTCCATCGCCTGCATCCCATTCAGCATCAGGTTCAGCAGCGCCTGCCGCAGCAGCTCCGGATCAGCCCATACCCGCGCCCCCGCCAGCTCGCACCGAACCTCCACCCGGTGCTCCGCCATCTCGCCGTCCGTCAACTCCACCACACGCTCCACAACATCCCTCAAATCAGTCTCGCTCAGATGCAGCTCCATCGGGCGAGTAAAATCCGTCAACGTCTGAACCACGCGGTCCAGCCGCTCCATCTCGCCCGCCAGAATGTCCACATGCCGCATCGCCCCACTCAGCAGCGCGCCCCCATCCCCTGCCGTCCCCAGCTTGGAGCGTAGCAACTCCAGGTGAACCACCATCGCGTTGATCGGATTCTTTACCTCATGCCCCACCCCGGCCGTCAGCCGACCCACCGCCGCCAGCCGCCGCGATACCTCCAGCTCCTGCTCCAGCCTCCGCGCCGACCCCGCATCCCGAAGAGTCAGCAGCGTCCCCAGCCTCCCCCGCCCCCGCCGGTCGTCGATCCGGTCCAGCGTAATCTCCACCTCGCGTCCATCTTCCAGCCGCACCCGTTGTCCCGTCACGGCGTCCTCGTGCTCAAATGCCTCCAGCACCGCCCCCCCCAGCGCACTCTCCTTGTCGAAGATCTCGTCCAGCGTCTTGCCCACCGCCGCCGTCGATCCCTCCCCCATAAAGTTCGAAACCGCATCCGACACCATCGCCGCCCGGCGCTCCGCCGTAAACAGGATCACCCCTTCCCGCAGCGTATCCAGCACCTGGTTTAAGCTCTGCCTTAATCCCGTATACCCCGCCTCGGTTGATCGCATCTGCTGGTCCAGCCGGTCGATCGTGTTCGTCACCCGAACCACCGCATCCGTCTTCGCATCCAGCCGCCCAGTGATCCCCGCGTTCCGTGACACCTCTTCGTCAGACTCCGCCAGCGTATCCAGCCGGCGGCTGATCTCCTCAATCGGCCGCAGGGAAAGGCTTGAGAGCACACCCGCCGCCACCATGGAAAAAAAGCCCGCCACCAGCGCAAACACCAGCGCATCCTTCAGCTCGGGCGCATAGTTATTCCTCAAAAATGTGGATTGCACCCCCACATGCACCACTAGAAACGGCTTCCCGTTCCGCGCCAGCGGAGACGATACATCCAGCACCCGCGCCTTGCCAAACAGCTCCCGCACCTGGATCCAGATATGCGCATACCGCAGCCGGTCGAAGGTCGCCCGCCGCGCCGTCGGCTGGTCCAGCATCTGCGGATCGGTGCTCATCAGCGTCAGCCCGCCCCCGTCCGCGATGCTCACATCCTGCACCGCCGGGTTATACCGGACAAAGCTGTTCATCGTATCGTTCAGCGCGTCATAGTTCCGCAGCGCACTCGTCACCGCCGCATGCAGACTCGCATTGGAGCTGTCAGTCGGCGGATTGTGGCTCAGCCCATCCTCCACCGCCTGCCGCGTCATCAGCAGGATCTGCCGCGTCATCACCTCGTTGTTTGCCGCCGTCTGTGCAATGCGCTGCTTCAGCGATTCACCCAGAAACAGCGCCGAAAGCACAATCACGATCACAAACGTTGACCCAGTTGCAGCCATCACGAGCTTTGTCTTCAGCCGCATCCAGTCCCCATTCGCGCCGCGATCTTACTCAAGCCCCGCCGCGGCGTACTCCTTCAACTTATTCTGCAGTGTCTTCGTGCTGATCCCAAGAATCTCAGCCGCGCGCGTCTTGTTGTTGTGCGTGCTGATCAAGGTCTTCAGAATCAACTGCCGTTCCGCCTCATCCACCGTCGTCCCCACCTCCACATGGACAGCCGTGTCGCTCAAGGTCGGCGTCCCGCCCGGATGCGTCACCCGGCCCGTCGCCGCCGGAGCAAACCCCGCCTCGCCAAAGTGCGCTGGCAGGTGCTCCACTCCCAGCCGTCCCTGCCCCGCCAGGATCACCGCCCGCTCAATCGTATTGCGAAGCTCCCGCACGTTGCCCGGCCACTTATACCCGGTCAACCGCATCAGCAGCGCATCCTCCATGCCAATCACATGGCACCCATGCCGCTCGTTCATATCGGAAATCATCTTCTCCGCAATCTCCGGCACATCCCGCAGGTGTGCCCGCAGCGGCGGCATCTGGATATTGAATACGTTCAGCCGATAGTACAAATCCCCGCGCAGTTCGCCGCTCGCCACCGCCTGCTCCGGATCCTTGTTCGTCGCCGCCACCACCCGCACATCCACCGGCGTCTCCGTCTTGCTTCCCAGCCTCCTCAGCCTCCTGTCTTCGAGCACCCTTAGCAGCTTCGCCTGCGTCGCCGCCGGCATCTCGCCAATCTCATCCAGCAGCAGCGTGCCCTCCTCCGCCAGCTCAAAGCACCCCGCCCGCCGCTCGATCGCCCCGGTAAACGCGCCCTTCTCATGCCCAAAGATCTCGCTCTCAATCAGCGTCTCCGGAATCGCCGCGCAGTTCACCGCGATAAACGGCTTGTTTCGCCGTGACGAAAGCTCATGCAGCGCCCGCGCCACCAGCTCCTTCCCCGTCCCGCTCTCGCCCGTCACCAGCACGCTCACGTTCGAAGGCGCCACCCGCTCAATCAGCGAAAACACTGACCTCATCTCCGCGGACGAGCCCACCAGCTCACCCAGCGCATTCTCCTTCTTCCCCGGTCGCGTCGATTGCACCTCCGCGTCCGCAGCATCCGTCTCCACCTGCCGGCTTGCACTCTGCAAAATCGCCTTCAGCCGAGTCGGATCCACCGGCTTCGGCAGGTAGTCATAAGCCCCCATCCGCATCGCTTCCACCGCGGACTCAATCGACCCCTGCGCCGTCAGCATCACCACGCACACCCGCTGCGGCAGCTCGCCAATCCGCATCAGCAGCTCCATCCCATCCATCCGCGGCATCTTCAGGTCCGTCACCACAATCGAAGGCGACCACCGCTTCACCCAGTCCAACCCCTCGGCGCCATCAGCCGCGCCCTCCGCACGATACCCCCAGGAGGCCACCAGCTCCGTCAGCCCCGTCCGCGCATGCATCTCGTCCTCGACGATCAATACTTTTTCCTGCAAACCGCACTCTCCCAATCTCACTCGCCACAACAGCAAGTCGTTCAAAATTCCGCGTGACCTTGAGCCTAACGAAGATCCTCGTCATGGCTTCATAGAAACGTCGCCGGTACTCAATCAGATGCAAAACGCACACATCCACATCCCAACCAGGCCAGCTAAACCGTTGAACCATTTATCCTAGTCTCTATGCTAGACCCTGAGATCACCCCGGAAGCCTACGCCAAGCTACGCGAACAACCAAAAGATCGTCCTCTCCTCTTAGACGTGCGCGAGCCATGGGAGTGCGCCACCGCCGCCATCCCCGGCGCCGTCAACATCCCCATGGGCGAAATCCCCTCCCGCGCCCACACTGAGCTTGACCCCGACGCCCCCATTATCGTCCTCTGCCACCACGGAGCCCGCTCCCTCTCCGTCACCATGTGGCTCCGCAACCAGGGCTTCGACCACGCCCAATCCCTCGCCGGCGGCATCGATTACTGGTCCCGCTCCATCGACCCCACCATCCCCCGCTACTAACCCTCACCCATGAACCGCCGACGATTCCTCGAAGCCTCTGCCGCAACCTCCGCCGCCCTCCTCACCGGCTGCGCCCCAAAATCCATGCATACAAACTCCCCCGCTGTCCCCGCTCTCCCCTTGTACGACGCCGTCCCCACCCTCGCGCCCATCCGCGCCCATGAGGACCGCCTCTACCGCATCACCGTCTGCCTGCGCCCCTTCCGCCCTGTCGGCCCCCGCATTGAAGCCGAACGCCTCGGCGACCAGCTCATCGTCCACAACTACGGGCACGGCGGCTCCGGCTGGTCGCTCTCGTGGGGCTCCGGAGCCATAGCCCTCGACCTCATCACCTCAGCAACCGGCCAGTCCCTGGCAGGAAAAGACATCGCCGTCCTCGGCTGCGGAGCCCTCGGCCTCACCTCCGCCACCCTCCTCCAAAAAGCCGGAGCCAAGGTCACCCTCTACGCCAAGGACCGCACCGCAGACGCCCGATCCTTCCGCGCCACCGGCTCCTGGACCCCCGACTCCCGCGTCGCCCTCACCAAATCCGCGCCCGCAGACTTCCCCGCCAATTGGGAGCAGATGACCCGCGCCTCCTGGCACACCTACCAGTCCTACCTCGGCCTCCCCGGCACGCCCATCGAGTTCAACGACCGCTACATCCTCTCAGACCTCGCCCCCGAGCAGGCCCAGCAACAAAAATACGACGAAGACCCCATCGGCTTCGCCCATTACAACCACCTCGTCCCCGACCTCACCCCACGCGCCCTCGATCTCCCCCCCGGCACCCACCCCTTCCCCACCCGCTTCTGCCGCCGCAACACCCAGCTCATGTTCAACATCACCAGCATGGCCCACCTCCTCACCGAGGACATCCTCATCGCCGGCGGCAAAATCGAAACCCGCGAGTTCCACACCCCCGCCGACCTCGCCGCGCTCCCCCAAAAAGTCATCGTCAACTGCACCGGCTTCGGTGCCCGCGCCCTCTTCGGCGACACCTCCGTCATCCCCGTCCGCGGCCAGATCGGCTGGCTCATCCCCCAGCCCGAATGCAGCTACGGCATCGTCTACGACAACCTGAACGTCCTCGCCCGCCGCGACGGCATCGTCGTCCAACTCAGCGAAAAGGGCGAAGCCTCCGGCTACAACGACACCAACGAACAACCCGACCGCCGCGAAGCCGAAGAAGGCGTCCGCCAACTCCGCTCCTTATACACCCGCATGCCCCCCCACTCCCTCAAACCCACCTAGGAGAATAATGGCCATTCTCCTAGGTGGGTTCATCAACTATGTAAGCTTTACGAGCCTCTTTTTAGCTCTCTGCCAACTTTTCAGAACTCCGCTTTCTAGTATCCACTCGCGAGGAGAGAACTCTCATGACGTATCTCTCCGTAAGATGGGTAAGCTCCATGAGCATCATTTCTTGATCCTTGCCCGCCCAGCCCATTTCATATATAAACGGCGTCCCTAATAAGGAATGGTTTAGCTTGGATAGTTGTTCGGGCAGTCGCTCCAAAGCGCGCCAATTTCCGCGATTTGCGTTTCTATAACCTTCCATGAGCATTTCACTCACCCATGGGAAATCTTCTCGTACGAAGCCTGCGGCAACAACCAATGCGATGGCATCCTGACCCTCTAGTCGGTCGAAGGCTACGAATACAGCTTCCATCAAAAACTTCGGTTTGCGACGCCTCGACCTCGGCCCATGTTCTGACAAAAACATTTCCGTGTCACGGAGGCGCGAATCGAAGCTACGTACCCCAAGTACCAATTCCTCTAGAATTTCGGGTTGGCTTCTGCCTTTCTTAGCATCCCCCGTCCGCTTTGGCACAGCATCCAATCTTGTTTGAAGACCGGGCCACATCGCATCCAGCAAGGGGTTGACTATTTCGTCGGCTATAGGAGTGGGAAGAGATCTGTTAATAGACTGCACGACTTCAGTCAGACCGGGCTTGTCGAATTTCTTAGCTTGAAATTGAGCTAGTGGGCCGCTGATATCACGCAGTTCTAGGTCGAAGAGAAGCGGGATCACCTTGGCGTCTTCAAGAGATTTTGCCAGAGCGCCGGCCTCGAACAGAAGCCAAGATGCATTGAGATTCTCCGGCGTAACGCAGATGATCCCAAAATTGCATGAGGCAAGCTCGCGAGCTACCTCCTGACCCCACCGGTCACCCGCCTCAATGTCTGCCTGCGACATCCACACATCGACCGACTGAAGAATTGGCCTCAACCAATCGCGTAAAGATGCCGCAAGAGCTTTACTTCTCTCCCCACTCCAACTTATAAAGACTTTCACTCTAATCCCTCGTGCGATCCATCATAGCCGCCCAAAAGACATAGCCGGATGCCCCATCCTTGACAGGTAGCCCATACATCATCGTGACCATCACCAAATCGAGCGGGTGCCCCATTCATCGCAGTCTCACCGCGATGAGTGGGTCTTCGGACCAGCACAGACTCCGGGTGCCCCATCCTCGACCGACAGTTTCATCGTCGGGCAGGGTGGGGTATTCGCGCGACGCGCGAACCGTCTGCTACCCTACCAACCATCATCCACCTAGAACTCCAACCCGAGATCGAAGCCCAACTCACCGCCGAGGCCCAGGCCCGCGGCCTCTCCCTCCAGAAACACGTCGAGCAGATCGTCACCGGCGAATACGCCGGGCAGCAAGCCGCCGAAGCCCGCCAAGCCATCCGTGAAGACCTGGAAGAGCCGCGCAGGCAAAGGCCGGCCCGCCGCCGAGTTCCTCGACGAGATGCGCGCAAAATAGGCCTTACCTCATATCAAGATCGTCGCCACCTTCATGGTCACCGCGGCCTTGATCTGGATCGGCCAGCAAGGCTTCCACCACGGCCAACACCTCGCCACCCGCCAATAGGATCCCGTGCCATCCAGCCTCGCGTAAGGGCACGGGTTCACCCGCAGCGTAAGCGACCAGCCGACAAACCCGGCTTCAACCGCTGAGATACGCCGCCCCCCACTCCAGCCCGCCGACTCACTTTTCTTCTCCCAAACACCCTCAAAAACCCCAGCAAATCCGCATGTCAAGCCCCAAACTCCCATAACTCCTTTGTTTTCTAGCCAACAAAGTTGGCGTAACACCCCCACTCACTTTGGTAAAATTGGAGTATAGCCAAAAGAAAGCCAAGCCACTCCCTAACGGCCTAAGCAGCAAAGCTAAACCATTCATTATCAATATTTTACCCGCAACCCCAATGGAATGAATATTTTGCGACACACCCACCTCGCAAACCATTTCTTTTCAATATTTTAGCGAATAGTACCCGGGGAGGGGGGTACCCTCATGCCAACTCGCCTCATCACCACCTTCCACCCCACCGGCACCAAGACCAAAACCCACCGCCCCACCCTCCACGTAGAATCCCCCGAAGACGACGCCCGCGACCGCGCCTTCCGCCGCATCATCCTCTCCATCCCCCCAGGAAAAATCAGCACCTACGGCAAAGTCGCCGCAGCCGCCGGCTACCCCTTCTACCACCGAGCCGTAGCCCGCCTCCTCCGCACCGGCCCACCCCACCAACTCCCCTGGCACCGCGTCCTCGGCGCCGGCGGCGAGATCAAACTCAAAGCCGACGCCGCCCGCGAGCAACGCGCCCGCCTCAAACTCGAAGGCGTCCCCTTCACCGGCAAACGCGCCCCCATGGACACCCATGAGCACACCTTCCGCCCCTGGACCCTCCCCGACTAAATCTCAAAATCGAAGTCCGTAGCCTCCACCAGCGGCACCAGCCACTCCAGCAGCGCCAGGTGCTCCGGATGCACCATATACCCCTCCAGCGCCGCCCGGCTCTCAAACTTCATCGCCGCCCCCAGCTCATGCCCCCGCGCCCGATCGGAAAAATTCACCCCCGCCTTCACCTCCAGCAGCCCCGGAATCCTCCCCTCAAACGCCCTCACCTCCCGCAGCCCACGGTCCTTATCCGCCCCCGTCGCCTCAACCTTCCACCGCAGCATAAACATATGCATGACCATGCCTTCAGTCTAAGCCACCCAGACCACCTGGCCATCTTCGCTCCAGCCCCGTTCCCAGTGCGTTATCCTCCCCGCATGGCCCGCCCCTTCGACGCCGAACTCGCCGCCCTAGAATCCCTCGCCTTCGCCACCCCCGCCGCCACCCTCGAACCCATCCGCAAAGCCCTCGCCCATAAAAACAATTACATCGTCGCCAAAGCCGCCAAACTCGCCGCCCAGCACAACCACATCATCCTTGCAGACGACCTCGCCGCCGCCTTCCACCGCTTCCTCGCTCCCAAATCCGACCCCCAGTGCTGGGCCAAAAACGCCCTCGCCCAAACCCTCGCCGCATTCGAGTACCAGGAGCCCGAACTCTTCCTCACCGGCCTCGCCCACATCCAGCCCGAGCCCGTCTGGGGCGGCCAGGAAGACACCGCCGGAAACCTCCGCGGCCACTGCGCCCTCGCCCTAGTTCAGTGCCGCTCCCTGTCGAGCACCCAGGTCCTCACCCACCTCCTCCCGCTCTTCGCAGATAAGATCCTCACCGTCCGCGTCAATGCTGCCCGTGCCGTGGAGCAGATCGGCTCAGACACCGCCTCCCTCCTCCTCCGCCTCCGCGCTGAACTCGCTTCAGACGCCGCAGAAGTCCTCGGCGCCTGCTACTCCGGCGTCCTGCGCCTGGAAGGTCCACGCGCCATCCCCTGGGCCGCAAAGTTCCTCGCCGGAGGCAAGGACGGCCCGGACGAAGCCTCCGCGGAAGCCGCCTTCGCCATCGCTGAGCTCCGCACCGAACAAGCCTTCCTCACCCTCCACGCCTTCTGGAAGCAAACCCGCGACCGCGACTTCCGCTCCACCCTCCTCGCTGCCCTCGCCCTCACCCGCCAGGAAAAAGCCTGGGACTTCCTCCTCGAACAAGCCGCAGAAGGCAATGCCCCCGCCCGCGAAGCCCTCGAAGCCTCCGCCCCACCCGCGGAAATCCTCACCCGCCTCCACGCCTTTTAGCTCCAGCACCCGTACACACTTCTTAGTGCAACTCAAGAATAGAGTTCAGACCCTCGTTCCGCTACAAAGCCCGCGGATGCGTCCTCTCATACACCTCCTGCACCTGACCCACCGTCAGCTGCGTATACCGCTGTGTCGTCGAGAGCCGCTCGTGCCCCAGCATCTCCTGAATCGCTCTCAGGTCTGCTCCCTCCTCCAGCATGTGCGTCCCAAACGCATGCCGAAGCGTGTGCGGATGCACATCCGCCGGCAGCCCCTTGCTCAGCGCGATCGCCTTCACAATCCGACCCACGCTTCGCGTCGTCAGCCGGCACGTCCCACGCATCCGCAGGTTCATCATCAACGCCCCATCGCCGACGAGCGCCATCTTCCCCGCCCCCCTCAACCTCGCCTCCCGCCCCGGCAGGTAAGCCCGCATGGCCGCCGCCGCCTCATCCCCCAGCGGCACCAGCCGCTCCTTCTTCCCTTTCCCCCTCACCAGAATCGCCTCATCCGTCCACCGCACACTCTTCATATCCAGTCCGCACAGCTCGCTGTTCCGGATCCCGCACCCATACAGCAGCTCGAAGATCACTCGGTCCCGCTCCGGCCACGCCCCACTCTCGTCCTCCCCTTCCAGCGAGTTCAGCACCCGGTTCACCTCCTCCACGCTCGGCACGCGCGGCAGGTGCATCGCACGCTTCGGCGTGCTCACCAGCAGCGCCGGATTCTGCTCCACCTTCCCCTCCTTCGCCAGCCACTTGAACCAGCTCCTCACGCTTGCCAGCGCCCTTGCCGCACTCGACTTCGTCAACCCCCGCGCATACAGCTCCGCCAGGTAAGCCCGAATATGCAGATGCTCCACCTCCCCAATCCGTCCTGCCTTCCCCAGCACCTTCTCGTCTGCCAGATACGCCGCAAAGCTCCGCACCTCCCGCGTGTAAGCCCTCACCGTATGCGTGGAGGCCCCACGCTCCCCCGTCAGCGTCCGCAGGAACCCTTCCACCAACTCCTCAAACTCACTTTTAGCGCCTACTGACAAGTGATCACTCACCACCGACCGCTACCTTTCTTCCCCGCGGATGATGCTTCCGGTGTACCGCCTTCAAATGTCCCAGCGCCACATGCGTATACACCTGCGTCGTCGCGATATCCGAATGCCCCAGAAACGTCTGCACGCTCCGCAGATCCGCGCCATGCTCCACCATGTGCGTCGCGCAGCTATGCCGCATCCGGTGTGGGCTCGCCACCTTCCCATCCGAGCACCCCCGCACCATCTCCCACACCCACTGCCGCGTCAGCGCATGGCCCCGCACACTCAAAAACATCGCCCGCTGCACCCCATTCCCTCGCCGGGCCAGCTCCCCCCGCCCCAGCTCCAGATACCGCTCCACCGCCTCGCAAGCCCGCCGCCCCAGCGGCACAATCCGTTCTTTATCGCCCTTCCCCCTCACCTGCGCCCGCTGCTGGTCCAGCCGCACATCCTCCACCCGCAACCCGCAGATCTCCCCCACCCGCAGCCCACCGCCATACAACAACTCCAAAATCGCATGATCCCGCAGCGCCAGCCCATCCGCATCCGCCGCATTGGCCGCGTTCCCCGTCCGCTCCAGCATCTTCCCCACCTCGTCCTCACCCAAGGACTTCGGCAGCACCTTCCAGCTCGCCGGCCGCTCCACATTCACCGTCGGATCATGCGTCACCCGCTTATCCAGCAGCAGCCACTTGTAAAACCCCCGCAGCCCGCTCAGCGCCCGCGCCAGCGACCGCGACTCCACATGATTCCCCCGCCGCTCCTCCAAAAACCCCCGCACATCCTCCTGCGTCGCCCCCATCAGCACCGCATCCCGCTTCTCCAGAAACTCCGCAAACTGCTCCAGATCCCGCCCATACGCCTCGCATGAGTTCGGCCGCAGTCCCTTCTCCACCCGCAGATATCCCCCAAACTCCCGCAACAATCGCACATTCCCCACCTCCGCGGCGCCCGCCCGCCGCTTACCCGCAACTGCGCCGTCATCCTTCCGCGAAGCGGGAGAACCTGCTTCTGCCTTTATCTTCATGTCCGCGACCATCCCTCATTATCCCGCCCCATCTGCGAAGACGAGGCCCCCAACCGCCGCCCCGCATCACCCAAGCCACGCCTCAGCCTGTACACGTCCCGCCCGCCGCCCGCCATGCCCTAAACTAAAGGAGCCATGTTTGAAAACCTCACAGAAAAACTCCAGCGTTCCTTCAAGACCCTCCGCGGCCAGGGCACCATCACCGACGAGAACATCTCCGAAGCCATGCGCGAGATCCGCCTCGCCCTCATCGAGTCCGACGTCAACCTCGACGTCATCAAGGACCTCGTCGAGCACATCCGCGCCAAGGCCATGGGCACCTCCGTCACCACCGCCCTCAGCCCATCCGAACAGATCGTCAAGATCGTCCACGACGAGCTCGTCGCATTGCTCGGAAAAGATGTGGCCAAATTTAGAACCGCCTCCCAGCCCCCTTCGGTCGTCCTCATGGCCGGCCTCCAGGGCTCCGGTAAGACCACCACCTCCGCCAAGCTCGCCCAGTGGCTCAAAAAGGGCGGCCACCGCCCCATGCTCGTCTCAGTCGACGTCTACCGCCCCGCCGCCCGCGAGCAGCTCGCCGTCGTCGCCAAGTCCACCGGCGTCAACCTCTATGAAGGCAAGCTCGACCCCTCCGCGCAGAACGGCACCCCGGAAGTCCTCCGCCTCGCCCGCGAGGCCAAGCGCGAAGCCGCTAACTTCGGCTGCGACATCCTCATCGTCGACACCGCCGGACGCCTCGGCATTGACACCGCCCTCATGGACGAGATGGCCGAGCTCAAAAAGCTCCTCCTCCCCTCGGAAATCCTCTTCGTCGCCGACGCCATGACCGGACAGGACGCCGTCAACTCCGCCAAGGCCTTCAACGACCTCCTCGCCATCACCGGAGCCATCCTCACCAAGATGGACGGCGACGCCCGCGGCGGCGCTGCCCTCAGCATCCGCCAGGTCACCGGAGCCCCCATCAAGTTCCTCGGCACCGGCGAAAAACCGGACGCCTTCGAGCCCTTCCACCCCGACCGCATCGTCTCCCGCATCATGGGTCATGGCGATATCGCCACCCTCATGGAGCGCGCTGAAGAAAAGCTCGACCGCGGCAAGGCCGAAGCCTTTGCCAAGAAGGCCCTCGGCGGCCAGGGCTTCACCCTGGAAGACTTCCGCGACCAGCTCCTCCAGATCAAAAAGATGGGCTCCATGAAGTCCATCCTCAAGATGCTCCCCTCCGTCGGCCCCTTCGCCGGCATGGCCCAGGCCGCGGAGAACGTCGATGAGTCCCAGTTCACCCGCGTCGAGTCCATCATCAACTCCATGACCAACAAGGAGCGCCAGAACGCCGACCTCATCAACGGCAGCCGCCGCAAGCGCATCGCCTTGGGCTCCGGCGTCACCGTCCAGGAGGTCAACAACCTCCTCCGCCAATACGCCCAGATGTCCAAAATGTTCAAAACCATGGGCGGCGGAATGGGCGGCGGCATCAAGGCCCAGCAACGCCTCATGTCCCAAATGCAGCAAACCAAACAACGCTTCGGCAGGTAGAAACCGATCTGATTTTGGAAAAATCCTAAACGTGACCGCGTTGATCATTCCGTCAGAAGATGGACGAGGGCAAGATGGAACCGGCTCTAAGCGCAACGTTTAGACCGGGTTCCACTCTGCCACCCGAATCAAGCGTGACCCACCTAGAACTCCACCCGATCAATCCAGTAACCCACCAGCAAGGTTACCTCCAGACCTCACCCCACCCTCACCCCCGCACTCGCTGCCCCTCACCCACGATAGCCACACCAAAAACCACAACTCCACCATCCAAACTCCTACCACATCAGTAACACCACCATAAAAAACCCCATAAAAGCGGCCTCCTCCCCCAAAGGTGGTACCCCACTCCCTCCCTTGCGTCACGCATTTTTGTCCCATTACGGGTACGCTTTGGTAACGGTAAACAGAGGTTAGGAGTAACGCTCCCACCCGGTGCCGGTTCGTAAAGGGGTTTTCAACCATGAAGAAATTCTGCTGCGGTGATGTCGTCCCCGGTTGGTCGCCAGTTTCGGAAAGATTCTCCGATTCCTCCATCCACGAAATTAATTCCTCCCGCGACCACACACCCGGCGGCGCCAAATCGGCCCTCGCCGATGAGCTACGGTCGAACCTGTCTGACGCAACGGCAGCTTAGCCCTTGTGAACCGCCCAGAGGCCCACGAGTTCATGTACCCTTCCGCACAAGCACTCGCTGACGCAGACGCCTCACGGCCCAACGAGCCGCAATGGTATCCCAAGGTTCACACCCCTGTGCGCCCGCCCGCCTCCGCGCCCCCCGCGCTCTCGGAAGACCAGCTTGAACTCATCCTCAGCGGAAACGCCACCTTCTCCTTCCACTTCCAGCCCATCGTGGACCTCCAGCGAGGCTCTGCCGTGGGCTTTGAGGCCCTCGCACGCTTCAACGTCTGCGAAAACCGCATCGCCCCCAACCTCGTCTTTGAAGCTGCCGGCATCTACGGCCGGCGTCTGGACCTGGAAGAAAAAGTTCTTACCGAGGCCATCGCCGCCAACCGCCTCCTTCCGCCCAACACCTTTCTCTCCGTCAACGTAGGCCCGGGCTACCTCCTCTCGGATCGCTTCGATCGCGTCCTCGCCGAAGCCCCCTCACTCCGTGGTGTCGTCTTTGAGATCACAGAAGACGAAGTCATCTCCGATTACTCCGTCCTGCACAGAAAACTCGCGCTCATCCGAGATCGCGGCGGCTTCGCAGCCGTTGATGATGCCGGCTCCGGCTACTCCAGCCTCAAGCACATCATGGAAATCCGGCCCAACTTCATCAAGCTGGACCGATCCTTCATCAACGGATGCAACACCGAGCCCGCCAAGGCCGTGCTCATCGACATGATCGGCAAGGCCGCCAACCGGCTCGACGCATGGATCATCGCTGAAGGCATTGAGAATTCAGACGAGCTCGACGAACTCATCCGCCTCACCGTACCCCTCGGCCAGGGCTTCTATCTCGCCCGGCCTGAGCCCTTGATGCGCCTCCTCCCAGCCGACCAGATCGCCTCCATCCTCTCCCGCGTGGAGGTTCAGGTCCCCACCGCCGGCATCCAGCGCACAGTTGAAAACTGCATCGTCTGTGGCAATCGCTCTGAAGCCCACACCCGCCTCCGCAGCCACGTCCCCGGTGGCGTCGCAGCCGTCTGCGATGCCGACCGCCAGCCCCTTGAGATCATCGAAAATCACCCGCTGCTCGGCATCCGCTCCCTGCCCCAGGTCATGCGTGTACAGGAGTCCAGCGAAGGCGTCGAGATCCTCCACCGCGCCCTCACGCGCCCCGCCCACCTGCGCTTCGATCCCCTCGTCGTCGTCAATGAGCGCGGCTCACTCGTCGGCGTCGTTCATCTGGACCGCCTCGTCCGTGAAGTCATCGCCTCATAGCGCCAGCCGCCCTACAACACCTGGCGTTCAGGGGTAATCGGCAGCTTCCAGATCTCGTCGCAGTACTCCTTGATGGACCGGTCTGACGAGAATATTCCCGACCGCGCCGTATTCAAAATGGACATCCTGCCCCAGGCCTGCGTGTCCTGATACGCCGTCCCCGCCGCGGCCTGTGCCTTGATATACGACTGAAAATCCGCAAGCACCATATAGCGATCCGTGCTCAGCAGTTCATCCAGCAGCGGCCGGAACAAGTCTCGCTCGCCTTTGCCAAACGCCCCACTCCCAAGCCCATCCAGCACCTCACGCAGCAGCTCATCGGTCTCATAATAATCGCGTGGACGGTACCCCTTCGCGCGCATCGCTGTGATCTCCGGCGCTGTTAGCCCGAACAGGAAGAAGTTCTCCTCCCCCACCGCATCGCGAATCTCGATGTTTGCTCCGTCGAGCGTCCCAATCGCCGCCGCACCGTTCATCATGAACTTCATGCAGCCCGTGCCGGAAGCCTCCTTGCCCGCAGTAGAAATCTGCTCGGAAAGATCCGCAGCAGGATAGATCCTCTGCCCCACGGACACACTGTAATCCGGCACAAACACCACATGCAGCAGCTTGCGAATCTCCGGGTCGTTGTTGACCAGTTCTGCCACCGTACAAACCAGCTTGATCATCAGCTTCGCCATCTTGTATCCCGGCGCAGCCTTACCGCCGAACAGGAACGTCCGCGGCGTCACGTCCTTCAACGTGCCGTTCTTAATCTGGATATAAAGCGCCAGAATATGCAACGCATTCAGATGCTGCCGCTTATACTCATGAATCCGCTTCACCTGCGCGTCGAACATGCTTGCCGGCTCAATCGCAATCTCCATCGTCTTCTGGATGAACTCGGCCAGCCGTCCCTTCGCCTGCTCCTTGCGCTTCTTCCACTGCTCCAGGAAGCTCGCGTCGGCAATAAACTTCTCCAGCCCCTTCAACTCGTTCAGGTCCGTGTGCCAGCCTTGGCCCAGTGTCTCATCCATCAGCGCAGCCAGCGGAGGATTGCTCAGCATCAGCCACCGTCGCGGCGTCACGCCATTTGTCTTGTTGCTGAACCGCTCCGGAAACGCCTCATAAAAATCCTTCAGCGTATCCGTCTCCAGCAGCTCCGTATGCAGCTTCGCAACGCCGTTGACGGCTTTGCTTCCAACGACCGCCAGGTGCGCCATCCGCACCGTCTTCTCGCCCTCTTCGCCAATGATCGACATCCGCCCCAGCCGCGCCTTATCATCCGGAAACTTCTCGTCGATCACCGCCAGAAACTTCGCATTGATCTCATAGATGATCTCGAGATGCCGCGGCAGCAGCGCGCCGAAGATATGCAGCGGCCAGCGTTCCAGCGCCTCCGGCAGCAGCGTGTGGTTTGTGTAACCGAACGTGTTACTTGTAATCTTCCACGCGTCGTCCCACTCCAATCCATGGCAATCGATCAGCAGACGCATCAGCTCCGCGATCCCAATGGAAGGATGCGTATCGTTCAACTGCACCGTCCACTTCTGATCGAAGTCCTTCACCGAAGATCGCTGAAACAGATGCAGCCGGATCATGTCCTGCAGCGAGCACGACGTAAAGAAGTACTGCTGCATCAACCGCAGCCGTTTGCCGTCATCCGTCTCATCGTTCGGATACAGCACCTTTGAAATCGTCTCAGACTCGATCTTGCTCTTCACCGCGCCCATGTAATCGCCCGTGTTGAACGCCGCAAAGTCGAACGAGTCCACCGCCTCCGCCTTCCACAGCCGCAGCCGGTTCACCACGCTGTTCCTGAACCCCGGAATCGGCGTGTCATACGCCACCCCCATCACCGTGTGGTCCGGCACCCAACGGTATCGTAGTCGCTTCGTCTCATCCCGATACACCTCCGCACGCCCGCCAAACTGCACCTGGCACGACGCATCGGACACAGGAATCTCCCACGGATTGCCAAACTGCAGCCATTTATCCGAGTGTTCCACCTGCCACCCGTCCTTCAACTCCTGCCGAAAAATCCCAAACTCATACCGCAGCCCATACCCGATTGCCGGCACCCCCAGCGTCGACATCGAATCCATATAACAGGCCGCCAGCCGCCCCAGGCCCCCATTGCCCAACCCCGGTTCCGGCTCCAGCTCCGCCAGCGACTGCAAACTGATCCCCAGGGATTCCAGCGCCTCTTCACATTGCTTCGTCGCGTCCAGATTCAGCAGATCGTTCATCGTATGCGGCCCCAGCAGAAACTCCGCGGACAAGTACGACACCACCCGCACATCCCGCTCGCGATACGACTGAATCGTCCGAATCCAGTCATCCATCACCAGGTCGCGCACCACATGCGCCAGCGCGTGATACCGCTCCGTATCCGTGGATACATCCAGCAGACGACCCACCGTATGCGTCAAATGACCCAGAAAAGAATCACGTAGCGCATCGACCGTAATCTCCGACGCTCCGCGTTGTGCAATGGACTGCTGTGTCTCGCTCACTCAGCACCTGCTCCTTACTTGGGTTAGTCGAACGTTTGTCTTATTTGCAGGTTTAGATGCAGCCGCCTTCTTCAGAGACCCTCTCACAGCGCTGTTGATGCAAGGTAATTCACGGCGTCAACTGCTTCACCACTCTCATCGAAGTACAAATCCACACCCGAGCATCATACCGACCGCGTTTGCGAGCCACGCGAATCCGTTGGCCAACTCTTCCGCCTCCAGCTACGATTGCCTCCGAGTTCAACCCTATACAAAAGCCCCCCCCCGCACTTTCTGGCAGAATCTGGAACATGAGCTTCGGCTTCCTCGGCATCCAGTTCGGCTTCGGCCTGCAGCTCGCCAATATGAGCGCCATCTATGAAGTCCTCGGCGCCACCCCGGATAAGCTCCCCATGCTCTGGCTCGCCGCACCCCTGAGCGGCCTCATCATTCAGCCCCTGATAGGCAACCTCAGCGATCGTACCTGGACCCGCCTCGGCCGGCGCCACCTATACTTCCTCGTCGGCGCCATCCTCAGCTCGCTCATGCTCCTCCTCATGCCCTCGAGCTCCACCCTCTGGATGGCCGCCGGCGCCCTCTGGATCCTCGACGCCTCCATCGACGTCTCCATGGAGCCCTTCCGAGCCTTCGTCGCAGACATCCTCCCAGAAGGTCAGCGCACCGCTGGCTTCGCCATGCAGAGCCTCTTCATCGGCCTTGACGCCGTCGTCGCCAGTGCCCTTCCCTGGCTCCTCACCAACGTCTTCCACCTCGCCCAGACCTCCGCCCCCCACGCCATTCCCACCTCCCTCCGCCTCTCCTTTTACATCGGAGCCGCAGCCTTCCTCGGCACCGTCCTCTGGACCATCGTCACCACAAAGGAGTAACCGCCAGACAACCTGGACGAGTTCCGCGCCATGCAAAAAAGTCACTCCGGCATCGCAGAAACCTTCCGCGAGATCGCCGAAGCTGGGGCCACATGCCACCCACCATGGTTCAGGACCCCCACACCCTCAGCGTCGTGGACTACGAGCCTCAGTCCCAAAAAAAAATCGCACCCCTAAGGCCATCATGGCCCAGCAAGCCCACGAAAAAGCCCCACCTTTTCAGATCCGTCCCATTTTGGCCCAATGCAGCCAGCTTTACCCCCAAGGGACCAGCCCACTGTCGCTTTCGAGTGATTCTGCGTCCTTCGATACCCGTCTACAGTCAGAGACACAGGCAGATACCACTGCCAAAGCAGGGCATCAACTTGCTTCATCTTTCTCTTGGCCTTCAGGCCCGAGGTTGGAATGCGGACACAAATGACTGAGCCGTTGGACATATTGAGCGTCGAGTGCGTGCCGGGTTGCGGCATGATCGTCCACTTTTCGGACGGAACCACTGCCTACTATCCATCGGAAGAACTGGCACTGCTGCGGCCGTATCGTGCTCAACCCGATCAACTCGCACACTGATCGCAACATCTTCATCGCATCCCCTTCATACCCTGCTCCGCACCCGCCGCGGACACTCCCACGCCTCCCATGAGCCCGTCCTCAGACGTCACCCCGGCGATTGCGCATACTCGCGCTCGTTCCTCCACGCAGAGCGCTTTGCGGCCACGGTGTCTCACTTTCGTTGTATCGACCTGAAACACCCCCGCCGATAGAGTCTCTACATCTCCTGTCAAACATCCGGGTTGGAACGATGAATAACACCGAACAAGATCGCCTCCGCACCCTCCGGGCACTGGACCTCCTCGATACCCTCCCCGAGCAGGAATACGACCAGCTCGTCGAGCTCGCCTCAGAAATCTGCGGAACTCCCATCTCCCTCGTTAGCCTTGTAGACGAGCAGCGCCAGTGGTTCAAAGCAGCCAAGGGCCTCTCCATGACGGAAACTCACCGCGACGTCTCCTTCTGCGCCCACGCCATCATCCAGAACACCCTCTTCGAGATCGAAAACGCCGCCGAAGACCTCCGCTTCTACGACAACGCTCTCGTCACCGGCGAGCTCGGCATTCGCTTCTACGCCGGAATGCCCCTCCAGGCACCGGACGGCCAGCCCATCGGGACCCTCTGCGTCATCGATACCGTCCCTCGTACCCTCACCGAAAGCCAGCGCCGAGCCCTCAGAATTCTCACCCGCCAGGCTGAAGCCCAGATCGCCCTTCGCGCCAAGCAAAAGGCCCTCGAACAGGCCCTCGCGGAAAATCAGCGGCTCACCGCGTCCTTGCAGAAGAGCAACAACCTCTTCCTCGCCTTCATGAATCACGGTCCCTTCATGGGATACATGAAGGACGCCGCCGGGCGATTCGTCTTCTACAACCAGCAGCTCGCCACCCACTTCAACATCGAACACGACGCATGGCTCGGCAAATTCGACTCCGAACTCTTCCCCCCGGAGGTCGCCGCCACCTTCCGCGAGCACGACCTCAAAGTCCTCGCCGGCAACACCCCCATCAAATTCGATGAAGTCACCCCCGGCCCCAACGGCGGGTTGACCCAATGGCACTCCTTCAAGTTCCCCTGCCGCCAGGCAAACGGTGAAGTCTTCGTTGCCGGCATGTCCGTGGATGTCACCGCGGAGCTCGCCCGCAAGGCAGAACTTCAGTCCTCCCTCCAGGAAAAGAACGCCCTCACCAAGAGCCTGGAAGACAGCCGTCTCCTCTTCCACACCTTCCTCGATTCCAGCCCCAACCTCGTCTATCTCAAGTCGGAGGACGGCCGCTACGTCTTCTATAACCGCCTCTTCGCGGAGTACTACGGCATCTCCCAGTCGGAGTGGATCGGCAAAACCTTCTCAGACGTCCTCCCCACAGACCTCGCCGACCGCATCCGCATCGAGGACGCTGCCCTGCTCCTCAACGCCCAGCGTACTGAAACCCAGTGCGAGATCCCTGACGCCACCGGCCAGCGCCGCATCTTCAAATCCATGAAGTTCACCTACTCGAACGCCGAAGGCCAGAAGATGATCGGCGGCGTCGACGTCGAGGTCACCGCACAGATTCACCGCGAGCAGCAGCTCAAGGAAGCCAACCGCCTCCTTGACCAGCTCGCCACCACCGACTCCCTCACCGGCATCGCCAACCGCCGCGCCTTCGAGGCCGATCTCGCCATCGAGTTCGCCAACTCCCTCCGCCGCAAGCGCTCCCTCGCCATGCTCCTCATGGATATCGACAACTTCAAGCGCCGCAATGACGAACTCGGCCACGCTGCCGGCGACCGCGCCCTCCAGATCATCGGCCGCGTCCTCTCCCAGCCCGGACGCGCCGGAGACCTCCCCGCCCGACTCGGCGGCGAGGAGTTTGCCGTCCTGCTCCCGGATACGGACCTCGCCGGAGCCATGGTCGTCGCCCTCCGCATCCAGTCCCTCCTCGCCCAGGAAAACGCCGGCCCACTCCCCCTCACCCTCAGCATCGGCGTCGTCTGTCTCGACGAAACCATCCAGACCCCGGAGCGCCTCATCGCCTGCGCGGACGACGCCATGTACCAGGCCAAGCGCAACGGCAAAAACTGCATCGTCGTCCACCAGGAGCGCGTCGCCCAGCTCCTCAACGCCGTCCGCCCCGTCCCGCGCCCTCCCGTTTCCGCGCCGCCCCCAACCCCACAACCAGCCGCCGCCGCCATCCCCACCCCCCGCTCCTTCTCCTTCGCCGCCCTCAAACTCAAGCGCCGCAAACGCCGCTCCCGCATCGAGCTCTGACGCATCCCCCTGTCGTCTACGCTCAAGGGCTGTTACGATTCATCCACGATGAAAGTCCTTGTGATCGATATAGGCGGAACCAACGTCAAAGTAGCCTCCACCGATGTCCCGGTTCCCATCAAGATCCCCTCCGGGCCAACCCTCACTCCGGCAGATATGTGTACCAAGGTCCTCGCCGCCACCCAGGGCTGGGAGTACGACGCCATCTCCCTCGGCTACCCCGGCCCCGTCGTCCACGATCACCCCCTCACCGAACCCCACAACCTCGCCCCCGGATGGATCGACTTCCCCTTCCGCAAGGTCCTCGGCAAACCCCTCCGCTTCATCAATGACGCCGCCATGCAGGCCCTCGGCGGCTACAACGGCGGCCGCATGCTCTTCCTCGGCGTCGGCACCGGCCTCGGCTCGGCCATGATCATCGACAACCTCGTCATCCCCCTGGAGCTCGCCCACCTCCCCTACAAAAACGGCCAGACCTACGAGGATTACGTCGGCCTCCGCGGCCTCGAAGCCCATGGCAAAAAGAAGTGGCGCAAATACGTCATGGACGTCGTGGAGCGCCTCCGCGCCGCCATGGTCTGCGATACCGTCCTCCTCGGTGGCGGCAACGCCAAGCTCCTCAAGGAGCTCCCCGCCCACGTCACCGTCGGCGCCAACAGCAACGCCATCCTAGGCGGCATCCGTCTCTGGGATGACGTCCCCGGCGAAAAGAAGACCCGGCAAAAAGCAAAGAAGACCAGGCGCCCCGTCCTCACCTCCACAACCGGCGCTCTCTAAACCTCGGTACAGCCTCAAACAGAAAAGGCCGCCCACGCAATCGCGCAGGCGGCCTTTTCTTCCTTCACCAGCTCCTTAGTAAGACTTTGCCCCGCCAATCCGGTAGCTAAACCCAATCGAAAAGATCGGATAGAACCGCAGCGGAGAAAGGTCGTTCTGCAGTTCCTTCTGCTCCTGCATCACGTCAGACTGCTCCACCGGTCCGCAGCCATACTCCGTCGACCCATCTGGCTGCACCTGGCTGGAGCATCCGCTGCCCGCAAAGTTCAGCTTCACAATCGGCTGCGAGATGTACTGGAATCCAAACTCCACCGGCACACTGAAGTGCTTCCCGCTGCGCGGCAGCATGTTCCCGAAGCCCATCGTAAACCGCGGCGCGATATTGCTCGTCCCGAACGTGAATCCAGCCGTCCCGTGGATCGGGTCCACCGGATCGCTCGTATAGTCCGCATCGCCCAGCGAGAAGCTCTGTCCGCCCGGAACCAGCAGCCCCGCGTTCATGCTGTTGTTGTTCTTGAACGTCAGCCCGGGGCTGATGCGGAACGAGTTGTTGAACGGATAGATATCCACGCTCGCCGAAGCGTTCTGCAGCTTCAACTGCCCATCGATGTTCAATCCATCCGTCGTAAACGAAGGGCTGTACTGGAAGAACGACGCGCCCACCCGCAGGTTCAAACGCTGCGCCAGCGGCGTAGCGATATCCACCCCAGGCCCCATCGTCCCCACCTTCACGCTCACCGCATACGTCCGGAACGCCTTCATCGAAGGCGTCGCCGTCACCATCGGACGCGTCACGCCGGAGAACGCCTTATCTCCTCCGCCTGCGCCCACAAAGTCCTCAACCGCCGGCTCTGAGACAGAAGCCAGCGTAAACGCGCCCGGCCGCCCAAAGTTCGACGAGCTGGAAACCCCGCCCTCCGCATACAGCAGGTGAGCCGAATGGCTCGCCGGCTCAGCAAACATCGAAACACCCTGCGCCATCGCCGCCGTCATCGGTGCCAGCATCGTTCCCGCCACCGCCGAAATTACCTTCATCATCATCGTCGTCGTCATCTGTCGTCACTCCCTCAAATCGTTCGCGAGCCCGCATCGATCGTGGCAACCGCTGACACCATAAAAACGCACCCCGAAGTGTCTGAAAATCACACACACCCGGTTACGGTTCAAACTTTCGGGTTATTACCCCTGCACCATCCCCGCCAACTCAGCCCTTCCCATCGCTTCTCGTAAACTGTAGAGATGACAGCCGCTCGCGCTCCAATCTTCGTGACCTCACTCATCGCGGGAGCCTTCTTCATGGAGAATCTGGACGGCACCATCATCGCCACAGCCCTTCCTCAAATGGCGCGCAGCTTCCACGTCGGAGCCGTCAATCTCAATATCGGCATGACGGCTTATCTCCTTACCCTCGCCGTCTTCATCCCCATCTCCGGCTGGATCGCAGATCGCTTCGGCTCGCGCACCGTCTTCGCCTCCGCCATCGGCCTCTTCACCTTCGCCTCGCTCCTCTGCGGCCTCTGCCACACCCTCACCCAGTTCACCCTCATGCGCATCCTGCAAGGCATCGGCGGAGCCATGATGGTCCCCGTCGGCCGCCTCATCGTCCTCCGCTCCACCCCAAAAGACCGCCTCACCCAGGCCATCGCCTACATCACCTGGCCCGGCCTCACCGCGCTCGTCCTCGGCCCGCCCCTCGGCGGCTTCATCACCACCTACTTCTCCTGGCACTGGATCTTCTTCCTCAACCTCCCCCTCGGCATCGCCGCTTTCATCCTCACCCTGCTCTGGGTAGAAAACCTCCGCCTGGAAGACAAGCACCCCTTCGATTGGCTGACCTTCCTCCTCGCTGGCTCAGCCTCCTGTGAGGCTGTCTACTCCATGGAGAAATTCGGCGGCGACGACGTCCCCTGGCAGGCCCCCGCCGCCATCCTCGCCCTCGCCCTCATCAGCGGCAGCGCCGCCGTCTTCATCGCCAGCCGCCGCCGCACCACCTCCTTCATTGACCTCGATTCCCTCCGCCTCAAAACCTTCTCCCTCTCCATCTTCGGAGCCAGCGCCTTCCGCATCGCCGTCTCCGTCCTCCCCTTCCTCCTCCCGCTCATGTTCCAGATCGCCTTCGGCCTCAACGCCTTCCGCTCCGGCCTGTATCTCCTCGCCCTCTTCGCCGGCGATCTCTCCATGAAGTCCATCATCATCCCCATCCTGCGCCGTTACGGCTTCCGCCGCATCCTCATCTATAACGGCATCGTCACCGCCGTCTCCGTCGCCCTCTGCGCCCTCCTCGCCCCCTCCTCCCCCATCCCCCTCATCCTCGCCATCCTCTTCTTCCATGGAGCCTGCCGCTCCATGGAGTTCACCTGCCTCTCCACCCTCGCCTATACCGAAATCACTCCCGAACGCATGAGCCGCGCCAACAGCTTCCTCAGCACCATCATGCAGCTCTCGCTCGGCCTCGGCGTCGCCGTCGGAGCCATCACGCTCCGCCTCGTCGCCCACGCCAACGGCCACTCCGCCGCCCTCCCCCACCTCCGCGACTTCCACCTCGCCATCCTCGCCATGGCCATCCTCTCCCTCGCCCCCGTCTTCGACGCCCTCCGTCTCGACCGCAACGCCGGCGCCGCCACCAGCGGACACATCACCCGATCAGATTTCGACCCCACCTCAATCGAATCCCTTACCGACCTCCACTAACGCGAACCCTCCAGCCGGGCAACGCACGGACCACGCGAAGCCCAACACAAGTCACGACGTGACCGCCGCCCGCGCAGGGCGCCCGTCCGGCAGGACACGTCATAATAGTCCTATGGCCTCCCTCCTCCAGGACCAGCTCGACGCCATCACCGCTCGCACCCGAGCCCTCGTCCAGCCCGACCGCCTCGCCATCTCCGAGCAAGCCTCCGCCGACCTCTTCGCCACCGGCATCGAGGACCGCATCCTCCCCGTCGGTGCCTCCGCACCAGCATTCCAGCTACAGGACGCCCGCACCGGCCAACCCGTCGCCTCAGCCGACCTCCTCGCCCTCGGCCCCGTCATCCTCAAATTCTTCCGCGGCCGCTGGGACCCATACTGTGTCACCGAGCTTGAAACCTGGCGCGAGCTCTACCCTCGCCTCCGCGAGCGCAACACCCTCTTCATCGCCATCTCTCCCCAGACCCGCCGCCATAACGACTTCACCGCCCAGCAGCACGCACTCAGCTTCCCCATCCTCTCGGACCCTGGCTGCGAACTAGCCGCCGCCTTCGGCCTCGCCCACACCGTGCCGCCCGCCACCCGCACCTACTACCGCTCCATCCTCGTCAACATCCCCCACGCCAACGCCGCCCTCACCTACGACACCGCCACCGAAGCCTCCTGGACCCTCCCTCTCCCCGCCCTCTACCTCATCCGCTCCGACGGCACAGTAGCCTTCGCCGAAGCCCACGCAGACAACCGCGTCCGCCCCGAACCCCAAGACCTCCTGGACATCCTCTAGTCTCCCGCCAGATTTCCGACCAACGGAAGGCACCGAAACCTATCCTCACCCCAACAAGTTAAAAAGGCACGGAGTGCCCGCCCCACGCGCAGTGGGCCCGTCCGGCAGGACAAGTCGTTGCCCCACAAACAAAAAGGCGGCCTGCGTTCTTAGCAGGCCGCCTTTCTGTTTACGTGAGCAGTTACTTACTAGCCCGATACTTCTCAATCAGCGCATTGGTCGACGTGTCATGCTTCAGCTCACCAGTCCCCTCAAGCTCTCCAAGGATCCGCGTAGCCAGCACCTTCCCCAGCTCCACCCCCCACTGGTCGAACGAGTCGATCCCCCACACCGCGCCCTGCGTAAACACCGTGTGCTCATACAGAGCAACCAGCTTCCCCAGCACCTTCGGCGTCAGCTTCTCCGCCAGGATCACATTGGACGGCCGATTCCCCTCAAACACCTTGTGCGGCACCAGCTCCGGCGCAACACCCTCCGCCTTCACCTGCTCTTCCGTCTTCCCGAACGCCAGCGCCTCAGCCTGCGCAAACACGTTCGCCATCAGGATGTCATGGTGCCGCCCAACCGGATTCAGCGTCTTATAAAACCCAATGAAGTCGCAAGGAATCAGCCGCGTCCCCTGGTGGATCAACTGGTAAAACGAGTGCTGCCCATTCGTCCCCGGCTCGCCCCAGTAGATCGGCCCCGTATCCGCCGTCACATGCGACCCATCGAGCGTCACATGCTTTCCATTCGACTCCATCGTCAACTGCTGCAGGTACGCCGGAAACCGCTTCAAATACTGCTCATACGGCAGAATCGCCACCGTCTGCGCGTTGAAGAAGTCCGTATACCAGACCGTCAGCAGCCCCATCAGCACCGGCAGATTTTTCTCAAACGGCGTCGTCCGGAAGTGCACATCCATCTCGTGGAACCCAGCCAGCAGCTCATAAAAATTCTCCGGCCCAATCGCCACCATCGTCGAAAGCCCAATCGCCGAATCCATCGAGTAGCGCCCACCCACCCAGTCCCAGAACCCAAACATATTTGCCGTATCGATGCCAAACTTGCTCACCGCCGCCGCATTGGTTGAGATCGCCACAAAATGCTTCGCAATCGCCGTCTCATCGCCACCCAGCCCCTTCAGCGCCCACTCCCTCGCCGAGTTCGCATTCGTCATCGTCTCCAGCGTCGTAAACGTCTTGCTCGCCACCAGAAACACCGTCTCATCGGCGTTCAGGTCGATCACCGCCTCCGCAAAGTCCGTCCCATCCACGTTGCTGACAAACCGCATCGTCAAATCCCGTTGCGTGTAATGCCGCAGCGCCTCATACGCCATCACCGGCCCCAGGTCGCTGCCGCCAATCCCAATATTCACCACGTTCTTGATCTTCTTCCCCGTATGCCCCTTCCATGCGCCGCTGCGAATCTTCTCCGCAAACCCCGCCATCTTTTCGAGCACCTCATGCACCAGCGCCACCTGGTCCTCGCCGTCCAGCATGATCTTCTCGCCCTTCGGAGCCCTCAGCGCCACATGCAGCACCGCCCGCCCCTCTGTGATGTTGATCTTCTCCCCCGTAAACATCGCCTCCAGGCGTTCCTTCACGCCGCTCTCTTTCGCCAGCTCCACCAGCAGCTTCAGCGTCTCGTCCGTCACCCGGTTCTTCGAGTAATCCAGAAAGATCCCGCCCGCCTCCGCCGTCAGCCGCGTCCCCCGCCCCGGATCCCCCGCAAACATCTCCTTCAGCGTCGTCCCCGACACCTGCTTGTAGTGCGCCTCAAGAGCCTTCCACGCCTTCCGCTCGTTGAGCGGTACCAGTTTCGCTGCCATCGTCATAACCACAAATCTCCTCGTTCAAATGTCATTCACACACTCATCATCGCCGCCGCTTAACCCGGCCCACGGCACAACTCATCATCCCATGTCACGAACACCGGAAGATTACACCGTTTCCAACGCCCCGCAAACCGAAATAGCAAAACCCCTCAACCCTCACCCCCCGCTCTGATCGTTTGATCGTCATTCCGCAGGAATCTACATCTGCCCCTCCCTCTGCCATTGCCGCTTCCTCTTGCCCCTAACCCCCTCGTGCGTTTATCGTATCTATAGTCCGTCTATCGCACGAACGCATACACGGCCACCCAAAGGAGTTCGATGCCCTCCGCCCTCCGCACCACCGTCCCAGCCCCCGCAGAGACCCCCGCCCCGCCCGCCCCTCGCGTCACCCCCGCCGCCTCCCTCAACATCTACCAGGGCGACCCCAACTTCATGACCTCGCTCGCCCGCGGCCTCATCGTCATCCAGGCCTTCACCCAGCAGACCCCGCAGATGACCATCTCGCAGCTCTCGGTCAAAACCGGCCTCTCTCGCGCCGCCGTCCGCCGCTGCCTGTACACCCTCACCAAGCTCGGCTTCGCAGGCGCAGAAGACGGCCAGCGTTACTCCCTCCGCCCCCGCATGCTCACCCTCTCCCACACCTACACCACCTCCTCCACCCTCTCCACCGCCGCCCAGCCCATCATCGAGCGCATGTCCGCCGCCTACCGCGAATCCTTCTCCGTCGCCACCCTCGACGGCGAGGAAATCGTCTACATCGCCCGCACCCAGGTCCCCTCCCGCGTCATGGCCGTCGACCTCCACATCGGCTCCCGCCTCCCCGCCTACTGCACCTCCATGGGCCGCGTCCTGCTCGCCTACCTCCCGCCCGAGCAACTCGAAGCCTACCTCGCCAAGGTCGACCTCATCCCCCACACCACCCGCACCATCGTCTCGCTGGAAAAGCTCCGCCTCGCCCTCCGCAACGTCCGCCGCCTCGGCTACGCCATCGTCGATCAGGAACTCGAAGTCGGCCTCCGCTCCCTCGCCGTCCCCGTCCACGCCCCCAACGGCCGCGTGGTCGCTACCGTCAACCTCTCCGGCAACGCTCCCCGCATGCCTGTCTTCGACATGCAAACCCGCTTCCTCGCCCCCCTCCGCAACGCCGCCGCAGAGCTAGGCTCATTCCTCCGATAATTCTTTTAGGCAAAGGCCGTGGCCGTTGCCGTTGCTGTTGCTGTTGCCGTTGCCGTTGCTGTTGCCGTTGCTGTTGCTGTTGCCGTTGCCGTTGCTGTTGCTGTTGCTGTTGCTGTTGCCCTTGCTCCTGCTCCTGCTCCTGCTCCTGCTCCTGCTCCTGCTGTTCGGATTAGCGTGGGGCTTCAGCCCCACGAACGAGTCTCGAAAATAAATGGGCTTTAGCCCAGGGCCGTTGCTCCTGCTTTTCCCGCATTCCGAAGGGAAACCTGCGCTTGCTTCTCGCTTTTACCCCCTCAAAGCTCAATTCCACATCCCAAGTAACCCAAACTCCCCTCCCCCCCGTCTCCCCCCATATACCGTTTCAACCAGACGATGCCCCAACCCCCGCGCCGGATACAATAAAAACCAGACCGGCCCCCCAGCCGCCAGCATCATACAGAAACTGAACCATTTATCCGACGCGACCCACGCTCCACCAGCCTTGTCCGCACGCACAGGATCCAGTTTCTCCTCATGATTGCAAGCCACCCGGCCCCAACCACTCTGGCTACCGAAACACCCCTCGTTCCCCCCTCCTCTCAGCGCCTCGCCGCCCTGCGTTACTGCCTCATCCTCGTCCTGCTCCCGCTCTTCGCCATCCCCGCCGGCATCGCCCTCGGCCGGTCGGACTTCTTTCTCCACCACGGCGCCAGCCTCTGGGTCCGCTCAAACGACGCCGTCTTCAGCCTCCACGACCGCACCTGCGACGTCCTCGTCTTCGGCGACTCCACCGCCATGACCGGCATCGACCCCGTCCAGGTTGCAGAACATACCGGCTTCCGCACCTGCAACATCGCCGTCACCAACGCCGTCCTCGCCGTCACCGGCAACCTTACCCTCGATCACTTCCTCGCCCACAACCCCAAACCCGGCGTCCTCCTCGTCCAGCTCTCGCCAGACGATTTCCAGGCGGAAAACCAGTCCTGGCACCAGACCATCTACGCCGAAGGCATGTTGGAGCAGCTCCGCCACGGCTCCCCCGCCCAGTCCCGCCGACTCCTCCTCCAGCACCCCGTTGAGGCCACCGCCTTCGCCGGATACGCCGTTGGGTACACCGCCTTTTACGGCATCAAGCGCATCTGGTTCCACACCACCCACCTCCTCCCGCAGGAAGATTCCGTCCAGCTCCGTGCCGGCTCCACCTTCTTCACCCCTCCATCGCCCGCCCGCAGCTCCTGCCTGCCCTCCACCTCCATCCCTCCCACCTCCACGCCGGCCCAGCTCTCATACTCCCGCTCCCTCGTCGCCGGCTACCGCCAGGGCTACGCCTCACGCGCCGGCGTCATCCTCGTCAATGTCGCCCCCATCCCTGCCTGCGACCACGACCTCGCCGCCTACTCCGCGGAGCTCCACGGCATCACCAGCAACCGTCTCCTCCCGCTCCCCATCGGCCTCTTCAACGATGGCCGACACTTCACCGCCCAGGGCTCCGCCGTCGTCTCAGAGCTCGTCTCCCAGGAAATCGACCAGGAGCTCGACAAGAAGCTGTACGCCGTCGCGAACGCCAATCCCCCCATCGACGACCGCCAGCCGCCAATCCTCGTAGCCTCCCTCCGCCGAGCCCGCTACCCCGCCCACCGCGCCCTCCCCCCCGTCACCCACACCCCGGACAACCCCATCCTCGGCCTCCTCGTCTACCCCCGCGACCTCCTCACCCTGGCTCCCCCATCACCTTCAGTCACGCTCGCCATCCCGTCTGATCTCTACGACGACCCAAACCTCCCCGTCCCGGACAGCCCCTTCCTCACCCTCATAAGCGGCCAGTAGCAGTGCACACTCTTTGGTGCATTCGTCACCCTTGATACAAACCTAAGTCCTTCCGAATCAAATTTTTGCGCAACATTAGCCCAGGGTGGGGTCAAACCCTCGATTTCCCTCAAATGCTCTTCAACTCCTACAAGTTCCTCTTCGCCTTCCTGCCCATCACCATGCTGGGCTTCCATCTCCTCGGCCGCTTCGGCCGACGCCCCGTCATCGCCTGGCTCAGCCTAGCCTCCCTCGTCTTCTACTCCGCCTTCAATCCCGTCTTCGTCCTCTTCCTCCTCGCCTCCATCCTCATCAACTACGCCGTAGCCCTCCTCATCTCCCGCACACCCGAAGCCTCCCGCCACCGCCTCCTCTACCTCGGCGTCACCCTCAATCTCCTCGCCCTCTTCTACTTCAAGTACCTCTACCACCTCCTCCTCGCCCTCCCCTTCCACCTCAACCCCCACCCCATCGCCCTCCCCCTCGGCATCTCCTTCTTCACCTTCACCCAAATCTCGTATTTGGTAGACCTCGCCCAGGGCCAGGCCGAACGCCAGGACCTCCTCTCCTATCTCCTCTTCGTCACCTTCTTCCCCCACCTCATCGCCGGCCCCATCCTCCACCACAAGGAGATGATGCCCCAGTTCTCTGACATCCGCCGTTTCGCCCTCAACCCCCACGACGTGGCCCTCGGCCTCACCTGGTTCCTCCTCGGCCTCGCCAAGAAGGTCCTCCTCGCCGATACCCTCGCCCCCACCGCCGACGCCGCCTTCGCCCACCCCGCCACCCTCACCGCCGCCTCCGCCTGGACCGGACTCATCGTCTACTCCATGCAGCTTTACTTTGACTTCTCCGGCTACTCCGACATGGCCCTCGGACTCGCCCGCATCTTCTCCATCCGCTTCCCCCTCAACTTCGACTCCCCCTTCAAAGCCACCTCCATCACCGAGTACTGGCAGCGCTGGCACATGACCCTCACCCGCTACATCACCCTCTACCTCTACAACCCGCTCCTCCTCGCAGTCCAACGCTACCGCCTCCGTACCGGCCGCAAGATCTCCCGCAAGGCCCTCGCCACCCCCGCCGGTTTCCTCGCCATGGTCGCCTACCCCACCCTCCTCACCATGCTGCTCACCGGCATCTGGCACGGGGCCGGCCTGCAGTTCCTCCTGTTCGGCCTCATCCACGGCGTCTATCTCACCGCCAACCAGGCCTGGCGCCACGTTCGCCCCTCGCGCCCGAACCCCACCGGCCCCCGCCGCCTGGCCCTCATGCTTGCCGTCTACCTCCAGGTCATCTTCGCCCTCATCTTCTTCCGTTCCGAATCCCTCCCTGCCGCCTTCGCCCTCCTCAAATCCCTTGCCTTCACCCACGGCCCCGGCACCTTCAGCGCCCTCTCTGACGGCGTCCTGGCCTTCGCCCTCTTCCCCGTCGTCTGGTTCCTCCCCAACACCCAGCAGATCCTCGGCCAGGAAACCACCGCCCCCGCCCTCCTTGAAACCCCCACTATCCTCACCGACCCCGCCCCCACCTTCTTTCCCACCCTCCGCTGGTCCCCCACCCTCCCCTGGGCCGTCACCCTGGCCATCCTCTTCTTTGCCGTCCTCGTCGAGCTCAACCCCCACTCCACCTTCCTCTACTTTCAGTTCTAACCACCTCCTCCACAATGCAGAGGAAGGTCTGTCATCCTTCCGCAAAGCGGGAGGACCTGCTTTGTGTCGTTGTCTCTGCTGTTGCTTCTCCGGACAACGAACAACGAAGAACGAACAACTCTCCCGAAACTCTCGTATCCTGTCCTTACTCATGTCGAACCCCGCCGTCCAGACCTCCGCCCTCACCCGCCGCTTCGGCGAGTTCACCGCCGTCCAGGACGTCAACCTCACCGTCGCTCCCGGCCAGTTCTTCGGCTTCCTCGGCCCAAACGGCGCAGGCAAATCCACCACCATCAAGATGCTCACCGGCCTCCTCGCTCCCACCTCCGGCCGCATCAATATCCTCGGCGAAGACCTCACCTCCGAAACCGTCGCCCTCAAGCGACAGATCGGCGTTGTCCCGGAGGGCCTCGCCCTCTTCGGCCGCCTCACCGCACCCGAATACCTACGCTTCGTCGGCCGCATGTACGGCCTGGACGCCGCCACCACCGCCCAGCGTTCCGCAGAGCTCCTCGACTTCATGTCCCTCACCGCCGACAGCAAAAAGCTCGTCACCGACTTCTCCCACGGCATGCAAAAGAAGCTCGCCCTCGCCGCAGCCGTCATTCACGGCCCCAAAGTCCTCTTCCTGGACGAACCCTTTGAAGGCGTCGACGCCATCGCCGCCAACACCCTCAAGCTCATGCTCCAGCGCATGATCGCCAACGGTGCCACCATCTTCCTCACCAGCCACGTCCTCGAAATCGTCGAGCGCCTCTGCACCCACATCGCCATCATCCAGAAGGGCCAGCTCGTCGCCCAGGGCTCCCTTGAAGAACTCCGCGCCGGCGTCCAAACCCAACACCCGGACTCCACCCGCACCGAACGCGCCACCCTCGAAGAGATCTTCCTCAACGTCCTCGGCACCACCGGCACCGCCCCCCCCGAACAGGAACTCTCCTGGCTCGGCTAGCGATAAAAAATTCGCTCGTCATTCTGAGCGAAGCGAAGAACCTCCGTAGTTGCCGTTGCTGTTGCTCCTGCCGTTGCTTGTTCCGGGTGCCCCATCCTCGGACGACGGTTTCATCGTCGAACAGGGTGGGGTATCGAGCGAAGCTCGAACGTCCTCCTTTACCCCGCCACCGAGGCCCACATGCCCACCAATCCCATCCCCGCATCCGCCCAGTTCGGTGCCGTCACCTACCTCCGCTGGCGTCTCTTCATCAACGCCTTCCGCCGCAAGGAAGGCGCAGCCGAGCTCGCCGCCCGCCTCATCGTCTACCCCGTCGGCATCCTCTTTCTACTCGGCCCCATGGCCGGCGCCGGCTTCAGCTCATACGCCGCCGTCTCGAACGCCCGCCCGGACCTCATGGCCGTCGTCTTCTGGGCCATCTTCGTCCTCCAGATCCTCGTCAGCGTCAACCTCTCCCCCGCCGCCCAGACCTTTGACCCCGAATCCCTCATCCGCTTCCCCCTCTCCTTCCCCCGCTACATCACCATCCGCCTCTTCCTCGGCCTCCTCGCCCCCTCCACCATCGCCGGAACCTGCAGCCTCTTCACCGCCGCCCTCGGTGCGACCATCGCCGAGCCCTCCCTCAGCCCCATCGTCTTCCCCGCCGCCTTCGCCCTCGCGTTGAACAACATGTTCTTCGTCCGCATGGTCTTCGCCTGGATCGACCGCTGGCTCTCCACCCGCCGTTCCCGCGAGCTCTTCACCGGCCTCCTCATCGCCTTCGGCATCGGCGTCCAGTACCTCAACGTCACCTTCAACAACATCGGCCACCACTCCACCCGAGCCGCCCGCGCCGCGAAAATCGCCGCCGCCAACCGTTATTACCACCACTTCGAACCCCTCTTCGCCCATCTCCCACCCGGCCTCGCCGGCTCCGCCGTCCTCCACCGCACCCACGGCGAAACCTCCATCGCCCTCCTGGAAATCCTCGGCGTGCTCCTCTTCGCCGCCTTCTTCCTCGCCATCTTCGCCGCACGCCTCTCCCGCGAGTACCGCGGAGAAAACTTCTCCGAAGCCAAAGTCACCCCCCAGCCCAAGCCTGGCCAGCCCCACGCCGCCATCGCCCTTGCCGCCGGTCCCAGCCACACCTTCGGCCTCTCCCCCTTCATCGCCGCCAGCCTGCAGAAGGAGCTTATCTACCTCCGCCGCAACATCTCGCAGTTCTACGGCTTCCTCGCTCCACTCGCCATGGTCTTCATCTTCGCCGGCCGTCTCGGCAGCTTTGGCCGCACCGGCTATATCTTCCCCGCCGCCGTCGCCTACTCCTTCCTCGGCATCGCCGCCCTCGCTTACAACATCCTTGGCACCGACGCCTCCGGCATCCAGGCCTACCTCCTCGCCCCCATCCGCATGCGAGACGTCTTCCTCGCCAAAAATCTCCTCGGATTCGCCCTCTCAACCATCCAGCTCATCCTCGTCTATACCCTCGTCTTCTTCACCTCCGGCCCCCCGCCCGCCCTGCTCACTCTCTCCACCGTGCTCTGGCTCCTCTTCGCCACCTTCACCAACGCCGCCATCGGCAACATCCGTTCCATCACCACCCCCAAGCAAGTCGACCCCAACAAAGTAGCCCGCCGCCAGGCCTCTCAGCTCAGCGCCCTCATGAGCCTCGGCATCATGCTCATCGCCGGAGCCATCGGAGCCGGCCTCATCGCCCTCTCCAAATTCCTCGACCTCCCTTGGCTCCCCATCCCCATTCTGCTCGCCGCCGCCATCGCCGCCTTCGTCTTCTACTACATCGGCCTCAACCGCATCGACCCCCTCGTCCTCTCCCACCGCGAGACCCTCATCGAAGAACTCTCCAAAGCCTCCACCTAACCCAGGAGGGATAGCGGCTGCGGCAGTTGCCGTTGCTTACTATTCCCTACCCCGTACTCCCTGTTCGTATCCGGGAGACGTTCTCCTCAGCTTCACTAGTACCCCCACCCCACACACCCAACCCCTCGCCCCGTCCTCCCAGCATCCCCCCGATGCGAAAAGTACCGCCTCCCCCCACCCTCCACCCGCGAACACCTCGTACACTCCCCCGCCACCCACACCTGCCCCTCCGGCACCCCCATCGCAACCGCCTGCCCCCGATTCGCCTCCCACAAATCCAGATACACCCTCCCCCCACGCTCCTCAAACAAGCTCGCATCGAACGCCCCCAGCACCTCCCCACCCACCTCATAGCAGCAAGCCCCAATCGAAGGCCCCACCGCCACCCACAAATCCTCCACCCTGCACCCAAACTCCCGCACCATCGCCTCAATCCCCACTCGCACAATCCCCGCCGCTGTCCCTCGCCATCCCGCATGAAACGCCCCTGCCGCCCGCAGCCTCCGGTCCGCCACGATCACCGGCACACAATCCGCCGCCTGCACCGCCAGCAACACCCCCGCCTCATCCGTCACCATCCCATCCGCCTCCACCAGCCCCTGCCCAAACCCCTTCCCCACCCGGACCACCCTGGCCGAATGCACCTGCTTCACCATCGCCATCTCGTCCCCGCCCACCGCCGCCAGCACCGCCGCCCGATTCCCCCTGACCGCCTCCGCCTCATCCTCCTTCGTAAACCCTAAGTTCAATTCCCCGCCCAGCTCCCCCGCCCCTAAAGCAAAATCCCCATAACACTCCGAAAGCCCCCCACGTCGCCCCGTAAACCCATGCCGAAGCCCCTCCACCCCCGCCCATGCCTCCACCTGAACCAGATCCATCATCATCCTCCGATCATGACCTTCCCCACCCCCATCCGTCCATCCCTCCGGACGTCTCCCTCACCGGCCCATTTCCGCCGCCGGCCCGCTTCTGTGCAAGACCCTTGCAAGAAGAGAACTTGCTGTATAAAATCCGCCCCGCTGGGCCACAAGTTCAGCTAATCTCATCCAATGCTTTCCAATCCGGAAAGCTGCGAGGCGCGAAAGCCTCGACGTTCCAATTCGCCAACCAACCGCCGAACTCCAGCAGAGACCAGCCAAGCCTCAGAAATCTGATCCAGAGAGACGAATCTTGTCCATCGCCACCACACAGCACCTTCGTTCCCGCATCGGAAAAGTCTGCGTCGCCATCACCGGCACCACGCCGGAGGAGATGCTCGAACGCGCCGCCGCAGCCGTCAGGGAGACCAGCTTCCTGGAGTTCCGCCTCGACTACCTCCCCTCCCCCGCCGCCGCCATGCCGGCCCTCAAACAGTTCTTCGCCGATCACACCGAAGCCACCGCAATCGCCACCTGCCGCCGCGCAGCCAACGGCGGCCGCTTCAAAGGTACCCTCCCCGCCGAGTTCGAAATCCTCACCGCCGCCGCCGCCGCCGGCTTCCAGATCGCGGACGTCGAACTCGAATCCGCCGAAGCCGACGCAAAAGCGAAGTCCGGCCTCTACGCCGCCCTCCGAGCCTCCGGCATCGCCCTCATCGTCTCCTTCCACGACTTCAAAGCCACCCCGGACCTCGACGCCGTCTACCGCCGCATCCAGCCCTTCGCCCCGGACTTCTTCAAAATCGTTCCCACCGCCACCTCCCTCACGGACAACGTCACCCTCATGCGCTTCCTGGAGCGCATCTCGGACCAGACCAGCATCGTCGGCCTCGCCATGGGGGCTCCCGGCGTCATCTCCCGCGTCCTCGGCCTCCGCGCCGGCTCCGCCTTCACCTTCGCCGCTGCCACCCCCGGGGAAGAAACCGCCCCCGGCCAGATCGCCGCCCGCACCCTCCTGGAAACTTACCGCATTGAAGACGTCGACCTCTCCACCAAGGTCTACGGAGTCGCCGGCGACCCCGTCGGAAAATCCCTCTCGCCCGTCATGATGAACACCGCCTTTCGCCGCGAGACCGTCAACGCCGTCTACCTCGCCCTCCAAACCCCGGACATCGCGGACCTCGTCACCCTCATCAAGGAGATCCCCCTCCAGGGCGTCTCCATCACCATGCCCCACAAGCAGTCCATCCTCCCGTACCTCGAGCACATGGACCCGCTCTCCGCCAAAATCGGAGCCTGTAACACCCTCCTGCGCCAAAACGGGAAACTCTACGGCTTCAACACAGACGTCCAGGGCATCCTCTATCCCCTCCAGAAGCGCATCGCCCTCAAAGGCGCCAGCGTCCTCGTCCTCGGAGCCGGCGGAGCCGCCCGCGCCGCCGTCTTCTCCCTCCGCGATAAAGGCGCAGACGTCTCCATCCTCAACCGCACGCCGGAGACCGCCGCCAAACTCGCCCGACAGTCCGGGGCCAAGGTCGTAAAGCGCGAAGCCCTCGCCAAATCCACCTTCGACGTTATCATCAACGCCACCCCCATTGGCATGTCCGGCGTCGGCGTGCCCGCCCAGCCCCTCGTCAACCCAGCCGAGCTCAAGGCCAAGCTCGTCTTTGACCTCGTCTATAACCCCGTCGACACCCCCCTCCTCAAGCTCGCCCGCTCCCAGGGCATCGCCGTCATCACCGGCGTGGAGATGTTCGTCCAGCAGGGAGCCCGCCAGTTTGAAATCTGGACCGGCAAGCCCGCACCTGAGGACGAGATGCTCAAAGTCGTCATCCACGCCCTCCGCCAGGCCGCCGAAGCCGCCGGCGAACCCCGCCCATCCGACCACATCCCCGCCTCCGTCTCCCACCCCCCCGCCCCCGAGCTCCCCGAAGAGGATGACGAAGACGAAGACACCCCCGCCCCGCCGCCTCCCGCCAAGGCCGTAGCCGCCAAAACCACCCCCGCAAAACCCGCGCCCGCAAAGCCCGCATCGGCCAAAGCCGCTCCCACCAAGACCGTCACCCCGCCCCCAGCACCGGTAAAGTCTCCCTCCATCAAGCCCGCCCCCGCAAAGGCCGTCCCAACCAAAGCGACGCCCACGAAGGCCCCAGCAAAACCTGCCCCCCAAAACGCCGCGGCAAAGAAGTCTGTCCCCACCAAAGCCATCAAACCCGCCGCAAAGGCGATCAAGGCGCTCGCAAAGCCCGCACCCAAGCCCGAGACCAAGGCCACCCCGCAAAAGTCAGCGGCGAAGAAGTCCGTGCCCGCTGCCCCAAAATCGAAGCCCACACCGAAACCCCCGCTCAAAGCCGCTAAGAAGAAGCGATAGTGGCCACTCAACCTCCTGGGTGCCCCATTCATCACAGTCTCACCGTGATGAGTGGGCCTCCCCAAAGCCGACCTTCCCAGAGCCTTCTCCAGCGCAACCGCAAAGCAGAACCGGCCAACCATACCCTCACCCACGCCGCATCTGAAGTGCGCTGCTAAAAACCATCACGTCACCATCCACCACCACGCATCCACCACAAACTGTGCGGGAGCAGGTTATGGATGCATCGCTGTGGAGATACCCTGCAACCCCAACAAACGAAAGCACAAAGCAAACGGCCCACCATAGATTCATGGTGAGCCGTAAATTGCATGGTTCAAGGCCTGCGAAACGTCAGTGGCTTTTGCCCCCGGCCGAGGCCAGTTCTTCCTCAGCCTTCCGGGTTATCTCATTTGCTTCGTCATACTTAGCGCCGTCGTCCCCAGCCTCGGACCACATCGTCTCGCCCCGCTTCAGCTCCGCCTCCGCCTTCGCCCGATCGATCTCCTCAGGCTTCAGCGCAGTCTCCGCCAGAATCGTCACCCGATCCGGCAGCACCTCCACGAAACCCCACGCAACAAAGAACTTAGCGTCGCCTGACGTCCCGCCATGCAGCCGAACCTCACCTGCGCCAAGCTCCGCCAGCAGCGGCGCCGCACCATACAGCGCCTCCAAATACCCGGACGCAGACGGCAGCTCAACCGCATCTGCCGTCGCGTCCACCAGTACCCGGTCCGGCGTTACCAGCCGTACCGCCAACTTCCCGCTTTGTGTTCCGTCTGCCATGGCTCTCTTCTAACTAGCTGATTCTAAGCTGTTTGCTTCATCTTCTCGGCGGCCGCCTGCACATCCTCAATGCCGCCCTTCAGATAAAACGCCTGCTCCGGGATCGCATCGTGCTTGCCTTCGATGATCTCCTTGAAGCTCCGAACCGTGTCCGCAACCTTCACATACGCGCCCGGAATACCCGTAAAGATCTCCGCCACATGGAACGGCTGCGAAAGGAATCGCTGCACCTTGCGCGCCCGAGCCACCGTAATCCGGTCCTCTTCGCTCAGTTCGTCGATACCCAGAATTGCAATAATATCCTGCAAGTCCTTGTATCTCTGCAAGATACGCTTCACGCCCTGAGCCACGTCATAGTGCTCTTGGCCCACAATCCGCGGCGAAAGAATCCGCGAAGTAGAAGCCAGCGGGTCCACAGCCGGATAAATTCCAAGCTCGGACAAAGGCCGGGAAAGCACGGTCGTCGCATCCAGGTGGGCAAACGTCGTCGCCGGAGCAGGGTCAGTCAAGTCGTCAGCCGGCACGTAAACTGCCTGAACTGAGGTAATTGAGCCCTTCTTGGTCGAGGTAATCCGCTCCTGCAGCTCGCCCATCTCGGTTGCCAAATTCGGCTGATAACCCACGGCAGAAGGCATACGACCCAGCAGCGTCGAAACCTCAGATCCCGCCTGCGTGAACCGGAAGATGTTGTCAATAAAGAGCAAAGTGTCCGCCCCTTCGACATCGCGGAAGTACTCCGCAACCGTCAACCCGGTCAGCGCCACCCGCAAACGCGCCCCTGGGGGCTCGGTCATCTGCCCATAAATCAGGGCAGCTTTGCTCTTGTTGAAGTCATGGATATCGATAACCCCAGACTCCTGGAACTCATGCCAAAGGTCATTCCCTTCGCGCGTCCGCTCCCCCACACCCGCAAAAACCGAAAACCCGCCATGCTGGCTAGCCACGTTATTAATTAACTCTTGAATGACCACGGTCTTCCCAACACCAGCGCCACCAAATAATCCAATCTTGCCGCCCTTCAAAAACGGCTGGATCAGATCGATGACCTTAATTCCGGTCTCGAACATCTCCTCGCTCGTCGACTGCTCGTCGAACGCCGGAGCCTGCCGGTGAATCGGCATGTGCGTCTTCGCATTGACCGGCCCTAGCTCGTCCACCGGTTCACCCAGCACGTTCAGCACGCGCCCCAGCGTCTCGCGGCCCACGGGAACCGTAATACCCGCGCCCGTGTCGGCCGCATTCATCCCGCGCACCATGCCCTCGGTCGCCACCATCGCGATGCAGCGCACACGCCCTTCACCAAGGTGCTGCTGCACCTCGACGATCACGTTGATCGGATTCGGCGTCACAAAGCCTTCACCCGTAATCCGCAGCGCCTGGAAGATGGGCGGCATATGCCCTTCTTCAAACTGAACGTCAACGGCCGGGCCGCTGATCGAAATCACTTTTCCAATTTTCTGTGCCATAGTCTCTCTGTCTTCAGCCCGCCCGTTAGAGCGCCGCTGCCCCGCTTACAATCTCAATAATTTCCTTCGTAATCGCCGCCTGCCGAACCCGATTCATCGTCAGGCTCAACGAGTCGATCAAGTCCCCTGCATTCTTCGTTGCCGCATCCGTCGCCGTCATACGCGCCGCATGTTCGGCAGCCGTGGACTCCAGCAGCGCGTGGAACAACTTCGTCGCCACATACCGCGGCATCAAGTGGCGGAACAACTCTTCCGGCGATTGATCGAAGATATAGTCCACATCCGCGGTCCCAAACTTCTTCGCCTCTTCTTCCATCGCCGTCGTATCCGGCTCGTAGACGCTGATGCCCTCGGCCTCCGCAGCCTTCACCGCCGCATCGCGCTGTTCCTCGGTCATCTCCTCGGCAGACTCGATATTGCTCGTGCCCAGCCGGCGAATCGGCAGCAGCTTCTCTACCACAATCCGCTGTGAGAGCACGCTCTTGAACTCGTTGTACACGATATAAACCGAGTCAATCTCCGCCCGCTCGTACCGCGCAATAATCTCGCGAGCCATGGCCGTCACGTCTTCAAAGTTGGACTTGATCAGCAGGTCGGAGTGCTCCGCCGCAACCTCAATCTGCTGCGCCCGATGCCGGATCGTCTCGTAGTGCGTGGAAAGATCGTTGTCGTAGTGCTCTTCCGTCTTCTCGTACTGAGCCGCCGCAAACCGCCGCTTGAAAAAGCCGATCGCCTTACGCCCAATCGGCTCGAGATCGATGTTCTGCCCCTTCGCGCTGCGGGCATCGATGAACTTCTGCGCTGCCTTCTGCACGTTGGTGTTGAAGCCGCCGGCGAATCCCTTGTCGCCCGCAATCACGACGACGAGAACATTCTTCTCCTCGCGCTCCACCAGCAGCGGATGCAGAATCTCGCCCGTCTGCTCGTTGTACAGGTCCGTGCGCCGCACCAGCGATTCCAGCACATTCACCAGCATCTGCGCATACGGACGCGCCTGCATCACCCGCTCCTGCGCCTTGCGAAGCTTGGAGGCCGACACCATCTTCATGGCCTTGGTGATCTGCCGCGTGTTCTTCACACTGCGTATGCGGCGCCGTAGATCGAGAACGTTTGCCATGATTTACTTGTTGCCCACCATCGCCGTCGCCGGCGTCGTCTGCGCTCCCTGCAAACCCTTTGCGCTCTCGGCAGCCTTATCCTTCAGACCCGCCAGAAAGCTGCCTTTGAAGTCCTTGATCGCCGCCGTCAATCGCGCCTTCAGATCGTCATCGAGCGCCTTCTTCGTCGCAATGTCCGTCAGGATCGCAGGCTGCGCCGATTCAAGATACGGGTAGAAGCCATCCTCAAACGCCCGCAGGTCCTTCACCTCGACATCATCCAGCAGGTTGTTCACACCCGCGAAGATGATCGCGACCTGCTTCTCAGCAGGCAACGGCTGAAACTGCGGCTGCTTCAGCAGCTCAACCAGGCGCGAACCCTTGTTCAACTGGTTCTGCGTCACCTTATCCAGGTCAGACCCAAACTGCGAGAATGCCGCAAGCTCACGATACTGTGCGAGATCGAGCTTAAGCGTGGCTCCAACCTGCTTGGTCGCCTTGGTCGCGGCCGAGAAGCCCACGCGCGAAACCGAAAGACCCACGTTCACCGCCGGACGCACACCGGAGTTGAACAGGTCGGTCTCTACGAAGATCTGCCCATCCGTGATCGAAATCACGTTCGTCGGGATGTACGCTGAAACGTCGCCCGCCTGCGTCTCGATGATCGGCAGCGCCGTCAGCGAACCGCCGCCCAGCTTGTCAGAAACCTTGGAACTGCGCTCGAGCAACCGGGAGTGCAGATAGAACACATCGCCCGGATACGCCTCACGCCCAGGAGGACGGCGCAGCAGCAGCGAAATCTCGCGGTAGCTGGCTGCGTGCTTCGAGAGATCGTCGTAAATGATCAGCGCGTGCTTACCCGAATCCCGGAAGTACTCGCCCATCGCAGTCGCCGCAAACGGAGCCAGGTACTGCATCGGGGCGGGCTCGGACGCCGTCGCCGCAACCACAATCGTGTACGCCATCGCGCCATACTCTTCGAGCGTCTGCACCACCTGCGCCACGCTCGACCGCTTCTGCCCAATCGCGCAATAGATGCAGATCAGGTTGTTCTTGGCCGAGTTGATGATCGTATCGAGCGCAATCGCGGTCTTGCCGGTCTGCCGGTCGCCGATTAGCAGCTCACGCTGTCCGCGCCCAATCGGAATCATCGTGTCGATGGCCTTGATACCCGTTGCCATCGGCTCCTTGACGCTCTGCCGGTCGATAACCCCCGGCGCCAGCCGCTCCACAGGCAGCGTCTTATCGGTGTTGATCGGTCCCTTGTCGTCGATCGGCTGACCCAGCGCATTCACCACGCGGCCAATCAGCTCCTCGCCCACGGGCACGGACATGATCTTGCCCGTCCGCTTCACCTGGTCGCCCTCGGCCAGTTCGGTGTAATCACCCAGCAACACCGCGCCCACCTGGCCCTCGTCCAGGTTCATCGCCAGCCCGGCCACGCCATGCGGGAACTCAATCAGCTCGCCCGCCATAACCTTGTCCAGCCCGTGCACGCGCGCAATGCCGTCGCCCAGCGACATGATCGTCCCAACTTCATCGATCTGCACATGCTGCTCGTAGTTATCGATCTTCTGGCGAAGCAGTTCCGTTACTTCATTCGCGCTAATCTGTGCCATGTCTTATCCAATCCCGTCCAAAACTCAAACTTTGACTTACAAAAAGATCACGTCGTTCTGAGCGCAGCGAAGAACCTCGTAGTGGTTCTTGCTTTTGCTCTTGCCTGGCTCGAACCAGTCTTGCCTAACCCTTTACCAGCGCTTGTTTCATCTGCGCCAGCTGCCCACGAACCGAACCGTCATACACCGTGGACCCAATCCGAACCACCGCCCCGCCAATCAGCGCAGCATCCAGCTTATACGACACGCTCACCCGGCTCACAGCCAGCTTCGAAATCTCAAACTCCATCTCGTGCCGGTCGCCCTCGTTCAACTCCCGCGCGCTCGTCACCTCAGCCTCCACCAGCCCGGCGCCCGCATCGGCTACCTGGTGGTACGCCTCGAGGATCTGCTCAATCGCGCCCGTCCGCTGGTGCTCGATAATCACCGCGAAGAAGTTCCTTACCTCGCGATACATCCCAATCCGCTCCGCCAGCGCATCCAGCAGGCCCAGTTTCTGGGTTGCCGCAATCGATGGATCCTCCAGCACTTCCAGCAACTCCGGGCTGCCATGCAGCGTGTCCGCAAAGTCGCGCATCTGCTGCCGCGCCGCCTTCACATCCAGGCTCTTCTCCCGTGCGACTGCCGCAAACGCATCCGCATACCGTGGCGCAAAAACCTCTGTGCCGGCCATTAGTTCTGCCCGCCCTTCAGGTCATCGCTGCCCAGCCGCCGCGCAAAATCCCGCACCAGCAACCGGTCCGTCTCGGCCGGAATCGTCAGCTTCCTCGCCGCCTGCTCAATCGCCAGCTCCGCCGCGTACTGCTGCAGTTGACGCTGCGCATGAAGCGTAGCCGCCGCAATCTCCTGGTCTGCGCTGGCCAGAATCTTGGCCTTCTCGTCCTCAACCGCGGCCTTGATCCTCACCTCGTCCGCAGCCGAATCCTTCTCGCTCTGCGCCTTCAGCTCTGCAATCTGCCCATCCAGCGCCGCCAGCCGATCCTCAATCCCGCTCATCCGCACGCTGGCCTCTTCGGTCGCAATCCGTGCGTCCACCAGGTGCTTCTGAATCGCGGAGTTCCGATCCTTGAACGCCTTGGGCAGCGCCTTCGCCAGGAAGAACACCACCAGCACCGCCAGCACGCCAAAGTTCAGCACCTCGAACGTCGTCGCCGCGGCCTCGGGCTTCATGCCCATCATGCCGCCCAGCTTCTGCACCATCGGGCTCTGCTTGTACTTGGCGTTCTCGTCCACCTCGCCCTGCTCAGCCTCAGGCGATTTCGCCGCCGGCGTCGACTCACGCCCGCCGTTTCCCGTCTCCTGCGCCAGCATCAGCCCGCGCCCACCAACCATCAGCATCAGGCCCAGCGCCAACGCCCCAACACACTTCTTCAAAGCCGAAATCCTCACTGCGCCGCCTCCGTGCCCGTCACACCCGCGGGAAGCACCGCCTTCATAATCCGAGCGCTCAACTCCTCGCTCATTCCTTCAATCTGCGTCCGCGCCGCAGCCACGCTCGCCTCAATCTCCTGACGAGCCGCCGCGACCTTCGCATGCGTCGCCGTCCGCGCCTCGTCCAAAGCCTGCTCGCGCTCCGCTGCCCACTGCTTCAGCTTCTTATCCCGAGCCTGGAAGATCTCCGCCTTCGCGCCACGCAGCTTGTCCTCAAAGACAGCCGTCTCCGCCTCGGCCGCATTCATCGCGCCACGAGCCTGCTCGAGTGCTCCACTGGTCCGCGCGCGACGCTCCGCCAGCACCTTATCCAACGGCCTGCGTACCAGGAATCCGTACGCAATCACCAGCGTGATAAAGAACAAGATCGTCGGAATCGAACCGAGGATCAGACCTTCAATTTGTTTGAGTAGTAAGTCCATGGATGGAAGACAGTCAACAGTAGCAGACCGCCCGTAAACCTCGCCACTTCTATCGGCTGGACGCAGCCGAACAGGTCATTTGTGTCACGTATGTACTTGTCTTTTTTACTAAACGGCATAGGCGAAGTCAAACAATCCGCGCCGATAACCGGTCGGCCCGGGCGATAAACGGCTTCCATCAACATCTCGTAAATCACGCACCCGGTAAGCCGGAAGAGTCGGTAGGCCAGCACTTCTTCACAAGGACTGGCGATGCCGCACCAACCCGGCTCCTCACCAGACCACTTCTGAACTCAGCGCCACCCAGGAGCCTGTCCTCAGTCACCCGCGCCTGGCCCGGCGTCTGCACCGGCTGCACTCTGGCTTGAGCTATGACTCCGCGCCTCGGTCCGCGGCTCCGTATGGCCACCCACACGCCCGCTCACCACCGTTGAGATCGCGTGTTTGAAAATAAGCTGCTCCTGGCTGTTGTTCTCCAGCAGCACAGAGTACTTGTCGAAGCTCCGAATCTTCCCAGTCAGCTTCACCCCGCTCACCAGGTAAATCGTGATAGGACTCTTATCTTTCCGAACCGTGTTCAGGAACGTATCCTGAATATTCTGTGCCGGCTTCGATTCCATAGTGCCGATCTCCCTCGCCGTTCATCGCAATCCGGCGCAATCCCTTGAAATTTTAGTCCCAGCCGTGCAGCCCGTTCGTTTGGATGCAACACAAAGACATGCATCCACCAGAGACCCCTAACAATACGATCATTGTGCTATCGAATCAAGCCACCGGCATCCTTATACTCTCACGCCCGCGTCTCGTTTTCACGCCATTCCAAGCTCAACGCCCGCCACGTACCTGTAGCATAATCACGTGCCTGAAGCTCTCTCCACCTCCGCTCCCGCCCTCTCGTTCCAACCCGTCCCCATGCTGGACTTCTCCCGCGGCTTCGCCCTTATCCGCGAGGAAGTCATGGCCGCCGTAGAGCGCGTCTGCATCTCCCAGCGCTTCATCCTCGGCCCGGAAGTCGCCTCCTTTGAGCAGGCCGCCGCCCTCGCCTGCGCCGCCCCCTACGCTATCGGCTGCGCCAGCGGCACCGACGCCCTCTGGCTCGCCTTTGCCGCCGCCGGCATCGGCTCCCTGCAGCCCGCCCCACCCATCCACTCCGTCATCACCACACCTTTTTCTTTCTTCGCCTCGGCCAGTTCCATCCTGCGCGCCGGCGCCACCCCCCTCTTCGCCGATATCGACCCCCTCACCTTCAACCTGGACCCCGCCTCGGTAGCCCAGGTCCTGTCCTCCCGGCCCGAAGGCGAAGTTAAAGCCATCCTCCCCGTTCATCTCTTCGGCCAACCCGCTGACTGGGACGCCTTCACCGCCCTCCAAGCGCAGCACCCCCACCTCCTCCTCATCGAGGACGCCGCCCAGGCCTTCGGCGCAGCCTGGACCTCTCCAGCGGGCGTAACCACCCCCGCCGGCACCCTCGGCGACGCCGCCGCCTTCTCCTTCTACCCCACCAAGAACCTCGCCGCCTTCGGGGACGCAGGCCTCCTCACCGCACGCTCCCCCCAACTCGCCGAACGCGCCACCATGCTCCGCGCCCACGGCATGAGGCAGCGTTACTTCCATGACGAAGTCGGCTGGAACTCCCGCCTCGACACCCTCCAGGCCGCCGTCCTCGAAATCAAACTCCGCCACCTCCCCGCCTGGAACCAGCGCCGCCGAGAACTAGCCGCCCGCTACCACGAACTCTTCCAAGCCGCCGGAATCGCAACCATGCCGACACCCCAGAACCCCACCACCATCGCAGAAGGCATCGTGCTCCCCTACTCCGACCCCCGCGCCACCCACGTCTGGCACCAGTACGTCATCCGGGCCCCCCGCCGCGACGCCCTCCGCGCCCACCTCACCACCCACGGCATCGGCACCGAGATCTACTACCCCCTCCCCCTCCACCAGCAACAAGCCCTGTCTCACCTCGGTTACAAACCCGGCGACTTCCCCCAAGCCGAGCGCGCCGCAGAAGAAGTCCTGGCCCTCCCCATCTACCCCGAACTCCGCGAAGACGAACAACAAACCGTAGTCTCCGCCATCGCCCACTTCTACGACCGTTAGGTGACGGTGAGCCCTTGAAAATAACCGAATAGGCCGAAGGCTGTGACATAATGGCAGCCTCTAGAGCTTCAGCGAGTAGCAGGGCCAGTTAGTTGCCGTTTAGGCGCGCGTCTTTCATCGGAGGCTCATGCTTATAGCATCCTACAATTTCAGTGAACTTAATCGGGTCAAGGAATTATTGCTTACTGATAAGGCGGTTACGTCACTTGTCTCGGCGCTATGTTTAAGCTTGGTTAAACCGATCTTTTCTAAGCTCCAGAAATTGGTCTTGGAGAGCAAAGAGAAAGCTCTCTTCGAAGAGCTTTCTGAACTGAATGATCAGCGCCGGAGCCTAAAGTCCGCAAAAGTGTATTCAACCACCGGTGACTGGAGTGCGCTGGAGTCTGCGAGATTGCGCACAGTGGAGAATGTCAGGGTAAAACTCGTTGCACTGAATGAAAAAGCTGAAAGAAGGATACTTCTTGCTTCAAACGCATTGGGTTTCGCAAGACGCTACTCCCTATGGTTTATTCCACGTAGCTTCGGAAGTTGGATCACCCAGGTGTCTTACTATTTCGTCTGCTTTCTCGTTCCTTACCTTACATTCATGCTGATCCACCTTAGATTCGGAATAAGCAGGCTTCCGCATGACTCTTTCGGGCTAAAGCTCTTCTTTGTACTCGATAACGCTTCATATCTTTTTGGCTGGATACTCATTGGATCATTTACCCGTTATCTAGCGCTGCGATTCCGAGAGCGCAGCATTCAATCTTGGTGGCTCCGCAAATTCAAAGCTGGGGCAATCTCTGTAGCTATCACGGCGCTTTTATACGATCTCTTCCATCTATTTATTTTCATTGATCTCGACAGGAAAGACGTGTTGTTTCGAGGGGGGATCATAAATGTCTGGCAAGCTGTTTATCCCGCACGGATAGTAGTTCACATGATATGGCTCTGTCTAGCACTCCAATATATGGTCTCCAATAAACAGAATGACGTAAGTCATGGCTCTCTCGCAATGAAGAATGAGCAAACTCCCGCCCCTAATTGACTGATGAACTATTAGGTTCAAGTATCCGTCATCAGAAACGGAACTGCACACTAACGGGTGCCTTACCGCCTCTTCCCCTTCTTCTCTTTCTTCTCCTCCGCCACCGGATGTGCCACCTGCTCCCCCACCGTGCTCCCCGGAAACCCTATCCGTTTCAACAAATTCCCTTCCAGCCGATACGTCTTCGTAATCGTCTTCCCCGGCACCATCGCCCCCGTCTTCGCATCCGGCACCACCGCCGGAGCATCCGCCGTCAGCACCCGATAGCTGAACGCCGGCAGCGTCTCATTCGCAATCGCCGTCTTCCCGTACTGATCCTTCATCTTCGTGATCTTGATCGGCAGATACCCCTCAATATTCCTATCCCGAAACCCCGTCTCATACCGGTGGTGCGCCAGCGACCACGTAAACACCCTCACCTGGTCGAAGTCATACGGCAGCCCCGCCTTATACGGACTCATCACCGTCACGTAGATCGGCACATCCTTCACCTCGCCCGGCGCCTCCTCGTCATGCACCGTCGTCAGCACATACGCGCCCACAATCCGCTGCCCCTCGGCATACCGCACAATCGAGTCCGGCGCATCCACATCCATCATCCGGCTCAGCATCCACCCCGTATGCCCGCCGGAGTCCCGCACCAGCCACCAGTCCTCCATCGCCGGAGCCGCCGGAGCCTCGACCACCGGCGCCACCACCGCCCCCTTCTTCACCGCCGCATTCGACCCCGCAGCCTGCGGGATCGCCCTCTGCGCCTTCGCCACCGACGCCCCCGGCACCACCGCCTTCGTCAGCGTCGCCCGCTTCAGCAGCTTCAGCTTCTCGCCCTCGTTCAACAGGTAGAACCGCTCCGCATCCCGCCCCGGCGTCATATGCAGATAAACCTGGTCCCGCACCACCGCGGACGCCACATCCGCGTCGTCCTGATGCGCCTCCTTCAGCTTCTCGAACTCCGCCGCCACCTCCGGCGTCGCAATCGCCCGCTCTTCAATCCACCCCACCTGCCCCTTATCCGTCTGCACCTTCACAAAGTGCCGCGCATGGTCCAGCACCTTCAGCCGATCCCCATTCACCACCTCACCCGTCCGGTTCGTCACCGCCGCCACCCGGTCGCGCAAAAACTCATGCTTCGCCGTCACAAACACATACCGTTCGTCGGGCTTATCCTTGAACTTCCCGCACCCCGTCATCCCCACAAACAGGACAGCCGAAGCACCCACCGCCCGCACCACATCACCAACACAGAAATTTCGCAAAGAATTCAAGTCTCGTTATCCCATACGAGACTACCAAATCCTCATCGATACTCCCTCAATGCGTCGTCGCCACCGCAATCGCCCCCGCCGGATCCGTGCCGCTCAGCCCGCTCGTCACCGTATCCAGCTTCCCCGCAGTCGTCGCGTCAAACGAGTACAACGTCACATCGTTCGTCCCCCCAAACGACGCCGCCACCACGTACTTCTTGCTGTTATCCTCCGCCAGCGCCGTCGCCAGCGTACCCGCCGTATACGGCGAACTCCCCAGCGCCGTCAGCGTCCCCGCAGTCCCCACCGTGTATCCGGAGATCGTCCCATCCGCCCGGTTCGCCACATACGCATACGTCCCCGTGCTGTCCAGCAGCACGGAAAACGGCGCATTCCCGCTCGCCGCCAGCGCCTGCACCTGCGTCAACCCGCCATTCGCCGCCAGGCTGTAGCTGGAAACCCCACTCGAACCCGCCGTCGTCCCGCCCCGTGCGAGGTACACATACGCACTGTTCGCGTCGATCGCCACCGCGTTATCGCTCTTCCCCGTCGGAATAGGCAGCGACCCCGCATACGCCGGCACACCCGTCGACGTGTTGAACGTAAACACCGCATCCCCGCCCGTCCCCAGCGCCGCCACCACCGCCGCCCCGTTCGGAGCGATCCGCACCATCGTCGGCACCACCGCCCCCACATTCGCCGCAACCGAGTACGCCACCTGCGACGTCGGCGTCAGCAACCCAGTCGACGTGTTGATCCCGTACGTATAAAGCGTCTGCGTCAACGAGTCCAGCGCCAGCAGCCACTGCCCATCCGGAGACGTCGTCAGCGAAGCAAACCGCGCACTCTCACTCACCCCGGAGCTCGCCACCAGCGTCAACTGCCCCGTCGTCCCGATCTTGAAGCACTCAATCGCCCCCACCCCGCCCACATACACAAACGTATTCGCCCGGCTCACCTCCACAGAAGTCGCCGCCAGCCCATTCGGCAGCGCATACGGAGAACCCGTCAGCAACGTCAGCGCCCCCGACCCAATCGAAAATCCGCTCAGCGTATTCGTCGTCTGGTTCACCACAAACGCATAGTCCCCTGTACCCGAACTCCCCGTCCCCGTGCCCGTACCGGTCCCCGTCGTCTCATCGACAAAAAATCCCGAACACCCGCTCAACAGCACCAGACCACTCACCCCAACCGCCGCCAGCCCTAGCCTCAAAGTCTTCCGATTCATCCCAGCCCTCATCCTGTAGTGGTATCCCTCATTCGACGCACCCACCCCAAAAACAGCACCCCAAACTCCCGCCTTTTCGTTCATCCATTCCGAAATTGGACCCGCACCATCCGTCTCACCCTAAGCGAGCAAATCCACTTCTCCCGTCTTTGCCGTTGCTCCTACTATTCCCTATTCCCTATTCCCTATTCCCTCTTCCCTCTTCCTCCCTACCTCCCCAAACTCCTCATCTCAAACATCACCGCCTGCAGAAACCTCTCCGGATGCTCCTCCGGCCTCTCCACCCCCATCTTCTCCGCAATCCGCCCAGCGATCCTTCCTGCCATCTCCTCCCGCATCTCCATCTTCAGATCCAGCGCCCGCCCAAAAAATGTCTCCATCACGTTCATATCCGCCTGCGTCAGCTTCGCCACCGCATCCCCTGGCAGTTCCTCATACACCGGTCTCCGCGCCGCCGGCGCCGCCGTAGAAGCCCCATACATCCCTGCCGTAATCGTCCTTCCCTGCTGCGAAAGCAGCGGCTGATCCTCCACCCGGTCATGCACCACAATCGTCCCCGCCACCAGGTCCCCCAGCCTCTTCTGCTGCTTGTTGCACAGCATCGTCACCACCCCCACCAGGTAGCTCGCCTGCATATCCACCACCCGCAGCAGGTTCCTCGCCATCGCCTCAAACAACGTAATCTGCCGCCCGGAGTCCTTGATCACCCGAATCTTCAGCAGCCGCTTGCCCGGCGTCTGACCCCGCCAAAGCCCCTCAAACAGCGCGAAATACCCCCAGAACAGCACAAAGAAGAAGACCACCACCAACGCAATCGCCCACTTATCCGCGGTGCCGGATGTCGTCTGCGTCGCCGCCTTCTTCGCCGCCTGCGTCATCCCGACCAGCATCAGAATCACAAGCAGCACCACCACCACCGCAAACTGCAGCAGCGTATCCGTCAGAATCGCCAGAAACCGGCTCCCCACCCCCGCAATCGGAAACCTCAGCTCCACCTGCTCCGGAGTTTCAATGTTAAGCTGATCCGTAAAGCTCATCGTCCTCGATCCCCTCTGAAACCTGTCCCCTGAAATCTGTCCCCTGAAACCCGCCCCCTATGTTGAGCAACCGCTGGATCGATCTCCGCAAACCCAACTGGACCCGCCTCGAAACCCTCGTCCAGCAGGTCGAATCCTCGTCCCTCAAATCCCTCTCCGGACCCGAACTCCACGACCTCGGCCTCCTCTACCGCCAGGCCGCCGCAGACCTCTCCGCCGTCCGCACGGATTCAACCTCCCGCACCCTTGAAGCCTACCTCAACCGCCTCGTCAGCCGCGCCCATAACTTCGTCTACTCCGGCCGCCGCCTCAACCTCCTCTCCCTCTGGCACTTCTTCGCCCGAGACTACCCCCGCCTCTTCCGCCGCCTCTTCCCCTTCACCGCCCTCGCCCTCGTCATCGCCCTCGCCGGAGGTCTCCTCGGCACCATCCTCACCCAGGTCCGCCCCTCCTTCATGCACGCCATGCTCGGCCCCCAGATGGTAGACACCATCGAGCACCACAAAATGTGGACCGATTCCATCCTCTCCGCCAAGCCCCAGGCCTCCACCGGCATCATGACCAATAACATCTCCGTCTGCTTCATGACCTTCGCCGGAGGCATCACCGCCGGCCTCTGGACCGTCGTCCTGCTCTTCTTCAATGGCCTCTCCGTCGGCGTCATCAGCACTGCCTGCGCCCAGCACGGCATGGGCCTCGCAATCGGCAGCTTCATCGCTGCCCACGGCGCACTGGAACTTCCCAGCATCTTCATCGCCGGAGGAGCCGGCCTCCGCCTCGCCGCCGGCATCCTCTTCCCCGGCATGCTCCGCCGCAAAGACGCCCTCGCCCTCGCCGGCTCAGAGTCCATCCGCCTCGTCGCCGGCACCGTCCCCCTCCTCGTCATCGCCGGCCTCTTTGAAGCCTTCCTCTCCCCCACCCCCGCCCCCGCAGCCCTCAAATTCTCCACCGGCGCCGCCCTCTTCCTCCTCCTCACCCTCTGGCTCCTCCGCACCGCCCCCCTCAAAACGCCCTCAAACTGAAAGCTCAAAACTCAACACTCAACAGACCAGCCGTTGCTCTTGCCGTTGCCTGTCCTTGCCTTCTCCTGAGAGCATGGGCCGGCTCGGCTTAACGTAGAGGAGCCTTCTAGGTACCCCAAGGCTTCAGCCTCGGGTCTCACAGGCCCGCCACGAGAGCGGGCTTTAGCCCCTGGGGGATGTCTTGAACTTGTTGCCCAAAAGACGATTGCCGCCGCCCCGAACCCAATCCGTCCCACCCCAGCGCACACTTCCTGGTGCAATCAAAATCGAGGTCCAACCCTAAACTCCCTGTTTCGAAGATTTTGCACACATTCAGGCAGGGGCCGGTCAAACCTACAAAAGCCCCAACGAACAACGAACAACTAAGAACGAACAACTAAAGTAGCCCCTGCGCCTTCACCTCAAGGTACTTCCCAATCGCCGCCGCCCCAACTTCTCCCGGCGTGGTCTCCACCACCAAAACCCCCTGCTGCCGCAGCTTCGCAATCGCCGCCGTCCGCCGCTCCAGAATCTCCTGCGCCGCCGTCCGCGCGAACATCCCCTCCACATCCTTCAACTCCGCCACAGCCAGCGCCGTCAGCTCCGGATGCTCCAGCAGCACCAGCACAACCAGATGCCGCTTGACCAACTCCACCGCCGCCGTCACCACCTCCGGCCGTCCCACACTGTCCGCCATCTCCGTCACCCACAGGATCAGCCCCCGCCGCCGCTGCAGGTGCTTCAGCCTCGCCACCGCCCCCAGGTGGTTCGCCTCCGCCCGCTCCCCCTTCGTCTGGCTCAGCAGGTCGATCAGTAGCCGCAGGTGCCCCGCCCCATTCCCCGGCAGCAACTGCTGCTGTACCCCCCGCCCATACGTCATCAACGCAAACTTATCCCCACTCCCAGAGATCACCTGCGCCAGCATCACAGCCGCCGTCGCCGCCTGATCCAGTTGCGTCACATACAGCTCGCTTGCCCCACCCAGCTTGTAAGCCGTCCGCGAAAGCCTCCCCGCATCCAGCACCACCCACACCTGCTGACTCCGCTCCGTCGTAAACTGCCGCGTAATCAGCCTCGCCCGCCGCGCCGTGGCCGTCCACGAGATATTCCTCAGCTCATCCCCCCGCTGATACTCCCGCAGGCTCTCGAACTCCCTTCCAATCCCCCGCATCCGCAGCCGCCGCTTCTGCAGCTCGATCTGCCTCGCCCGCATCAGGTACAGGTCCGTCCCGCGCCCCGCGCGTTCCGTCGCCGGATACACCCGCACCCGCTGCTCCGCATCCCCCACCGCCCACCGCTCCACCAGCCCTAGCGCCCCCCGATACCGCAGAAACACCTTGCCCAACCCCACATCCCCCCGCTCCCTCGGCCAGCAGCTTACCCTCGCCGTCACCGCATCGCGCGGATAAGCCGTCACCGTGACGCTCTTCGGCACCTCCACCAGCGCCGGTGCCAACTCATCCGTCACTGTCACGGTCACAATCCCGCGCGCCTCCACCCTCACCTCATACTCAACCCGCGTCTCCTCCCCAATCGCCGGCGAGTCCACAAACCTCCGCGTCACCTCCACCGTTCCCGGCGCCGGCAGCATCCACCCATCCCACCCCACAAGCCCCGCCACCACCACATCCCACATCACCATCAACCAGATCCGCCCCGGATGATAAAAGGCCGGCACCGCCGCCACCAGCCCCATCAGCAGCAGCACCAGCGACCGCCTCGTCAGCCCAAATCCCAGCTGCTTGGACCGCCCCCTGACCGTCACCTCGCTCGGAATCAAAGTCTCAATCATGCCCCTCCCGAACAACGTTCGGCCTCCAGCATCTCGACCCGCCCCGACGACCAAGACGGCACGAAGTGCTCACTTCGGCACCGCCGTAGCAGCAATCACGTCTTGCACCACCCGGTCTGTATCGAACCCCTCCAGCTCCGCCTCCGGCCGCAGCACCAGCCGATGCCGCAGAATCGGCCGAGCCGCCTCCTTCACATCATCCGGAAGCAAAAACTCTCGCCCGTCTTTCGCCGCGTACGCCTTCGCCGCGAGCAACAACGTCGCCGCCGCGCGAGGCGAAGCCCCCAACGTAATCGTCGGCCACTCCCTTGTCCGCCTTACCAGCGCCAGCACATAGTCGAACATCGCCGGCTCCACCCTGACCGCCCGAATCTCCCGCCGCGCCTCCGCCAGCAGCCCCCGGTCCACCGTCTCCAGCGGATGCATCTCCAAATCCTTCGCCGCCACGCTCGCATGGTGCCGTTCCAGCACCATCCGCTCCTCCGCCACCGTCGGATACGGCACCCGTATCTTCAAAAAGAACCGATCCAGTTGCGCCTCCGGCAGTGGATACGTCCCTTCAAACTCCAGCGGATTCTGCGTCGCAAAAACCGTGAAATATTCGTCCAGCGGCTGCGCCTCGCCGTCCATCGTCACCTGTCGCTCTTCCATGCTCTCGAGCAGCGCCGCCTGCGTCCTCGGCGGCATCCGATTGATCTCATCCGCCAGCAGAAACTGCGTAAACACCGGCCCCTTATGCAGGCTGAACTCGTTCGTCTTGGGCGAGAACACACTCGTCCCCAAAATATCTGCCGGCATCATATCCGGTGTCCCCTGCACCCGCTTGAACTCCAGCCCCAGCAGCCTCGCCAGGGTCTTCACCGCCAGCGTCTTCGCCACCCCCGGCACCCCCTCAATCAGCGCATGCCCCCCACACAGCACCGTCAGCATTGCCTGGTCGATCATCTCCGTCTGCCCGGCAATTACCTGCCCCATCTGCGCCCGTCCTTGCTCAAACAACCGCAGCGCCGCACTCATCTTCACGCCTTCTTCGAACTCACTCACTCGCTCTCCCTCTCTGTCTTGCCCGTCTTCATCCGCTCCGCCAGCCGCCGCAGATCGTCGTCCATCGCCTTCACCAGCTTAAGCGCACTCTTCGGCGCAAGCGACGTATGCTCCGCCTCCCCCGCCTGCCGCAGATGCTCTCCCATCCCTCGCCACTCCCCACCCATCCTCCCCTGCACCGCCTCAACCATCGCTTCCAGTGCCCCGCCAAGCACGTACGCCGGAACCCCGCACCGCTCCTGCAAGAACCGCACCAGCCTCCGCCTCGCCCCCTCCGTCGCCACCCCTGTAGCCCCAGCCTTTTGATACAAATGCCCCATCGACTCCGCAAACTCCAGCGGCGAACTCCGCACCACCCGCACCGGCGTCAGCACCGGCCCATTCCTGCGCCCAAAACTCAACACCAGCAGCACCGCCACCAGCGCCGTTTGCAACCCAATCGCCCGCATCGGCAGCCCGCTTGTCGTATCCCAAATGGAAGGCGCCGCCCCATGGAACCCTTCGTCGAACAGCACCCTTCGCCCTGGCTCCCCCACACTCGCCAGCACCAGCCTCAAGCTCGCATCGTCCTTCAGCGCCCGGTTCGTCATCGGCATCGCTGAACTCCACCACACCACCTCGCCCTTCCCCACACGCTCACGCACCACCACTGCATCCTTCCCACACCGCTGCTCCACCCTGCTCCCCACGCCCATATCCCCCCACCCCCCTTCATCTCCCATCTCGACCGCCCCCACCCTTGCCAGCTCCCCCTGTCCTTCCGGAGTCGTCAGGCACAGTGTCGTAAACATCCCCGATGCCTTCTTCGTCCCCCCACCCGGCACCAGCTCCGCTCCACTCATCCCCGTCACCAACACCCTTCCACCCCGTTCCAGAAACTCCTTCACCTCCCTCTTAACTCCCTCCACCTGTCCCTCCGGGACCGAAGGCTCCGCCAGCACCAGCGTCGCCTTCTCTGCATCGACACCCTCCAGCCCCTGATCCCACCGCTCCGCCTTATACCCCAGTTCCCCCAGCAGCAGATAAGCCGCCTTCACCCCCGCTCCGCCGTTGTTATACGTCGTCGGCGTCGGATCGTTGTTCACCGCACTCGGAGCCAGCCACGTCACCAGCACGATCGCCGCCAGCAGCCCGCCCGCAAGCCACAGCACAAAGCGCTGATCCTGATTTCCCTTCCTCTCCGCGCTCACGCCGCCCTCACCTCGTCATACAGCGCCCGAGCCCGCTCATAGTCCCCCTGCTCCGCCGCCCCCAGCCCATACCAGATCCTCTCCAGCAGCTGCGTCAATCCACGCACCGGCCCCGCATACGGCGAGCCCGTCTCCAGCAGCCGCAGATACTCCCGCGGCGTCCGCCCCCGGCTCTGCCGCCACACTCGTCGCCCCTCCAGCTCCACCACGCTCGCCCAGTACAGCGAGTGCACCGCCTCTCGCCAATCCCCTCTCTCCGCCGACTCCCGCGCCGCCTCGGCCCATCGCCTGGATGCCTCCTCCCACTCCCGCATCCGCGATGGAGCCTCCATCGCAATCGCCAGCCGCTGCTGCCTCATCCTCCGCAACGCCCAAAGCCCTAAGCCCACCGCCACTGCCAGGACAAATCCCCACTCCAGCGCCGGCACCACCCACCCCGCATACCGTCCCAAACCCGCCGCCCCGCTGAACAATCTCCCCACCCAACGACCCACCCGCGCCATCACTCGACGCCAGTACGCCTCCTCCTGCACCTGTCGAAACTCATCCCGCGCCAGCACCGCATCTGCCCCTCGCCGCGCCACCCCAAAATCCAATCCCTTAGCCTCCGGAGTCCCCGTCTCGCTGGCCATCTCCCCCAGCCGCCCTTCCGCCTCCCGCATCGCCTCCGCGCGATCCCCCTTCTTCGCCCCGTTCAGCGCCGCCCTCACCCAATCCCAATGCACGTCAAACCCGCCATCCGACACCCGGTCATCATCCCCCACTTGGGCCGCGTCACAACCCCTCACCTCCGCCGCGCAGGCCCTCACCACCCCCCGCACCCGCGTCAGTTGCGCCCGATACTCCGCCGCCGTCACCGTCCGCAACGCCACCGCTGGAGCCTCCACCGGCGACGCCTTCCCCCAGGCCCCGGCCCAACCCACAATCACCATCAGCACTGCAGCTCGAACCCTCATCGGCTCAGGACAACTCAGCCGGATACACCGTCTCGACCACAGCCGGAACTACCACCGGGCCAGCCCGCTCGATCAGAAACTCAATATCGAACCCTTCCTTCCGTACCCGCTGATCGATATAAAACAGGCAAAGCCCAATCGCCCCGATCGGCCCCACCACCGACCGGATCACAAAGCTGACGAACAGCACGATCGCCTGCAGGAAGAAGGCCTCCCCGCCCTTCATCTTCGCCCCCACCAGCGCCAGCGGAATCATTACCCCGCCCGCCACCAGATAGATCGCCGCTAGCAGCAGAAACAGCAGAAAAATCCTCCACTTTGTCCCCGCGGCCAGCGTCTTGCTCCGCCGCATCGCCTTCCGTACCGTCAGCCCCTCCATCACCTCGGCCGGCACCGCCAGCGAGTTGCGAAGGTATGCAATCACCCCATAAATCAACCCGCCAAATCCTCCCACTATGATCAGCAGCCCAGCCAGCGCCATCATCCCAGATGCCGCCGCACCGCCACCCTTACGCGATAGAAAGATCGCCACCGCAAATCCCGGCACCGCCACCACCAGGTAAAACCACATCCCGCTCCACGCCTGCCACAGCGCAATGAGCAGGTATCGCGCCCACCGCCCCGTCACCGCCTTGAACGCATCCTGCAGCGACGTCGCCTCCCCCAGATAAATGGCCGTCACCGCTGAAACCGTTGCCGCCTGCGTCACGCTGTACACCACCAGATAAAGCAGTCCGCCCACCACCGCCGCCCCAAAGATCACACCGAGATTCGCAAACGCCGCCGCCGGATCGTTCTTCGGCACCGGCACCCCATGCCGGCTGAAGTGCAGATACAGCTGCTCCACAATGGAAGTCACCACCGACACCGTCGCAGCAACTGCAGAGATGCCCACAAACAGCCAGAAGTGGTTCCGATATAAAAAGAACGTCCGGTCCAGCACCTCCCCCGTCGTCAGCGGCCGCAACTCATACGCCGGATCGCCACGCGGCACCGGCGGAGGCAGCACCGCGTCGTTCGCAAAAAAGGAAGATCCCTCACCACCCGCCGCCGCACCGTTCTCAAACCAGGAATCCGCCATCCCGACCATGCCCCCGTACCACTCGACTCAGAGTTGAGGCCCAGACTAGCACACGCCCCGCCCTAGGCCAGCCGCTCCGTCGCCATCCACCCTCGCACCCCTTCCAGATACCTCGCCACCGCACGGTCCTCCCCCACCTTCGCCGTTATCGCCACATACCCATCCGGCCTCACCAGCCAGATCCCTCCCTCGGCAAACGGCTCCCTCACCTCCGCCTCCACCAGCTCCGGAAACTCCCTCGCAACCTCTTCCCCGTCCCCGAACACCACAAACTTCGGCTCCCTCCCCGCCCCCACCGGCCTCTCCCCTGCCCTGACCGGAGCACGCTCTCCCACCTTCGGCCCCTTACGCACGCCCCCATTCTGCCCATTCAGCGGACTCTCCTCATACGCAATCGAAAGTTCTGTCGCCGCCTCCGCCGCCTTCTCCCGCACCGCCCCAAACCCCATCACAAAATGAGCCACCTTATCCCGAACCGCCTGCTTCCACTCCCCCTTCATAATCGCGATCTCAGTCGTCCGTCCCGCCGCCTTCAGCACCATCTCTCCCACCGCGCTCCGCTCCGGACTGTAGCTCCCCAGCAGCGCCTCACCCGAGCACGTACCCTTCACCACCAGCCCCAGCTTCCAGGCCAGATTGCAAGCATCCTGAATCCCCGTATTCATCCCCTGCCCACCCGCTGGGCTATGCACATGCGCCGCATCCCCCGCCAGAAACACTCGCCCCGCCCTGTACTCCTTCACCTTTCGCTCATTGATCCGAAACGCCGCCAGCCAGATCGGATCGCTCACCGTCACGCCACCCGGCCCACGTTCATCGAGCAGCGCCTGCACCTCCGCCATCGTCGGATCGGGCCTTGGCCCATTCCCCTTCGCCACCCCGCCATCCGCAATCACCCGAAACCGGGTCTCCGTAATCGGAAACGTCACCAGCACCCCATCCTTATGCCAGAAGACGTTCACCTCATCCGCCCGCTCCAGCCCTGTCAAATGCACATCCGCCAGTACCCAATCGCTCTGTAGCGTATCCCCGGTAAACTCCATCCCCAGCCCATGCCGAACCGTGCTGTGCGCCCCATCGCATCCCAACATCCACCCCGCCTGCACCGTCTCCTCCGTCCCATCCACCCCCTTCAGCGTCGCCGTCACTCCATCCACGGCAGCCGTAAACGCCGTCAGCTCGACCTCCCTCTCCACCTTCACGCCCAACCCATTCAAATGCTCCTCGAGCACTCGCTCCGTCTCACTCTGTGGCAACATCAGCCCATACGCATACGGCGAATCCACCCCGGAAAAATCCAGGTGCGCAATCTGCTTCCTATCCGAAAAGACATTCCCCGCAGTCATCCTCTGGCCCGCTCCCACCAGCGTCTCCGCACATCCCGCCCGAGCCAGCAACTCCAGCGTCCTGCTCCACACCACCAGCGCCTTACTCTTATCCGTCCGCCGCGCCGCCTTCTCCACCACCCGCACCCCTACCCCGTACCGCGCCAGCTCCGCCGCCATCACCAGCCCCACCGGCCCCGCCCCCACCACCAACACATCCGTCTTCATCGCCCATCCTCCTCTTCCTACAATGCCACCAACGCGCCAAGGCCGACCAACGGGAGCACCACGCGAAGCCCAACACAGCACGAAGTGCCGAAGCGCCTAGTTGGGACGTTCGCCTCGGCCGAAGCGCCCATCCACATCCCGCCTGACGTCCGCCTCATCCTCCGGCTCCCGCCAGTGTGCAATCTCCGCGTCCCCCAGCGTCCAGCACAGCAGCACCGGCCGCCCTTCCAGCAGACTCGGCACCTCCAGCGCTCCCTCGCTCAGGTCCGTCACCTTCGCTCCAATCTCTTCAATCTCCTCCAGGGTCGACTTCGCCTCCCGCACCGCCGCCTCCCGCTCCGCCCTTCGCCGAGCCGCAGCCGACACATCCACATGCATCCCACCTGACAAAAAGATCCTTTGGCTCAACTCCTGCATCTCGTTCTCGCGCTCATTGGCCCGCACCGCCGCCTCCCGCGCCCGCCTCACCAACGCCCCGAGCACCGGCACCAACACCTGCGCCTCCCCCAACGTAAACACCTTACTCACTCAAACCTCCAACATCCGATCCAACGCAACCTTAGCCCAATGTTTCGTCTCCTCCGAAACCTTGATCCGGTTCACCACGTTCCCATCCGCCAGGTTCTCCAGAGCCCACGCCATATGCGCCGGCGAGATCCGGTACATCGTCGTGCACAAACACCCCGCATCATCCAGCGTTATCACCCGCTTCCCCAGCGGAGCAAATCGCTCCGCCAGCCGGTTCACCAGGTGAATCTCCGTCCCCACCGCAAAGCTCGAGCCCTCCGGAGCCTGCTCAATATACTCAATAATCTTCTCGGTAGACCCCAGCGCATCCGCCTTCTGACACACCTCCCACCGGCACTCCGGATGCACAATCACCTGCATCCCCGGCTCTTCCGCCCGCACCCGGTCCACATGCTGCGGCAGAAACCGTTGATGCACGCTGCAGTGCCCCTTCCACAGGATCACCTTCGCCGCCTTTAAGCGTGTCGCATCCACTCCGCCATTGATCAGGTACGGATCCCACACCACCATCTCATCCATCGGGATCCCCATCGCCCACGCCGTATTCCGCCCCAGGTGTTGATCCGGCAGAAACAGAATCTTTTCTCCCCGCGCAAACGCCCACTCAAACGCCCCGCGCGCGTTCGAAGAAGTACAAACCAGCCCCCCACGCTCCCCGCAAAACGCTTTAATATCCGCCGCCGAATTCATATAAGTCAGCGGAACAACCTCCGCCTTCCCTGAGACCTGATCCCTGGCCCCTGACACCTGCCTCATCAAACTGTCCCAGCAATCCTCCACCTGCCCAATCTCGGCCATATCCGCCATCGAGCAGCCCGCATTCAAATCCGGAAGAATCACCGTCTGCCACGGCTGCGCCAGCACATCCGCGCTCTCGGCCATAAAGTGAACCCCGCAGAACAGGATGTACTTCGCATCCGTCTCCGCCGCCACCTTGCTCAGCTTGTAGCTGTCGCCCGTAAAATCCGCAAACCGGATCACCTCATCCCGCTGGTAGTGATGTCCCAGGATGACCGCCTGCTTGCCCAGCCTCGCCCGCGCCGCGGCAATCCGCGCGTCCATCGTATGGTCCGGTTGAGACAGGTAATGGTCCAGCGAGCACGCCTCAGCCACGGCACTGCCCACGCCCTCTGCAAAAAGAACTCCACTCACGTTGTTCCGCCTTCAGTCTCACCGGAGCGGGCTCAGCAGCCGACTCCGCGAAACGGGGATGTTGAAAGCACTTACCTCTCACGGTTGCAGTGGATTCGCTACCGCCGGCGCTCGCCGGAGCCCAATCCACGGGGATGTTGCAACCCACATAGCAGACGACCAGAATCGCCCACACCCATTAGACACCCATTCCCCCCAAAAGACGCAACTCCCGCCCTCGCACAAAAGCGTTACCCTTTCTCTGCCACGGACAACGAAGAACTAAGAACGAACAACTGCTTTATCATCACCTTTAGCTATGCCCAGCTTTCAAGACAGCGCCTTCATCATCCTTCTCGGTCTCCTGCTCTTCGGCCCCAAGGGTCTCGCTAAAATCGCGCGACAGCTCGGCAAGCTCGTCGGCGAGTTCCGCCGAGCCTCCGCAGAATTCCGCATGCAGATGGAAGACGAGCTCCGCATCTCTGAGCAGGCCGACCAGCAGAAAAAGATCGCCGCCATGGAAGCCGCCGCACCCGTCACTCCCCTCATCACCCAGGACATCCCCGAACCCGAGCACCCCCACCTCCCCCCACCCGCCCCGGACCTGCTCGCACGCGAAGATTCGCCGCAGGAGCCCATGCCCGAAGGACTGCCAGACCGCCACACATCCGAGCCTGAGCACACGCCCGCCTCCCAGCCTCTCCCCATCGCCTCCTCCGGCGACCTCGACCTCATGCCACCCGCCACCGGCCTGCCCGTGGGTCGCTCTGCCTCATCCACCTCCCTGAACAACGTCTTCGAGTCCATCCCCCACACCCCGGAACCCACCCACGCACCCGAACCAGAGCATGAGGCCACGCATGGATAACGTCATCGACAACGTCCGGGCCTCCGTCTCAGACCGTGCCGAACTCCCCGGCATGACCCTCATGGAGCACCTCAACGAGCTCCGCAAGCGCCTCATCCACTCCATCGTCGCCCTCCTCGTCGCCTGCGGCCTCGCTTACCTCATCCACGACCGCCTCATCGCCTTCCTCCAAAAGCCCCTCGTCGACGTCGGTCTCTCCATGACCATGACCCACCCCACCGACGCCCTCGAGCTTGTCATCAAGGCCTCCATCTGCGCCGGAGCCATCCTCGCCAGCCCATACATCCTCTATCAAATCTGGCTCTTCATCTCCCCCGGCCTCTACTCCCACGAGCGCAAATACGTCGTCCCCTTCATGTCCACTACCGTCGGCCTCTTCCTCGGCGGTGCCTGGTTCGGCTACCGCTGGGTCCTGCCCGGAGCCATCAAGGTCCTCGTCCTGGGCTTCGGAAAAAACTTCACCCACATGATCACCATCGACGACTACACCGGCTTCTTCCTCGCCGTCATCCTCGGCCTCGGTGTCTGCTTCGAACTCCCCATCCTCATGTTCTTCCTCGCCCTCTTCGGCATCGTGGACCACAAGTTCTTCCTCAAGCAATACCAGTACGCCATCCTCATCATCTTCCTCGTCGCCGCCATGATCTGCCCCCTCCCAGACCCCGTCGGCATGTGCCTCTTCGCCAGCCCCATGCTGGCCCTCTACGTCGTCGGCGTCATCGTCGCCTACTTCGTCCACCCCAACCGCCGCACCCCCAAGGAGCAGCCCGCCTCATGATGCCGTCCCTTGAAAAGCTAGATTTCGTCATCCTGAGCGGAGCACGCAGTGCGCAGTCGAATCGTGCCACAGAACTGGAATTGAGCGGACCTTCTGAGAAGATCGGTAACCGTCAGGACCCCGAGGGTCTCCGCCCCGCCCCCGCCCTCCGGACCACTCCAACCCGAATCCTGTCCTTGCTGTTGCTCGTCCTCGCCTTCACCCCCCTCGTCCAAGCCCAGCAGCACAAAGTCTCCGGCGCCGCCACCTACGCCCTCACCAAGGACCTCCTCACCGCCGCCCCCAAGCGCACCGTCGGCACCCCCGGCCACGCTGCCGCGGAAAAGTTCATCGAATCCCACTTCGTCCCCGAAGCCGCAGCCCACCGCCTCGACATCGACACCTTCACCGCCTCCACCCCCGCCGGCATCCAGACGATGCACAACATCATCGTCAAATTCCCCGGCAAAAAAGACGGTCTCATCGTCCTAGGCTCCCACTACGAGACCAACTACCCCCTCCGCGACATCAACTTCGTCGGCGCAAACGACGGCGCCTGCACCTCAGCCCTCCTCATCGAGATCGGCCAGTACCTCCGCGCCCACCCACCCGAGGGATACAGCGTCTGGATCGTCTTCTTCGACGGAGAAGAAGCCGTCAAATCCTGGGGCCCATCAGACTCCCTCTATGGCTCCCGCCACCTCGCCGCCAAGTGGTCCCAGGACGGCACCATCGGCCACATCAAGGGCCTCCTCCTCGCCGACATGATCGGCGACAAAGACCTCAACATCGACCGCGACGAAAACTCCACCCCCGCCCTCCTCGACCTCCTCAAAGTAGCTGCAAAAAACACCGGCCACTCCGCTTCCATCTTCAAGAACTCCATCCCCGTGGAAGACGACACCGTCCCCTTCGCCAAACGCGGCGTCCCGGTCCTCGACATCATCGACCTCGACTACGGCCCCCCCACCTCAGAACACCCCGAAGGCGGCTTCCACCACACCGAAAAAGACACCCTCGACAAGATCAGCCCCCAATCCCTCCAAACCGCCGCCGACCTCTTCCTCGAAACCATCCACCTCCTGGACCAGCGCTAGCCATCACTACGAAGCACCACAGGATCCCCGTTCCCATCTTCGCGGACGGTTCTATCGTCCGCTAAGGTGGGCATCGGCAAAGCCGGCCGCCTTCCTCTCCCAGCCTCATCTGCCTCCGTGCCCCATCCATCGCGCACCCTGCAATGGGTAGGACGTACCCCGCACGCACCGCCGCACCAGGGCAGCTACACTAAGTCCCAGATGACCATCCTCACCGCCCGAACTCTCATCACCGCCATCGGCTCCATCGCCTACCCCGCCATCACCATCGGCGAGACCGGCCGCATCGAAGACATCTCCACCGATGCCAGTATCACCTCCGACCGCATCCTCACCCCCACCTTCCTCGACATCCACATCCACGGCGCAGCCGGCGAAGACGTCATGTCCGCCACCCCCGCCGGCCTCTCCCGCATCCAGCGCTTCCTCGCCTCCCGCGGCACCAGCCACTACCTCCCCACCACCGCCACCGCCTCCCTTGACACCACCCTCCGCGCCCTCGAATCCCTCGCCCACGCCATCGCCCGCCCCACCCCTGAAAACGAAGCCACGCCCCTCGGCATCCACCTTGAAGGCCCCTTCCTCTCCCACGCCAAACGCGGCGTCCACCCCACCAACCTCCTCCAACCCCCCTCCATCACTCTCTTCGACCGCCTCCAGCAAGCCGCCCACGGCCACATCAAACTCCTCACCCTCGCCCCGGAACTCCCCGGCGCGCTCGACCTCATCCGCCACGTCACCGCCCAGAAAATCCGCGTCTCCCTCGGCCACACCAACGCCCTCGCCGCCGAAGCCTCCGCCGCTATCGCCGCCGGAGCCTCCTCCGCCACCCACACCTTCAACGCCATGCGCCCCCTCGACCACCGCGAACCCGGCGTCCTCGGCGTCGTCCTTGCTCCTGAGTCAGACTCGCAAAACCTCTTCGCCGAACTCATCTGCGATGGCGTCCACGTCGCCCCCGCCCTCGTCCGCCTCTGGCTCCGCCTCAAAGGCGACCGCGCCATCCTCGTCACCGACGGCATCTCCGCCACCGGCATGCCGGACGGCCATTACCTCCTCGCCGGCCTCCCCGTCACCGTCGCCTCCGTCGCGGGAGGAATAGCCCGCTGCACCCTCACCGACGCACCCGAGACTCTCGCCGGCTCCGTCCTCACCCTCGACCGCGCCGTCGCCAACCTCCAGTCCTTCACCGCCTGCAGCCTGGAGGACGCCGTCCGCTGCGCCAGCTCGCACCCCGCCGCCCTCCTCGGCCTCACCGACACCATCGCCAGCCTCCGCCCCGGCCAGCCCGCCAACTTCAACCAGTTCACCGCGGACGGTCATCTGGAGGCCACCTACCTCCACGGCCGCCGCATCAACTGACCCGCCACCTCTTCACAGCAGAACACGTGCCGAAAACTTCTTCCGCACATGCTGATTCACATACGTGCTCAGCCCTTCACCGGCCCTCGCCCGCCGAATCATCTCCGCCACGTGCTCCGCGCCCGGCACCCTCACGTCGTACAAGTAGCGGAACTTGGCATCCCGGAACTCCAGCACAATCGCCACCTCTCCCAACGTCTCATTCTGAATCACCTCGTAGCTCGTGACTCCGGCTCCGCGTGACGAGCTGCGATACGGCACCTTCATCAGCCTGTCACCCTCACCCGTTCTGCCCCAGCCCCGTCCCCTGCACATTTGTCAGATTCAAAAGCTTCCCCTCCCTCACCATCACGTTCACCCCCTTGATCCTCGCCCCCCGAACATTCGCAAGCGTGATCCCCTTCCCGCAGGCCCCCGAAATGTTTTCGAGCACCAACCCCTCCAGCGGCTTCTCCGTAGTCACCGCCCCCCCATCCACCAGCACCGGCACATCGCCCACCCGCACATTCGTGAAGCTCCAGTTCTTCACCGTCGGAATCCCCTCCATCCCCTCCACCGGAACCTCATCCTGAATCCCGCTGCCCGTCATGTTGAACCGCAGGAACCCGCCCCCATACTCCCCCGTCACATCCAGGTCATCAAACGAGAGATCCTCAATAAACGCCCCTCGCCCCGGCCTGCTCTTGATATACAGCGCAAACGTCTTCGCCCCCAGGAACTTGCAGCCCTTCACCCTCACCCCACGAATCCCCCCAGACGTCTCACTCCCAATCCCAATACAAGCGAAGATCGAATCCGCAAACGTGCAGTTCGTAATCTCGATATCCTCACTCGTCCGCAGCAGCTTGTAACCCTCCGTCCCCCGCCCGCTCTTGATCGAAATACAGTCATCCCCCGTCGCAATATCGCACCGGTCGATCCTCACCCTCCGGCAAGAATCCACATCGATCCCATCCCCATTCCCACCCGTCGACCGGATCGTCAGCCCCTTGATCGTCACATCCTCGCAGTTCGTCGGGTGCAGCGACCACATCCGGAAGTAGTCCGTCGAAAACCCCTCCAGCCTCACCCCCTTACAGTTGATCGGCTCCACCAGGCAAGGATGCCGCAGCGGCATCTCCTTCGTCGGCCTCCCGCCCAGTTCATGCGCTCCTTCAATCCGCCCCGGCCCCACAATCCCAATCCCCTCCGCATCCCGCGCGTGGATCAGCCCCAGGTGCCCCTGAATCCACTTCCCCTCCCACCGCACCTGCCCCACCGGGTAGTCGTCCATCTCAGCCGACCCCTTGAGCACCGCCCCTTCCTCCAGCCGCAGCACCACCTTGGACCGGAGCGCGAGCCCCCCAGTCAGATACGTCCCCGCCGGCACCACCACATCACCCCCACCAAACACCCCACACCGGTCGATCGCCGCCTGTAGTGCCACCGTATCCTTTGTCACCCCATCCCCCACCGCCCCCATCTCCCGCACAGGGAACTCCTGCCCCGTCGCCGTCCCATCTTCAAACGACCGCCCATGCGCCTGTATCAACTGCCCCTTCGCGACAGTCGCAGCCGCCACCCCCACAACCCCAACCCCCCGCAAAAACTCCCGACGCTTCATCCGCTGGCTCCCTCAGTTCTTCTTCATTGTGAATCAGAAATGATGCGTCATCCTGAGCGAAGTCCGTCGGCTTCCTCGACGGACGCAGTCGAAGGACCCCGAAGAATCCCGCATCACCCCAACTCCATCCGGCTCGCGCGACAATCTCCAGCTCTTGAATCAGCCACGACACCTACCCCATCTTAGCCGCCAGATCCACCACCCCCACCTTCATCCGCGCCCGCCACATCGCTCCCTCCAAGGACCGCACCGCCTCCCCCATCACCCTCACCTCCGTCGATTCCACTCGGGCCCGCATCGCATCCCGCACCACCTCAATCCGCTCCAGCACACTCCCCGTGTACGCCACCCTGGCCTCCCGCTCCCCGTGCCCCCGCATCTTCGCCCAAACCGTCTCCACCTGCTCCCCCAACGCCACGCCCGCACGGATCAACACATCCTGCGCCACCTCATCCCCCTCCTCCGCACTCCGCACCACCACTGGCGCCAGCGCCGCAAAGTCCGGCCCCGGCCGTGCATTGGCCAGCCCCACCACTGCCCCCAGATCATCCCCGCCCCACGCCACCCGGATCGCATCCGCCATCGCACTCTTCGCCGCCCCGCCATGCGACGTATCCAGCGACCGAAACACCGCCTTCACCGCCTCCGCCCCAATCCAGTATCCCGACCCCTCATCCCCAATCGCCGGCCCCCAGCCACCCGCCGTAAACTTCGTCCCATCCCCGCACCGCCCCACCACAATCGATCCCGTCCCCGCAATCACAAGGATCCCCGGCCCTCCGTGGAACGCCGCATCCAGCGCAATCTCCTCATCCCCACACACCGCCACCTCGCCGCCAACGGCCCCCTCCACCGTCCGCCGCATCCACTCCCTCACACTCCCAATCGAGTACCCCGCCATCCCCACGCACGTCCGCGAAACCTTCCCCAACGCCACCCCCGACGTCTTCTCCACCTCCCGCAGCAGCCCCTTCATCCGCTCCGTCGCCACCTCCTCCGCCACCCGGGTCAGCTTCACCGTCCCGCACACAGCCCGGCCCAACACCTTCCGTTCATCCCCCAGCCAGCACTCCGTCTTCGTGCCGCCGGAATCCACCCCAAGAAAATACGCCATCCTTCGCTTCTCCACTCCTGCAGCCGTACAAGCCCCGCAAGCCCGTTATCATAACCCTCAACGCCCATCCCCCGCACCAAACATCGCGGACCAGGCCGCACCACCGTACCTCACCCCGCCCAAAGACGGAGCACGATGATCCTCAGCAGCCCAAGCCTCACCGCCGCAGCCTTCCTCATCGCCCCCGCCACCCGTCTCTCCGCGCCGGACCTCGCCATCGTCGCTCTTTATCTCATCGGCATCACCCTCTTCGGCCTCCGCTTCAGCAAAAAGAACAAACAGCAGGGAGCCAGCAGCCTCAAAACCTACTTCCTCGCCGACAACACCATCCCCTGGTGGGCCATCGCCCTCTCCATCGTCTCCGCCGAAACCTCCACCCTCACCATCGTCTCCATCCCCGGCGTAGCCTTCGGCGGCGACTTCGGCTTCCTCCAGATCGTCCTCGGCTACATGATCGGCCGCATCGTCGTCGCCGCACTCTTCCTCCCGCGCTACTTCCGCGGAGAAATGCTCACCGCCTACCAGCTCATCCGAGTAAGGTTCAGTAACGATCGCCGCTTCGGCCAAGCCCTGTACAAGGTCACCGCCGGGCTGTTCTTACTCACCCGCGCTGCGGCTGAGGGTGTACGAGTCTTCGCCATCTCCATCGTCGTCGGCATCGCCATCGGCACCGGCGACACCCTCTCCATCTTCATCATCTCCGCCCTCACCCTCCTCTACACCTTTGAAGGCGGCATGGCCGCCGTCATCTGGACCGACGTCGTCCAGATGGCCCTCTATGTCGCCGGAACCCTCGTCGCTCTCTTCACCCTAGGCCACCAGGTCCCCGGCGGCTGGTCCCACATCCACGCCGTCGCCGCCCCCCTCGGCAAATTCCACTGGCTCAACTTCTCCCTCAACCTCACCCAGACCTACACCTTCTGGGCCGGCATCCTCGGCGGCACCTTCCTCACCATGGCCTCCCACGGCACCGACCAGCTCATGGTCCAGCGCATGCTCGCCGCCCGCAACCTCCGCGAGTCCCGCCTCGCCCTCCTCTCCTCCGGCGTCGTCATCTTCTTCCAGTTCACCCTCTTCCTCCTCATCGGCGTAGGCCTCTTCGTCTTCTATGGCTACAGCCTTCCCCACGGTCCGGGCACCATGACCCTCACCTCCTCATCCTCCGCCATCATCGCCCCACCCCTCCTCTCCCCCGACCGTATCTTCCCCACCTTCATCGTCACCCGCATGCCCCACGGCATCGCAGGCCTCTTGGTCGCAGCCATTCTCGCCGCCGCCATGTCCAATCTCTCCGCCGCCCTCAACTCCCTCTCCTCCACCACCGTCGTCGACTTCTACCTCCCCTTCCTGCAACGCCACCGAATTGGTGCCCCATCCTCGACCGACAGTCCTATCGTCGGGCAGGATGGGGTATCGAGCGAAGCTCGAACGCTCTCCTCCCCCGAACTACCATCCCCGAACACTACCTTCATCTCCCGTCTCGCCACCGTCTTCTGGGCCGTCATCCTCTTCGCCATCGCTGTCTACAGCATCCAGCACGGAGGCAAGGGCCACGTCGTAGAAACCGGCCTCTCCATCGCCTCCGTTGCCTACGGCTGCCTCCTCGGCGTCTTCCTCCTCGGCACCCTCACCAAATACGCCACCCAATCCGGCACCATCATCGGCATGATCCTCGGCTTCGCCCTCAACCTCACCCTCTGGCTCCCGACCATCACACCCATCCGACGCCTCGGCCCCTTCCTCATCCCCCACGTCGCCTTCACCTGGTACGTCCTCCTCGGAGCCCTAGTGACCTTCGCAGCCGGCACCCTCTTCAGCCTCCTCCTCCCCAAACCCCGCCGCACCGCGGCAACCATCTTCATCCTTTGCCTGTTCTTGGGTGCCCCATCCTTTTCGCAGTCGTATCGCGAAAAGGGTGGGGTATCGGGCGAAGCCCGACCGCTCTCCTCAACCACCCCCAAAAGCGTCATCCTGAGTGAGCGTAGCGAGTCGAAGGACCCCGAAGAACTCAAACCCGTCCAAGCCGCCCGAACCACTCAGCCACAGATCCCATCTCCAACCCCCACCTACGACTTCTCCCCCGTCTCCGCCCTCATTGAGTCCGCAATCTCCCAGAAAAAACTTCCCGGAGCCGTCCTCCTCATCGGCCACAACAACCGCATCGTCTTCCACCACCCCTACGGCCTCCGCAAGCTAGCAGGAGAACCCGGCCCCGACGGCACCCCATCCCCCGCCGAACCCATGACCGAAGACACCATCTTCGACATGGCCTCCCTCTCCAAGGTCATCTCCACCACCACCGCCATCCTCCAGCTCTACGAACAGAAAAAGCTGGACCTCGACACCCCCGTCGCCACATACCTCCCCGACTTCGCCACGGTCGCGACAACTCCGGGTGCCCCATCCTCGCGCAGTCTTACCGCGCAGGGTGCGGTATCGAGCGAAGCTCGACCGCTTTCCTCAACACAGGGTCAACTCTGGAAATCCCAGATCACCATCCGCCAGCTCCTCACCCACTACTCCGGCCTCCCCGAGGACGTCTCCCTCAAAGACCCCTGGGGCCTCGCCGCCCCGGACAAACCCGAAGGCATCCGCCGCGCCCTCGCCGCCGTCCCCTACGGCCCCCCCGGCCTCACCTTCAAGTACTCCGACATCAACTTCATCACCCTCGGTGCCCTCGTAGAAAAACTCTCCGGTCTGCGCCTCGATCTCTACGCTCAAAAATTCATCTTCGATCCATTGCAGATGGACTCCACCCGATACCATCCCTTCGACCAGGTCTGTGGCCCGCACACGATCTCTGGCTCCGCCGTTGAGCTTCGCCTGAAACTGGATCCCGCCGCCGGGTACGGCTGCAGCTCCAACATTTGGAACGCACTCTCTATCCCGCGTACCGCCCCCACCGCCCACGACGACGAATCCAAACTCAACCCATCCCTCAACCCCAACTTCGACCACCTCCTCCGCGGCACCGTCCACGACCCCACCACCCGCCGCATGGGCGGAGTAGCCGGTCACGCCGGCGTCTTCTCCACCGCCGCCGACGCCGCCAGATTCTGCCAGGCCCTCCTGGACAAACTAACGCACAACACCGGCCCCTTCCCCCTCACCCAGGCCACCCTCCGTCTAGCCGTCTCCCCCCAGGCCCCCGCCACCGCCGTCACCGACGCCACCATATTCCTCCAGGACGGCACCCCCACCAAGGGCATCGCGGAGCGCGGCCTCGGCTGGGACCTCAACACCGCCTTCTCCCGCCCCCGGGGCACCATCTTCCCCATCACCACCGCGCAACACCCTGGCTCCTTCGGCCACACCGGCTTCACCGGCACCAGCCTCTGGCTGGACCCTACCTCCAACACCTTCGTCATCCTCCTCGCCAACGCCATCCACCCCCGCGGCGGCACCCCCATCTCCCCCCTCCGCGGCACAGTAGCCACCGCCACCGCCCAGGCCCTAGGCATCACCACGTCGGGGGCCCCATCCTTTCCGGGGTCTCATCCCGGACGGAATGGTGTATCGAGCGAAGCTCGACCGTCTTCCTCTCTTATCCGCACAAATTATGAGTCGCGTCATCCTGAGCGGAGCGCAGCGCAGTCGAAGGACCCCGAGTCCGCTAGCCTCGCCCAACCCGCCCGAACCACTCAGCCCCAGACTTCGAAGCCCCAAACCCTCACCGGCATCGACGTCCTCGAACAAACCAACTTCGCCGCCCTGAAATCCCTCCCCCACCAGGGCCCCACCCTCCGCATAGCCCTCCTCACCAACCAATCCGGCCTCGACCGCAACGGCCTCCGCACCGTCGACATCCTCCTCCACGCCTCCCCCGACATCACCCTCACCACCCTCTTCTCCCCCGAGCACGGCCTCTACGGCCGCCAGGACACCGAGACCCTCCAGAAAGAATCCGACCCCATCACCCACCTCCCCGTCATCTCTGTCTTCGGCCCAAAGCCCTCTGACAAGCACCCCAGACAATCCGACCTCAAGCAAGTCGACGCCGTCGTCATCGACCTCCAGGACGCCGGCGTCCGTTTCTGGACCTACGAAACCCTCGTCGGCTACTTCCTTGAAGCCACCGCCCACGCCCACATCCCGCTCGTCATCCTCGACCGCCCCAACCCCATCGGCGGCCTCGCCTCTCAGGGCCCCACCTCAGACCTCGGCTTCGAGTCCACCTACGTCGACTTCATGCCCCTCCCCCTCCGCCACGGCCTCACCCTCGGCGAGCTCGCCCGCTACTTCAACCAGTACGGAACCGAAATCCAGCTCAAACCCGAACTCCTCAACGCCGAAGCCACAGTCATCGGTACCCCCACCGCCCAGGACCCCGGCAACCAGCTCCCCCCCGCCACCCAGCCCGGCCTCCACGCCGACCTCCACGTCATCGCCATGCAAAACTGGACCCGCGGCCAGTTCTACGCCGACACCGCCCTCCCCTGGGTCCCCCCCAGCCCCAACCTCAAAACCCCTCGCGCCGCCATCCTCTATCCCGCCCTCGGCATGACCGAATACAACAACATCTCCGTCGGCCGCGGCACCCCCACCCCCTTCGAAAATCTCGGAGCCCCCTGGATCAAATCCGAAGAACTAGCCGCCTACCTCACCGCCCGCAACATCCCCGGCGTCATCATCACCCCCACCACCATGACCATCGCCGAGGACTCCAACCACTACCCCTCCCACGGCCAGACCATCCCCGCCCTCCACTTTGAAGTCACCAACCGCACCACCCTCGACACCCCCGAGCTTGGCCTCGAACTCCTCTCCGCCCTCCACCACCTCTACCCCAGGGACTTCAAGCTGACCCTGGCCAAAAACCTCATAGCCAACGCCGCCACCCTGGCCGCCATTACCGCCGGCACCGATCCAAGAGACATCGCAGCCGCCTGGCAGCCCGCCCTTACCCAGTTCCGCCTCCAGTCCACCCCCCTGCTCCTCTATCCCCGCTAGCCCATAAGGAACCACCAAACGCACCTCGGCTCGTGAATTTCCGTTAACCTCCCATCCACACTCCGTTCAAATCCCTACAATCGAAGGAGTTGAAAAAAGCTCGTCCACTTGACAAACGAGCCACCGCCAGACCCCCCTCTGCCCCATTTCGCGGTCACCCTCAAAACCGAGGTCCAGACCTAACCTTCCTGCTTTGAAGACTTTGCACACATTCGGCTAGGGGAGGGTCACCGCACGCAGCCAGGCCAAAGGAGAGAGACGCCCATGCCCCGCATCAACTTTCAGCAACAACTCGTCGCCCTCAAGGACAAACTCCTCGCCATGGCCGCTCTCTCCCAGCAGGCCCTCGGCCTCTCAGTCGAGGCCTACATCTCCGGCGACACCGTCCTCACCAACCACGTCCGTGAAATCGAGGCCGCCATTAACGCCGCCGAGACCTCCGTCGATGAGATGGCCTACGAGCTCCTCGCCAAGGAGCAGCCTATGGCCATCGACCTCCGCTTCATCCTCTCCGTCATCAAGATCAACGGAGACCTCGAGCGCATCGGCGACCAGGCCACCAACATCGCCGTCCGCACCGCCGGCTCCCCCAAACCCACCCTCCCCCTCCCCGTCGATATCGAAGACATGGGCGCCAAAGTCGGCGTCATGATCCGCACCGCCATCCAGGCCCTCCTTGAAGCCGATGACAAACTCGCAGAATCCGTCCTCCAGATGGACAATGAAATCGATGAGATGAACCGCGCCATCCACACGGATCTCATCCAGGTCATGCAACAGCACTCAGAGGTCGCCGAGCAGGCCCTCAACGCCATCATCGTCAGCCGCAACCTGGAACGCGCCGCAGACCACGCCACCAACATCGCAGAAGACGTCATCTTCTGGGTCCGCGGCTCAGACGTCCGTCACAAGTTCTCCCTCCTCCAGGCCACGCCCAGCTCCCTCACCGCCAAACTCCAGTAGCCTTCACCGCACCTCGGAGTCCGCCATCGCCAGCTCGCCCTGCGCGGACTCCATTGCACCTCCCACCCACCGCTCATACATCCCCGCCAGCTCCTCCGCATTCCCCCGGGACAGCACCATCCGCCGCAACCGGTCTCCATTCTCCCGCGTCAGCCCACCATGCTCCTCGAACCACCGCTTCGCCCCCTCCTCCAGCATCTCCGCCCAGAGATACGCATAGTACCCCGCCGCATACCCCCCGCCAAACGTATGCGCAAAGTAGCTGGACCGGTACCGCGGGGGCACCGCCGCCACCGCCAGCCCCTTCCCCTTGAGCGCCCTCCGTTCAAACTCACTCAAATCCCCCAGCGCATCCTCCGCCCCCACCGTATGCCACACCATGTCGAGCTCCGCCGCCGCCAGCAGCTCCGTCCGCTCATACCCATGGTTGAACTTCGCCGCCGCCGTCAACTTCTCCGCCAGCCCCTTAGGCATCGCATCCCCCGTCTCGTAGTGCCGCGCATAGTGCGCAAACACCTCCGGATGTGTCGCCCAGTACTCGTTGAACTGTGAAGGAAACTCCACAAAATCCCGCGGCACCGCCGTCCCGCTCAACGACGGATACTCCACCTCCGCAAACATCCCATGCAGCGCATGGCCAAACTCGTGGAACATAGTAATCACATCGCTGAACGCGATCAGCTCCGGCTCCCCCTCCGCAGCCTTCGGAATGTTCGCAACATTCGTCACCACCGCCTGCGTTCCCATCAGCCGCGACTGCCGCACGAAGCTGCTCATCCAGGCCCCGCCCCGCTTGTTGTCCCGCTTGAACGGATCGCTATACAGAATCGCCAGGTGCAACCCATCCCCGTTGAACACCTCATACACCCGTACATCCGCCTGATACACCGGCAAATCGTAACGCTCTTGGAACGTAATCCCATACAGCTTCTCGGCTGCATAGAACACCCCACGCTCCAGCACCGCATTCAACTCAAAGTAAGGTCGCACCTCGTCCTCATCCAGGTCATACTTCGCCTTCCTCACCTGCTCGGCATAGAAGTCCCAATCCCACGGCTGCACCTCCCCGGCCAGTCCATCCCGCTGCATCAACGCCTGAATCTCCCCCTCTTCCACCCGCGCCCCAGCCACCGCAGCCGGCACCATCGCATCCATAAACTGGATCGCCGTCTCAGGAGTCTTCGCCATCTGATCCTGCAGCTTCCACGCCGCATACGTCGAGAACCCCAGCAGCCGTCCCTTTTCCGCCCTCACCTTCACCAGCTTCGCCACCGTCTCGCGCGTATCGTTCTCATCCCCGCGCTCACACCGGTTCCAGGAGTGCTCAAAGAGCGCCTGCCGTGTCTCTCGCCGCCGCAGATACGCCAGCGCTGGCTGCTGCGTCGTGTTCTGCAGCGTGAGGCAATACCCCTCGATCCCCCGTGCCTCTGCAGCCGCCCCCGCCGCAGCAAGCTGCGCCTCGCTCAAACCCTCCAGCGCCGCCTTATCAGCCGTGCAATAGCCACCCGCCTTCGTCGCCGCCAGCAGCTTTCGGCCAAACGCATTCGTCAGCCCTGCCTCCTCTTCGTTCAGTTCTTTCAGCTTGGCCTTATCCCCATCACTCAGCTTCGCCCCCGCCCGCACAAACCGGTCATGCAGCACCTCCACCAGCCGCAGATCTTCTCCCGCAAGCCCCAACTCCCCACGCCGCTCGTACACCGCGTCGAACCGCTCAAACAGCGTCGCATCCAGGTAGATCGCATCGTCATGCGCCGCCCACCGGGGAGCCATCTCCGTCTGCAACTGCTCAATCACCGGATTCGTCTCTGCCCCCGCCACCCCAAAGAACGCCGCCGTCACCCGGTTCAGCAGCGCCCCAGACCGCTCCATCGCAACATACGTATTCTCAAACGTAGGCGCCGCTAAGTTTGCCGCAATCCCCCGTATCTCAGCCGCCTCCTGCGCCAATCCAGCCAGCATCGCCGGCTCATAGTGCTCATCCTTGATACGGTCATACGGAGGCGCCCCAAACGGCAGCTCACTTGCCGCATAAAACGGATTCTCCGGCCCAAACGCCGCCACACCGCTTCTGACCGCCACTGCCTCAACCAATCCCAAACCACTCATCCACACACTCCAAAAAGCCCGACTACCCCAAACTCAAATTGTAATCGCCCCCCGCTCTCCCTCCCTCCTGCACTCCGTCCTACTAACGTATTAGTTGACAAAACGCATCCTCAAGGTCTATCAATCTACTAACGACGTAGTAGCTCACCTCCCGGAAGGAACCGGAAAGCCGAATGCCCGAGAAACCCCTCACCCCCCTCGAACTCGAGATCATGCACATCCTCTGGGATAACGGCCCTTCCACCGTCTCCGAGGTCCAGCCCAAGCTCAAATCCGATCTCGCCTACACCACCGTCATGACCATGCTCAACGTCCTCCTCCGCAAGGGCAAGGTCAAGCGCGTTCAGGATGGCCGAGCCTTCCGTTACCGCCCCGCCGTCACCCGCCGCCGAGCCACCGGCTCGGCTGTCGAAGACCTCGTCAAGCGCATGTTCGGCGGCTCCACCGAAGCCCTCCTCCTGTCCCTCGTCGACACCCGCCGCATCTCCTCCGTGGACCTCGACCGCCTCAGCCAGGAAGTCGCCGCAGCCGAGCGCCGCAACCAGGATCAAGCCCGCGAAGAAGCCCCCGCAAAAAAACGTCAGGAGCCCAAATGATCTCCGCAAACCTCTCACCACTCCTCGCCTCTCACCTCTTCGACTACGCCCTCAACACCCTCTGGCAGCTCCCCCTCCTCGCCGCCTCCACCTGGCTCCTCATCCGCCTCGCCCGCCCCTCCGTAGCCCTCCAGCACACCCTCTGGATCGCCACCCTCCTCCTTGCCGCCACCCTCCCGCTCCGCACCCCGCCAGCCGTCATCCGCCCCACCACCCTCGTCACCCAGCCCACCCTCACCGCCTCCGCTCCAATCCTCCTCACCACCTCCCGCCCCACCCTCCTCCACCCCCGCCCCATCATTCTTGCCCCCCGAGTCATCCTCCGCATCGCCCAACTCTGGCTCGCCCTCCTCGCCTTCAATCTTCTCCGCCTCACCCACGCCTGGCTCACCTCCCGCCGCCTTATCACCCGCGCCACTTCCTCCACGCTCGACCCAGATTTCCTCGCCGCCTGCGCCGCTCGCCTCAACATCCCCACCCCAAAAGTCCTCCTCTCAGCCTCAGAGACCATCCCCGCCGTAGCCGGCCTCTTCCACCCCGTCCTCCTCCTCCCCGCCCGCTTTGAGCACGACTACGAACTCACCGCCATCCTCCTCCACGAGTTCGCCCACATCCGCCGCCGCGATACCCTCGTCAATCTCCTCTGCCGCCTCGTCGCCCTCCCCATCGCCTGGCACCCCGTCACCCCGCTCTTCCATGCCCGCATCGGCCAGACCCGTGAAATCCTCTGCGACGCCCTCGCCGCCCGCGCCACCGGCTCTTCCACCGCCTACGCCCGCTCCCTCCTCACCCTCGCGCGCGACATCCACACCACCTCCACCCCCAGCCTCGCCACCCTCGCCCTCTTCCCCTCGAAGCCCAACCCATCGCTCAGCCCATCCTTATTGGAGGAACGCATCATGAAGCTCATCACGCCCGCCACATCCACCCCCGCCAACCGCACCACCCGCATCGCCGCCGGCATCGCCCTCACCGCCCTTGCCACCTGCACCGCCGCCGCCTTCCACCTGCAGACCGTCGCCGCCGCCCGCCGCCCAGAACCTGTCGCAACCCTCATCCCCGTCAACACCCGCACCGCCATCTGGCCGCTCTCCGCCCGATCCGCCCCCGCCCCCCGCAAACCCAACGCACCCACCCGGCAAGCCACCGCCGCAACCCCAGCCCTTCAGAGCCAAACCGCCCCTATCGCTTCCCCTACCCCACCGGCCCCACCAGCAGCCCCGTTGGCAGCCCTCCCCGCCCTACCACCCGCCGCGCCTTTGCCGCCACTCCCAGCCCTGCCTCCCGTTGCTCCGATAGCTCCCGCAGCCCCCCAGGCTGCCCCAGCACCTGCCCCAGCCCCCACCCCTCACCCTCGCCACATCTCCATCGTCAACGGCGTCCAGCGTGACCTCACCCCCGCCGAGCGCGCCGACCTCGACAAGCAGCTCGCCGCCGCCCAGCAGCAGATCGACATCGCCCTCAGCCACCACCTCATCGACGAAAAAGCCCTCGCCGCCCAGCTCAAAACCCTCAACTCCGGCGAGATTGAACGCCAGATCGCCAACGCCCAGAAACAGCTCCAAAGCCCCGAATTCCAGAAGCAGATCGCCGATGCCCAAAAGCTTGCCGTCGATCACGCCATAAACTCCGAAGACGTCCGTAAGCAGATGGACCAGGCCATCCAGCAGATCAAGACCGCCCAGGACAACATCGCCAGGCAGCGCAGGGACATCCACATCGATCAGGCCCAGCTCAAGCTCCAGCTCAAAGCCGCCTCGGAAGCCATCGCCAACGCCAAAATCAACTCCCAAATCGAGATCCACATCGATCAGAACCAGATCCACAAGCAACTGGAAGACGCCCGCAAGCAGCTTGACGAGGCCCGCCGCAACAACCAGCAGACCCAGCCCTGATCCCGCCCCACCGGACGCTCGACCCCATCAACCTCGGGCGTCCCCCTCGTCTTGACTCCGCCCCCCCACCCATCTACCCTCAAAGGAGATGAAGCTCTCTCCGCATCGCGCCCCGTGTCCGGCCTGTTGTCGCAACCGCTGGCGCCGCGCCTTTGCCTGATCCTGCGATTTCTTCCGCACACCCCAAGCAAAGCACCAGCCGCCCACCAACTGCGTGGGCTTTTTCTTTGCCCCAACCCCAAAGGACCCAAGCAATGCCCGATGAAGCCGTCCAGGTAGACTCCCCCAGCACCAAGCCCATCAAGGAGACCAAGGCCCAGAAGTCCGAGCGCCTCAAGCTCGCCAAAAACCCCTGGGACGCTTGGGATGAAGTCCGCGAGTTCGCCAAACAGGGCCGCGGAGCCGTCCTCCCAGAATGGACCGGCCTCTACTTCAAATGGTGGGGCGTCTACACCCAGGGCGACGGCATCGGAGCCACCGGAGGCGTCGGCGGCGAAGGCAAAGCCACCGAGTTCTTCATGATGCGCATCGGCCTCCCCAACGGCCTCCTCACCTCGCATCAACTCCGCGTCATCGGCGAACTCTGCAAAAAATACGCTCGCAACCTCGCCGACATCACCACGCGCCAGAACATCCAGTTCCACTGGCTCACCATCGAGTCGCTCCCCGAAATCGTCGACGCCCTTACCGCCATCGGCCTCAGCCCCAAAGGAGCCTGCGGAGACGTCGTCCGCAACGTCACCGGCTGCCCCCTCGCCGGCCTCGACCATCACGAACTCCTCGACGCCAGCCCCCTCGCCGTCGAAATCGCCCACCGCCTCACCGCGAACCCCAAATTTTACAACCTCCCCCGCAAGTTCAAGATCTCCGTCACCGGCTGCCCCCTTTGGTGCACCTACCCCGAAATCAATGACCTCGCCTTCACCGCCATCAAGCGCGAAGTCAACGGCCAGCCCGAGATCGGCTACACCCTCCGCGTAGGCGGCGGCCTCTCCACCGAGCCCCACATGGCCGTCCGCATCCCCGCCTTCATCCCGCAATCCATTGCCTCGGACGTCGCCGAAGCCGTCGCCGACATCTTCCGCGAGCAGCAGGAACTCCGCGAAAACCGCACCCGCGCCCGCATCAAGTACCTCTTCATGCGCCACGGCTGGACCGCCGAATCCTTCCTCTCCGCCCTCGAATCAAAACTCGGCTACAAACTCGACCCCAGCCCGATCGACGTCCCCGCCACGTCGGGTGCCCCATTCTTTTCGGACTCTCATCCGGGAAAGGGGGGGGTATCGAGCGAAGCTCGACCGCTCTCCTCCGAATCGACTCAGCTGCCGGGTGCCCCATTCATCGCGCAGTCTCACCGCGTGATGAGTGGGTCCACCTCCGAACTCCCAAACCCCGAAAACATCCCAGACGACGTCTACCGCGACCACATCGGCGTCACCCCCCAGAAGCAATCCGGCCTCAGCGCCGTAGGCGCGAGTGTCCTCCGCGGCCGCCTCTCCGGCGACCAGCTCATCACCCTCGCCAACCTCGCCGAAACCCACGGCGACGGCCACCTCCGCGCCACCATCATGCAGAACATCGTCCTCGTCAACATCCGCAACGAGGCCGTTCGACCCCTCATCGCAGACCTCAAAGCCATCGACCTCGAAGTCGAAGTCTCCCCCTTCTGGCGCGGAGCCATCGCCTGCACCGGCACCGAGTTCTGCAAGCTCGCCATCGCGGAAACCAAGGCCTTCAGCAAATGGCTCGTCTCGGAGATGGAAGACCGTCTTCCCGGCTTCGACCAGCAGATTAAGCTCCACGTCACCGGCTGCACCAACTCCTGCGGCCAGCACTGGATCGCAGACATCGGCCTCGAAGGCAAAAAGCTCAAGAAGGACGGCCAGACCGTCGACGCCTTCTACTTCTGCGTCGGCGGAGCCGTCGGCAAGTATGCCCGCCCCGCCCGTCCCCTCGGCTTCCGAGCCGCCGCGGAAGACACCCCAGCCGCCATCGAGCGCCTCCTCCGCGGCTACCTCGCCGTCCGCACCCCCGGCGAAGACCTCCGCGCCTACTTCGCCCGCACCTCCGACGAAGACCTCCGCACCCAACTCAACGGCACCTCAGTTCCGCCTTCGGAGATCGTAGACCGCGACGCCCCCCCAGCCGGCGGCCGCCACGCTCCAGACGCCTAAGCTCCCCGATGGGTGCCCCATCCTTTCGCGGTCTTATCGCGAATAGGGTGGGGTATCGGGCGAAGCCCGACCGCTTTTTGCGGGCTCAACCATGAGCCCGCACCCCCGGAAAAGTGCCCACCCAAAAGCGCACGCCAAGGGCCAAAGTTGGCGAGCTGGTTATTAGCTGGCCACCATCACCACAAGTAAAACACCACACCCTCATGGTGAACCCCGCGCCAATCGCGGGGTTCACCATCACCACGTTGGTGCAGTCCACCACGTTTCACCATCGCGAAACCACGTTCTGCACGCGTTTCACCACGTTCTGCGCAAACCCAAATTCGCGCTAAACTCAACTTTACCGAGCATTCACACGTCTTCCCCATCACACCCGCACTTCAAGGAGCACCATGCCCCTCCTGATGCCCACCCGTCTGCGCCTCATCCCGGCGTTCTGCCTCGTCGCCTCGCTCGCCCACGCCCAGCAGCGCCCCATCACCTCCGCCGATTTCCCCTCCTGGAAGGCCATCAGCGGCCAGGTCCTCTCAAATGACGGCCATTACCTCGCTTACGGCCTCTTCCCCCAGGAAGGCGATGGCGTCGTGATCATCCGCGACCTCAAGACCAGCCAGGACCTCCGCATCCCCGCCGGCGAACTCCCCCCGCCCCCAGCCCCAGACCCCGCCTCCGACGGCCCCGCCCCGCCCCAGGCCATCCACATCTCCTTCTCTCCCGACACCAAAACCCTCGCCTTCCTCGCCTACCCCACCCACGCCGCCGTCGAAAAGTCCAAGGACAAGAAGCAAGCCCCACCCCCACCCGCCCACGACGAACTCGTCATGATCGACCTCACCACCTCCAAACCCACCCGCATCCCGGACGTAAAATCCTTCCAGCTCCCGGACAAGGGCACCGGCTTCATCGCCTACCTCAAGTTCCCCGCCCCCGAAGCCAAAAAGCCCACCCCGGCCCCAGACGCCCCCGCCGACGAAGACTCCGAAGACCAAGCCCGCGGAGGCCGCGCCGGAGCCACCGGAAGCGCCACCCCAACCACCCAATACGGCTCCCTCCTTACCCTTCGCTCCCTCCCCGCCGGCACGGAAAAAACCTTCCCCGACGTCCTCGACTACCAACTCGCCAAGGACGCCAAATCCCTCGCCTACTCCGTCGCCTCCCCCAGGCCTGAAACCGACGGCGTCTTCCTCCTCGCCACCTCCGCCACCGACCCCAAAGCCCTCATCACCGGCAAGGGCCGCTACGAGCACCTCACCTTCGACGAAAAATTCGACCAGCTCGCCTTCATCGGCGCTCCCGCCTCAGACGATCCCGAATCCAAACACAAGCCCCTCTACAACCTTTACCTCTGGCACACCGGCGAGCCCAAAGCCGCCGACATCGTCTCCACCTTCCACCCCGGCTACATCCTCAACGACCACGCCACCATCAATTTCTCCAAAGACGCCACCCGCCTCTTCTTCGGTGCGGCCCCCGCCCCACCACCCGCACACGCCACCGCCATTGACCCCGACAAACCCTCCTTCGACCTCTGGCGTTATCAGGACGACTACATCCAGCCAGCACAAAAAGTTCGCGCCACCGCCGACCTCAACCGCAGCTTCCGCGCCGAATACCTCATCAAGCAGCACAAGATGATCCAGCTCGCGGATGAAACCATGCCCGAGCTCACCCTCAGCGAAAACAGCCGCTACGCTCTAGGAGCCGACGACCGCCCCTACCGCGCCATGCTCGACTACGACGACCGCAGCGCCGACTACTACCTCGTCGATACCGACACTGGCACCCGCACCCTCCTCCTCAAAAAACATCAGGGCGTCATCCGCTGGTCCGCCGACGGCAAGTACCTCCTCACCTTTGACTCCAGGGACTGGAGCACCATTGCCGTCCCCTCCGGCAAGGTCACCAACCTCACCGCGAAGCTCCCCGCTAAATTCTTCAACGAAGAAAACGACGTTCCCGGCCTCCCCGGCGCATACGGCGCGGGCGCATGGACCAAAGACGACAAAGCCGTCCTCCTCTACGACCACTGGGACATCTGGCAGGTCACTCCAGACGGCAGCAACGCCATCAACCTCACCGCCGGCGCCGGCCGCAAAGCCCACACCGAGTTCCGCTACATCAAGCTCGACTCCGACCCCGAAGCCCGCACCATCGACCCCTCCCAGCCCGTCCTTCTCCGCGCCGAAGACACCATGTCGCATGACACCGGCTTCTACACCACGAAGCTCGGCGCAACCCAGCCCCCAGCCCGCCTCACCTACGCCCCCAAGGACTTCTCCAACCCCATCAAAGCCAGGGACGCGGACGTCGTCATCACCTCAACCCAGAGCTACACACAATTCCCCGATCTCCTCGTCACCAACTCATCCTTCGCCAAGCTGGATAAGGTCACCGACGCCAACCCGCAGCAGGCCCAGCTCCAATGGGGCACGGATGAGATGGTCCCGTTCCAAAGCCTCGACGGCGTCAACCTCCAGGGCATCCTCTACAAGCCCGCCAACTTCGACCCAAGCAAGAAATACCCCATGATCGTCTACCTCTACGAGAAGCTCTCGCAGAACATCAACCACTTCGTAGACCCCAAGCCGATGGACTCCATCAACATCAGCTACTACGTCTCCAACGGCTACCTCGTCTTCACCCCGGACATCGTCTACACCACCGGCTACCCCGGCCAGAGCGCCCTCAAATGCGTCCTCGCGGGCGTCAGCGCAGTCTCAGCCAAGGGCTTCGTCGATGAAAAGAACATCGGCATCCAGGGCCACAGCTGGGGCGGCTACCAGATCGCCTACATGGTCACCCAGACCAACCGCTTCAAAGCAGCCGAGGATGGCGCACCCGTCGTCAACATGTTCTCCGCATATGACGGCATCCGCTGGGGCCCAGGCCGCCCGCGCCAGTTCCAGTACGAGATCTCCCAAAGCCGCATCGGCGGCACCCCCTGGCAGTACCCCCTGCGCTTCATCGATAACTCACCCCTCTTCCAGCTCGACCGGGTCACCACCCCGCTCCTCATCGTCCACAACGACGCCGATGACGCCGTGCCGTGGTATCAGGGCATCGAGATGTTCCTCGCCCTGCGCCGCCTCGGCAAGGAGGCCTACATGTTCACCTACAACGGCGAACCCCACCACCTCCGCCGCCGCGCCAACCAGAAGGACTACTCCACCCGCATGGCCCAGTTCTTCGACTACGAGCTCAAAGCCGGCCCCAAACCCAAGTGGATGGAATCCGGCATCCCCTACAACCACACTGCCGAGCAAACCTCCCTCGGTGACGACAACAAGTAATCAAAGTTGCACAAATAGTACAAAGCCCCGAGACTCAAACCTCGGGGCTTTGTTTTGCAATGATCCACGCCGTTCTTATCCCGCATCATCCGTGATGATCCATGGTCGTTTTTGCATTTTGCACTTGCTTCTAGAGTCGGTCCAATCGGTCCAATCGGTGTAGATCGGTGTTAAGCCTTAACGCTCTCACTTCGCCACAATCTCCACCGCTTCCTGCACAATCTTCTGATACACGGCCACATACTTCAGCTCAATCCGCTCATCGTTCCCATGCACCCCTTCATTCTCCGCAAACGTACGCGGCACGCGGATCCCATAAGCATTCACGCCCTTCCCTCGTAAAAACGCCGAATCCGTCGCCCCCGTCGTCATCACCGGAATCGTCACCGCCTCCGGCAAATACTTCTTCACCGCCTGCCCAAACGCCGCAAACATCGGCGTCGTCAACGAACTCGCAGGCGCAGTCGGCATCGAGTTCGTCAGGTCCGGCGCAACCAGCGTCACACTCGGATCGTTGATGATCCTCCGCATCGCCTCATAAAGCTTCGGCATATCCTCATCCGGAAGCGCCCGTATATCCAGCTCCGCCTCACCCTCCGGCGGAATCACATTGGACTTGAACCCAATCTTCATCACCGTAGGCACCACACTTGTGTGCAGCATGGAGTAGAACTGCGGCATCGTCGCATGCAGCTTCGCCTGCGTCTCCGGCTTATCCAGCGACCGAAACAGCGCCGCATCCTCTGCCGACGATAACTTCGCCAGTTCCGAGAAGAACTGCCGCGTCGTATCGTTCAGCCGCATCGGCGTCTCCCACGTCCCCAGCTTTGCCACCGCCTCCGCCAGGTGCGTCACCGGATTCTCCAGCACCGGCACCGACGCATGACCACTCTTCCCCTTCGCAATCAGCTTCACCCCACGCGGCAGCTTCTCCCCCGTCGCCACGCCAAAGTACGCCACCTTGCCATCCTTCACCTCCGCCGCGCCCCCTTCGTTGAAGGCATACTCACACGCAATCTTGTCCCAGTACTTGTCCACGATTGTCCGCATACTCGCTGCGGACCCCGCCTCCTCGCTTGCCTCCGCCAGGAAGATCACGTCGCGGGAAAGCGTCATCCTACTCCGCTTCAACTGCAACATCGTCTCAATATGCGCGGCCAGCGGACTCTTATCGTCGGACGCCCCACGCCCATATAACACGCCATCCTTCACCTCGGCAGCAAACGGATCGACACTCCAATGCGCCCGGTCCACCGGCACCACATCCTCGTGTGCCAGCATCAGCACCGGCCTCTTCGCCCCCGTCCCCTTCAGCCGAGCCACAAGACTCGCACGTCCTGCAACCGGCTCCAGAATCTCGTACGGAATCCCCGCATGAGTAAACACCCCGGCGATGTACTGCGCCACCTGCGTCTCATTCCCCGGCGGGTTGGACGTGTCGAACCGAATCAGATCCTTCAAAATCTGATTCGTCTCCTCCGCAGACTGCTGCGGACTCAACACCGCACCCTGCCCACCGCACCACGCGGCAGACCCAACCAGGCAAAGACACACCGACGCAAGACGAAGCCTCATAGACGAAGAACTCCAGGCGTTACAAATTGTGGGGACCACACCAGCATACAGCCCCACATCCAAACTTCATCCGCAACCTAAACCGTCAACCCCTGGTACGGCAAAAACAGCTGAAACACCGTCCCACTCTTCCCCGCCCCCTGGCAGCTTCGCACGCGCAGCCGCCCCTGGTGCCGCTTCACAATCTCCGCGCTCACCCACAACCCCAACCCCGTCCCGCCAATCCCCTTCGTCGTATAAAACGCGGTATAGATCTTCCGCATCGTCACCGCGCTCATACCACTCCCTGTATCCGCCACCGTCAGCACCACACCCCGTCCCCCGTTCCGCCACTCCGTAGCCTCCCTGCTCCGCACCAGCAGCCGCCCACCCGTGCCCATCATCGCGTCGATCGCATTCCGCACCAGATTGCTCAGCACCTGCCGTATCTCGCTCTCCAGGCACACAATGGATTCCGTCATCCGCTCGCGCACCTCCAGCGTCACATGCGCATTCTGTAACCGTCCCTGATAGACATCCAGCACCCCGTCCAGCAGCTCATCGCAGCGCACCGCCTGGGGCTTGGTGCTCTGCTTATAAAAGCGCAGCGACTGTGACGTAATCTGCGCCACCCGCTGCACCTCCTTGTCCGCCTGCGCCACGTACTCCCGCATCGCCTCGCTGTCCCTCGACTCTCGAGCCAGATACAGCAGATTCATCACGCTCTCCAGCGGATTATTGATCTCATGCGCGATGCTCGCCGCAAGACGTCCCACCGCCGCCAACTTTTCGCTCTCCCGCAGCGCCGCCTCAAACTCAACCCTCGCCGTCACATCCATCTGGATCCCCACCACATGCGTCAGCGCCCCATCCCGGTTGCGTATCGGGGAAAGCGACAGCTCATTCCAGAACGGTGTGCCGTCCTTGCGATAGTTCTTCAGCACCGCAACCACCTCCCGTTCCGCCGTCAGCGCCTCCCGAATCAGCGTCAACCCCGGCTGGTCCTGTTCGCCGTTCTGTAAGAACCGGCAGTTCTTTCCACGCACCTCCTCCAGGCTGTACCCCGTCATCACCTCAAATGCCGGGTTCACATAGACCAGCGGCATATCCGGCAGCGCCGCATTCGCCACGGAGATTCCACTCGTCACCGACCGGAAGATCCTCCGGTTCAGGTGCAGCTCCTCCAGCGCATTCTCATACCGCCGCGCGTACGCCCGATGCGCATAAAGAAACAGCCCAAGCTGCGCCACCGTCGCACCCGGTTCCTGCGGCAGGTTCAGCACCCCCTCAAATTCCTGCTCGCTGCCGTCCAACGTCAAAGGCGGCATCCCCGGCGTCACCACCCCCCTCATCCTCACCGCGATCACCGCCGGGTTGACTCCCTCCGTATGCTCTTCCCGCTGCTCCAGGATCTTACGGATCGCCCGCGCATCCTCCTCATCCGCCACAATCAACTCAAACTCAGTCACCGGAAGGGTCTGGACCTGGCCCACCGTCAACTCGCACGGAATCAGCTCCAGATGGACCGACGCCGCCTCAACCGCCCGCCGGCTCACCCCGTCCGCCACCATAATGCCAACCCTTGGCCGTACTCCGGACAGATCCGTCTCGGACTTCTGCTCCTCCATCCGCACTACCTCCAGCAGTTGCGCGTCCCGCTGCCCGGAAGGCCCACTCGCAGTCTCCATCATGGCCCCTAAATCCATTCCTGTCCGTTCCATACCGTACTCCCACGTCAAAACACTGAATCTTTTCCTTCGATGCACACTTCCCCCTCCGTTTTGCCCTCAGCCAGCGACATCTGCCGCCTCCCGTCCCAACCCGGTCGCCACCCCACACCTCCGCCGACTAAAATGACCTATGGACCTCTTCCCCATCTTCCTCAAACTCTCCGCTCGCCCCTGCATCGTCATCGGCGCAGGCAACCTCGCGGAATCGAAGATTGAGAGCCTCCGCGCCGCGCACGCTCGCGTCACCGTCATCGCGCCCAACGCTCGCCCGTCCATCCAGGCACTCGCCGCCTCCGGCGAAGTCCACTGGCACCCCCGCCCATACTCCCCCGGCGATCTCGCTGGCAACTTCCTCGTCGTCGCCGCCACGGACGACCCCGCCGTCAACCGCGCCGTCTTCGCCGAAGCCGAAGCCGCCAACATCCTCTGCAACGCCGTAGACGACCCACCCTTCTGCGACTTCTACTTCCCCTCCGTCGTCCGCCGTGGCGACCTCCAGATCGCCATCTCCACCGCCGGCGCCAGCCCCGCCCTCGCCCAGCGCCTCCGCAAGGAGATCAACGCCCAGCTCCCCCTCGACCTCGGCGACTGGCTCACCGACCTCGGCAACCTCCGCCGCGAAGTCGTCGCCGCCGAGCCCCTCAACGACGAACGCAAACTCCTCCTCCACCAGCTCGCCCAGCGCGACGTCTGCGGCTTCGACGCCTGCCCCTCCCGCGCCATGGCCCGCCGCCACGCCCTCCTCAACCCCGCCCCTGCCCTCACCCAAATCCCCGACGCCACAAGCGAGGCCTAAACCATGACACCCGATAACGGAATCGTCCACCTCACCAGCCCTCACCCCGTCAGCGAAGTGTTGGAACACCTCCTCCTGATCCTCAAAAAGAAGGGCATCAAACTCTTCGCCGTCGTCGATCACAGCGGCGAGGCAGCCACCGCAGGCCTCGCCATGCCCGACACAAAGCTCGTCATCTTCGGCAACCCAAAAGCCGGCACGCCCCTCATGCTCGCCGCGCCGGACATCGCCCTCGATCTTCCCCTCAAGATCCTCATCGCACAGGACGCGAACCACACCACCCGCATCAGTTACAACAGTGTTGCCTATTTCCAATCTCGCTTCGCGCTCCCCAGCGACCTCGCAGCCAACCTGGCCGCAATCGAACAGATCGCCGCAGCCCTCGTCTAGCCCCCATACTCATGACCCGTCGCACCCATTCCACCAGCGAGCAACGCGAGCCCCAAGTGAAGCTCAAGACAAGTCACGAAGTGACCGCCCCGCGCGAAGCGGGCTTTTGCCTTGAGGTCTCACGATGAACGGCACTGTCTTTCTCTGCGGAGCCGGCCCCGGCGACCCCAATCTCCTCACCCTCCGCGCCGCCCACCTCCTCGCCACCTGTGACGTCATCCTCCCGGACGACCTCGTCACCGACGCCATCCTCGCCCTCGCCAACCCCGCCGCACACATCATCCCCGTCGGCAAACGCTGCGGCCAGCCCCGCATCACCCAGGCCGGCATCCACAACCTCATGCTCCACCACGCCTCCCAAAACAAAGCAGTCCTCCGCCTCAAATCCGGAGACCCACTCATCTTCGGCCGCGCCGGAGAAGAAATCGACTTCCTCACCGCCCACGCCATCCCATTCGAAATCGTCCCCGGCATCACCGCCGCCTTCGCCGTCGCCGCCTCGCTCAAGACCCCGCTTACGGATCGCGCCGCCGCCTCCAGGCTCATCCTCGCCACCGCCCACCACAGCGCCACCAAGTCGGAACCGGTTGCCTGGCACGGATCCTTCCCCCCGGACTCCACCCTCGTCCTCTACATGCCCGGACGAGACTTTCACCACCTCGCCGCCTCCCTCATCGCCTCAGGCATTCCCCCTCAAACCCCGGTGGCCGCCGTCTCCCAGGCCTCCACCCCGCAGGAGCACGTCACCTCCACCACCCTCGCTGCCCTCCCCACATCCACCCCCGGCCCCGCGCCCTTGATCCTCCTCATCGGCCACGCCATCCGCACCCCGTAAACGCCGTGCCGGCAACCCCCGGACCACGCGAAGCCCAACACACGTCACGAAGTGGCCATCGCGAGCACAGCGGGCCCGTGCGGCGAGGACCCCTCGTCCATCATCTTTGCTAATCTGTAAGAACCGTGCGCGCCATCTTCATCAGCTATCGCCGCAGCGATTCCGAAGGCGAGGCAGGCCGTCTCTCCGATCTCCTCACCAGCCGCTTCAGCGACCAATCCGTCTTCATGGACGTCGACTCCATCAAGCCCGGCTATGACTTCCGCCGTGCCATCGAGGAGAGCATCCAGGCCTGCAGCGTCGTCCTCGTCCTCATCGGCCCCGGCTGGCTGGAGACGCCGGACGACCACGGCGGCCGCCGCATTGACGCACCCAACGACTACGTCCGCCTTGAGATCGCCGCAGCCCTCCACCGCGACATCCCCGTCATCCCCATCCTCGTCCGCGGCGCCCGCATGCCGCAGGCGGAGCAGCTCCCCTTCGACATCCGCGACCTCGCCTACCGCAACTCCGTCGAGCTCACCCACGCCCGCTGGAAGTTAGACCTCCAGGTCCTCACCGGAGCCCTCGATAACCTCCTCCAGAAGCCCGCCGCGCCGGCTCCCGCACCCCGCCCTGCCACACCCACACCCGCACCCGCCACGTACCTGCACGCCACCGCCCCGGCCCCGCTCCATACCTCTTCCGCGCCCTTACCCGTCACCACCCGCCCCGGACCCTCCGCCCGCCGCGCGGCGTACACCAACCCACTCCCACGCTCACCCTTCGCGGACACTCCCAGCGTCTACCGCGCTCCGGCCCGCCCCGGCCCCACCCCAGCCGCAACCACGCTGCCACCCCGCACCGCCAACCCTGCCCCCTCATACATTCCCCCGCCCCACCCCCCCGCTGCGGCACCCCCCGAACCCCGAGTCCTGCCCCCGGTTTCCTCCCTTGTTCCCCGCCCCGTGGAAGCGGTTCTCCCCGCTGAACCTACCGCACCCCGCCCTCAGCCAGAGGCGACACCCCTCCCTGCCGCCGTGATCGATCGCGTCAGCAAAGAGCTCGCCCACTTCATCGGCCCCATCGCGGAGATCGTCGTCAAGCGAGCCGCAAAGCGCACCGCCTCTCCGGAAGACCTCTACGAAGCCGTCTCCCACGAGATCGAATCCGCCCCGGACCGCGCCCGCTTCCTCGCCCAGTGCCGCAAGTAGGCCCCGGCCCCCAATCCGGCACCCTCCGCCGGTGAGGATAACCCATTTAGAATCAATATTTTGCCGCCACACCCCATTGAAAACAAAGAACTTGCAAAGTTGATACAAAGCTAAGTCCAATGTTTTGAATATTTTGCGCAATCATCGGCGATGCCCCCCTACTCCTCCAGCATCCGAAACGCCTTCGCCAGGCTCATCTGCATCCGGTTGAACGAGATCGTCACCATCGCAATCTCATCCTTCCCCGTCACCTTCAGCGTGGACACATTCTTGTCCCCCCGGCTCACCCGGTCCGCCGTCTCAGAAACAATCTTCAGCGGCCGAATCACGAACATGTAAACCCCAATATCCAACGCCACAATCGTAATCACCAGCGTCAGCACCAGGAAGATCAGCAGGTCGTGGAACGCCTTATCCGCAGCCTCCACCGGCACGGACATCGGCACGGAGATAATCTGCGCCCCCACAATATCCCCCTTCTTCCATCCGAACCCATGCGCCGTCCCGTACACGCTCAGCATGGACTTCGGCGCCACCGCCGGAACGCTGTGGCACTCCATGCAGCTCTGCTCCGGCTTGATGGCATTGGCCATGTACAGCTCCCGCCCGGACCCCGTATCCCGCTCCCCAATCAGCGGCACCCCCGGCGGGCTGCTCTTCAGCCCATTGATCACCTCCACCTCCCAGGAAGCAGCCAGGTCCGCCGTGTTCGTGGGATTCAGCGTCGCCTCCTTATAGGAGTACTGCGGATACTTCGCCTGCAGCTTCTTGAACGTCGTCGTCGCGCCAAAGGCCGGCACCGTCTCCGCAATAAACTTCACCCGGTGCTGCGGATTCTGCAGCAGCAGCGGAGAAAGGTCCGTAGACGTATAGTCCCGCACCGCCTTCGCGCTGGCCATCATCAGACGCGCCTCTTCCAGCACCTCCCGCCGCGCATTCCCCACCAGGAACTGATACGCAAAGTGCGAGATCAGAAAACCGCCGGTCCCAAAGATCACAAGCAGAATAAGGTTAAACTTAGCCAAAAGTTTCAACGCAAAACCCTCCGGCCTGCCATGTATACGGCAGGTCTTGCGCCCAGTTTACATCCCGCTCACACCGTGTCGTCCGCCGTCAGCTCCATCCCCACCTTCTCTTTCCCAAACAGCGTCACCACCGCCAGCAGCAGTGCCACCACCACCACGGTCCCCGCCAGCACAGTCCTCAACCCGCCTGGATAACGCTTCGCCAGCACCGCCTGCAGCTTGCCGTTGCGAGATGTGATCAGGTTCCCCACCTGGTAGGCAAAGCCCGGAAAGATCGCCCGCACCGGACCCGGCGAGAGCTCATTCAGGTACGCCGGCACCACCCCCCACGCCCCCTGCACCGCAAACTGCATCAGAAATCCGCCCAGCCCCAGCAGCACCACGGTATGCGAATACGCCCACAGAGGAATCATCGGTAGCGCCAGCAACGACGCGCAGAGAATCGTCCGCTTCCGCCCAAACTTCTCAGACAGCGTCCCGCAGACAATACCCCCGCACAGCGCCCCCAGGCTCGCAATCACCACCAACAACCCAGCCGTCCCACCCTCCAGCCCTTTCTCCTTCTCTAAAAACGTCGGATAAAGATCCTGCGTCCCATGGCTGAACGCCGTGAACACCGTCATCATTAGCACCAGAAACAGAAACGACGGCAGATACTCCATCAGCTTCGCCGCTTCGAAGACGCTCTTCTTCTTCACCCCGCTTGCCTTGCCCGCAAGCCACGCCGGAGACTCCGCCACCTTGAACCGCAGGTAGAACGCAAGCACAGCCGGCAACGCCCCAATCATGAACATCACCCGCCACGGCGTCATCCAGCCCGTCCCGTGCAGGTGCGGAAACAGCAGCCAATACAGCGCCGCAGCCAGCAGGTTCCCCACCACGTACCCTTCCTGCAGCAGCCCGGAGAAGAATCCCCTCCCCTGCGCCGGCAGCGTCTCTAACGCCAGTGCCGCCCCCACCCCCCACTCTCCGCCCATCGCAATCCCAAACAACGCCCGGCACACCATAAAGCTTGCAAGACCCGGCGCAAACGCACTCGCAAGCTCAAAGATCGAAAAGGAGATAACGTTGACCATCAGCGTCGGCCGCCGTCCATACTTTTCCGCCATCGCCCCAAACAGCGCCGCCCCCACCGGCCGCATCACCAGCGTCCAGAAGATCGCATCGGCAATCGCCGGCAGCGCCACCTTGAAGTCCTTCGCAATCGACCCCAGGCACAGCGTCAGTAAAAAGAAATCGAACGCATCCAGCGTCCACCCAAGGAAACAAGCCGTAAAAGTACTGCGCTGCGCCCGGCTAAGCGCCTTCCAGTCCGCTGCAATGGCCATCGTCCCGCCATCCTAGCACCGCATCGTCCCACTTCGATCCAAAAAGGAAAGAGAATCGAGAAACATGGTGCAACATCGAATCTCCATCCGCTATCATGAGGACCGAAACGCAGCACCCTATTTGAAAGGTGATCAACATGAAGATCCTTCGCACCCTCCGCCCAGCAGCCATCCTTGCGCCCGCGGTCCTGCTCTTCGCCGGCGTCGCCGCCCACGCCCAGGCGTCGGCCTGGACCATCGACTCCGCCCACTCCGGCGTCAACTTTGAGATTCGCCACCTCGCCGTCTCCAACGTCCACGGAGCCTTCTCCAAGGTCACCGGAACCATCAAGCTCGACGAAAAAGACATCACCAAGTCCTCCGTGGACGCCACGATTGACGCCACCACCGTCAACACCAACATGGACCCCCGCGACAAGCACCTCAAGAGCCCGGACTTCTTTGACGTTGAGAAGTTTCCCACCCTCACCTTCAAATCCACCTCCTTCTCCAACGCAGGTGGCAAGCTCAAGATGACCGGCGACCTCACCCTCCACGGCGTCACTAAACCCGTCACCCTGGACGTGGACGGCCCCGCCGCGCCCCAGAAGGGCCAAGGCGGCAAGACCGTCAGTGGCTTCTCCGCCAGCGGCATCATCCACCGCCCCGACTTCGCCTTCGGACCCAAGTTCGCCCCCCCCACCCTCGGCGACGACGTCAAGTTCACCATCGACATCGAGATGGACAAGCAGTAACTCAGACCAGCACAGCAAAAAGGGTCCGGCGAACATTCGCCAGACCCTTTTGCTTTGGGTACCACAAAAACCGCTTCTAAGCCTTCGCCTTGGCCAGGTTCGCCCCGCCCGCCAGCAGCCCTTCCTCCGGATCCTGGTTGTACTTCTTTAGCAGCTGATGATGCAGGCAATACAGCGCCAGCTCCAACCGGTCGGAGACGCCCAGTTTGTCATAGACCTTGCGCAGGTAATTCTTGATGACCTGTTCGGTCGTCCCAATCTGATACGCGATCTCCTTGTTCCGCATCCCCCGCGTGATGCAGCTGATGATCGCCAGTTCCTTCTTCGAAAGCTTCGGCTGGCTCCGCGGATTCGTCAACGTGGAAGCCTGCGACCGATACGCATCGATCACCCAGCTGATCGACTGGTTATCGATCCACGTCTCGCCCGCCGCAATCTTGCGGACGCACTTGATCAACAGATCCGGAGAAATCGACCGTGGCACCACGCCCCGAACACCGCGACGATACAGCTCCACGGTATTCGTCTCATCGCTTTCGACCACTTGTACGATCAGCTTGGCGTCCGGCGCACGGCGCACCAGCTCCGGAATCGCGTCGACGGTGCCCGCAATCAGCTGACCTTCCAGCACCACCACATCGGTCGGAAACCGGTGTAGCGCGGAGTAAAGGTTAGGCAGCGTCTCAGCCTGCGCTACAACGCGGATGTCATCTTCGAGCGCGAAGACCTTCCGCATCCCAACCCGGTAAATGGCCTGCGAATCCGCCAGGATAATCCGAATCGCAGGAGTCGTACCTTCGCTCTCTTCTGCTTCCAGCTCGAGATGTTCTGTTGAACTGATATCAATCACCGTCATACTAAGCCCTCAGGGAATACTCGTCGATGATCGCCGCAGCCTGCATCTCTTCGCCTTGCTGGGCGCACCGAACGACTCTGCCGACACACTGGACAGATACGTCCTCGGGTGTCCCCATCACCGCCGCAGGCATCGTGATCGTAAATTCGATCAGGCTGTCCACCTTCGGCAGTTCCTTACCCGTAAATAGAATGCCGTTCGCCGAAATGTTCTCGGTAACAGCTTCAATCTCACCCGCCTCGGTCCTGATCAACAGACCAAGCTGCATCGGAAAGCGAACCGCTGTCCTTACCTGGTCAACTGCGCCGGACCTGCTCCAAGTCGTCATGGAATCCTTTACGTTCGGTCGGGTCACAGATCCTTCCTGTGTCCCCTTCCGCAATGAAGTTTACCGCACCAGCCCAAAACCGCAGTAACCAATATGTGGTACAAGTGTGACCGTTGGTTCCATCCAGGCACCACTTCGGGAACCTTCCAGTCACATCGGCAACCCATCTCTGCTCCATCATCCCTCAATCGGATAAAAAGCCGCAGACCCGCCAATCCACTCCTGGTTACGATTGTGATCGACGCCCATCATCAGTCCTCGGCCCAGTCTCACCAGGCTCTGCACCGGAATCATCTCGTCCCGGCCCTCCGGCCAAAGATACATAATCCGGATCTCCGCCTGCGTCATCCCGTGCGGCGTCTCAATCAATGGCTCAAACCGAACCCGCTCCTGCAGCAGATAAAGATGCCGATCCGCCTCCGGGATCGCCGCCAGATCCGCGTCGGTCGGCGCAAACTGGATCCCCTTCCCCGCAAACGAGTACAGCGGCTTCAACAGTACCTGCTCCCGATCCTCCGGCAGTCGCTCCCGCCCGCGTCCCGCAAACCAGTCATCCAGAAATACCGCCGTCGGCACTGACTCATGTTGTAGATAAGGCAGGGAAAACTTGCTAATCCGGAAGTACCAGTTTGGATGGCCCGCCCACTCCACATCCAACTCATCCCGATAGTCGAACGCCGGCACCACCCCCTTGCGCTCCACCTCATCCACAATCGCCCGGTTATAGATCCGCTCAATCGGGACCCACCGCCCGTCGCGCTTGTAAAACAGCTTGTTCCCTTCCTTCTTCAGCTTCGCAATATCGACCGTCGTCACCCCCAGCCGATCCGCATACACATGGAAGTCCGGCAGCGTCTTCTGCGTCTCCGGCTCCACCTCCGTCAACACCACATTCTCCGCCGCATGATCCCCCAGGATCGTCTGTCGCAGCAGTCCCCAGTACTCGGCCTCCGTCACATCTCCCAGCCGACCCTCCAGTCCATCTCCTAGCCCATACATCTCGCGATATCCACGAGTCAGCAGGTCCTGGTACCCATAGATCGAAGGAAACGCCTGCAACTCCACCAGCTTCGGCTTCAGCTCTCCACCCGCCGTCCGAACCAGCCCAAAGTCCACCGTCATGAAATTTGGTCGCGGATTGTCATTCGGAACCCGATATCTCTCAGGCACCGCCGCGTCGGACCGCCGCATGTACTCAGGATTGTCGATCAGTTGATGCGTCAGCGCCCGTCCACTCGCCGACATCTCCTCGAGCAGCGCCTTCGGGAAAAAGCACGGCGTCTCGCAGATGCGAAAATCGATCTCAGTCCGCGTCGCCCGGTTCAGCCACGCCTTCAGCTCCGCGTACCGCGCCGCGGAGAACTGTTCCTCGTTAAATCGCCTGCGAAACGGCTGCAGCATCCCACTCTCCTAACCCAGCTCTGGAAGAGTCTACGCCTCGATCAGGAACTCACCATCCCGCATAATCTGCTCTTCCCCATCCGCATCGCCCAGCCAGATGTTGAACCGCAGCCCCACCACGTCAATATGCGTGGATGACTTCCACTTCGCCCCCGTATGCGCCCCATACGGATCGCCAAACGCAATATGCACACCCGGAAACTTCTCGTCCTGCAAAATGTTCCCAATCACCCGCTCCACGCCAATGTTGGTCCCGATCGCAAACTCACCCACCCGGTCGCTGTTCTCATCCGTATGCGTGTACGCCCAGAAGTCCGCTTCCAGCTTCTTATTCGCGCAAGCCACCTTCGTAATCCGATTCCCCTCAATATGGATCGTCAGTGGCGTCTCTTCCAACAGCCCAAACTCCTTGCACAGGAAGTCCCCCACGACCCCGTCGACCACAAACACCCCATTCACCTCACCCGGCGCCGTAAAGCACTCCCCACCCGGCAGGTTCCCCCACTTCTCCTGGCTGATAATCCCACTCGTCTTGAACCACCGGTACTCCGGCTCCATCTGCGCATGAAGGTCCGTCCCCGCCGGCGTCGTAGCCCGCACATACGTCGCCTTCCTCACCTTATCAAGCACCGCTTGGCTCAACCGGTCCACCGCATTGAAGTCCGCGCGCATCCCCTGCGTCATAATCTCCGGCGTAATGTTCACCATGTGGGCATGGCGCATGCGCCGCCGATTCACCACATCCGTCATCTGCATCCGGCTGCGCAGTTCGTTCGGCTGCACCTCGACCGCAAAGATGCTTACCTGCGAGCTCTCCATATCCTCGAGCACTTCCTGAGGCATCCCCGTCAGCGGTCGCGGCGCAATCTCCTCCATCACAAACCCGGTCCAGGTACAGCCCAGCTCTTCTAGTTCCACCGCAATCGATGCCGCAATCTGCAAGCAGCTCCGGTCCGTGATCAGCGTCACCTTCTCATCCGGCTGTATCTTCAGGCAGGTCGTAACCGCGTTCCGCGCACCCTCGCTGAACTCTTCCGGATACGCCACCGCCAGCAGATCCGTGACCGGCTTCGCCTTCTCCCGTACCGCTACCGACTCCACCATAGGCACCACGCCGCTCGTTGACATGCAACAAGTTTACCGGGAATTCATAGCCGAGTCACACTCCCGTCGGCCTATTCCGCCTCATCACAGCCCAACCCGCGTCTCTTCGGCCATAAAATCCACAACGGCCCGCAGACTTCCCGTCTCAGCAAACTTCTTCAACTGACGATCCGCCCCGGACCCCTGCTCCAGCATCGTGTGGATATACTCAACCGCCTTCCGGCTCCCAAGCTCATCCAGCACATCGTCCACCCACCCCAAATACTCGTGGATCAGGTCCCGCGCCGGCAGCTCCTCCTGCTTGCCGAAGTCGATCATCTTGCCGTCCAGCCCATACCGGATCGCCCGGAACTTATTCTCCATCAGCAGTGCCCGCGAGTACTGCCGGTAGTCCACGTTCTGCGAGTGCAGCTTCCACAACTTGCACGCCGTCGCCTGGATCAGCCCGGCGATCGCCACCGTCTCTTCCGCGCGCATCGGAATATCGCACACCCGCACCTCAACCGTGTCGAAGAAAGGATGCGGCCGAATATCCCACCAGATCTTCTTCGCATTATCGATACAGTTCGTCTTGATCAATAGATCGACATAACTCTCAAACTCCGAGTAACTCGCAAAGCTATCCGGAATATTCGTCCGCGGAAATCCCTCGAAGATCTTGCAGCGGTAACTCTTATACCCGGAATCCATTCCCAGCCAGAATGGGGAATTAGTCGAAAGCGCCAGAATATGCGGCAAAAAATACCGCAGCGAATTCATAATCCGGATCGCCGCTTCCTTATCCTCGATCCCCACATGCACATGCAGCCCAAAGATCAAATTCGACCGCGCCGCAAGCTGCAAATCCTCCACCACCTGCGCATACCGCGGGTCCGGATAAATCTCCTGCGACCTCCAATCCGCAAACGGATGCGTCGCCCCCGCCACCAGCATCAACCCATTCTCTTCCGCCAGCCGAATCATGTTCCGCCGCAGGTCGTACAGATCCTCGCGAGCCTCTTCAATGTTCTTGCAGATCCGTGTTCCCACCTCAATCACGGACTGGTGCATCTCCGCCTTGACCCGCTCTTCCAGCCGAATCTTGCCCTGCGCCAGCATCTCCGTCGCAATATGCGACCGCAGATCACGCGTCTCCGGATCAACTGTCTGATACTCCTCTTCAATGCCCAGCGTAAAAGTCGGTCGCATCTGCCCTCCAGTGACTCGAATCAGTTGACGCTACCCTTCAACAACTTACATTGCAACTGCACTCCGGCCCGTTCCACAACATCCCGAACCCGTTCCAGAAACTTCCATCCCTCTTCATCCGGCATATAAAGAAATCTCACGTCAATGACTAACTTCTGCTCCCGCGCCGCCGGATAACTCGTATAGATCTGACCGCTTTCAATAAATGCCATATAGCAATTCAACTTCTTCTGCAGCTTGTACTGATGATTCCTGCTGTCCGTCCAATCCAACTGGTCGGAGATAGTAAGAAACCAACGCCCGTCGGGACCTAGACTTACCAAATCCACCTTGTCCAGGTCCTCAACGGACATCGTCCTTACTCCTTCGCAGCCTTCTTGGCGACGGTCTTCTTTGCTGCCACCTTCTTAGCCACAGTCTTCGTAGCGGTCTTCTTCGCCGCACCGCCAACCGGGTTCGCACTCGCGCTCGCATCCCCTGTCAGGAATGACGACCACTTCAGCCCGCCCATCGGCTGCCCGGTAAACGCCTGCGCCTTCTTCACCGCCAGCCTCGCCACCTTATCCACAATCCACTCAAAGCTCTCCGCCCCAACGGAGTGGTAATCCGCATCCGGCGCCGGATTCATAAAGTCGATCGCATACGGCACCCCGTCCTCCACCGCAAACTCCACGGTGTTGAGGTCATACCCCAGCGCCCGGCAAAGCGTCAGCGCATCCTTTTCCACTCGTGCCAGCAAAGCCTTGTCATACTCCGGCGGATCCAGCACGTACCGCTCATGATGCGGACGGCTCGGGTCGTACGGCATAATCCGAACCTCTTCCTGCCCCACCACATAGCACCGGAAATATTCTTTGAACTTCACCGCTGCCTGCAGCGTCATGCATAGGTCGCGCGTCTGGTCATACGCCCCAAAGAACTGTGCCGGATCATGCACATGAAAGACATTCTTCCACCCGCCCCCATCATGTGGCTTCAAAAATGCTGGAAAGCCAACATAATCGAAGATCTCGTCCCACTGCAGAGGAAATTCCAGGTTCCTGACGGATTGATGATTGATATCCGGTGGAAAATGCTTATGCGGCAACAGCACCGTCTTAGGCACAGCTACTCCCAACTTAGCCGCCAGCGCATAGTTGAAGAACTTATCGTCGGCGCTCCACCAGAATGGATTATTGATGACCTGCGTCCCAGTCAACGCTGCATTCTTGAGATAAGCCCGATAAAACGGCATATCATGCGAAATCCGGTCCACAATCACCGCATACGGACTGGGCTCGGCCATCACCACGCCCCCCACCTTCACGAACTCCGCGCTAATCCCATCGATCTCCATCGAGTTGATCCGCTCCACCAGAGCGCCAGGAAACGTATTCTCCATCCCGAACAACACGCCAATCTTTTTCATCAAATCCTCCAAAAAAATCTCGCACTCAAAACCACTTACAAATAAGTCTGAATCATCCGCTGCCAATAAGGCCAGTCATGCATGGATTGCTCTCCCCACACATCCAGCTTGCAGGGAATTCCCTTATGGTGCATCACGCCCGCCATCCTCTGGTTCGCACCAAGGCAAATATCCCACTCCCCGGTCGCTAACACATACGTATTCTGCCGGTAGCGATCAAAGAACCATGGATCACTCATATTTGGCAGATACTGCATCGGCTCGTGGAAATAAACGTCGTTATCGTGATAACCCCACAGAAAATTCGTCGTATCGAACGCGCCACCCATGGACAACACGCCGGTAAACAGATCCGGATGTCGTAGAGCCATATCCAAAGAGTGATACCCACCGAAGCTGCACCCCATCAGAATCCGCTTTGGACTCCAGTTCTTTTGCTGCACCAGCGGCAGCACCTCCGCGCAGATGTAATCCTCGTACTGCATCTGCCGCGCAATCCGCCAACGCGGCGGCACATCGCGGTTGTACCAGCTCTCCGCATCCACGCTGTCCACGCAGAAGAGCTGCACCTCGCCCGCCTCAATCTTGTTCCAGATCGCTCCCACCATCCCGCGATCCTCAAACTCATGGAACCGTCCGCATGACGTCGGAAACACGATCGCCGGCAGCCCACCATGCCCAAACACCAGCAGTTCCATCTCCCGGCCCAGCCGGTGCGAATACCATTTGTGATACTCCCGATTCATGCCACCGCCTTTGCTGAATCAAATTGTCCTGGAATCGGACACCCTTCCCGCTCTGCTAGTCTGATGCCATCGTAGCCTACCGGAGCCCCGTACCAGCTTTGAAGATTCCCCCCAGCATCCGCCCACTCACACCCAGCCTCATCGCGTCCCGCCCCCGCCACGCCTCCATCGTCCCCCTCTCCCCGGACCCTGACCCTATCCCCCGCCTCGAATCCTTCACCCTCCACTCCGCCATCCTCCCCGACCCCGAATCCCGCCAGATCTCCGTCTACCTCCCCGAGGCCTACTTCGCCGACCCCACCCGCCACTTCCCCGTCTTCTACCTCCACGACGGCCAGAACCTCATCGACCCCCGAACCTCCTACATTCCCGGCCGCACCTGGCGCGCCGGCGAGACCGCCGACCGCACCACCGCCGAAGGCCTCACCCAACCCGTCATCCTCGTCGGTATCGCCAACACCGGCCTTCGTCGCATGGCCGAATACACCCCCACCCGCGACTTCCGCATGGGCGGAGGCGAAGGCCGCGCCTACGGCCGCCTCATCCTCAACGAGCTCAAACCCTTCATCGATACCCACTTCCGCACCCTCCCCGGCCCTGCCCACACCGGCCTCGGAGGCTCTTCGCTCGGCGGCCTCATCAGTCTCTTCCTCGGCCTCCAGAATCCCGATTCCTTCGGCCGCCTTGCCATTCTCAGCCCCTCCATCTGGTGGAACCACCGCGCCATCCTCACCTTTGTCGCCCAGCCCCATCCCCACCCCTACCCGCGCATCTGGCTGGACATCGGCACCGCGGAAGGCCTCCGCCACGTCAAAGACACCGAGCTTCTCCACCGCCTCCTCCTCCAGCAGGGCTGGCAGGATGAGCACGACCTCCGCCTCCGCGTCATCCCCGACGCCGGCCACGACGAAGACGCCTGGGCCGCCCGCTTCGACCAGGTCCTCTCCTTCCTCTTCCCCGCCCAAGCGCCCTGACCCCTAGCCGATTCCCACCCTTTCTGCCATACTTGTAAGGTTGGGTTGGTTTCTATCCCGTCCCGCTGGAGTGACCAGGTCTCCTCCGCCCGGACGGTGTGCTGTCTTCGCCCAAACTTACGTTTCTTTTGAGAGGTTTCTCCGTGTTGATGATCCGTTTGGCGCGCGTCGGCGCTCGCAAGCAGCCCCACTACCGCATCGTCGTCATTGAAAAGGATCGCGCCCGCAACGGCCGTTCCGTTGAAGTGGTCGGCACTTACAACCCCCGCACCGCCCCCGCCACCGTCCTGCTCAAGCGCGATCGCATCGACTACTGGACCGGCAACGGAGCTCAGCTCTCTGACCGCGTCGCTAAACTCGTCGCCGCAGCCCCCGCCGTTGCCGCTGAGACAGAGACCGCTGCTGCCTAAGAGTCACCGTTGCAACAACATCCGGTAACCAGCAGAGCGGTTCCCAAAGAATCGCTTTCCTTCCTCAAGCTCTACGCAACAGAAAACGCAGTCGCGTAAACTCACCCATAAGGGAGCACGGTACGCCGTGCTCCCCGCCATACCCACTCTTTTTTGCATCGTAGTACCAGAGTGGGAATGGTACGACCATCCGGTCCGCACCTCCTCCCTGCACAGCATCCTCGCAAAGACGAAGAGTTGTAACAGGGTGATCGGTCCAGTCGAAAACACACAGAGGTGACACGTGATGATGCATGACCCGGCGCGTCAGGCGAGGGAAGAACTCGCTCGCTCCATGAAGTCTCTTGTTCTGCAAATGGCAAAAGCGTTGGTCGATTCTCCAGAAAGCGTCTCCGTTGAAGCCGAAATGGAGAATGAATCCACCGTCCTCATTCTTCAGGTCGCTCCAACCGATCTGGGAAAAGTCATTGGCAAGCAAGGACGCACAGCCCGTTCCATCCGCACCATTCTCGGTGCCGCCAGCATGAAGGCGCAGCACCGTTTCGCGCTCGATATCAGGCAGGAAGGCGGCCCTCCCAGAGCCTCCAACCAGCCCGCTTCCGATCTTGATCTCGAGTCTTAGACCCTTCAACCCTCCCCCGCCCGCGACACCCGAGCTCCTCAATCGCGAATCAACCGATCTCTCGCAGCCATCTGTCCATCTTGGTCCCGGTCGCTCTCAGACTGAGATGGACATCGGCCACCCCCTCGCGCCTCATCCACAACGGTATGCTTGTTCCATGAGCCTTGATGCATCGTCGCCGTGGACCACGCTCGCCCATCTCCTGCGCCCGCAGGGCCGTAAAGGGGAGCTCCTCGCCGAACTGCTGACTGACTTCCCGGAACGATTCACCGCGCACCCTCGCGTCTTCCTCGCAGCCCCCGGCTTCACCGGCCCTGAAACCTCCGCCCGCCCCGCGGAGATCACCTCTTTCTGGCTCCCTACCGGCAAAAACGAGGGCCGCATCGTCCTCGCCTTCGCCGGAACAGATTCCATCAACCAGGCCGAACTCCTCGCCGGCCTGGAAGTCATCATCCCCTCCTCAGAGCGCCTGCCCCTGGAAGAAGGCGCAGAATACATCGATGATCTCGTCGGCTGCACCGTCTTCGACGGATTGGTCGAACTTGGGACACTCGACTCCATTGAGTTTTCCACAGCCTCTGACGGCAAAAAACTGCCGGATGTTGCTCCTTTACTAACGGTGGTAACCACAGGGGGTGACGAGATACTTATCCCCTACGTCCAGCAATTCCTCCGCTCCGTAGACGTCCCCGCCCGCCGTATCCATATGGCTCTCCCGGAAGGCCTCGTCGACCTCAACCTCCCAAAATCACCGTCGCAGGTCGAGTAGCCCCATGCGCCTAGACCTCATCTCCATCTTCCCCCCCTTCTTCGCCGGCCCGCTCTCCCACGGCGTCGTCGCCCGCGCCATCCGAGCCGGCCTCGTAGACCTCCACACCCATGACCTCCGCGCCTTCACCCACGACCGCCACCGCACCGTGGACGACCGTCCCTTCGGCGGCGGTGAAGGCATGGTCCTCAAGCCTGAACCCATCTTCGACTGCCTCTCGTCGCTCGCCCTCACCCCCAAGCCTCAGCGCGACCCCGCCCGCGAGACCGTCATCCTCCTCTCCGCCCAGGGCCGCCCCTTCACCCAGGCCATCGCCGCCGAACTCGCCTCTCTCGACCGCATCGTCTTCCTCTGCGGCCGGTACGAAGGCGTCGACGAGCGCATCAACACCCTCGCCTGTGACCGCGAGCTCTCCATCGGCGACTACGTCCTCTCCGGCGGCGAACTCGCCGCCCTCGTCATCCTCGATGCCGTCGTCCGCCTCCTCCCCGGCGTCCTCGGCAACCCGGACTCCGCCCGCTTTGAATCCTTCGGCGCACTAGACTCCGGCCCGCAGTACACCCCCGGCGACGTCCCCCCCAGCACCCACGGCTCCGGCGGACTCCTCGACTACCCCCATTACACCCGCCCCGCCACCTTCCACGGCCTTGAAGTCCCTGAAGTCCTCCAGCAGGGCAACCACGTCGAAATCCGCCGCTGGCGCCGCCAGCAATCTCTCGCCAAAACCCTCCGCAACCGCCCGGACCTCCTCGAATCCGCCCCCCTCACCCCCGAAGATCGCCGCTTCCTCACCACCCTGCAGGCCGCGCTGCCGCAAAAGTCGTAGGGCCCTCTGTCGTTTCAAGGCGCAGAATAATCCCAGCAATGCCGATAGAAGCTGTGTCGAACGACATCTATCGAACCGGGGCCCAACGATGAGTTCTCTGAAGTGCAGTGCTTGCAAGGACGGAATCTCTCAACCTTTTCCCTTTTCCATGGCCTTCCAGCCGATCGTCGATATCACCTCCAACTCCGTCTTCGCCTATGAAGCGCTCGTTCGCGGCACGGAAGGGCAGTCCGCTTACTCCATCCTCAGCCAGGTCACGCCGGAAAACCGTTACGCCTTCGACCAGAACTGCCGCGTCACCGCCATCACCATGGCCGCGCGTCTCGGCCTGGCCAACACCGGAGCCGCACTCTCCATCAATTTCATGCCCGGAGCCGTCTACAGCCCAGTAGCCTGCATCCAGCTCACCCTCAAGACCGCTCGTGAGTTCGGCTTCCCCACCTCCCGCCTCATCTTTGAAATTACAGAAAACGAAGAGGTCGTCGACCACGGCCACCTTCGTTCCATCGCCCAGGAGTACCGCCGCCAGGGCCTCAAAATCGCCCTGGACGACTTCGGCGCTGGCTACTCCGGCCTCAATCTCCTCTCGGACCTCCCCGCCGATATCATCAAGCTCGACATGGCCCTCACCCGAAACCTGCACCAGCGGCCCGCCGCCCAGGCCATCGTCCGCAGCATGGTCAATCTCGCCGATACCTTCGGCAGCCACCTCGTCGCCGAAGGCATTGAAACCATGGAGGAGTTCACCGCCGTCCGCGACTCTGGCATCAACCTCATGCAGGGCTATCTCCTCGCCAAACCCGGTTTCGAAACCCTGCCCACCTTCACCCTCCCCTCCCTCGCGCCGGAGCGCACCCACCTCTCCCAGGCCGCACTCGCCTCCCTCAACTCCCGCGTCCCCGCAGACCTGCAGCGCGCCAGCTAACCGCCTCGCGCGGCTTCAAACGCCCCTTCACAACCGAGTTTTTGGTGTACACTGAAATCTCGAGTTCTGAACAGGAAAGTTGCTATGTCAATCCATCCCATCATGCAGAAGCTGGCCGCCAAGTTCGAGCGGACCGATCTCCCCGCATTCGCCCCAGGCGACACCATCCGCGTCCAGGTCAAGATCAAGGAAGGCGAGAAAGAGCGTCTCCAGGCCTTCGAGGGCATGGTCATCGCCTGCAAGCGCGGCCCCCAGGGCACCTTCACCGTCCGCAAAATGAGCTTCGGCCAGGGCGTCGAGCGCATCTTCCCCTTCAACTCCAAGGTCGTCGACAAGGTGGAAAAGGTTCGTTCCTACCAGGTTCGCCGCTCCAAGCTCTTCTACCTCCGCGGCCTCCGCGGCAAAGCTGCCCGTCTCCGCGAAGTCGAGCGCGCCAAATAACTTACAGAAATTGCCGTACCAAGAGCCGTGGCCCCAAGCCACGGCTTTTCCTTTTGCCCCACCAAGAAGGTGTCACCCAACACACAGATGCGTCATCCTGAGCGAAGTACGTCGCGCTTCTGCGACGTACGCAGTCGAAGGACCCCGAAGAACTCGACCCACCCCATGCCGCTCATCCCACTTCAACCCGAATGCCCGGGTGCCCCATTCATCGCAGTCTCACCGCGATGAGTGAGACGTACACCGCCAACCCGCCAGCGCCGTTGCACTCGCTTTTGTCTCTGCCGAATAACCCAAAAAAATCTCCAGCCACCCCAATTTCGTCCGGCACCATTGCACACTCTTTAGTGCAACCACTCTCCTTGATACAGACCTAACCCGCCTGTTTTGAATATTTTGCACACATAAGGGGGGAGGGGGCAGCACGCCCCTCGAAATCCGTTCCTCTCGCCGTGTGAGAGATTAACCACAATGACCCTCCGCCCAAAAGCCCTGGCGCTCTCCCTCCTCTTCACCCTGCCCGCGTTCTCCCAATCCATTCCAGACCCCGCCAACCTCATGGGCGAGCGCGTCTCCCCTCAGTCCCCCGCTGACACCCTGGAAATCAACCACGGCGCTCCCGCCCTCCAGCAGCTCCTCCTCAAACTCCGCACCCGCGCCTCCCTCATGATGATCGTCGCCCACCCCGACGACGAAGACGGCGGCATGCTCACATACGAGTCCCGCGGCCTGGGCGCCCGTGTTGCCATGCTCACCCTCACCCGCGGAGAAGGCGGCCAGAACCTCATGACCGCCGACTTCAACGACGCACTCGGCCTCATTCGCACCCAGGAGCTCCTCGCTGAAGACCGCCTCACCGGCACCGACCAGTTCTTCGGCACTGAGATCGACTTCGGCTTCTCCAAGACCAAGGAGGAGGCCTTCCAGCAGTGGACCCATGACCGCGTCCTCTATGACGCCGTCCGTGCCGTCCGCCTCTACCGCCCGCTCATCCTCGCCAGCGTCTTCGTAGGCGGCGTCACCGACGGCCACGGCCACCACCAGGTCTCCGGAGAGATCTGCCAGGAGGTCTTCCTCGCCGCCGCAGACCCCAAGGTCTTCCCCGAGATGGGCCTCCCCCCCTGGGCACCCCTCAAGGTCTACGCCCGCGTCCCCTTCTCCCGCGTCACCCCGCAGGGCATGTTTGACTACGCCACCGGCAAGTACACTCCGCCCCTCTTTCACAACTACGTCACCGGCCAGGACATCACCCACGAGCCCTCTGCCACCGTCCAGATCCACGAAGGCGACCCCGCCACCGTCACCTTCCCCGGCCACCCCGCCACCCCAACCCTCGGCATGGAAGGCCTCTCCTACGTCCAGTTCGCCCGCAAGGGCCTCGCCCTCCAGAAGACCCAGATCGGCTCCAACGTCCGCCTGGCCCCCCCCGGCCCCGCCGACTCCGCCTACACCCTCATCGCCTCCCGCCTTAGTTGCGCCACGTCCGGGTGCCCCACCCTCGACGCGGCCTCATCGCGGCAGGGTGGGGTATCGGGCGACAGCCCGACCGCCCTCCCCTCCCAGGAACCCTCCCTCTTCACCGGCATCGACACCTCCCTCCCATCCCTCGCCACCCTCACCCCGAACCCGCCCCCGTCTCTGAAGCCCACCCTCACCTCCATCGACCACAACCTCGCCGAAGCCCAACGCCTCTTCGACCCCGCCCACCTCGATCTCACCGCCCCCCCGCTCCGCGAAGCCCTCCGCACCCTCGACACCCTCATCGCCCAAACCCCCGCCACCTCCGCCAACTTCAACCTCCTCCACGAGCTCCGCATCAAGCGCGTCCAGCTCAACAACGCCCTTCTCCTCGCCAGCGGCATCGCCGCGACCGCAACCCTCGCCGAAACCCCGCGTCTCCTCACCACCGCCCCAACCGCTTCCATCAACCTCAAGGTCCAGAACGCCGGTGAAAGCCCCGCCTTCCTCACCCAGCTCGACCTCTCCATCGCCGGAGCCGACTCCGCCATCTCCACCGATCACCTCGGCACCGCAGCCCCCCACGCATCCGTCGATCTCCAGCAAAAGATCCCATCCCTCCACCGCTCCGCAAAAGAAACCGCCATACCCCCAACCCAGCCCTACTTCTCAAGATCCACCCCCGAGCAGCCTTTTTACGACATCAGCAACCCCGCCCTCCGCAACGCTCCAGAGACTCCCGCTCCCATCCGAACCTCCATCGACGCTCGCCCGGAACCGGCTTCCGGTCAGCCCCTCAAGCTCATACCCGCAGTCACCGGCACCCCGTACCAGCCCGCGGCCGTTATCCCGCCCATCTCCGTCTCGCTCTCCCCGCGGACCGGCATCATCCGCCCCCAGGAAAAGCAGATCACCGTCTACTCCCACCTCACCAGCACCGTCGATACCGAACAGCACGGCACCATTCGCCTGGAGGTCCCCACCGGTTGGACCGTCAGCCCCGCCGAGAAGTCCTGGACCCTCTCCAAATCCGCGCCAGACCTCTCCATCCCTTTCACCGTCTCCCTGCCTGCCGTTGCGCAGAAGGGTGTCGTAACTCTCACGGCGGAAGCCACGCTCGCGGGCCGCGCCTATAAGCAATCCTTCCGCCCCGTAGGCTACCCCGGCCTCCCCACCACCAACTACTACACCCTCGCCACCTACAAAGCCGTCGCCGTCGACGTCACCACCGCTCCCAACCTCCGCATCGCCTACCTCCCCGGAACCGGCGACTCCACCGCCGACTTCCTCCCCAACCTCGGCATCACTCCCACCACCCTCACCCTCGCCGACCTAACCCCCACCACCCTCGCCAAGTACGACGCCCTCCTCGTCGGCGTCCGCGCCTACGCCGCCCACCCCGAGCTCGCCGGCCCCGGCTCCAAACCCCTCCTCGACTACGCCGCGAACGGCGGCATCGTTATTCTCCAGTACATGACCGCCCGTTTCGGCGACTCCGAAGCCCCTTTTCCCATCTCCATCCCCGGCGACTCCGCCCATAACGTCGTCGTCGAATCCCAACCCGTCCGCCTCCTCGACCCCCGCGCCCCCCTCCTCACCTGGCCCAACACCCTCACCCCAGCCGACTTCACTGGCTGGACCGAGGAGTGGGGCCACGGCTTCGCCTCCACCTGGTCCCCCCGATACACCCCGCTCCTGGAAGTCCACGACCCCGACCAGGACCCGCAACAAGGCGGCCTCCTCCTCGCCCGCACCGGCAAGGGAGCCTACATCTACTGCGCCCTAGCCCTCTACCGCCAGCTCCCCGAGGGCGTCCCCGGAGCCTACCGCCTCCTAGCCAACCTCCTCAGCTACGCCAAAAACCCCCTCCGCTAACCACTATGCGTACTTGTCCTGCAGTTGCTTGTTTTCCAAGGGAGAGAAAAGAAGCGTCATCCTGAGCGAAGTCTGACAGTCTCATCGTCAGACGCAGTCGAAGCACCCCGAAAAAAGTCTGATCTCGCCTCGACCGCTAGCCGACTCGCGCGAAGATGCCGTCTTACCCTCTCCGCCTCGCATCCAACCCACAGGAGCGCCACCCAATGCCCATCCCCGGCCCACGCGAAGCCATCCTCCTCGAAACCGTCAACACCCTCCTCGACGCCCGCCGCACCGCCACGCCCATCCCCAACCTCCCATCCGCCCTTCAGCCCCAGACCCTTGAAGAGTCCTGGTTCGTCCAGGACACCCTCGCCCAGTCCTTCGGCGAGCTCGGCGGCTGGAAGATCGGCGCCCCCACCCCGGACGCCACCCCCGCCTCCGCCCCCATGCCCGCCGCCTGGATCGCCCCCGGCGGAGCCATCCTGCAGGGTCGCACCCACCGTTACCGCGGCATTGAAGCCGAAATCGCCTTCCTCCTCGCCCAGGACATCCCCCCACGCGCCACGCCCTACACCCTCGCCGAGATCATCCCTGCACTCGCCTCCTGCCACCCCGCCATCGAAATCCTCGAACCCGCCTTCCTCGATCCCGACTCCGTCCCCAAGCTCGCCATGATCGCCGACCTCCAGATGAACGGCGGCTTTGTCTTCGGTCCCGCCTACCCCAACTGGCAGCAGGTCGATTTCTCGCAAGAGCAGGTGGTTCTAGCCGTAGACGGCTCCATCCGCGTCGAGCGCACTGGCTCCAACACCGCCGGCGACCTCCTCCGCCTCCTCCCATACCTCGCCAACGAGGGTGCCGCCCGCACCGGTGGCCTTCGTGCCGGCCAGTGGATCACCACCGGCTCCTGGACCGGCAACATTCAGGCCTCTGCCGGCTCCTCCATTGACGCCCGCTTCTCCACCATCGGCCGCGTCACCACCCACTTCGCCTGACGCCCCGCGCCGGGCAACGCCCGGACCAGGCAAAGCCCAACACACGTCACGAAGTGACCGCCCGCGCGCAGGCGGCCCGTCCGGCAGGACATCTCTTCCCGTCTCTCGTGAATCACACTCCTTTACGAGGCACAATCATGGCGCGTCCCTACTGGTCCGGTCAGATCACCATCTCGCTCGTCACCTTCGGCGTCAAACTCTTCGTCGCCACCGAATCCAAGTCCGAGATCCACTTCCACCAGATCTCCCGCTCCACCGGTGAGCGCGTCCGCCAGCAGCGCGTCCTCGCCAGCGCCCAGGAAGCCTCCCAGCAGCAGGACGACTCCCCCATCCCCGCCACCGCCACCGTCCAGAAAGACGAAATCGTGAAAGGCTACGAATACTCCAAGGGTCAATACATCACCATCGAGCCCTCCGAGCTCGCCAACCTCCGCGTCCCCTCCAAGCACACCATGGAGGTCATCCAGTTCGCCGACGCCTCCGAAATCTCCCCCGAATACTACGAAAAGCCCTACTTCGTCGTCCCCGAAAACGACTCCCAGGCCCCCGCCTTCGCCGTCGTCCGACAGGCCCTCAAAGACGCCGGCAAGGTCGCCCTCTCCAAAATCGCCTTCGCCGGCCGCGAGCACATCGTCGCCCTCGTTCCCACCCCGGACGACAAACTCCCCGGCATGATGGCCTACACCATGCGCTACGCCCAGGAGCTCCGCAAGCCGCAGGATTACTTCGCCGACATCAAGCCCGCAAAGGTCGACGAAGACTCCCTCGACCTCGCCCAGCAGCTCATCAAGCGCAAATCCGCCCCCTTTGACCCCTCCAAGTTCGTCGATGGCTACGAAGTCGCCGTCAAGGAGCTCGTCCAGGCAAAGCTCGACCACGCCCCCATCCCCAAGGACGAGACCCCCGCCCCCGTCAAATCCAATGTCGTCAGCCTCATGGACGCCCTCCGCAAATCCATCGCCGCACCCGCCTCCACGGTCGACCCCGACACCGAGCACGAAGACGAGCCCACCAGAAAGAAGCCCGCCGCCAAAGCCCCCAGTAAGGGCATCGCCCTTGTCACATCCGACAAACCCGAATCCAAGCCCAAACCCAAGCCCGCCCCCAAACGCAAATCCGCCTGACCCAACCCTGACGGGTGCCCCACCCTTCGACAGCTTCATCGTCGAAGGGTGGGATATCGGCGAAGCCAATCTTCCCATAACCTCCCGCCCCGCCCAACACGCCTGGCCCCCAAGTAAAGGTCTCTCATGCCAGCCAAGAAAGCCGTCAAATCCCCTGCTAAAAAAGCTGCAAAAAAAGTCCCCATCAAGCCCGCTCCAAAACCCGTAGAAGAACAATCCCCCTCCGACGCCGTAGACACCCAACTCGCCCGCTACCGCTCCATGCGAGACTTCAACACCACCGCCGAACCTAGCGGGGCCGGCACAGAAACCTCCACAGCAAGCCCGAAGGCCCAAGACGCGCCGAAGGCGTTTTGCATCCAAAAACACGCCGCCTCCCACCTCCATTACGACTTCCGCCTCGCCTGGAACGGCGTCCTAAAATCCTGGGCCTGCGCCAAAGGCCCCAGCTACACCGTCAAAGACCGCCGCCTTGCCGTCCAGGTCGAAGATCACCCCATCGACTACGGCGGCTTTGAAGGCATCATCCCCGCCGGCCAGTACGGCGGCGGCACCGTCATGCTCTGGGATCAGGGCACCTGGGAGCCCCAGCCCGGCCACACAGACGTTGACGCCGGCCTCCGCGACGGAGCCCTCAAGTTCATCCTGCACGGCACCCGCCTTCAGGGAAAGTGGACCCTCATCCGCATGGCAGACAAGCCCGCAGCCGACGGCAAAAAGAGCCGCTGGTCGTCCTCGGGAAAGCCAAACTGGCTCCTCATCAAAGAGCACGACGACTTCGAACGCCCCCCCGAGTCTCCCACCATCACCGACGAAGCCCAGACCAGCGTCGTCACCGGCCGCACCATGGAAGAAATCGCCGCCAACCAGGACCACGTCTGGAACAGCAAAGAAACCGCCACCCCCGGCCAGGCCTGGTTTCGCCAGGAAGACCAAAACCGGGTGCCCCATGCTTCGACAGTGTCATCATCGAAGGGTGGGGTATCGGCAAAGCCGGCCGCTTCTAAATACCAACCCACCACAAACTCCCGGGTGCCCCATTCATCGCAGCCTCATCGTGATGAGTGGGAAAATCAACTCTCCACCCTCCCCCCCGAACCCCAACCCACGTTCCTCCCCCCCCAGCTAGCCCAGGAAACCACCTCCCCTCCGGAAGGCTCCGGCTGGCTCCACGAGCTCAAGCTCGACGGCTACCGCATGCAAGCCCGGAAATCCGGCAAAGACGTCACACTCCTCACCCGCAGCGGCCTGGATTGGACCGCCCGCATGTCCGCCGTCGCCGCCGAAATCGCCCGCCTCCCCGTCAACCAGATCACCCTTGACGGCGAAGTCGTCGTCCTCTCAGAAACCGGCGCCACCAACTTCGCAGACCTTCAAGCTGCGTTTCAAGAAGGTGCTCGCAACCCCTTGACATACTTCGCCTTCGACCTCCTCCACCTCGAAGGCCATAACCCCCGCGATCTCCCCCTCCGCGACCGCAAAGCCCTCCTCACCCCCATCCTCGCCGCCGCTTCACCCGCCCTCCTTCAGCTCTCCGAGCACCTCGAAACCGACGGCCTCCAGATGTTCCACAAAGCCTGCGAGCTCCACGCCGAAGGCATCATCTCCAAGCGCGCCTCCGCCCCCTACGCCCCCGGCCGCACCTCCTCCTGGCTCAAATCCAAATGCCTCCACGAGCAGGAGTTCGTCATCGGCGGCTTTACCCTTCCCGGCAAAGGCAAAGCCGGCGGCCCCGGCATCGGAGCCCTCCTCCTCGGCTACTACGACGACTCCGGCAAAAAACTCATCTACGCCGGCCGCACCGGCACCGGCTTCACCCAGAAATTCTCCGCCGAACTCCGCAAGCGCCTCGAACCCATGCAGGTTCCCACGCCCCCCTTCGCCCCCATGCCCAGCGAAGCCCGCCGCGGAGCCCAATGGGTCCGCCCAGATCTCGTCGCCCAGGTCCGTTTCGCCACCTGGACCGCCGAAGACCAACTCCGCCAGGCCGCCTTCCTCGGCCTCCGCGAAGACAAACCCCCAACCGAAGTCCGCCGCGAGCTCGCCGCCCCCACCCCCAAATCCCAAAAGCCGGGTGCCCCATCCTCAGACGTCGGCGAAATCGGCGAACAGGCCGGGGTATCGGCAAAGCCAAGGGTCCCCAAATCAAATTCAGCCATAAAAGCCCGGGTGCCCCATTCATCGCAGCCTCACCGCGATGAGCGGGACGTAAACTCTCCCCCAGCTACGAAGCCATCAACCCCTCTCCCCTCCACCATCCGACTCACCCACCCCGCCAAGATCATCGACCCCTCCACCTCCCTCACCAAGCAGCAACTGGCCGACTTCTACTGGGCCGTAGCCCCCCTCATGCTCCCCCACATCACCGCTCGCCCCCTCTCCCTCGTCCGCTGCCCTGAAGGCTCCGAAAAACCCTGCTTCTTCCAGAAGCACGTCACCCACCTCCTCCCCCCCGGCATCACGTCCATACCCGTCCCCGACAAAAAGACCGGCACCCCCGAGCCCTACATCACCCTCTCCACCCCCGAAGCCCTCGCCGGCCTCGCCCAGATCGGCGTCCTCGAGGTCCACCCCTGGGGCTCCACCAACGCCGACCTCGAGCACCCCAACCAGCTCACCATCGACCTCGACCCCGACGAATCCCTCCCCTGGCCCACCCTCACCGCCGCCGCCCTGGAGGTCCGCGACACCCTCCAATCCATCGGCCTCGCCTCCTGGGTCAAAACCACCGGCGGCAAGGGCCTCCACGTCGTCATCCCCATCCAGCCCACCGTCTCCTGGACCCAGGCCAAGGACTGGTGCCACACCCTCGTCACCCACATGGCCCAGGCCAAGCCCACCCTTTACCTCACCAAGATGACCAAAGCCGCCCGCACCGGCCGCATCTACCTTGACTACCTCCGCAACGAGCGCGGTGCCACCGCCGTCGCCCCCTACAGCCCCCGCGCCCGCGCCGGCTGCGGCGTAGCCGTCCCCCTCGCCTGGTCCGAGCTCTCCACCCCCACCCGCCCCATCTTCCGCGTCACCACCTTCCCGGAATGGCAATCCCGCCTCCAAAACGACCCCTGGTCCACCCTCCTCACCACCACCCAATCCCTCCCCACCTAACCGCCGCTGTGGTCTCCATCGCCGTCCCACCCGCTCACACAAGTCGCTCCACTTGCTCGCACAAAGGCCGTTGCACTTCGCTCACACAAGTAGGGATGCGTCATCCTGAGCGAAGTGCGACAGCCTCACCGTCGTACGCAGTCGAAGGACCCCGACGAAGCTCATGTTCGCCCACGCCCCTCCGGCTCGCGCGAGGAATCACTGCATTGGCTTCTGCCCTTGCAGTTGCCCTTGCTGTTGCTGTTGCCGTTGCCGTGCCCCTAACGTGAAGCGTCATTCTGGCAAGCCAGAATCTCCGTATTGCCGTTGCCCGTTGCGTAGCGTTGTCATTCCGTAGGAATCTGCTTCTGTCTTTGCCTTTGCTTTTGTACTTGCCCTTCCTTCTATCCTGCCCTTGCCTCTCTTCTGATCTCGCCTCTGTCCAAGCAGATCGCTTCCATCGTTGCCCCTGCCCTCGCACCCGCCTCTGCACCAAGGAGATGCAAATCCGTTCCGCTTAAGGGCACGCCTTCAGGCGTGCCATAACGACCCTGCAACAACCCCGGCTTCAGCCGCTGAGGTACGCTTCGCGTTGCGTCGAATCCCTTCAGCATCACCCTCAAGCTCCGCTTCTGGCATAGCTGTTGCCTTGAGGGCCAAAGGCCCGTCCTATAGCAGCCCGCAACAATTGTGGAAGAATGCCAACAAACTCCGCCCCTCACCCCACCCGAGGCGTCCGCAAAACCCCGCGCCTCCTGCACACCACCCTCACTTATGCCCGCTACACCATACCCCTTTGACACCCGCCCTCCAACCCTTTACCCTTGACTCTGAACCAAACATGCGTCCCCGTCGTCCAGAGGCCTAGGACACCGCCCTTTCACGGCGATGACACGGGTTCGAATCCCGTCGGGGACGCCAATCCTCCCAACAACTTACGCAAAAATCGACTGAAGTGCCATAACGCAAAGGCGACAATTCGCCGTTTGTCTTGCATTGTCTTCGGCCTTCTTCGTAGGGCGCTACGACGACCGGACATGAGACAAGACCGCTAAAGGCAGCCTCTTGTAATGATGCCTTGGCTGTACCATGCAACGATGTCAACCTTTCCGTGGACCTGTCCTTACTGCAACCGAAACGCGACCATAACGGGATCAAACTACGCTTCGAACAAATGGGTGTTCGACGAGGGCAATAAAGACGGAAGCGTCGTTTTTCAGTGTGGCGTAATCGTTTGTCCGAATAGCTCATGCGGTGAGTACGTCATAACTGCTTCAACGGTGAAGGGGCGTTACGTTGGAGGCGGAGTTCGCACGGAAGGACAGAAGTTGGCAGAATGGAGACTCAAACCTCTTTCATCAGCGAAGCCCATTCCGGACTACGTTCCTGAGCCGATTCGAAACGATTACGAGGAAGCCTGTCTAATCGCAACACTAAGCCCCAAAGCGTCAGCTACACTTTCGCGTCGCTGCCTGCAAGGCATGATTCGAGATTTTCACGGGATTTCTGAAAAGACACTTTGGTTTGAAATTCAGAATTTGAAAGGAAAAGTTGACGATACGACGTGGGGCGCCATAGATGCCGTTAGAAGCATTGGCAATATTGGCGCTCACATGGAGACCGACATAAGTGTCATAGTTGATGTTGATCCGGGCGAAGCTCAACTCCTGATTGAATTGATCGAAACCTTGATCGACGAATGGTATGTTCACCGGCACGAACGACAACAGCGAATGGCCGCTATTGTCGCCGTTGCGAGTGCAAAGAAGGAACTGAAAGATCAAGCTCCCAATGCGGCTCTGCCTTCCCCACAGCCCGCTACGAAATTGAAAGAGTAGCTCCAGGCCCAGCCACCGTGAAAGCCCGTTCGCGAAAGCAACGACGCTCATCTTCTCTCGTGCCCGCTGTAGTGTTTGCTCAGTAATGCCAAAGCCTCCTTGCGCATTCGATCGCTTCCGAGCGGAAACAGGACCGTGGGCTATCGGCCAAACCCCACTCCTGTTGTAATAACTCCACCCCTCATGCCACTAAAACCCATCCTCGTCGCCCCCCTCCGCACCGCACTCCGCCTCACCCTGAACCTGCGCGAATCCACCCGCCGCCTCTACCATCACGCCTCCCTCGCCGCCCAACTCCGCGCCCCGCTCCCACCCTCCGTCGTCGTCCTCGGCCGCACCCTCGTCTACGGCTCAGCCGACATCCGCTTCGGCCCCAACACCCTCCTCTACCCCGACCTCCACCTCGAAACCCAGTCCCCCGCCCACATCGCCCTCGGCCCCGGCGTCGTCCTCTCCCGAGGCGTCCATCTCGTCGCCATGTCCAACATCACCATCGGCCCCGGCACCATCATCGGCGAGTACTCCAGCCTCCGCGACGCCAACCACACCCGCCTCCCAGGCACCCCCATCCGCGACTCCGGCCACACCGCCGCCCCCATCACCATCGGCGCCCAAGTCTGGATCGGCCGAGGCGTCACCATCCTCCCCGGCGTCACCATCGGCGACCACGCCACCATCGGGGCCAACGCCGTCGTCACCAACGACGTCCCCCCCCACGCCACCTACGCCGGCGTCCCCGCCCGCCCCCTCCCCCAGAAGTAGAGCTCCGCCGCCACGCCAAAAGCACGTCATTCTGAGCGCAGCGAAGAACCCCTGTATTAGCTGTTGCTGTTGCAGTTGCTATCGTCCCGAAGCAAATCTGCTTTTGCCGTTGTCGTCCTGGCCCGCTTTCCCTGAACCCTCTTCCCTCTTCTCCGCCCTCAAGGCCGCTTATACTCCACCAACCCCGCCCTCACCCCCCGCCGCCGATTCCACCTGTACCTCATCTGCCCCACAAAGATCGGCACCTGCTGCACCCAGGAATGCACTCCATAAAGCACCAGCGTCCCCCATTTCCCCGGAGCCTTCCACCGCGCCCTCCAGGCCGTCCTCCCCACCAGCACCCCAAACCCCAACCCCAACCCCACCACCGGCCACCACGTACGCATCCATCCGCTCACCACGATAGCCATACCAAAAACCACAACTTGGGCAACAGCACGGTGACGGTTCCGGGCCACATCCTCACTCCAAAAGGGCTCCTCTGACCCCCGAAAACGCTCAGAAACCTCAGCAAAAGCGTGTCCCGCCCGCGTAGCCCGCCTCCAGTACTGCCCAAACTCCATCATCGCAAGGTCATGCATGGTCATCGCCCTGTCCACATGCAGAATCACCCATCTCTGCGCCGTCAGCCTCCGGCAAAGCTCCGGCTCCTCCCCCGCAATCAACCCCTCATCGAACCCCCCAGCCCGCTCCAGAGCCTCCCTCCGAAACAGCGCATCCCCCCCGCAAAACCCTGTCTTTCCAGCAACATACACCCAGTCCAGATCGAGCACCCGGTTATACACACTTCGCTCCGGATGCATCTCCCTCCGATGCCCCCACACCACCCCCACACTCCCCTCATCAAACTCCCCCACAGCCCCCTCAAAGAACTCAGCCTCCACCACCGTATCCCCGTCCAGAAAAAACACCACCTCCCCCGCAGCCGCTCGCCAACCAGCGTTACGAGCCAGTGCAGCAGTTGGCCGTAAAGGATTGAGCGCAATAGTCTTAGCCCCCAGCGACTCCGCCAGCCCCACACTCCCGTCACTCGAATCCGAATCGACGTAGATCACCTCGACCCTCCACCCGCCGCGCTCCATCGCGGTAACGGACTCCAGGCAACGACGCAGCCGCTCGCCCTCATTCCGCCCAATCACCACCACGGACAGCAGCCGGCTCATCGCCCCAGCACCGCAAGTTCCTCAGCAGATTCCCTTCCCCGCACCTTCACCCGCGCCGGAACCCCCACCGCCACACACCCATCCGGAACGTCGCACAACACCACCGCATTCGCGCCAATCACCACATCGTCGCCTATCCGTATATCTCCCAACAACTTAGCTCCCGCGCCAATATCCACCCGATTCCCAATCACCGGCGACCCCCGCCGATTCCTGTATCGAAGCCCCACCGTCACCCCGTTCCGCACCACGCAGTCATCCCCAAACACCGCGTCCCCGCTGATCACAATCCCGCCCGCGTGTTCAATCGTGAACCGCCGCCCAATCACCGTCTCCGCCGGCAGCTCCACCCCACAAAATCCATCCACCAGGAACTTCAACCCCTTATACAGAAACGACAGCGGCGCCCGCACCATCCACAATTTAATCCCATAACGCCATCGCCCAAACCGGTACACAACCAACACCCAGAACCCATGACGGCTCCAGTCGCTGTTGTGCGTCCGCCAATCCTCCCGTATCTGCTCGAACATCCTGCCCTCTGCCTTAGCTCCCGGCCTTCGGGGTCTCCGCATCCGCCTCGCGCGCTGCACTCGGTGCGTCGAACCGGCTCAACATCTCCCAGCGCCGGGTCAGGCTGGCGGCCCGAGGCTCCAGCCGCTCCTCCACCGGAGCCCCTGAGCGACGTCCACTCGGATGCTTTTGCACTCCCGCCTCATCATGCGCCGGCATCGCCGCAGCCCGGCTCCTCAATTCGCCTATCAACGTCGCCGCGGCCGGCGGTGGAGCGTCCGTAGCCGCTGCAACCGGCATAACCTCATGATCTCCATTCAACTCCCGCTCCAACTCATCATGGTGAACGTCGCGCACCGTCCACCGCAACTTGACCGGGGTATGAACCCCAACCGCCACACGCTCAGCCTGAACCGGCGCATACGCAGCAACCGGTTCCTGCTCAACCTCAGCCCCCCGATGCACAACATCCCCATGCTGCTCGGCGTATGCGGCCGCCGGCTCTTCCACCTCATCCTCAGCAGGTTCTGCCAAAGCCTCGTCGACCTGCGGAACGGTTTGGGTCAACTCTTCCACCGAAACAGCCGAAACCTTCTCCGCAGCCTGAGAAGCCTCGTACTCCTCCGCGTGAATCGCACGCTCGTGGACGTCACCATCCGCGAACGTCTCACCGTCATGCCCCCGAACAGCCTCAACTTCAGGCTCATCGATCGCCTCGAAAGGCTTCTCTTCCTCTTCGGAGACCAACGTTTGCTCAACGCTCCGCGGCACCTCATCTTCAACTGCTGGAGCCGTAGTTGCCGTCGCCTCATGCGGCTCCATCTCAGCACCAACCGCGGCGTGTATGTCTTCCGCGTGCGCCGTCGAAGACTCTTCAACGAAGGTCACACCCGAAGCATGTCCGCCCTCTGTAAGGGACTCCGGTTCAATCGTCTCGGCAGCAGTTTTCTTGGCAGCTATTGCTTCAAACGGCGCACCCTGCGGCTCGCTTTGTGCGACGGCAGACTCCTCCACCGGCTCAGACTCATCCCCCTCTTCGCCCGGAATAATGCGGAGCACCCGCTCACTGGTCCCACGGAACTTCAGCGTAAACCAACCCATCTTCGGCGCTGCAGGCTCACGTCTCACCGCAGGCGCGGCAACAGGAGCAACCGCCTCCAACTCCTGAGGTGCATCCTCAACTTCAGCCTCCGCCGATCCCTCCGGCAGCGCATCCACTTTCTCGAGATAAGCCTCCATCAGGCTCTCAGGTGCAGCCACCTCAGGCCCCGCGACAGGCTCGACGGCCTCAGGCTCGGCCGCAAGCTGTCCATGCCCCTCGGTCCCGGACTCAAACATCGTCCGCTCAAACGTCTCCGCAGCCGCTGGCTCTTCGACCGCGGCGGCAGGATGCTCCACCTGCTCCGGCGTCTCAAGTGCAGGCTCGGAGGGCGTTGCTGCAACCTGACTCGCAACCGGCTCCGCTTCCTCTACCCGTACCGGCGTCATCACAATCGGTTCAGGGTAAGTCTCTGGCTCGTCCACCATTGCGACTGGCTCCGCCACATGCTGCACCGACTCAACGCGCATCGCCGCACGCTCAACGTGAATCGTCTCAGGCTCTTGCGTCTTAGGCGTACTCACCGCAGCCGGCTCCACAGCTCGCCGCGGCCGCATCCGATCCTGAAAGTAAATCACCGGCTCAGACTCATCTCCGCGATGTGCCGTCGGCGTCACAGGCGGTACCACTGGCTCCGGCTCTTCCACCGGTTCCGGCGTCTTCTTCAGAAGCTCTCTCCAAGGTCGCACCTGATCTAGTTCCTCCACAGGATCGTGTTCTGTTACAGATTCCGACTCCGCAGCCGCGGGCGATTCAGCCGGCTCCGGCTCAACATGGGGCACCTCAACCACAGGCGCCGCCACTGCGGGTAGGGTAACAGCCTCCGCCTCAACCGTGTCTTCCATCCGGTCCAATGCGGAGGCGCGCTTGAACTCCGGCTCGAACTCAGTCGCCGGCTCCGCACCCTGCACCTCATCCGCCGTCACCTCCGCGACCGCCACCTCAGGTCGTGCCGCCTGCTCCAGCCGGTCCACTCGTCCCTGCTGAATCCGTTCCACCGCCTCAATCGCCGCGCGGAACGCTGGCTCCGCATCCTTCAGGCGCAGCTCCTGCAGCACCGCTCCAACTCCCGCCACATTCAGATGCTGCAGCAGCAACGCGGATTGGTACAGCTCTGTCTTGACCGTCGTCCCGGACTCCGCCACCAGGATCGTCGCATCCGCGCACCGCACCAGGTACTCCGTCTCGGCGGACGTCAGCAGCGGCGGTGCATCGATAAGCAGCAAATCGTACTTCAACTTCAGCCGCTCCAGCTCCTCCGCCGCAAAGCCCTGCCGCGTCCCTTCGATCGTTCTCACCAGCGCCGCTGACCGGTATGAAGACCCACCCCTCGTCCCCCCCGCTTGCGTCCGGTTCGCCGCATTCAGCACGCTGGACGCATCCATCACCAGCGCCTTGAACCCCAGGGTCCCAAGGATCTGCGCAATCGCCTGCACAAACTCCCCTGTCTGCATCGTCGCGCTCGCCGCCGTAAACACAAAGCTCTGCGCGGAGCTCGTCCGATATGCACTTTGCAGCCCCGCCGCCAGCCGCAGCGTGTACTCCTCCATCGTCCGTCCGGAGACCTCACTCCGCGCCGGCAGCACCCCAATCGGGGAAAAGCCCAGCACCTGCTCCACATCCGGCGCGGAATAAATCCGCGGATCCATCCGGTTCGCAAACACCGCCGCAAACAGCCCCGCAAACAACCCCAGCGGAAGCGACAGCGCCAGAATCAGCTTCCGCTTGCTCGGCTCCGGACTCACCGGAACCACCGCCGGAACCGAAAGATGCGCCGACCCCGGCCCATTCGACTCCAGCTCCAAACTCCGCATCGCATCGTCCACCACCGTGAACCGGGCCGTCAGCCGCTCAATATCCGAGTTCAACTCCTGCGCCCGCTGCAGCTTCGGAGCCGCGCTGGTCGCGGTCGCCGTCTGGTGCCGCAACTGCGCGTTCAGCCTGCCTTCGATATCTGCCGTCCGCTGCAAATCCGCTCGCAGCTTATCCTGCAGCCGTCGCTCAGCTTTCTCGCGCACCTCGGTCGTCATCGCATCTAGCGACCGGTCCAGGTCCGCAATCTCATCCTGATCCTGCTTGTAGATCGGGTTTGAAGGCGTCAGCCCGGCCATCTGCGTACTCAGCAGCGCCTTCCTCTGGCTGATCGTCTGCTTCATGCTGTTCAGCCCGGCATCCGTCGCAATCTGTTCCTCAGCCGCGGCCGTCAACGCCGGCGAGCTCGCCCCCGCCACCGCCGCATACTGCGCCGCCGCCACATCCCTGGCCTCCCGCGCCCCAGCCACCTGCGTCTGCACCCCGGCAATCTGCGCGTCGAACGGCGAAGCCGTCTTGCTCGAAGGATCCGCCAGCCCCAGCGCGCCGCCCAGCGACGCCTGCTCCACCCGGTCCTCGCCCAGCTGCTGCTGAATCCTCTGCCGCTCCTCGCCCAGCAACTGCAGCCGCTGGTCGATCACCGCATGTTCATCCTTCCTTCCCTGCTCCAGGTACGAGTTCGTCACCGCGTTGACCACCGCCGCCGCGGCCTGCGGGCTCGCGTACACCAGGCTGATGGAAAGCTGATAACTGGTCAGCACCCGCTGCACCTTCAGCGAGTTCTGCAGCCTCGTGACCGCCGACTGCATACTCTCGCCGCCCCGTTGCCACACAAACGGAGGCAGCTTCTCAATCGCCGCAGCCAGAATGTCCGGCCGCAGCGCCGTCTGCGTCTGCTGTTGAAAGTAGGAGTCGTACCGCCCCGCATCGTACGAACCCGACGTCCCGTCGCTCAGCACCTTGCTCGCCAGCGGCTCAATGTAGATCAGGCTCTCCGCCATGTATGCCGGCTTCCGCAGCAGCCCGAACAAAAATGCCAGCAGAAACACCGTCCCGCCCACGCCCGCAGCCAGCCGCGGATGCTTGCGCAGGCTGCGCATCACATTCAGCCGCATCGCCGGAGCCGCCGCACCATCCTGCCCGCTCGCACCGCGAACAGCCGGAGACGGCATCCCTTCAATCGTCGGTCTCTTTACCGTCAAACTCATTCGGCTTCCTGAACCATCCCTCTCGCCTGCTCGTTTACTTTGCGAAGAACGCAGTGGCCGTAAACACGGTCACCAGCGGCGACAGCTTCTCCAGCACATACGCCGCGCGATTGAAGCCACTCTGGGGTACATAAATGATATCGCCAGACTGCAGCGTCAGATCCAACCCGTTCGGCTGCAGCACCTGCTTGAACGAGATGATCCGCGTCTTCCCCGTCGAAGGCTGGATAATCTCGATATCCGGATAACGCCCCGCGTTCTGCGTAATCCCACCCGCCAGCGCAATCAGCTTCGGCAGCGTGGACGAGTTCTCCAGTTGCAGCGCGCCCGGGTGCTGAACCTCTCCCAGGACCGACACATACCGCTCCGCCGGTGAAGGCACATACACAATGTCGTCCCGCTTCAGCCGCATGTCCGCCATCGGGCTTCCGCTGTCCAGCATGCTCTTCAAATCCACCCACAACACCTTATCGTTCCCGCGATAGATCGCACACCGCTCCGGGATGCCCAGCGTCGTCGGCAGCAGCGTCGCCTGCATGTTGTAGCTGCCCGCGTTGTTCGGCGGCGCATTCGCCAGCTTGCCGCTTCCCACCACCGCACCGCCCCGTGAGATCACCTCCAGCAGCGTCGGCGGACGATCGAACGTCTGCACACCCGGCCGCTCCACCGCACCCAGCAGCAGCACCTGGTTGGACGTGTACTTGTCCACCCCCACCGTCACGGTCAGGATCGAGTAGTACGGCTTGTACGCCGCCTGCACCGCCTCCGCCGCCTGCTCGCGCGTCTTGTCCGCCAGTGCGATAGACCCGATCAGAGCCAGCGTCACCTTGCCGTCCGGTCCAATCACATGTTTCGAGTTCATCTCCGGCCGCCCAATCACATCGATCGAGATCTCATCCCCCCGGCCCAGTTGATACTCCTCGTTCGCCGCCGGCTCGAACTCCCGCATCAGCAGCGCCGGATTGGTCGTCAGTCCGGCAGGCTTGGCAGGCGCACTCGCGGGAGCCGTATCCTGCGCGCAAAGCCGCGCCGCCCCGGCACCCGCCGCAAGCGCAAACAGCATCGCCGCCCCCGTGAGCCTGACCCACCCACGCCCGTACATGCTGAACGGCCTCACCGAGCCCTCGGTGGAACCATCGCCATCGGCAGCCAAACAAGATCCCGTGTCAAAGTCTTTACTCCCACTTCCATAAATCAACGTCATGTGGCCCTACGCTGGATCAGAATCCGGAGCTTCTTCTAGGTATACTCTTCGACCGGATTCTCGTAACCATCTCTCCGCGCTCCGCTTACGCCCGTATCGCCGTCTTCGCCGCCGTCGCCCGTCCGTGCTGCCCGGACACCGTCGCATACGGCACCTTCCAGTCGGAGCCCTTGCTCTCCATTGCAGCCAAGCGCATCGCCTCCACCAGCGTGGGAGCCACCCGGAACAGGTCCGCCATCGCGGAAAACTGCAGCACCCGCCGAACCGGGCTGGACATCGCCGCCAGCCAGATATTGCCGCCGGAAGCCAGAATCACCCGCCTCGCCTGCAGCAGGCATCCCAGCCCATCGGCCTCCACCCGCGTCGTTGCGGCCATGTCGATCACAATCACCTGATCCGCCTTGGACGCCGCGTTCGCCTCCGTCACCAGCGCCGCGCAGTGCTCGCCCGTCAACGTGCTTGGCGTCGTAATCGTTCGCACACCGCCCTGCACGGAGACCTTCAGCTTGCCCGCGTTGATCTCATGCGGCTGCATCCCGCTTACGGCCAGCACCATCGGCAGATGCCGCAGCAGCGCGCTCGCATCCCGCACATAGCGCGGCAGAAGTCGCAGCGGCTCCTGCGCCATCCGGAAGAACCACTCCATCTGCATGCGCTGCACCCACTTCGGCGCACGCTTCAGGCTGCCGGCAATCATCTCCAGCGCCCCGCCAATCCCAATCGCAACCCCCACGTTTAACTGGTGCCGGTTCCTGTAGATCCAGATCTCTTGCTTCGGGTTCCCAAACGCCACCAGCAAAATCTCCGGCTTCGCCAGACGGATCCGCCGCAGTATCTCCGTGTCGTCCATCTCGTGCAGCGCACGCACCGGAGGCGAGTACCGCCCGACAATCCTCACCCCAGGATGCTTCTGCTCCAGTATCTTTGAGGCCGCCTGTGCATTCTTGTCATCGGAGCCCAGCAAAAAGATCCCATACCCACGTTGAGCGGACAGACGCGCCAGCTCCGGAATCAGGTCCACCCCCGTCACCCGTTCCCGCAGCGGCCGCCGAAACAACTTCGACGCCCAGATCATCGGCGCACCATCCGGCAACACCATGCTGCAGTCGCAGATGATCTTCTGGAGATACCCGTCGCGCAGCGAGTTCCGCGCAAAGTCCAGATTTGCCGTGGCAATCTGGTGCGTCTCACCGCTGGCAATAGCCTCCTCCACGAGCCCCAGGGCCTCCGCCATGGTGACATTCGTGATCGGAAGTCCAAACAGCGCGACGGTGCTAGCCCGCTCGTTGCTCATCAATTCGTCCTAACCTGCAGAAAAGTCTTGCAAAAGCCTCGCTCGCATTCACGCGACAGGGGCCCAATAAGGTAAAGCCATCTCGCCTTACAGCGAGACTACGGTTCGTCCTCCCCAGTGCACATCCCACTTGCGTTCGTGGTCTGGCCTGGAAGTAACACGGAACACTTCCGTCCAGTAACTATACCGTCGTTTTCCTTACACTCCTGCGAACATTTCTGCATCCAAGCACCTTCGACAACCCCCGCATCAACCTTGGTGAGGAACGTGCTCACACAAAATGCAGCGACGCTCCTTTGCAATCAACGCATTGCCCTCATCAAGCCCGCGGAAGCCATCTCCAGACACCGAACCACCCTCGCCTCCCCCTTCACCGCTAACGCAGCAGCAAAGCCCTCACCCACCTCCAAATCCTGCACCGCATACCACTCCTCCCCTGCGCCGCCCTCCGTCATCAGCCTCACCCTCTCCGCCCCATCCGCGACGCTGAAGCTCCCCAGCTCCATCGTCAACCCATCCCCCCGCGCCTTCGTCACCGCCTCCTTCCGCGTCCAGATCGAATAAAACTCCCTCACCCTCTCCTTCCCCTCAGCCGCCCGAATCCTCGCCACCTCCTCCGCCGCAAACGATCCCTGCGCAATCTCCAGCGCCTCAATCCCACCATCCGTGCCCTCAACATCCACCCCCACCGCCGCCCCTCGGCAAAGCGCAATCAACACCAATCCCCTGGAGTGCGACACGTTGAACTCCACTCCGTCCACCCGCAACTTCCCATGCCCCCCCACCTCGAACACCACATTCCCGGCCCCACACCCAATCGCCCGCCCCACCAGTACCCGCAGCAAAGCCCGCCCCACCACAAACTCATCCCGTGCGAACCCCGCCCGCGTCCGCCCCACCCTCTTGCCTTCCTCTTCATCAAGCCTTGCCTTACAAGCCTCCATCACCTCCGCCGGCTGCATAGCCGAGACCCGCCACACCTGCACCTCCTCATCCCCCAACTCCACCACCTCGTCCACTCGCTCAAAACCCACCATCCCACCTCCGCATCATCCTCGTGCCATGCAAGCAGCCTTCCTTGCTGTCGGCAGCCCGCCTATACTAAACCCAACCCACGCCCATGCCGATCATCATCCTCATCCCGACCGTGATCTGCATCCTCACTCTCTACCGCGGCACCGTCCAGCAAGCCTTCTTCAACATCTACATCCCCATCTTCATGCTCTTCCCCATCTACTTCTGGTGGAAGATCGCCGCACTCCCTCCCATCGACGTCGCCGAAGCCGTCCTCCTCCCCCTCGGCATCGCCATCCTCCTCCGCGAGCGCCACCGCTGGCGCTTCAGCCTCACCGACCTCTGGCTCGCCGTCTTCCTCTTCACCACCTGGTTCGCCGACTACAAAGCCGGCCTCTCCACCCACTCCACCTTCGATCTCTTCTCCTCCCTCATCACCTGCGGCGTCCCATACATGGCCGGCAAGCTCCTCATCGAGCAGCCCCGCGCCCGCATCGCCACCGTCAAACGCATCGTCTTCCTCCTCGTCGTCGTCTCTGTCATCGGCGCGTACGAGTACCGCATGGGACAGAACCCCTTCACCCTCATCTGGGCCCGCTTCTTCCCCGGCGAAGACTTCGCCTGGAAGACCCAGATCCGCTGGGGCTGGGGCCGCGTCTCCGGCCCATACGGCCAGTCCGAGCTCGCCGGCCTCATCCTCTTCTTCGGCCTTATCCTCACCCTTTACCTCAGCTTCTACAAGCTCTGGGAGCCCAAGTTCGCCCGCGCTCGCTGGCTCCCCGGAAAAAAATCGAAGTACCTCGTCTGGACCCTCGGCCTCACCCTCCTCATGACCCAGGCCCGAGGCCCCTGGCTCGGCTGCCTCCTCGCCCTGCCCATCGCCTTCATCGGCCGCAGCCGCAACACCCGCCGATCCATCCTCATCGTCCTCGCCCTCATCCTCATCGCCGCCCCCATCACCTACGCCGGCTTCAAAGCCTACGTCGGAGCCGCCCCTACAGCGGACCAATCCACCGAAGACCGCCAGTCCGCCGCCTACCGCAGCCAGATGATCGATGGCTACCTCCCCATCGCCGTCGAGGGCGGTGCCTTCGGCTGGGGCCAGCACTTCCCCCGACTCAAATTCTTTGACTCCATTGACAACGAGTACCTCTTCGTCGCCCTCACCCAGGGCTGGGTCGGCCTCGCCGCCTTCTCCTTCATCTGCCTCCACACCTTGTACAACTTCACCGCAACCGCCCTCTTCGCCCCGGACCGCCGCGACCGCTCCTTCGGCTGGTCCATGACCGGCATCTTCGCCGGATTCCTCTTCACCATCTTCACCGTCTATCTCGGCAACCAGCCCTTCCAGCTCTTCTTCCTCCTCGCCGGCTGGTCCCAGGCCATGCGCCTCAACCTCCCCCAATTCCCCGAAGAAGCCGGCACCCCCACTTCCCTCGAATCCAGAAAGCCAAAGTTCACCTTCGAACATGTCTACACCTAAGCCTTCGCAGGACTTCGGGTGCCCCATTCATCGCGCCTCTGTTTCTCGCGATGAGTGGGTCTACCTCAACCATCTCCAAGACCCGGCGGGTGCCTCATCCTTTTCGACAGTCTCATCGTCGAATAGGGTGGGGCTCCGAGCGAAGCTCAACCGCACTCTCTTCATCGCCGCCACCTCCGGGTGCCCCATCCTCGACCGACAGTTTTATCGTCGGGCAGGGTGGGCTATCGAGCGCAAGCTCGACCGCACTCTTCAAGCAGCCGCAACACTCCTGGCTTTCTTCTGCATCGCTCTCCCCATCCACGCCCAAACCACCATTACCATCGGCCCCGAAACCCTCCACACCAACGTCCGTCGTTTCGGCATGAACCTCTCCGGGCAGACCTACTACGACTCCGGCCAGCTCCTCCGCAACCTCACCTTCCGCAACCCCGGCTTTGAAGGCGGCACCTGGCAGTCCATCCTCCACTGCAAGCGCGTCACCTCCACCACCTGCACGGATGACAACGAGTACGCCCAGTGGCCCGCAAACTTCCTCTCGGGCGCACACCTCGACGTCATCACCGGCTCCGCCAAAGGCCAGTCCACCACCGTCAGCGGAAGCTCCGCCGCCTCCGCCCCATACGGCGTCACCCTCACCTTCCCCGCCCTCAAATCCCCCCTCCACGCCGGCGACTTCCTCCTCCTCCACATCGATAAACCCGGCCACGCAGACGCCGGCTGGTGGACCGAGGCCAAGGGCGGAGCCGTCATCTCCACCGAAACCCACGACCTTGCCCCCGATACCCCCGGCAAGCAAGCCCTCCGCGTCGAAGCCTCCCGCACCCTCCAGATCGCCAACGTCAGCTCCTACTTCGACTCCCTCACCGGCCACTCCTTTGTCCAGCTTCACGGGCCCTACCGCCTCACCTTCCGCGCCAAGCCCCTCTCCCCAAGCCGCCAGCTCACCATCCGCGTAGAACGCCTCGACACCACCCACGGCCTCTCCAGCTTCTTCAACCGAACCCTCACCCTCGACCCCGGCTGGCACAACTACACCTTCGACTTCCCCACCAACGAGACCGGCTCCGCCGTCGGCACCGTAGGCCTCACCTTCTCCCTCCGCGAATCCTCCGCCCTCCTCGACGACGTCACCCTCACCCCCGCCACCCACTCGCCTTCCAACCCCACCGCCTTCCGCGATGAAGTCGTCCAGACCCTCCGCGACCTCCACCCCGGCCTCCTCCGTTACATGGACAACGGCACCAACTTCGGCAGCTCGCTGGACAACATGCTCGCCCCGCCCTTCGCCCGTCTCCGCGCGGGCTCCAGCACCCAGTCCGCCCTGCAGGAGGACATCCCCATCGGCCTGCATGAGTTCCTCACCCTCTGCCAGGCCATCGGAGCCGAACCCTGGTACTCCATGCCCCCCGGCACCTCACCCGACGAAGCCCGCAAGCTCATCGAATACCTCTCCGCGCCCGCCAGCACCCCCTACGGCAGCAAGCGCGCCGCATTAGGCCAGCCCACCCCCTGGACCCAGGTCTTCCCCACCATCCATCTCGAACTCGGCAACGAGGAGTGGAACGCCCGTTCCTTTGCCGGCTCCGGCATGGCCGACCCCTCAGCCTATGGCCAGCGCGCCGCCGACATCTTTACCGCCGCCCGCTCCTCGCCATACTTCCAGCAGCCCCGCTTTGACCTCGTCCTCGGCTCCTGGGCCGTCAACACCTGGTGGACCCAGCAGGAACTCGCCGCCTCTCAATCTCCGCAATCTGCCCCGGACTCCGTCGCCGTCGCCCCATACCTCTTCTTCGACTTCAACGACGACTCCAGCGTCGAAGCCGTCTTCGGCCCCATGCTCGCCCAGCCCGAGCAGATGGACTCCCGTCCCTCCGGCGAGATGGCCCAGCAACTCGCCGCCGCCCAGCACGCCCCCCACCCCACCCGCCTCTCCGTATACGAGGTCAACCTGGGCAGCATGACCGGCTCCGCCTCCCAGCAGGCCCTGGACCTCTCCGTCCCATCCCTCGGCGCGGGCCTCGCCGTCGCAGACCACATGCTCCTCATGCTCCGCGACCTCGGCATCACCACCCAGGCCTTCTTCGCCCTGCCCGAGTTCGTCAACGACTTCGGCGGCGGCAAAAAAATGCCCCTCTGGGGAGCCGTCGTAGACATGGGCGGCCAGACCAACCGCCGACGCCCCCAGTTCCTCGCCCTCCAGATGGCCAACCAGGCCATCCTGTCGAACAACATCGCCACCCACCTCTCCGGCTCCAATCCCACCTGGAACCAGCCCGAAAGCCGCAATGACAAGATCAAGCTCTCCGACGCCCACCTCCTCCAAACCTTCGCCTTCGCCGACGGCCCCCGCCGCTCGTTGATCCTCTTCAACCTAAGCCGCACCGCAGCCTTACCCATCGCCTTCGCCGGCCCCAACGCCCCGCAAGGAGAAGTCCACCAAACCCTCCTCACCGCCGCCAACATCACAGACTCCAACGAAACCCGTCAGCTAGTCACCCCCCACACCTCTCAGGGCATCCCCCACACCCTCCCCCCCCACTCCCTCACCATCCTCACCTGGCAATCCCACTAATCCACCCGTAGGGGCCTAACCCAAAACGCACGTCATCCTGAGCGAAGCGAAGGACCCCTGTATTGGCTTCTGCGGTTGCGGTTGCGGTTGCGGTTGCCGTTGCCGTTGCCGTTGCTGTTGCTGTTGCCTGTTCCGGGTGCCCCATCCTTTTCGCGGTTTCATCGCGAATAGGGTGGGGTATCGGGCGAAGCCCGACCGCCTTTACAGACGCCCAGCCCCAAGAAAAAAAGTCCCTCCACCCCCTACGTCAACCCCAATGTTATGAAGACTTTGCGACACCCCCTCCGCTCACACCCGCATATCCAGGGACTTTGCGCCTCTCACCCATCGGAGGTCCACCCCTAACCCCAATGTTTCGAAGACTTTGCACACATCAGGAGAGGGTGCCCTACCCCAGCGCCTCCCCCAGAACCCGCATCAATCCCTCCTGCCCCGCCCCACCCCCCGCATGATAAAAATGGTCCCCGGCAAATCTCTGCTCTGTAAATTCACCGGAAGTCAGCTCCCCCCAAGCCGTCAGACCCGCCTCCGAAACACTCTGGTCCCGAGTTCCCGCAAGCCCCATCACCGGGCAGCCCAGCCGGTCCCCAGCCGCATACTCATACATCTCCACCACCTCCAGGTCCGCCCGCAGGATCGGCAGGAACACCTCCCGCAGCTCCGCATCCTCCAGAAACCCCTCCGGAACGCCGCCATACTTCTCCCCCAACGCCCGCACAAACGCCTCATCCTCCAGCCGGTGCAGCAGCCTCTGTCCCGCCAGCGCATGCGGAGCATCCCGCCCGGAGACGATCAGCCGCACCGGGCAGGGCAGCCCCTCCGTCGCAATTCTCCGCACCCACTCATATGCCAGCAGCGCCCCCATGCTGTGCCCAAACACCGCATACGGCTGCCCCAACTCCCCCCTCAGGTCCTCCATCAGCCCATCCACTATCTCCGATACCCGCAGCATTGGCCGCTCCGCCAGCCGTATCTCCCGACCCGGCAGTAGCACCGGACACACCTGCACCCCCGCCGGCAGCATCCGCTTCCACCGGTAGAACGCCGCCGCCCCCGACCCCGCATGAGGCAGGCAGAACAACCGCACCCCCTCCCCCTCCATATCCCGCTTCGAAACCCAAGCCATCCGTAGTCCTTCCGTTGCAGATCAACTTCCCCAGAAAACCCTAGCAGACCCGCTAAGATCAATCAGGCCCAGCCCTTCAGACCCCAGCCAGAGGAGGAAGTTACCGCCGTGCCCATCTTTCACGCGCTCCTCACCCTCCTCGGCCTTGCCGCCTTGCTCATCACTCTCCCCCTCGTCCTCGAACTCCTCGTCCTCTCCCTCGCCGCGCTCCTCCCGCCGCGGCAACTCCCCAGCAGCCAAACGTCTCTCCGCCTAGCGGTCATCATCCCCGCCCACAATGAGCAGCAGCTCATCGCCGCCTGCGTCTCCAGTCTCCTCGCCTCCTCCCCTGCAGCCGAGATCTACGTCGTAGCCCACAACTGCACGGACCTGACCGCCGAGCGCGCCCAGGCCGCCGGAGCACAGGTCCTTCCCCTCACAGACTCAGTCGGTGGCAAGGGCAACGCCCTCCACCACGGCTTCACCCAAGCCCTGGCCGCCGGCGCCCAAGCCGTCCTCGTCATAGACGCCGACTCCACCGTCTCCCCCAACCTCATCCCCTCCGTCACCGCAGCCCTCGCCGCAGGCTCCCAAGCCCTGCAGTGCCGTTACACCGTCGCCAACGCAAACACCCCCCGCATCCGCCTCCTCGCCCTCGCCTTCCTTGGCATCAACGTCCTGCGCCCTCGCGGACGTGCGCGCCTCGGCCTCTCCTGCGGCATCTTCGGCAACGGCTTCGCCCTTACCGCGGCAACCCTCCGCCGCGTGCCATACCTCGCCAACTCCGTTGTGGAAGACCTGGAGTACCACCTGCATCTCATCCGCGCCGGCATCCGAGTAGACTTCCTGGACGCCGCCACCGTCCTCGGCGAGATGCCGGACAACACCCCCGCCGCCGCCACCCAGCGCGCCCGCTGGGAGGGCGGCCGCCTCCTCATGCGCCGCCAGTGGACCGGCCCCCTGTTTGCGGAACTCCTGCGCGGCCACCTCCGCTTCCTGGAACCTCTCCTCGACCTACGCGCCCTCCCCCTCGCCACGAACGCCGTCGTGCTGCTCGTAGCCCTGATCCCTCCCCTCCCTTGGCTCCGCCTTTACTCCACCCTTGGTCTCTTCAGTTTCGCCCTGTACGTCTTCGCCGCCGCCAGCCTCGGCCCAGCCTCTGGAGAAACCCTCCGCGCCCTCCTCACAGTCCCCGGGTACATCCTCTGGAAGCTCGCCATGATTCCCAGCACTCGCCTCGCCGCCCGCAAGAACTCGGCCTGGGTCCGAACCCAGCGCAACCAATCGGCATCCTCCACCGTTGACCCTCCTCAACCTCGCTGATACGCTTGCCACTCCGATGGAACCTAAGGCGTCTCCCCACGCAGACACGCTCCTCTACCCACCCCCTGCCGACCCGCGCACACCAGCCATTACCCCAGGATTACCCCGCCTCCCGCCGCTTAAGGCCCTGACCTCAGTCCGATTCTTCGCCGCGCTTCACGTCGCGCTTTATCACTTCGTCCGTCCCTTCTCGCTTTGGGGGCCCTTCGCAGCAACCATAAGCGTTGGATACACCGGCGTCTCCTTCTTCTTCTTCCTCTCTGGCTTCATCCTGACGTACGCCCATGCCGATGCATACGAGGCAGGTCGCGACAACCCCAATAAGTTCTGGGTCGCCCGGTTTGCCCGCATCTACCCCGTCTACCTCTTCATCATGCTGCTCGCCGCCTTGATCTCCGGCAGCCAGTTCCGCAATCCCATCCACTCCGTCGCCTATCTCGCTGATCTTTTGCTCTTACAGGCTTGGTCGATGCGCATGGTCAACTTCTTTCACTCCGGCGCATGGACGCTTTCGGTCGAAGCCTTCTTCTACCTCCTCTTCCCGTTTCTTCTAATGCGCCTGCGACCGAAGACCCGCGCAGCAGCAGTAGGCTTTATCGCCCTCTTTTACGCCCTGGCGATGTTTCTACCCATGCTGGAGCTGAAGCTGTATCCGGCCGCCGCATGGGTCGAACCGGAGAAATCCGTCCCCGGCAGCCTGCGCGTTTTCACCACCACCCGACTTCCCCTCTTCGCCCTTCCAGAGTTTCTCGCCGGAGTGTCCGCGGGGTGGCTCTTCCTACGTTTCAAGCCATCTGAAAAATCTTCAGCGTGGATGGCGGTTTTAGGCGTGATACTCCTCGCATCGGCCCTCTTTTTCGCCGATCGTCTTCCCTATATCGCCCTTCACAACGGTCTCCTCATCCCCATCTACGCCCTGCTGCTTCTGGGTCTCAGCCAGCGTAACTGGATAACAAGCCTTCTTTCAGGCTCATTCCTTGTCTTACTCGGCGAAGCAAGCTACGCCCTTTACCTTCTCCACGCCCTCACCCTGCAGGTCGGCCACTGGATGCATTGGGACCAGGGCACCCTCTTCCCTCTCGTCAACCTGGCTCTCACCATCGCTGCGTCAGTTCTGCTTCATCTGTACTTGGAGCGTCCCGCCAGAAGGGCCGTCCTTGCCTGGTGGGCACGCCGCCACCCTACTCAACTTAAAATCTTGTAAGTCCGCCTAAACGCCAGGCACACAAAGATCATCATCGTCTCGCCGCTCAACAAGTTCTACAGGCAACGAGTCCCCGCCCATCAGCCAGCAGATGCGTCGTCCTCCAAATGCTCGCCCTGGTCTAGGCTCTGAGATGAGCTTCATGCCAGACTCCTCAAGCTCCGCAATTGCCTCCTCGAGTGATCCGCACGCATAGCAAAGATGGTTCAGTCCCCCGCCGCGCTTGGAGGCGTTCGTCAGCTTGCTCGCAGGCCCGTCCGGTGTCACAAATTCAAGGTAGGTCTCATCCAGAGGCAACCGCAGGAACTGCACCAGCGCTGTTTGCAAGTGATCGGCAATCACCTCCGTTGCTTCCTGGTACCCATACCGCCGCACATACATTTCCGTCATCGGCTCAATGGACGTCACTGCATATCCAACGTGATGGAGCCGCAGTCTCACTCCGGGCGCGCCATCTTCGTCATCTGTATGTGCCGAGTCTGCGGCACGTAGCCAGCCACCTCAAGCGAGTACACCCCCCCCTCCTCCATCGCAAACCCCAGCCTCGGATAATGCTCCGCCACGATACCGTTCTTTTTCGTTGGAATGTATCGCCCACGCAGCCACCTTACTCCCGCCATCCGCGCCCGCTCCACCAAGGCATCCAGCATCGCAACCTCCATCTTCCGCTTCAGCACCCGGCAGCTCATCAGCCACAGCTCGATCTCTAGCGCATCTCGGTCCCTACGCCCCAGCACAATCGATACCAGCCCATGCTCGCCGAACCGGTCGCTCAACCGTCCATACAACCCAATCGCATTGCGATCTTCAATCAGCGCATCCATCTCAGCCAGCGTGTACCGTCGCGTCGTCAGATTGAACTGGTTGGTCTTGTTGGTCAGCTGCGTCATTCGCTCCAGATAGAGCCGGTTAAATGGCTCTATTTCCGCAGTCATCTGAAGTGAATCAAGGTACTCACCATAGTCCGCAAACTTCTTCTCGAAGATCGTACGCTGCGCCCTGTTGCGGTAAAGCGTTCCACGCGCTAAATCTTCCTGCGAGAGCGCCATCGGCTCGAAGTATCGCCTGGCCTCGATGATGCGCGCGTACTGAGCCACATCACCACCGACGTTCGGCACCGCGATCCCTTCCACCTGCGCTGCAACAATAGCCCGCTCCGCGGGATTGTCATCCACGAACACAAAGCTATCCGTGCCCAGATTCAACTCCTGTGCAATGCGAATGATGTTCTCGGGCTTTGGGTCCCAGTTCGCCTGGAAGCTGGCAAAGTGTTCAAGCCGCAGCACCGAGTCAGGATGGTCGAAGCCGCTCTTCGCTATGGTCTCATCGTTCTTGGAGCAAACTGCGAGCAGCACTCCACGATCTCGCAGACTCAGGCAATACTCCTGGAACGCCGTATAGGCTTCTGCAACCGGGGTCTCTCGCCCAATCGCAATTCCGTCCAGGCCATCGTCGCCGATCACTCCGCCCCAGAGGGTGTTATCCAGATCCAACACCAGCACCTTGCGTGTCTTGCCGTACATCGCTCGAATCATTGCGCTGAGTGAGCTTGCTAGCGCGACGCTGCCTTGAACTGTCGTCAGGATTTTATAGCTGTAGTACCGTTCCCAGTCGAACCAACGGTCCAGGCCAACCCGTGCCGAGAGGCTGCAGACGTCCTGGATGGAGAGCGCCGGAGTGATCGCTGCGGCGCGAGCGACTTCAAGGTTGAGCTGCATGACAAAGCGGGTTCGGCCACCTGCTTGTGTTGCGTCCAGATTTCCAAGAATCTGGTGAGGAGGAAGCTCGAAGTTGTTTTGGATCACCTCGCAGCCGAGCTTCTCCACCAGGGCTGACCATATCTGCTGATATCGATTCAGTTCACGAGTCACGCACCCCTCCAGCTCCACGTCGGCGGCGTGAAGAGGGGCTAACCCTTGCAGATTCAGGTACGAGGTGTGGATGTAAACGACTTCTGGACGAAACTCCACCAGCTTGTGCGAGTCGTGAAGTGCCTCGACTTCAAAGCGACCGTATTCGGATTGATAGAAGACGGGTGCGAAGCCGCTGTCCAGGAGCCATAGCTCCAGCAGGTCGACGAGTTCGTTCGTCGTGCTGCCGCCGAGGACTGCGATGCGAACGGGGTGTAAATGATCCCGCGCCGCGAGCCTGCGCTTCAAGCTTCTCCGCTTGCTGAAGATCTCATCCAAAGAAAGGGACTTGAGATCAATGGGATCGGCGTGGCTCATCTCTTGAGGGTAACGTATGGCGTCCTGCTGTTAAGATCGCGAGATATGCGACGTGCGTGGAACATTCTGCTTTTTTCGTGGGTGGTTTGCGGGGCGATGTGGGGGGTGGCGCCCCCGGCGCGGATGGTGGTGATCGATCAGGATGGGTCGGGGCCGGGGGGGTCCAACCAGATGGCCATGATGGTGCTGCTGCAGTCTCCGGCGGCGCGGGTGCTGGGGATCACGGAGGTGAGTGGGAATGCGTGGGAGCCGGAGGAGGTGCAGCACACACTGCGGATGCTGGAGTTGATCCACCGGACGGACGTGCCGGTGGTGCCGGGGGCCATCTATCCGCTTGTGCGGGAGAGGATGGAGACGCTGGCGTGGCAGCGGCTGTATGGGACGACTCCCTGGCTGGGAGCGTGGGGGGATGCGGCCAATGGGACTGGGTCAGCCCGGTGGCATGAGGCGGAGGTGGTGCCGAAGCTGGTGGAGGGCGAGCCGACCACCAAGCCACGGGCCGAGGATGCGGCGCACTTCCTGGTACGGCAGGTGCATGAGCATCCGCACCAAGTGACAGTCTATGCGGCTGGACCGCTGACGAACGTGGCGCTGGCGCTGGCGATCGAGCCGCACTTTGCGGAGCTGGCGCAGGGGATTGTGATCATGGGTGGGAGCCTGAACCCGGTGACGGCCGATCCGGAGTTCACGACCAATCCACGGCACGAGTTCAACTTCTGGTTCGATCCGGAGGCGGCGCATATCGTCCTGCGGGCTCACTGGCCGAGGATCGATCTGACGACCGTCGACATCTCCATCAAGGCGATGTTTACGCAGGCGATGCTGGACGAGATCAGTACCTCGAAGTCCGCTGCGGCGCAGTACATCGCAAACTATTCCCAGGAGCGTTACTACCTGTGGGATGAACTGGCGGCGGCGGCGTGGCTGGACCCGGGAATCATCACGGCGGAGCGGAGGCTGTACCTGGATGTCGACCTGTCCAAGGGGGCTACGTATGGGGATACGCTGGCTTGGACGGAGGGGTCCAAGCCGCCGCTGGATCTGCAGTTGGTGCATGTGCAGACGGATCTCGATCTGGCGAGATTCACGAAGATGTTTGTGGAGTTGATGCGGCGGTGATGGGGGCACCCCTCCCGCAATGTTTGCAAAGTCTTCATAAGATTGAAGTTAGGTTTGGACTTGCGATCTGAAAATGCGCAAAGTCTCTGCTCATGCGGGTCGCTTCGTGCAAAGTCCTCAAAACAAACGAGTTGACTTAGGGGGTGGAGTCACTTTATTTCAGGGGTGTGTGCGGCGGCGGCCAACTTGCGAGTGTCATAGAGGCGGCCGGCGGTGGCGACCATGGCGGGGCGGTGGAGGTCCGAGAGGGTGAGATCGGGGGCTCCTTCGGTGAGGAGGAGGTCGGCGCGTTTACCGGGGGTGATGGAGCCGGAGTCCGCGTCATGATGGGCGGCGCGGGCGGCGAGGAGGGTGACGGACTCAAGGGCGTTGGCCGGGCTCATTCCGTACTGCATATCGAGGTCAAGGTCTGGCGTGGGGGTGCAGGGTGGGGGTTCGACTGCCGTATCCGGGGGCAGCAGAAGGCGGGGACCGAGGAGATGCTCCTGCTCAATGGCGCGATGGAGGGCACTGAGGAGTTCCAGTTCGCCGCCGCAATCCTGGACCGAGGTGATGCCGCGGGCAAGGAGGGCGGGGCCCTGCTCAATGCCGGAGTAATGGGCGTTGGTGTCCCAAAGGCCGGGGAGGAGAATTTTGCCCTCCGCGTGAAGGACCTTCATGCCGGGCGGGATGGCGATGGAGGATTGGGGGCCGGCGGCGGCGATGAAGCCGTTACGGATGAGGACGGTGGAGTGCGGGATGGCTGGGGCTCCGGTTCCATCAACGAGGCGGGAGCCGGTGATGGCGTACGTGCCCTGTGCGATGGGCGGAAGTTGGCGGGTGAGGTCTGCGAGGTTGAGCATCTGCTGGCGGATGCCGGAGTGGAAGATCTCACCCATGAGGCGCTCGTACTCATCGAGCACGATCTGCTGGGGATAGTCCCCGGCGAAGATCATGATGGCGGCGAGGCGGTTGGAGTCGTTCATCCAGAGGATCTCCGGGCCGGACGCAAGGCCGGAGACGGTGTAACGGGCGAGCCGGACCATGTGGCCGTGGGAGAGGTAGGCATCATGGCCGACGAGCTTGATTTCAACGGAGAGGGCAGGGCCGGGAGATGGCGCGAGCATGAGACGAGCGGGCTGGCGCTGCTGCTTCCAGGAGCGAATCATCATCATCTGGGCGGAAGGAGGCATGGAGGCGGGGAAGATGGTGCGGGGGGTCAAGGTGAGGGTGAGGGTTTCATCTGACGGGGAGGAGTGGGAGGTAAGGGTGTAACCGGCGGGGGCGGAGGTGAGGGTGTATTCCTCTGAGCCGACGGCGCGGAGCAGGTGGTGGATGGTATAGACGCCGTGCTCAAGGATGGTTTGGGTGTGGGCGAGCGGGGTGAGCAGGAACAGGAGCGGCGCGAGACGGCGGAGGAACATGCTTTGAGTATGAGGCGGGTGGAGAAGACAGACAACGCCGGCCTTGAGCGAAGGGCAAGGTCGCGGAGAGAGGCAAAGGCGTGGGAGACTGTTGGCTCTGGGAGATGACGGGGATGAAGATGGTGGTGGCTGGGCTTTGGGTGGTGATGGCGGTCGGCTTGTGGGGGCAGGTCCCGGATGCCGCGCCAGTTAAGGATCATGTGGACTTTGCGAAGGGGCTGGGGCGGGTGGAGGGTTTCGGGTTCTCCGAGGCGTTCGGGCAGGGGGATGCGATCAAGGCGCTGCCGGAGGGGAAACGAAAGGAGGTGCTGGACCTGCTGATGGGACGGGAGACGGGGGCTGGGTTCAACATCCTGCGGCTGGGGATCAATACGGACTCGCTGCTGGAGCAGAAGCGGGCGGGTGGACCGGGGGCGAAGGCGGTGTATGCGTTTGATGGAAACGATGGGGGGCAGGTGTGGATGGCCAAGCAGGCGCAGGCTTATGGGGTGAAAAACTTTATGGCGGATGCGTGGACGGCGCCGCCGTTTATGAAGACGGTGCAGAAGACGATTGGGGGGATGTTGTGCGGGGTGGCGGGGGCGGGGTGTGACTCGGGCGATTGGAAGAAGGCGTTCAGCGAGTATCTGGTGGAGTGGGTAAGGGCCTACCGGCGGTTGGGGGTGAGGATTGGGTGGCTGGGATTTTCCAATGAGCCGGATATCAGCGTGGGGTACGCCTCCATGCTGATGACACCGGCGCAGGCAGTGGAATTGATGCGGGTTTTCGGGCCGATGGTGCGGGCGTCCGGGCTGGGGCTGAAGGTGACGTGTTGCGATGCGTCCACGTGGGGTGCGGGGGCGGCGTATATGGAGGCCATGGCGACGAGCGGGGCGGACGCGTTTGTGGATGTGGTGACGGCGCATGAGTATGGGGTCCATGCGACGGAGCCTTTGAAGACGGAGAAGCCGGTTTGGATGACGGAGTGGAGCAGCAGTTTGAGCAGCTTCAACGCACAGTGGGACTGCGGGCCGTGTACAGGGGGGCCGGATGGCATGTACCTGGCGCACGATGTGGTGCAGGCGATGGGGTGGGGAGGGGTGAGCGCCTATGTGTATTGGTGGGGAGCGAGTACAGGGCCGGCGGCGCTGATTCATTTGGAAGGTGCGGAGTATGTGGTGGCGAAGCGGTTTTATTCCGTGGCGGCGGTGAGCCGGTTTGTGCAGGCTGGGGCGCAGCGGGTGGAGGTGAGCTGCGGGGATCCGGAGGTGGACGTGGCCGCGTTCAGAAATCCGGACGGGAGCGAGGTGCTGGTGGCGTTGAACCGCGCGATGCGGAATGTGGGCCTGGGAATGGAGGTGGATTCGGGGACGGAGGGAGCGCAGATGACCACGTATGTGACGGATGCGGGGCATTCCTTGACGGAGATGCCGGCGGGCAGTTTGAGCGGGCAGACACTGACGTTGACGCTGAAACGGCGGTCGATGGTGACGGCATTTTTGCGGCCGAAGGCGGGGGCGGCGCCGGGGTAAGGGTTGGGTGCACGAGAATGGGACAGCTAAGTATTTGAAAGGAGAGTGGTTGTCAAGGGCTGAGGCTTTTGGGGTATGGCGCGGGGGCGCGAAAGATATTAGCTGAGGATGGACCACAAAATTGTTGACGATGCAGATGCGGGCCAGTATGTTTCCTGCTGACGCCTTTAAATCTTGGTTAGACGCGCATTGCGTCCATTGTGAGTCCTTAAATGTTGCATTATTTCCAGTCTGCCGCCCTTCGTGTATCGCTTCGTACGATCTGCCCCGTTCTGGGGATTGCTGCGCTGTCTGGTTTGTGCGGGTGCAGCGCGGGATTTGTGCTGCTGGGAAGCGGTGGAGGCACGTCCACACCGGCGACGGCAATTTCCAACGGACCGCAGCTGGGTTATGCGTGGTACGCGCAGGACCAGACGCTGCGGCCGATCCTGGGGGTGCCGGGATCGTCGCAGTTTGGCGAAAGTGTGGTGACGGCGGGGGCGTATGTGGCGGGGGCTTCGTCTTCCGTGGCGAACCTGGCGCTGCTGGTTGGGACCGATGGGAAGGTTTATAAGATGGCTCTGCCGAACGGGACACCGACGCAGGTGGGCGCGACCGTGGGTGCGGGCAGCGTGGTTCGGTTTTCTCCGACGGGAGCGGCGGCGGCGGTGTATGTTCCGGGCTCCACGGCGGTGACGCTGGTGACGGGTGTGCGGACGACGCCGGTGGTGAAACAGATCACGGTAGTAGCCCCGATCCTGGAGGTTGCGGCGAGCGATGCGGGTACGGCTGTGGCCGTGCTGCAGGGCTCTCGCGGGGCGAGCGTGGCGGTGGTGAGCGGGACGGGTGCGCGGCAGATTGCGGCGGTGAACGGGGATGGCGGGATCGGCTTTGCGGGGACGGGTGAGGATCTGTTGGTGGCGGATTCAAGCGCGAACAGCTTGACGCTGATCAAGGCGGCTTCAACGAATCCCGCACCCGTGTTGCTGGGTACGGCGGGGCTGCTGAAGACGCCGGTGGCGGTGGGGGCGTCGTTGAATGGGCGGTTTGCGGTGGTGGCGAACTCCGGGGAGTCCAGCGTGGTGCGCGTGGACACGACCGGTGCGAGCGCGGCGCAGAAGGTTACATGCCCGACCCAGCCGACGGTAGTGGCACAACTCGCGGGGAACGGGGTGTTCCGCTTCAACGACCTGGGGGCGACCTCCGTGTGGTTGGCCGATGTGACGGCGGCGAGTCCGTCCATGCTGTTTATTCCCGCGCTGCCTGCGGCACAGGGCAAGACTGAAATTGCTTCAACGGTGAGCCAGTAATGCGTCTGAAACGACTTTTTGTAACACTTGCTGCACTGATTGGTTCAGCCACCGGCGCGCAGGCGCAAACCCAGACCTACACGATTTCATCAGTTTCGCCGGCGACGATTGCGGCGGGTTCACCAGCGACGACGATTACGCTCACGGGCACGCTGCCGCCGGTGTTTTCCGTGGGCAAGATCACGTTGTGCTTTTATACCGGCTACGGGAACACGGCTCCGCTGGTTCCGACAGGTGGATCCGGCAGCGCGACGGTCTCTGTGCCGGCGGCTTACATCCAGGCGATCCCCCCGGCGACGCTCCTGGCCAACGGCTCCGTTGCGGCGAAGGTCTACGTGAATAACGGCTCGGCCTGCACGGGAACCGCGACGCAGTCCAACACGGCCACGGTCACGATCCAGAACCCGACGCTGACGCAAGTGGCGGTCTCAGCGCTGGTTCAGCCGAACACGGGGACTAGCTTCAACGCGAATCCGACCGCGCTGAACGTGTACGGGAGCGGCTTCAGCGCAAGCCCAACGACGACGCTTCAGTTTGCGTTTAATAGCGGGTCTTCTAGCACGGCGACGACCTCGATCATCAACGCGACGCAGATGAGGACGACAGTCCCGGCGGTGCCCGGCTATCCTTCGACGCCGACTTCAGTGAGTATCACGGCCTGCACGACGGGGTCCGTCAACACGTATTGCAGCGCGGCGAAGACGTTGACGGTTTCAGCGTTGCCGACGGCAACAGCGACGCTGACGGCGACTCCGAACCCCGCACAGAGCAGTCAGACGGTCACCTTGAATGCAACGTACACGCCGCCTGCGCTGACCTCCGGCCAGTTCCAGCAGGCCGGTGTGGATGCGGGCACGGCGTACTTTATCAACTCCTCCACCGCCAGCGTGATTGCGAACGGTCCGTTGACCTTGGATCCGACGACGGCGGGTTTCTCGTTCGTTTCAACCCCGACGACCGTCCAGTCCCTGGCGCAACCGGTCGGGGGGGTGGGCTCAGATGCGGCGCGTGCGCAGGCGGTGGTGCGCCCGAACGACGCTCCCCAGGGGACGTTCGGCGGAGGGGCGTATACCCCATTTATCGAAGACTTCAATAAGGACGGGATTCCGGACGTCCTGATTCTGGATACGACGAATAGCGGCATCCGGCTGCTGCTGGGAACGGTTCCGCGGGGGCAGTACGTCCAGGTATCGGGGATTACGCCGACGACCTGCACGAACGGGATTGCGGCAGCCGCGGTGGGTGACCTCAACGGGGACGGCTATCCGGACCTCGTGTTCGAGTGCAAGGTGATCAACCCGGCGACGGGTGCACTGGGGAGCTACCAGCTCTATTCCGTGCTGAACCAGAATGGACTGGGATTTGGGACGCCTACCTCAGTGGCTACGGTCTACAGCACGCAGATTGCGCTGGGAGACTTTAACAAGGACGGCAACCTGGACCTGATCGTCGCGACTCCGGTGGGATCGCTGACGGCGACTTCGTATCAGTTTGCGGTTTACGCCGGGACAGCAGCGGGGACGTTCCAACCTACGCCGCAGGTAGTCGCGACCGGCTACGCCAAGGCCACGCAGCTTCATGCTGTGGACTTCAACAAGGATGGGTATTGCGATCTCGCCATCAACTACACGCCGGCGGGCGGGGGCAATTACATCCTGGTGTTCAATGGCAGCGCCAGCGGTCTTGTTGTGAGTTCGTTTGACCAGCTCACCGTGCCGACCGGCGCGACGTTCTACGTTGCGCCCATCAAGACCGGACTGCATCCTTCCATTGAGATTGTGGATGCGACGGGTCATCAGATCGGTTTTGCGATCTATAACGAAAGCGCGCCCGCGGGAAACAATCCTTTTCCGAACACGGTGACGTACACCACGATTGCGGGGCTCACGAGCGCGGAGTTCGGCGATGTGAACGCGGACGGCAACCTGGATGCAGTGGTCTACGCCGGGGGCTCTACGCTGCAGGCATGGCTGGGGAATGGTGGGACTGGGTTGACCTCCAGCTTCACGTCTAATGCGAATCAGCTTGCGCAGTATTCCCGCACACTTTCGGGTGGTGCGGTGCTGGCGGTTACGGACCAGAACGGCGACGGCTATGGGGACGTGCTGTATTACACGTCCGGGCCTACGCTGCTGAGCTTCATTACGACGGGCAACACAACGGCAAGCGCAGTGGTGGGGCCGTTTTCCGCAGGGCAGATTCAGTTAGGCACGTCCACGCCAGGGACGGCGACGCTCAGTGGCGGGCAGGCATCCGTGATTGAACAGGTCACAACGCCCTATAGCATCAACACGCCTTACCAGACGCTGGGCGCTGGATCTGCCGGGGCGACGATTCCGCTCTCAGGGATGTTCCCGACGTTCTCCCCTTCGACGTATGGGGTGTGCTTCTACTCGGGCTATGGGCCGACGACTCCGCTGTATCCGACAGACGGGACCGCGACCGATGCGACCCTCGTGGTTCCGGCGGCATATATCCAGTCGATTCCGCAATCTGCGTTCGCGGGTGGTAATTATTTGCCGATCAGCATTTCTATCGCGGCGGCGAACGCGACGTGCAACGGGACGTCGACACTTTCCAACGTGGACCAGAGCACGTACGTTGGGGATCCGACGCTGTACTCAGTGCACGCAAGTGCGATCTCGCGGAACAACCCGAACCTGACGGCCTCGGCGAATCCGCCGTTTGTAACGGCCTCCGGGTATGGCTTCAGCACGAGCCCGATGACCTCGCTGACGTTCACGTATTCGCCAGGAGGGTCTAACGGGGTGCAGGCCACCAGCACCGTTCTGAACGGCAACATCCTCAGCTCGGCGCTGCCTCCGCCGCCCGCGGGTGCAACGTCGGTTTCGATTACGGCGTGCAATGGCGGAACGTACTGCAGCTCTCCGTACACTATCCCGGTGACCGCGCTGGCGGCATTGACCGGGACGTTGACGGCTACGCCAAATCCGGCATCATCCGCGCAGACGGTAGGGTTGACGGCTTCGTTCGGGACTCCATCGGCGGCAGGGGTGCCGACGGGTACGGTGACGTTTACGAATGGATCAACGATGTTGGGGACAGCGCCGCTGGTGCTTGATCCTACGACGTTTACGTTTGTCCCCACGAACACGGCGCAGGTCACCTTTTACGGCGGCTATGTGACCAACCCGCTTCAACCGGAGAGCAGGACTGCCGCGACGACGACCAAGACGGTCGATCCAGTGAAGGCGGCCAATGCAGCAAAGCTCACGAAGATGCTTTCGGAGATACGTTCGAGGGTTCGGCCAGCAGATGCGCCGGCCGGAGTTCAGGGCACCATCACGCCGTACCTGCTGGACTTCAATCAAGACGGGCTGCAGGATCTTCTGGTTCTGGACCCAAGCTTGACGAGCATCGGTCTGGTCACCGGCACCGTTCCGCGTGGCAGCTACTACGGCGTGGGCAACGTCGCGCCGGCCGATAGCTGCGGCGGATACTTAGACCTTGCGACAGGCGACCTGAACGGGGACGGCTATCCCGATATCGCGTACCTCTGCGCCAATTACGACGACAGTGGCAATGCGGCCACGTACCTGAACTACGCGCTGAACAACAAGCAGGGCGGCTTTGCGGCTGGGGTTCAGCTGACGCAGACGGGCGCGACGCAGGTTGGGATCGGGGACCTGGATAAGGACGGGCGGCTGGATATTGTAACAGCCGGAGCAGTGGGCCAGTTCGGTGCGGAGTTCGAAACCTATCTGCAGAAGACTGCGCTCTCCTTTACCGCTGGACCTTCGACTCCTCAGCCGTTATCCGCGCAGGGTCAACTCCGCGTCGTGGACTACAACGGCGACGGCTTCGCCGATGTCTCGGTTTACAACTCGACGTACAGCAACGTACCGTATGGTCTTTTCCTGGGGATCAACGATAAGACGGGCGGGTTCAACGGGGCTGGCGGCGGGGTTAATACGGCGCCCGCCACGGCAACGTATTCAACTGCCACTCTGGCTGCAGGGCAGGCGCCCTCGGTGCTCATCGTAGATACCCCCAGTGCGACGGTCCAGGTATTTGCAGGGTCGGTGAACAACGGGACTTATGACTATAACGCAGCGACCTACTCGGTTCCTGGGCTACAGAGCGCAGTCTTCGGCGATTTCAACGGAGATGGATTCCAGGACATCGCGACGTTCGATGGCACGGCGGTCAGCGTCCTGACGGGCAATGGCACCGCCCAATTCACACCGGCATTCACCTATACGCCACCAACCAGCTCGTCGCTTGATGGCGGAGCCTTGGTGGCGGCGCAGGATCAAAACGGAGACGGCTATGCGGACCTGCTGGTGTTTACGCCACCATACTCCGGAGCCGGCGGAGCGCTCACCAATTTCATGGCGACGGGTAACGCGCTGGCGACTCTGCCGACAGCAGGCCCCTTTGCCGCATCGACCACGCTGACAGCCACGACTCCTGGGACGATCACGTTCTCGGCAGGCACGGCGTCGACTAATATTTCGATCACTGCGCCGGCCACCCCGGTGATTACCTGGGCCAACCCCGCCGCCATCGCGTACGGGACGGCGTTGTCCGCCACGCAGC